>CAZLTN010000028.1:0-52879 GCA_964562455.1 uncultured Cytophagales bacterium
GGCCGGAAGCATCCCCGGTGTGATATTCAAAAGTCAGGATCAGGTGGTTTCCTTCGATATTGGTTTTCATGTCCAGCAGCTTCGCGTAGCGGCTGACGGATTCGGTGATCCGCTGAAATTCTTCGATCTGTCCAAGGATCCAGATCAGGAAGGTACCGAGGTTTCCCAGGTTGTCAAATTTGAAAACAGGCGATCGCTGTACGCCGTCGATCAGGCAGACGGAGGTAGTTCCCCCTGAAAGGTAGCAGGCCTTGGCTCCCCGGTGATAAGAAGCAAGCAGGCTGCCTTCGGTGGTAGCAAGCGGTACGTAGAAATCGCCGCGCGCTACAGATCCCAGTACAGAAAGCGGGCCGATGATGCCTGTCGGTACCATCGACATCCCGATAAAGTTTTCAATGTTCCCTGCCAGTTGCGCGAAGTCGGAGAACGGTTCGTCGCCGGTTAAAAAAGGGAGCTCCTTCCCGGTTTTGTCGGACAGAAATTGAAGCCGCTTACCCGATCCCTCCCGCGTAACGGGGATTTCGGTGGGAAGGTTTTCTGCGGGTGCTTCCAGTGCTGAAGGCTTACTTTTGATGTCTGCCAGAAACTCGTCGAGGTTTCTCAGCGCGCTGATCGCTTTAAATGCCTTCCGGGTGATTTCACTGGATGAGGACATAGTGTGGGCTTAGGGTAAAAAACTAGTTGCAGTTGGTAAATATAAGGTGAATTCGGGAATAAAGCTTTGGTTCCAGTTTAACCTGTTTGAATCATGCTGTTTCCTGGTAAATCAAAAAATTTTCAGAAAAAATCAGATTTTTTTTAGGGGTTCGCCTTCTATCTGGAACTTTAGGGGAAATTGAACGGAAGAAAAAGCCAGATGCAAAGAGGAGAACTGACAGACGGGTCATTGATGGATTTGCTAAGAAGCAGTGACGCAAAGGCTTTCGAGGCTATTTACCGTCGGTACTGGCATCAGCTCTATGGATTTGTGTACCAGCAGACCGGATCGAAGGAAGAGGCGGAGGAAATAATACAGGAGATCATGCTGAGCCTATGGAAAAACCGCGGCACGTCGCATATCCGCGATCTTGGCGCCTTTCTTTTCATAGCAGCCAGAAATCTGACCAACAGGTACTTCAGGGAGAAGATCAATTTGCGAAAATACCGGGAGTATGAGCTGATGCGCGAGGTGTTTGAAAATATAGATTTCGATCGCGTCTTCAGTGAGAACGAACTGTCGAAAGCTATCGAAAAAGCGCTCGACCAGTTACCTGAAAAGACGGCCGCTATATTCAGGATGAAGCTTGACGATCTGCCGGTAAAAACCATTGCGGAACAAATGGGTTTAAGTGATAAGGCAGTGGAGTATCATATCACGAAGTCGCTCAAAGCGATACGACATCGTCTCAACGGATTCATTTCCGACAACTAAGATTTTTAAATAATTGGACAGATGACCAGAAAGGAGTTCAATATGCTTGCGGAGAAGTACAGCGCCGGAGAATGTACTGCGGAAGAAGCGGCATTGGTCGAAAGATGGGCGGCGCTGCATTATCGGCACCATACTGAAAATCCGTTTTTTAAGATTGCCGAAGAGCGTCTGGAGAATGAGAACAGGATATGGAACGGCATCAGGGAAAAAGTGGATTCCGGTGAAGAAGCAAAAATTTCCCGCTTTTCCCGAAAACTATGGCCCGTGATCGCCGCTTCTCTCCTAACGGCTATGCTGGCCGGGTGGTATTTTGTTTACAACCGTTTTCAGGGAGAACTGCAGGCATCTCTCCCCCCCGGTATCGAGAGCAGGAACACGACTGTTTCACGCCAGAGGATTGCGCTTCCCGATAGCAGCATGGTAATTCTGGAGCCGGGGGCGTCTATCGTTGCCGGTGAAAACTATGGAGAAGGCACAAGAACGGTCTACCTGACGGGAGAAGCTTTTTTTGAAGTGCGGCGCGATCCGCAGCAACCGTTTTTCGTATATGCAGGAGAGTTAGTAACGGAGGTGCTGGGTACGAGCTTCCGCATAAGGCCGGAAGAGAAGAAGGGAACCATTGAAGTATCGGTAATGACCGGGAAGGTCTCGATCTACACAGGGAATGGCGGATACGAGAAAAAGCGTAATGGTGTGATTGCCACGTCCAACCAGAAAGTAGTATTCGATACCGAGTCTAAAACCATCCGCCAGGACCTGGTGGATATCCCTGAAATGATCGTACCCCGTCCTGTGGAAACATCTTTTCAATTTGACGATACGCCGGTAGAAGAAGTGCTGGCGCTCCTGCAGAAGGTTTACGGGATAGAAATCGTAATAGGTAATGCGGCGCTTCAACGATGTGTTTTTACCGGCGATCTCAATGAATTGGGGCTATATGAGCAGCTTGATTACATATGCGATGCGCTGCGGGTAAGCTACGAGATCCGCGGCTCCGGTATTTTTATTTCCGGTACCGGCTGCGGGTAACCTGTTTTGATAATGTCCTGGACTTTTTTTTGTAATCTAAAACTTTTGAAGATGAACTGATTTTACTGACCTTTTTTCGTATAAAAAGCCGGCAATGCGTCCACATTACCGGCTTGCTGTGTAAAGCTCAAACGTCCATTTGAAGCTTTCCCGGATAGTTTCCGGGATGAATACACCTGTTTTCAGAGCCGTTTAACCCTTTAAACAATGCTAAATTATGAACAAAAAATTACGGATCCCATCCCGGGTTTGGAAAATCATGAAAGTAACCGTCCATCAGCTTTTCCTGTTAATTGTTTGTTGCGGTATCGCCTATGCGCACACCGGCAAGGGACAGAATATCCTGGATAAGAATATTTCGCTTCAGGCGGAAAATGCCCGGTTCAGAGAGATACTTGCCCGGATAGGGGAGCAAGCCCAGGTTCGTTTTATATACAGTTCGAGCGCCATCGATGTGCGGCGGAGAGTCAGCTTCAATGTGAGCAATAAGAAGCTGGATTTTGTACTTAAAGAATTACTTTACCCGCTTTCCATCGAATATTCGGTAACAGGAAGCAGGATTTTGCTAAGGAATATAATACCTGAATCGTTAAAAGAAAATAACAGCAATGCCGATAAAATCGAAGATTCCGCTGTAATCCCGGACAGAAACGTTACGGGAAGGGTTTCAGACGAAAACGGCGATGCTTTACCAGGCGTAAGCATCCTGCTTAAAGGGACGCCGCAGGGTACGACGACCAATGCAGAGGGGCGCTTCAACCTCAATGTACCTGATGATCAGGCTGTGTTGGTATTTAGTTTTGTAGGATATATGAACCAGGAGATAATGGTCGGAAACAGGACGAGTTTCGATGTGTCGCTCCTGGTTGATCAGAAGGCGCTTGAGGAAGTGGTTGTGGTAGGGTACGGAACGCAGAAAAAGGTGAATGTCACAGGAGCGGTGAGCTCGGTTTCATCCAAGGAGTTGGAAAACAGGCCAATTACAAACTCCACTCAGGCCTTACAAGGTGTTACCGGGATATATGTCAGTCAACCCGGAGGGCAACCCGGTAAGGACGGGGCTACGATAAGAATCCGGGGACAGGGAACATTCAACAACAATAATCCGCTGGTTTTGGTAGATGGCGTAGAATTTCCGTTGGCTGATGTCAATCCGAACGATATTGAGAGTATCTCTGTCCTCAGGGATGCTGCTTCAGCGTCGATCTACGGAAATCGTGCGGCAAACGGGGTAATCCTTGTAACGACCAAGTCCGGCTCAGCAGGTGAGACCAGGATCAATTACAACAACTACTTCGGGTTTCAATCCCCTACATATCTACCCGAGACTGTCAAAGACCCGGTCAGATTTATGGAGCTTCGCAACCAGGCCGCCTTCAACAGCGGCAAAACCCAACCCTTTTATGCGCAGTCCGTTATAGATGAATACCGGAACGGTACAGATCCGTATATCTATCCGCATAACGACTGGATCGACATTATGTTCAACAATGCTGCAATCCAGGAACATAATCTGAGGATTTCGGGCGGGACTGACAAGCTGGGCTTTTCTGTATCGACAGGCTACCTGGATCAGAAAGGGGTGCTGATGGGGACCGACGGAGGCCGGTTTTCCGTGCGGTCCAGCCTGAACTATAAGTATAGGGATTGGCTGAAGCTTACCACCGACCTTTCCTTTAACCAGAGAAGCTCTCACGAGCCCGCCACCACTGCCGCAAGCATGATGGAGATGGTATTCAAGGCGCAGGGATTCCATCCTGCATATCTTGAGGATGGCAGGTATGCGGACACCTGGGTCAGATCGCCCGGCCACAACGTATATAGGCACCCGCTGGTCTGGGCAAATGAGGGCTTCCTCAATACGAAGAGGCTGAACGGGATTCTCAATGTCAGTGCGGAAATCACTCTGCCCGCAGGCTTCAAGTACCTTGCTAAAGTGGGCCTCTCGAAATTGTCAACTTTCGAAAAGAGGTTTGTTCCCAATATCTATATGTACCAGGCAAAGACGCTGGCAGAGCTGAGAGTAGACTACTACACTCCCAATAAAAATCGACACGTATTCAATAGCAATGCAGAAGGGTTGAATACGACTGTTTACAACACACTGAATTATACCCGTACGATAGGGCGCAAAAACAATATAAGCCTGCTTTTAGGCAGCAGCTACGAAAAGTTTGAAGACCGGTCCTTCACCGCCTTGATAGAAGGTTTTCTGGGGAATACGCTTACGGAGTTGAACGCGGGCTCTACCAATCCGGCTGTGACCGGATCTTCGGGCATGAACGTGCTGATAGGGACCTTCGGCAGACTCAATTATGATTACGAAAACAAGTACCTGCTGGAGGCTAATTTCAGGTATGATGGATCTTCGAGATTTGCAAAAGGGAAGCAATGGGGTTTTTTCCCTTCACTGTCCCTGGGCTGGAGGCTGGACCAGGAGGATTTTCTGAAATCGCAGGAGTGGCTTTCCTCGCTTAAGTTACGGGGTTCCTACGGCGTTCTGGGTAATCAGGCCATTGCAAACTTCAGCTATGTAAACCTCATCCAGACTGGCCGGGAATATCTCTTTGGCGGAAATGTCAATGCGGGTGTTGCAGTGGAGTCGTTCAGGGACCCGAATATTTCGTGGGAAACTACCAGGATCGCTAATTTAGGCATCGATGCTTCCCTGTTCCGCAACCAGCTTGAGTTGGCTATCGACCTGTATGACAAGAGAACCGATGATATCCTGCGGCCTGTTACTCTGCCGTCGCAGGTAGGCAACCTCGGCGGACCTGTCAGGAATATCGGATCGGTGAAAAATGTGGGGGTAGACTTTAATGTGATCTACCGTGGGAAAATAGGCAAGTTTGATTACGGTATCAACACAGGGCTTAACTATAATGTCAATGAGGTGACTAATCTTAACGGAGAGATCATTTATAGCGGAGACAAGTTTATTACTAAGGAAGGGTACCCTATTGACTCCTATTACATACTGGAGAGCGACGGCCTCTTTCAAACGCAGGAACAAATAAATGCGAGCCCTTTTCAAAACATCACCACAAAGCCCGGATATATCAAATTTGTCGATCAGAATAACGACAATGTAATCAATACCGACGACCGGAAAATTATCGGAGGCGTACTGCCTGATATTACATATAATTTCGGTATAGATCTCAGCTACCGTAACTTCAGCCTGAGTACTTTCTTTCAGGGGGTAAGAGGCATCAATACATACCCCGAGGGAATCATAGCGACGCCTTTCTGGTTCGGGACTTCCGTGACTGAACGGTGGGTCAACGAATCCTGGACACCTGACCGCCCCAATGCGCAATTGCCCATTATGACGGCATTCGAAGATTCTCAGAACGACAATTTTGTCAAATCGGACTTCTGGCTGCTCGATGCCTCTTATCTGAGATTGAAAAACGTACAGTTGGGGTATACGATCCCCGGCGGCGTGCTGAAAAAGATCGGATTGAACAGATGTCTTGTTTTTGTAAACGGTCAGAACCTGCTGACCTTATCGAAGATGAAGGATTTTGACCCGGAAAGAAATATAAAGCAGGCTAACTATTACGAATACCCGTCGATCAAAATGTATACGGCAGGCATCAATATCAGCTTTTAAACAAATATTCATGAAACGGTTATTCTCATATACAACTGCAGTTTTTTTTCTGTCCGTAATGTCCTGCGAGAACGCCTTGCTGGTAGATCCTACAGATCAGTACAGTGCGGATACCTTCTGGACGGAGACCGAGCATTTTAACGCCGGCCTGGCTGGGGTTTATAATTCACTGTATGGTCTTTCCGCAATATTTGTCGGTGAGACCGACATGATCACCCCCAATGCCAAGGCTTATAACGAAGCCAACGGGACAGACGGGATCGCTAGAGGAGCGGCATTAGCTACGACCGCCCTATTCTCCAATCTTTGGAACAACGCCTACAGGGGGATCGGCAGGTGTAATACATTGCTCGACCAATTGGGTAACAGTCCTTTGCAACCGGAGCAGGCACGACTAATGGAAGGACAGGCATTGTTTGTGCGCAGCCTGCTGTATCATTATCTGGCGGATCATTTCGGAGGGGTGCCTCTTGTCCTGGAAACCCCCGATCCGAAAATACATAGTGACCTGCCCAGAGCTACCAAAGGCGAAGTGGTGAGCAGGATAATCAGTGATCTGGATCGGGCTGCAGAGCTGCTGCCAAACCGCTTTACGGGAAATAACCTGGGTAAGGCTACCAAGGGAGCTGCCCTGGCGCTGAAATCCAGGATTTTGCTTTTTGAGGAAGATTGGGAAGGAGCTGCCAGCGCAGCTAAGGAAGTAATTGACCTGGGAGTGTACGACTTGTTTGGCGATTACCGGGGAATCTGGTACCCCGAAAATGAAAACAGCGTAGAGGTTATCTTTGACATACAGTATCAGGCTCCCTTTTTTATGCATGGGGCTGATCACAACTCGAAATTGCTGAACCGTCCTGCTCCGCTGAAAGACCTGGTGGATGTCTACCTGATGAAAGATGGTAAGACTAGCAAAGAGTCAAATTTGTTCGATCCCGGAAAGCCGTACGACAACAGGGACCCCAGGCTTCACCAGTCCGTCGTGATAGCAGGATATCCGTACAACGGAAAGATAAGTACCCGCTCTGATGTGGTAACGACCGGATTCGGCAGTAAAAAGCATACCATTTATAAGGATAATGTTACAATTCCTGACGTCGTGGCAGGAAATTCGGATTTAAATATTATCCTGATAAGATATGCGGAGGTCCTTTTGACCTATGCTGAAGCGCTGAACGAATTGCAGGGGCCTACCGGGCAGGTAAGCTGGGCTTTAAATAAGGTCAGGAGCAGACCCACAGTGAATATGCCGCCTGTAGCAGAAAATCTGAACAAGGACCAGATGAGGGAGCTGGTCAGGCTCGAGAGGCGGGTCGAGCTTGCCATGGAAGGCAGATACTATTCCGATATTAAGCGTTGGAAAACAGCAGAAATAGTAAACAACAAGCCGATTTATAACGCGGACGACGAGATGATAGAAAAACGTGTATTTAAAGCCGAAAGGGACTACCTGTGGGCTATCCCGCCGGCCCAGATCGATCTGAACCCCAATCTGCAGCAAAACCCTAACTGGTAGCTACCTGTATGAAAAAGAAAATGATAGGAATTGTGGCGGCGACGGTTAGTATGCTATTGGCCAGTGGTGCTTTTCATTTCGTGAAATCCCAGGATAAACCGAATGTTCTCCTGATCCTGGCAGATGACCTGGGGTCGATCGATCTCAATTGCTACGGATCAAAGGATCTGGCAACTCCAAACCTGGACAGACTGGCAAAAAGCGGCGTACGATTTACCCAGTTTTATGCCGGTGCGCCCGTTTGTTCTCCCTCCAGGGCTTCTCTGCTTACGGGTAAGTCGAACCTGGCTGCGGGGATGCCGGGCAATGTGCCTGTCCCGGAAAAGGATCCCGGATTGCAGGGCGGGATGCCTTCGTCGGAAGTGACAATAGCCGAAATGCTGAAAGCAAACGGGTATTACACCGCGTTGGTGGGGAAATGGCACCTGGGGCATGCGCAGGACAAGCTGCCCAACGCGCAGGGGTTCGATTATTTTTTCGGGCATCAGAGGGGCTGCATCGACAACTATTCCCACTATTTTTTCTGGGACGGCCCCAATAAGCATGACCTGTACCGGAACGACGTGGAGATCAATCGCGAAGGGGAATACTTCCCTGACATGATGGTAGAGGAAATAGGCAATATCATCGACGATGATAAGGAAGGTAAGCCCTTCTTTATTTACTGGGCAGCGAATGTACCACATTACCCATACCAGGGTACGGCGAAATGGCGGGAACATTACCGCAACACCGATACTCCGCGTAAGGAATACGCGGCCTTTGTGTCTACGTTGGATGAACGGATCGGTATGGTGTTGGACAAGCTTGGCGAGAAGGGGATACTTGAGAAGACTTTGATTATCTTCCAGTCGGACCATGGGCACTCGTATGAAGAACGGGCCTTTTTTGGAGGAGGTAATTCCGGACCTTACCGGGGAGGTAAATTCAGCTTATTTGAAGGCGGTATCAGGGTGCCCGCCATTATTAGTTATCCCAATGTGATAGCGGGAGGGCAGGTGAGGGACCAGGTGACTTCGGGCATGGATTGGTTTCCGACGATCGCCGAAATTACCCGCTCAGGATATGATATCGGGAGAGTGGAAGGGAAAAGCCTGCTCCCCGTCATCAGGAATGAAAATGCGGAGACCAGGCATACCGAGCTGCATTGGCAGGTGGGGGCGTATGATGACCAGTCTGCCGGTTGGGCTGTGAGAAAAGGAGAATGGAAGCTGTTAGGAAACCCGAGGGATCCCGATCCCGGCTTGAAGGACCGGCTGACCGGGGAAGACTTTAAGGGTAAGGACCGGCTGTTCCTGGTTCACCTTCCTACGGACATCGGAGAGAAGAGAAACCTGGCAAATGAGAAGCCCGAGGTGGTAAGAGAATTGTTGGATCTGCACCGGAAATGGTTAGCTAAAGTGAAAAGATAGTCGCCGGTGTCCTGTGGGTGCTCCCCGGGGAGTAAGAATTTGCAATTTATTCCTTCATCTGCTTATTTTACGCCTGTCTCAAAAAGGCCGTTACACTTTTTCCGGCCTTCTCAGGAAGACACTAACAGATTCCCCGGTATGGTCTCAATCAGCAGGTTGTCCGAAAAAAAGCAGGATTTCGAAATATGGGATAGCTTTCTTCGCGGCGACCAGAAGGCATTTGAGCAGCTTTATCAGCGCTATTTCAAGTCTATGGCGCATTACGGGATGAAGCTGTTGAAAGACCGGCAACTGGTCGAGGATGCCATTCAGGATGTATTTATCGATCTGTGGCGACGCAGGGAGCACCTGGCTGAAGCGCACCAACCCAAATTTTACCTGTTCCGGGCATTGCGTAACCAGGTGCTGAGAAATGCAAGGAATGATATTTTCGAGGAGTCGGAAGATATCGATGATTTTCTCGATTATCTCGGAACACTATCGGCCGAGCAGCAGACAATTGAAAAAGAAACCCTGACGGAGAAGGCAGATAAAATAAAAGATGCCATAACCCGGCTGAGCCCGAGGCAGCGGGAAGCCGTTATGCTACGTTTTTACCATGGTTTCAGCCTCGAGGAAACCGCTTCGCTGATGAAGCTTTCGAAACAGGTCGTCAGTAACCTGTTTTACCGGTCTTACACGGTACTGCGGATGCTGATCGAGCCGTATGCCATCATTTTTATTTCCTGTTTTTTACAATAGGAGTCACCGGGTATTCCGTACGGCCCGGATAATATATCATTGTCTGAAATTATTTTTCAGACAATGATTAGTTTTTGCCAAAAGCTGTACCTCTATACATAGAGGCCTATTATAGTGTTTGGTGAATATGGAATATAATTATTCAGATATAAACGATTTCCTTCATGACGATTCGTTCGTCAGATGGGTATTGTTTAATGAAAATGATGCCTACTGGCAGCAGTTCATGATGTCTGACCCCGCCTATCCGGGACTTATGGATAGAGCGAAAAACCTCATTCTGACTGTACGGGAAGCTGAAAAAGGGGATGAGCTTGCCTCCAGCCAGGGAGAAGTATGGCGACGCATTACTGAAGGAATCAGGACAAGCCCTGCACCACGGCGATCTGTATTTACCAGGGATTTTTTACGGTGGAACCGGCCGGCGCCGGGCCGGGCCGCGATCGGTTGGGCAGCCGGCATCCTGTTGGTGTTTGCAATAGGCCGGGTGGCGGTAACCACCTTCAGCAGCAAGCCCGAAACCGGCAGAACAGGTTTCTTGCAGGAAGCCTATAACGGGGAAACGTTGTCGGAGGTTGTCAACAGGGAGATCATCCCAATGACGGTATCCCTGGATGACGGAAGTATCGTTGTGCTCCAGAAAAATAGCAAATTATCCTTCAGTAAGCCTTTTGGCTTATCCGGCCGGAAAGTTATCCTTAGCGGAGAGGCATTTTTTGACGTAGCAAAAGATTCGCTGAGGCCGTTCACCGTATATTCAGGTGAAATCGTTACGGAAGTGCTGGGAACCAGTTTTTCCGTTCGGGCTTTCGAAAAAGACAACGAAGTAGAGGTCAATGTAAAGACAGGAAAAGTCTCTGTTTCCAGGCAGGATCCCGGTGCAGATAACAGGCCGGGGCAATCGGCCGTCGTATTGGCACCTAATCAAAAAGTGGTATTTTCAAGGAAGGATGAACATTTCGATAAAAGGTTGGTCGACAATCCGCTCCCGATCAGAAAGCTTTCCGAATACCCGAGACAACGCTTTGAAGATATTACCGTGCCCGATCTGCTGAAGCTGCTGGAAGACCGGTATGGCGTGCAGTTTGTGTACGACCGGGGCCTGCTCGAACGCTGTGTCATTACGACGACCCTAAACGACGATCCGATATTTGATAACCTGGAGGTTGTTTGCAGGACTATCGGCGCTTCTTACAGGGAGGAGGATGCGAGGATCGTGATCGAGTCGGAGGGATGTAATATACCTTAACACCTAAACCTCTATGCCTATGAGTCTCGCGACGTAAATACAACACCGTTATTTCTTTCCGGCTCCGGATTGTCCGTGCCGGTTAAAGTCCCGTTAAAATCCGATGGGAAACCAATTAAAAAGGGAAGATGCGGTCACATCTTCCCCGGAGACTTCCTGCCGTTGTCGCGGCAGAAAAGGATTGTTTTGTCTGTCATAACAAAAACATCACAAATTATGTCAAATTCTATTTTAAAGCAAAGGCTTTTAAAGCTTATGAAATTAGGAGCGTTACAACTTTTTATGCTCGGGGCGCTGGCAGGAATGGGGTATGCCCATGCTTTGCGAGGACAGGAATCCCTGAAAATGAAAATAACGCTGGATATGCAGAATGTATCGCTCAGTGAGGCACTCCGGCAAATCGAAAAACAGACTGATATTTCATTTTCCTATCAGAAAGAAGTAGTAGCTCCTTTCAGGAATGTAAGCTTGTCTTTCCGTGATGAGGCGGTGGAGAAAATCCTGGAGCAATTGCTGGTTCCCAGGAAGATCCGTTATGAGCGGTTGCGAAACAACCGGCTTATCCTTACCAGGGGGCCGGCCGACTCTCCCAGGCTGCAGTCGGGAGAGGTGCTGTTTTTAGCGGTTCCTGATAAGGTCGTCAAAGGGGTTGTGCGGGATGAAAGCGGTGAAGGGCTGCCCGGTGTAAACATCCTGCTTAAAGGTACGCCGCGAGGTACGACAACGGATGCTGAAGGGCGTTTCACTCTCGAAGTAACGGATGAAAACGCAAGGCTTATCTTCAGCTTCGTAGGGTATACAAGTCAGGAGATACCTGTTGAAAATATGACTTTTCTGGAAGTCGCATTGAAGGCCGATCAGAAAGCACTGGAAGAGGTAGTTGTGATAGGGTATGGCACCCAAAGAAAGAAAGATCTTACAGGAGCGGTGTCATCTGTCCGGTTTGATGATGCGCCGGTTAATACTTTTTCGTCTGTTTCTCAGGCGCTTGCAGGGAAAGCTGCAGGCCTTCAGGTGGCGACCATCTCTGCTCAGCCTGGTGGACAGACTACCTTTAACATACGGGGAGCAACTTCTACAGGCGCAGGTAATACGCCCCTCATTGTGATCGACGGCTTCCCGGTTTCTTCTTCCGAAGAACCTGGAAGTGGAAACCGTTATAACGGCGGGCCGAAGGATAATATCCTCGCTACGCTCAACCCAAATGACATTGAATCGGTCGTAATTCTGAAAGACGCCAGTGCGACCGCCATCTACGGGGCACGTGCAGGGCATGGCGTCATTCTCGTAACGACTAAAAGAGGAAAGGAAGGGAAGGTGAAAATAGACTATGCCGGTTCGATGGCTACCCAGCTTATGTCTTCGCGGGTGCAGACATTGAGGGCCGGCGATTGGATGCATGAATATAACCGCTATCAGCGGGAGCGTTATCTCTATGATAATAAAATGGGTGTTTACAGCAAAGGCGGCAATTCCAGGCAGGTAGACTGGTCGGAGTATAAGGGCGACAGGTTTTCGGAAGATCAGATAGCAAATCCCCAGTACGATACCGACTGGGTAGACGCTGTTACCAGGAGGGGTTTTCAGCAACAGCATTCGGTTACGATGAGTGGGGGCACGGATAATACCAAATACCTCACATCCGTCAGCTTTTTCGACCAGAAAGGAGTACTACGCAATAACGGAATGAAACGTTTTAATGCGCGTATCAACCTGGATCAGAAGATCAACCGTATTTTTAAAGCCGGTCTGAACCTTAACCTCAACCAGAACAGGTTTTCTAATATGCCCCTGGGGAGCGGAGAATTTGAAAATGCCGGCGTCCTGACAACAGCCATCCAGTCGGAGCCTATCCGCCCGGTAAGAGACGGCAACGGGAACTATACAACAAATCTTTATGCCGACTACCTGCCTAACGCAGCTTCCATGCTTGAAATTACGGACGGCTCCCGGTTGGAGAGAATACTTGCCAACGCTTTCGTTGAAGCGACACCTTTCGATGACCTGCGTGTGAAAGCAATGCTGGGGTTTGATCGTAACTTTAACAAGCGCAATACCTACCTGCCGAAGACAACGCTTTACGGGCAGAAGACTAACGGAGGGGCCTTTATTTCTTCCGCCGAGCAGGCAGATTATCTTTTCGAACTTACCGCCGACTACAGAAAGGCTATTCAAAAGCACAGTATGAACCTGCTTGGCGGCTATTCTTTCCAGGACTTCAACTGGAACGGCGTGGAAGCAGGTAACCAGGATTTCCTGATAGACGGCTTTTTGTTCAATAACCTTAATGCGGGCGCATTTCAGAGGCCTACTGTAAGATCGTCTGCCGGCAAGAGCCAGATGGCCTCGTTTTTCGGAAGGATAAATTATAATTACGGCGATCGTTATTATCTCACCGCGACGCTCCGTGCCGATGCCGCCTCCAACCTTGCGAAAGGCCATCAGTGGGGTTATTTCCCATCGGTGGCGCTGGCCTGGAATGTGGATAATGAAAGCTTCTTCCTGCCGCTCCGCACTGTTATGTCACAATTTAAAATAAGGGCAAGCTACGGCGAGACGGGTAATTCCAACATAGGTAACAAAGCAAGAGACCTTTTTTATGTAGGGCGCAACTACCTGTTTGGCGGTATGGAAAGCAAAGGGGTTTATCTCGGTCAGATGGGCAACCGGGAGCTGACCTGGGAAACAACATCAGAGATGAACCTGGGGTTGGATATGGAGCTTCTGGGACGCATCAATGTTACGTTGGAGTACTATAACCGTACTATTTCCGATTTGCTAAGCAGCCGTCCGCTGATGAGTTTTCACGAAGTAAATACTATAGCCGCCAATATCGGTAAGACCCAGAGCAAAGGGTTGGAGCTGACGGTCAACAGCCAGAATATCCGCCGTGAAAATTTTTCATGGACGACCGATCTCACGTTCTCTTTTTATCGTGACCGGTGGAAGGAAAGGGATCCGACATGGAAGCCTGCGGTTTATCAGCAAACCGGTGACTATATCCGGGCGCAGTTCGGATACCTTTCCGACGGCCTTGTGCAGCCGGAGGAGACGGGTAATATCACGCATATGCCGGGAGCAGTAGCGGGCCAGGTTAAACTCAGAGACCTTGACGGGTTTAAACGTGGCGAAAACGGCGCCGTCCTGTATGATGCAAACGGACGTGCCATGAAGACAGGTGAGCCTGACGGGCGCTTGGATGATGCCGATAAAGTATTTCTCGGGACCTCAGATCCAGGGTATCTTTTTGGGGTGAACAATACGTTCAGTTACAAGCAGTTTGACCTGAATTTCTATATGTATGGGGTCGCAGATCAGCTCAAATTCGGTGACTACCGTACCTCGGTAGGACCCGAACGGATCGTGACTGACTACGGAATGCCTTCGTCAGTCCGCGATTTCTGGTCGTCCGAAAATCCCGATAACACCTATTTCGGCCTGTTCCAGAGCCAGAGCGCGTTTGGAACAGGGGACTACCTGGCCAGGAAGACGTGGTATGCCCGTATGCGGAATATTACACTTGGGTATACGTTGCCTGTAGCGCCCGGTAAAGCTGTGCAAGGCGCCCGTGTGTATCTCGATGTCAATAACCCGTTTATGGTAACCAACTACGGCGGGCTTGATCCGGAAACCGATTCCTGGGCAGGCGGTATTTATGCCTATCCCAATGTGAGGACTTATAGCTTGGGTGTTAATCTTACTTTCTGATATCAATATGAAAAAAATATTCAGCAAAATACTGATCGCTGCTGTCGTCATGACGGGTTTCAATGCCTGCACCGATCTCGTTTCGGAAGACTATTCCAATATAGATCCGGGATTTTTCCCGGCAAATGATAATGATGCGGTTGCACTGGTAACAGCATGCTATAATCCCTTTTCATCGGGCGGATACAGCGGCTACTGGAATTCCGCTGCCGGCGGCTTTCATGTCATGTCGGAAATGGCTACGGATATACTGGATTGCCAATGGGGAGCCGATCCCTGGGCCCCGGTAGTTAGCTTTAACTGGAACGCAAACTGGAATCCCGTGACTACTTTTTACTGGAGATACCAGCATATCAGCCGGATTACGTTGGCGATCGACCGGGTCGAAAAACTAGAGATGAAGGATAAGGTATTGCAGGCACGTCTCATTGCGGAATGTAAGGCGCTGCGGGGGTGGCTGGCTTATATGTTGTATGACCTCTACGGCCCTGTACCGATAGCTACGCTTGAAGATCTTAAAAACCCGCTGGGAGATACGCAATTGCCCCGGAGTACTGAAGAGAAGATGCGCGAGTTTATTGAAACAAACCTTACGGAAGCACTGGAAGCCAAAGTTTTACCGGCAAAGGCGGCCGGGAAAGACTATGGACGCGTTTCGGCTGCACTTTGCCACATGGTGCTGATGAAGCACTATATGCTGACCAGGCAATGGAGCAAGGCGGTAGCAGAGGGTAGAGAGCTTCAGAAAGCCGAATATGGCCTCGGGCTTATGGATAACTATAAGAATATCTTTACTCTGGAAAACGAAGGGAATAAAGAAATAATACATGCCGCTACCGCGTCACTCTCTACCAATGCCACGCTGTGGCTTGCTCACGTGCTGCCAGGTCCATACCCGACCACGAACCCGTCGATTCAGAAATGGGGCGGTTATCGTATGATTTGGAAGTACTACCACACATACGATGCCAAGGACAAACGCCTTGAGGTGATTAGCGGCAGTTTTAACGGAATCGACGGCGTATTGTATAATGAACAAAATCCCGGCGCGCCGCTGGCGAAAGGGGCTGTGCCGATCAAAGTCGGAGAGGATCCGGGTTCTACAGGCGAAAACAGTGGTGTTGATTGGGTTATTTACCGCTATGCAGATGTGCTGATGCTGTTGGGTGAGGCCATGGTACGGAATGAAAATGCAGTTTCGCAGGAGGCAGTCGACCTGCTGAATGCAATCAGGAGCAGGGCTGGTCTTGCCGCCTATACACTGGAAAATTTTCCTGATACCCAGTCTTATCTCGATAAAATGCTGGTCGAGCGAGGGCATGAATTGTTTTGTGAAGGCGCCCGCCGTTCAGATTTAATACGTCATAAAAAATACCAGGCAGCCGCTGAATTCAAAGGCTATGGGAGCACTTACCGTCCTGATATTTTCGAACGTTGGCCGCTGCCGCAAAGGGCGATTGATGAAGGAAAAGGAGTGGTTGTACAAAACCCCGGGTATTAAACGGCAGAATACACAATAATTAAATACTCTTTATTCCATGAAAGTAAAGTTCATTTTAGCAGCGGGTGTCGGGATGTTTCTTTCATCCTGTCAACCGAAACAAACAAAAGATGCCGGGGTTGAGGAAGCCGCTTCTGTTGTCCCCGACTGGGGGCCGTCCAGGTGGAGCGAAGTACCTGAAAACCCGCTTATCGATCCCGCCGGGTACGGCCTGCCGGAGCTCGTCATCGGCGACCCGCAGATCCTGACGCCAGGTCAGCATGACGATCAATGGCATGCATTTTATCATGGTTTTTCCCACGACTCGCTGGGCTGGCATACCTGGTTTTTTCATTCGGTTTCGGAAGACGGGCTGAAGTGGAAGGAAGTTTTTAGAGAAGAAGGAGAAGTAGGGATACAATACATTTTCTCTGATGGCGATCGCTGGATACAATACTATGCGGCTACAACCGCCGCTACCGGAGATGCGGACCTGAAGAAAAAATACGGCGTTGTTATCCGCGCCCGCACTACCACCGACTTTGTGAACTGGTCGAAGCCGGTCGACCTGATCATGCCCGATTTGCCGAAAGAACGCGAAGGCTCGAGTGTAGAAGCGCGCAATCCCTGCGTCATACAATTGCCGGACGGCCGCTACAGGATGTATTACAGCGCAGGCATGGTGTACCTCGATGATGCCGGTTATGGCGAACCTAAGTATATTTTCTGCGCGGAAGCCGACAATCCGCTGGGGCCTTTTACCAAAAGAGAAGAGCCGGTCCTTGCGCCCGATGCAAACCTTCCCTATCGCAATCACGGTTGCGGTGGGTTCAAGGTATTTGGGTACAAAGACGGCTATATCGCCCTTTACAATCCTATTTATATAGATGCCGAGAAAAAGTCAAGGTCTGAGATACGGATGTTGTTCAGCAAAGACGGCCTGTCTTGGGAGGAGGCGGATTACAACCCGATCATCAAGCCTGAACCTTCTATTCCCTGGCGTTCGGCGATCATCTATCAACTGGATGTAGTGCCCTGGAAAGATGCGCTCTGGATGTTCTTCAATGCCCGTGAAGGCTGGCGGGGCGGTGCAGAAAGGATAGGGGCCGTCAGGATGGATCTGAATGGTGAAACCCCGCTCGTTAAGCTGCAAAAGCCATTTAATAAAAAGTAAAAAAATGAAAGATATTTGCCGATATTAGATGCTTTGAAAGTTGAAAATCTATGTATTGTGTATAGAAAGCTGTTGTTAGCTGCGTTCCTTACAATCTTGCAGGGTTGCGCTCAGAAGCAGGAATATCACGTAATATCTGCTTCCGGCAGCATGATCAGGCCTGACGGGACGAAAGATGAGAAAGCCTGGGCCGATGCAAAGGAGATCAGGTCTTTCAGCAACCCATGGAACAAAGAGGTTTCTCCGGAGACCTCTTTGTCTATGTTGAGAGATGAGAAATATCTCTACTTTTTTTTCGACGTTTCGGATGATGAAGTCGTTAAGGTGCCCGGATTTCAGCAGGAGCGGGATATAGAGAAAGGCGACCGCGTGGAACTGTTTTTTTCCAAAGACAAAGACATGCGCAAATATTATTGTTTTGAGATCGATCCTGAAGGGAGGACACTTGCCTATGCAGCTCAGCATTACCGAAAAATGGACTTTGACTGGGACGCGCCGGCCGGCTTTGAAGTCGCAGCCCGGCCCCGTCCGGGAGGATATACCGTTGAAGGAGCGATACCGCTTGAGTTCCTCGAAGGCCTGAAGAACGGAGAAACAGTTTTTTTCGGGGCTTACAGGGCTGAATTCAGCCGGGAAGATAACAAGCTCGTTGAAAACTGGCTTACCTGGGTCGATCCGGGTACCGCCTCTCCCGATTTTCATGTGCCGGCTTCGTTGGGAAAGTTAATTATCAAATGATTAGTTTCGCGTAAAAAACTGCTTACTAAATGTTGAGAATCACCGCATTTTTTGCGTTCATGTTCTTTTCCGGGATTGTGAATGCCCAGGTCATAGAAGACTCCCTTCTCATAGAAGGCTACTACCGTACTTTCTGTTTCAAAAAGCCCTCGCACGATACAAAAGGCGGAAGCCTTGTTTTTGCCATGCATGGTTCGGGAGGGACGGCCCTGGCATTTATGAAAAATACGGCTAAGATTGACAGGGAAATGCCCGTAGACAACTTTCTCCTGGTTTTTCCGCAGGGATACAAGAAGTACTGGAATGAGTGCAGGAGGGCATCGACTGCGGAGGCTAACAGAATAGATATCAACGAAGAAGCTTTTTTTCTGGGCATGATCGACTATTTCGCTGTGAAATATGGCATAGACCGGACGAAGGTTTTTGCTTCGGGTGTATCGGGTGGCGGGCAAATGGCTTATAAAATGGGGTTGAGAATGCCGGACCATTTCAGGGCTGTGGCCGCCCTGGTAGCCAATATGCCGGCGAGCGACAATATGGACTGCGTCGCTGCGGGAAAGCCGGTTGCTGCGCTGATCATCAACGGCACGGCTGACCCGGTAAATCCTGATGAAGGGGGAGAGATGAAAGCCGGGTTTTCGCTGGGAAGGGTAGTATCGACCCGTGAGTCGTTTGCCTACTGGGCCCGGCTGGCCGGCTACGAAGGAGAGCCGGAGAAAAAGATATTGCCCGACCCTGTTCCGGGGAATAACATTTCGATGGAAAGTTATTCCTATAAAAAAAGAGGTAAGCCGGAAGTAAAGCTTATCAGGGTGATCAATGGTGTCCATGGTCAGCCCGAGGACATGAACTTTTATGCCGAAGTCTGGGATTTCTTCAAACAGCAACTGAAGCGGGCCGATTGACCAGGCCGTGTATAGCAGACATGTCAGATTATGATCCCACGCGGCATTATTCCTATTTTACAGACCGCCTTTACCACAGCGGGTGACCTCGATCTCAAAAGCCAGGCAGCACTGATAGAGGACGCTGTGGACGCCGGTGCAGACGCACTGATCTGTACGGGAGTGGCCGGAGAAGTGGCTTATCTTTCACTGGAAGAGCGGCTTTTATTGCTGCGTACGACTCGGGCCGTTATCGACGGGCGTGTACCTTTGATTGCAGGCGTTTCCGACAGTGACATAATCCCGGTCAGGAAACTTGTCGCCTGGGCGGAAAGCCACGACCTCGCCGCCTGTATGCTGGCTGTTCCGCAGGAGTTATACGGAGCTCCGTCAAAGATAATTCCTTATTTCCGGCAAGTGCTGGAAGGCGTTTCTATTCCTGTTATGCTGCAGGACTTCCAGATCGGCGGAAAGGGAATGGATATGGAAATTTTGTCGGAGCTGGTAGACAAATTACCGGTCATAAAGGGGGTCAAGATCGAAACGATGCCGGCCGGCCCCAAATATACTGCTGTGAAGCGGGCCTTGGGAGCGCATTTCCATGTATCCGGCGGGTGGGCCATTCCCCAGTTCATTGAAGCTATGGACAGGTCTGTGGATGCTATGATACCTGAAAGTTCGATGGTAAGAGTGTATAAACGTTTGTTTACGATTTATGAACAAGGCAGCCGGGAGGGGGCAGTCAGGTTGTTCCGGTCGCTGCTGCCGGTACTTTCGTTTACCAACCAGGAAGTGGGTAATTCCATAAAGTTTTTCAAGCTCCTGCTTGTAAAAAAAGGTATTTTTTCTTCGGCGGCGATGAGATATCCGGAACCGGAATGGGATGAGATCAGTTACGCGATTGCGGAAGAGCTTATCGAATTGTATCGGGGGACAGAGGGTCAGTTATAAAATTGGGGTACCACGTACCGGGTAGTTCTGACATAGAACAGTAGTACAAGCAGATCCAGGCAGAATACGTTTTCGGTTACTGAGCCTGCGGCTTAAGAGGTTTACTTTTCAAAAAAAAGATAGATAATGTCATATTCTTCCATGTTTGGAGCGGGGCGATGTCTCACGCTGGAGGTACTAACGAGTCGATATCCATCGTCATTCATCATGGTTAGCGTAGAATTAATTTTTTTGTTAATCTCTTTTGAGCTAAGCCCATAAGTATCAAAGGACTCAGCAACTGATACAGGCCTGACAGATACCCGGTCTTTAGAGTTGAATGCAAATACTACGCTGACTGTAACAATTACAAGGACTGTCGCGATAAATAAAACGAGATGCTTTTTCATAATCTGAAAGGATTTTTGTTTCTGGAATATACGTAATTATTTAACATGCTATGCAATCGATGGGACGACGAGAAGAAGACTATGCCTGGCAGCGCCGGAGTCGGATTGACCAGTTTACGCAGCAGATATGCCTGCTGTATATGCGGTCTGCGAACAACCGCCCCGGGATACCAGTTAGATATGTCCACAATGATGTGCCGTCAGGCACTACCTGTCTGTAGAAAAAAGGGAACCGATGCGACGGTATGCCCCGTCAGGGGCTACCCATTTATGTGGTCGGGTAGCCCCTGACGGGGCATGCTAATACATGCGATTCCTTTTGCTATAGACAGGTAGATCCTACCGTATCTAACGCGTACCGTCTAACAGCCGGAACTAACTACTACTCGAAAGCCCTCAACTTTTACGCTTGAGCCAAACAAACCCCCAACTTTTCAGTTTGAGCCTCAAATTGTGTCCACCAGCCAACAAAAAAGCACTTAGCATTTTTGCTAAGTGCTTGATTTTCAAGAGCCCCCAGTCGGGATCGAACCAACGACCTACTGATTACAAGTCAGTTGCTCTACCAGCTGAGCTATGGAGGCTTCTTTTCTGACTTCGTTTCCGAAATCGTGGGGCAAATGTAGGGGGTTTGAGATTACAGCGCAAGGTTTTGGTAGAAAAAACTTAAAAAACTTTTTCTGTTTTGTAGCGCCTTTTGAAATAGAGAGGCTTTTTAGCAAAAAAGCCGCATCGTTTGTGATGCGGCCAGGGGGTTAACAATGAGGTGAAAGACCTCCGGATAAAAATTATTATTCGTCAGAACCAAGCTTCCCGATAGCTTTGTCGATCTGGTAGCGGCCTGTACCTTCTTCGCCTATTACATCGAAAAGCTCCAGCGCCCTGCGGGCATTATCTTCTTCTTCTATCTGCTCCTTTACAAACCACTGCAGGAAATTTTCAGTCGCATAATCTTCTTCGGCACGGCTTGCAGTTACAATCCGGTTGATGGATGTCGTTACGCTTATTTCACTTTGCAGGGCTGTTTCGAAAACAGACCGGAAGGAAGGATACTCTTGGGCTACTTCGGAGACAGCAGGCGATACGGCAGTCCCGCCGACAGTCAGCAGGTAGTTGAAAATCTTGAGCATATGGGCACGCTCTTCGTCTGACTGACGTAAAAAGTAGGCTGCACTGTGCTTGTAACCGTTCCTGTCGCACCATGAAGCCATCGCCAGGTAGTTAGCCGACGCTTCGGCTTCCATTTTGACCTGGTTGTTAAGCAATATTTCTATCTGTTCTTTGAGTGATGTCCGTTGTCTGAGCAAATCTTTCATGAGATATCTTTGTTTGTGATACTAACTTACAATACAAAGGTAAACCCGTTTTGCTTAAACTGGTTCAGTAGATACGCGAATCAGATGAATTTGTAATAAGTCTAATAATGAGATGGTTAGACCTATTTAATTGGAAGATTTATAAATAAGTGCTGTTCAGGCCCCAGCAGTTTGTGAAGCATGGAATTCAGCTCCAGTGCAAAGTAGGTGCCGTTGACGAGCTCCCGGAGCTGGATTATTTCGCAGAGGGTAAGCTTTTTCCGGAAGTTCACCATAGGAGCTTCTACCAGGAGATGATCGCTTTCGTCAGACAGATCAAAAAGCCTGACTTTAATATCGATCTGGTTTAACGATCTGCGAAGGCACTGGAATTGCTGGATCCTCAGGCTCAGTTCAAAGCTGTCAAATTTCAGGATAATCCTGTTGGTTACATCACATTGATAAGAAGCGCCTTTTGATGTCTGGAAGAGCTCTTCGGAAACAACTTTATGACAATCGCTCAACATTATTACTAGAACATGATTATTTTAGCGCTACAAAGGTAAAATACAAAGTGATATAGCACAAGGCTATTTAAACTAAATATAATTTAATTTTTGTAATGAGATTTTTTATACAGGAAAAAGCCCTCACAGCTCATTTAAAAGCATTTTTAGTATTGGCGCTCATCGGTCTTTTCGGTGTGTTTCCTGCCTTCGCACAGGATGAGCTGTGCGTAGGCCGTTATTTTACACCGGAGCAGGGGGCAAGGTTTTTGAAGGAAAATACGCCCGCAGATCTCGAATATTGGAAAGAAAGAAGAGAAGTCGTTTTATCAAGAATCAGGGAAGGAATGGAGCTTGGTGAGCTTCCGGCCCGGCCGAAGTCGAAAGTGATCCGTCATAGTAAGAAGACGTTTGATGGCTATACCGTAGAAAATATAGCTTTTGAATCACTTCCAGGTATATATGTTACCGGTAATCTTTATGAGCCTGTCGGCAAAAAAAAGGGGAGACCCGTCGTCCTGGCTCCGCATGGACATTGGGCGGCTCCTGATCCTGAGGGCAGGTTCGTCGATCAGAACCAGATAAGGGCTGCTATGCTGGCCCGGGCCGGCGCGGTAGTGCTCACGTACGATATGATCGGGCACGGCGACTCAAAGCATTGTGCTCACCGGGTACCCAAAGCGCTTAAGCTGCAAACCATCAATAGTATGCGGGCGCTTGATTTCCTGCTCGAACAGCCCGGGGTTGATAAAAACAGGGTGGCTATGAGTGGAGAATCGGGAGGTGGGACCCAGACCTTTATGCTGGCTGCGCTCGACGACCGGGTAAAAGTGACCGTCCCCTGCGTGATGGTATCGGCCTATTTCTTTGGCGGCTGTGTTTGCGAAAGCGGGATGCCTATTCACAAAAAAGGCAGCTACCAGACCACGAACGCCGAGATAGCTGCACTCACCGCTCCACGTCCCATGCTGATGATCTCAATCGGCAATGACTGGACAAAATATACACCGGAGGCGGAATACCCCTTCATGCAGCATATCTACGGGCTTTACGGCAAGAAGCAACTGGTGAGCAACGCGCATCTTGCGGACGAAGTGCATGATTACGGCCCGTCCAAACGTCAGGCTATGTACGTTTTTATGGCCGAGCATCTGGGTTTAGATCTGGATAAATTGAAAGGAAAGGACGGCAAAATAGACGAAAGCCGGGTCACCGTCCTGCCTGAAGCAGAACTGCGGGTGTTCACCGACAAGGTGCCAAGACCTTCCAACTACCTGGTAGGGGATGAAGCCGTGAATAAACTATTGAGTGGAATATAGTTGTTTTCTATAACCGTTTAATCGTGCGGGGGATTTAATTATTCCCCACTACCTGTATTCGACTGCAATTCCGTTCCTGCAACAGCTCATTGGAATTGACCGTCTCCAGCTCCGGGTAAAGAAACCTGGTGTTTTTTACATCGTCGAGGACAAAAGCCGGCAGGAAATTGTCTTTGCCAATGGAGATATGCAGGTTGGAAAAGTAGAGATTCCGGACATGCCGCAAAAAGAATGCAGCAGCAGGAAGTTGTTTCCCGAACATCCTGGCAGTTGGGTAACCCGGGTCGTTTTCAGGTACTTCAAGCGTCGAAAATTCCTTTTTGCCCGGGCTTTCTATTCTGAGCGTAATGTTGTCCAGAAAGAGTCCTTCGGCGTCATGACCTTCAATACCGGTGATACTGGAGGCGATAGGGGAGGTGGTTGTGGCGGTAATATGGCTGATCCGTACATTGCGGAGGGTGCCGACGCCCGGATTGGGGGCATCTGTCGATGGCTTGCGCCCCCGGTTGCCCAGCCGGATAAAAATCGGGCAGCCGGTATCTTTAACCGTAATGTGGCTTATGGTCACCTGTTCAAGGGTACCTCCGTCGACCATCTCCACCGAAATGGCCGATTCACCGAGCTCATACCCGTAGTATTTTTTCGGGTGATCGCAAGGGGTTACGGTGCAATTGGAGATAACGACGTTCCGGAAGCCGCCTATCGATTCGGTCCCCAGCTTGATAGCATTACAGAATGAACGTGCCACGCAGTTGCTTATTACTACATTTTCGCAGATTTCGTAACCGGTACTTTTCAGGCAGATCGCATCGTCGTCGCTGTCGATGATACAATTGCTGATCGTAACATCGCTGCAGCCGTTGATGTCTATACCGTCATTATTGTAGTTACAATGATTGTATACCCTTATCCCGCTGATCTGTACGTTTTTACAGGCGTAATAGTGCTGCATCCAGGCTCCTGAATCAGTCAGGAAAATGCCTTGTATCTTCACATTTTTGCATTTTCTGAAGTGGATAAGGTTAGGCCGGAATTTAGGCTGATTGTCGCTCGTACGGTGCGGAAATGCACCGCCCTGCCCGTCGATGGAGCCTTCGCCGTTTATTGAAATGTCTTTCTGGCCGATCGCATTCACCAGGCTGAAGCGGCGTTTGGCGTCTGTCCCGGTGTTCATTTCTTCCAGGAAATAATCGTCTTCATTAGTGCTGCCGAGTATCCGGGCGCCTTTCGATAAATACAGTTCCACGCCGCTTTTCAGTATCAGCGCGCCTGTGAGGTATTTCCCCGGTGGGAAATGCACCCTGCCGCCGCCCTGTGCCGAACAGGAATCGATCGCCTGTTGTATGGTTTTTGTATTCAAAGTCCTGCCATCGGGTATGCCTCCCAGCGAAAGAATGTTGTAGTCTCTTATTTCAATTACCGGTAACTGGCCGGCCGAGATACCCGCCAGCCCCAGCAACGATGATTTTATTAAATGACGTCTTTTGATCATACCTGTTAAAATTTCATCCGTGTCCAAAAACTCAGATCTTGAAGAAGATCCGTTTTTTATACAGGAAATACATCAGCGACCATACCAGAAGAAGCGCTCCGAGCGCATTGAATACGTCATGCCATTTCGGATCGGTAAAGCTATATAGGCCCTCAAACAGCATTTTGGCAGTTTTTTTGAAATCGATAAACCGGTACACCATGTAGATCGCAATGGAGTTCAGCCCGATTACTTCGAAAAAGAAAGTCCACCGCCGCCAACCTAGTATTTCTATGATATAATAAAAAATACCCAGGAAAATAAAGGACATCCCGGCGGTCAGCAGGATAAAGGAGCTCGACCACAGGTGTTTGTTAACCGGGAAGTGCATTCCCCAAATCATACCTGCTATGACGCAAAATGCGCCGCAGAAAAGCAGCCAGACAACTTTTGTATTTTCGCCGGATGTGGCTTCTCTCAGCTTTGACCCTGCGAAGGTGCCGAGAATGGTAAGGCACATGGCCGGGAACTGGGTGAGGATTGCATTTTCATCATAAGTTCCCTGGAGAAGCTTTCCCGGCATGAATTTGCGGTCGAACCAGCCGACCAGGTTCCCCTCGAACGAAAGATCGCCGGCGCCGTATCCCGGCACCGGGATCAGGAATAAAGCTGCGTAGTAGAGGATCAGTATGCCCGCTACTCCTGCCAATCGCTGGCGGGGAGTAAGGTACAGGTAGAAAATGGCTCCGAAAAAGGTAGCGATACCAATGCGGGAAAGCACGGTTCCAAACCGTATATTGGAAGGGTGGAATACGTCTGTCGGGATATTCTTGTCGAGTACGCCCAGCAGAAACAGGATGATCATCCTTTTGAAGACTTTTTCAACAGTGTTTCCCGGCTCATATTTTTCTGAAGCCCCGATTCCAGGGAGAAAACCAGCGATACTCCGGCAATGAACAGGAACAGCGGAAATATGAAATCGTAGAATGTAAAGCCGTTCCAATCGGGATGTGTAAGCTGGTCGGCTATGGCGTCGACCCAGCTTAAGCCTGTTTTTCCTTTAAGACGGACAATAAAGCTGCCACCTCCGGCAATAAGCAGCATATCGAATCCGCGAAGCGTATCGACTGAAAGTAATCTTTTAGGAGCTGCGGTCTGGGACATTAGAATAGGGTTAAAGTAGCTTTCAGAAATTGGCGGCTGTTGAAAATCAGAAGAATATCAGGGTTTTAGCATCGGGCCTTCCAGGTAATTCATGACATTATCAATCAACGTTCTCTCTGCGCCTGGTGCACAGGGTGTTACGGTAACTTCGTAACCTCCGTGGGGGATTTCGGCATCAGTCATCAGGTATCCCAGCCAGCCATTGGTATACCCGTAGTAAAATGTATACGGAAAGGGCGAGCGGTCCCGTATTTCGTTGGAAATTTCACAGAAGATCTCCAGCGGGGCTGCCCAGATGGCAATATCGGTATTGATTTTTAAAAAACGTATCGGGATCCTGACCAGCCCCGGACCTGATCCGGGGATACGTTCGTAGCCTGACAGGTATTCCGGGAATTTGCCGAGCCCCTCTCTTTTAGGCGTTTCCACTATGGTGCTTCCGGTCCTCAGTTTTACCTCCGGGCTGGATTTTGACATTTTCGAGTTGGCATCCAGGATACGGTTTCCTAACAGTACTTCAAACTCCTTCAGGCGATCGAGGTTGGTCTGAACAGTGTATATGGGTGCGATGTTCCCGGCGGCGCCGTTGATAAACAGCATGGTGGCACCGGTTTGTTTTTCGACATATTCAGCTACTGTGCCGGGGGCATCGCCGGTAATAAGTGTGCACAGCTTACCCATTACAGTGCCGTGCATCGCGTAATTGGCAATGATAGCCAGCGGCGACCCGTCGGCTTTATCGATACGCAGCATCCCGATCTTCCGATCGACGGGCAGGTCGGGATTATACCCCAGGTTGGTCTTGCCGTCTACATTTCTGGCTCTTCTGTTGATATTGGCGTTGGAATGCCCCCAACCTGCTGAAAGGCGTGCCGGTTCCAGTTTTTTTATAGCTTCTGCTACAGCGTCAATAAGCTTGCGCTCGGTATCGTCGGCGTACGCTTTGTTATGTTGATGCGTGCTGCGCTCCGGGAGGTAGACCTGCCCGAAGCCGGGAGGTCCGAGCTCCGGGGCGGAATGTGTGTGTGTTAACGACCACCAGAAATTTTCGGCAGGAATCCCCTGTTCTTTCTGAAGCATACCGGCTACTTTTTCGTATTCGGACGGCGATATTGAACATATATCGGAAGATACCAGCACAAACCGGGTTTTGCCGTCGTCAAGCACAACAACGCGGTGGTGGATACGGTCGTGGATGCCGGTAGATTTCCTTGCTTCATAACCCCTGAGCTGCTGGGGAGTATCGGGCGTTATGTCGGTTTTGACGACAGCGGCTCGGAATACCTGGGCCTGAAGGGCCTGGATGGTTATTAATAAAATGATAATTGTTTTCATACGGGATAATTTTTTGCATATGTAGAGACGCACGGCGTGCGTCTCATTCTACCCATAATATAATAATACGACCTGACGGAGACGCACGCAGTGCGTCTCTACCGCCCGAGGTACGCCAGCAAATCAGCCATTTCCTGTTTATTGATCAGTTGATCAAACCCGGCGGTCATGACCGAGGTTCCCATCGCCGTCAGGGTTTGGATATCGTTCCTGGCAATGATCGTTTCGACTCCGCCGTAGTTTCGGATGGTGATGGCCGAAGGCGTTTCGGTAGCGATCAGTCCCTGCAGTGCCTCGCCCGATTTCAATTCGATGTTCCATATGTCGTATCCGTCGGCGATCGAAAGATTGGGATCGAGGATATCGGCCATGATCGACTCGGGACGCCTGTTGCGGATGGTCGCCAGGTCGGGCCCGTAGGAAACACCGTTTTTCCCGCCGATCTGATGACATATCGCGCAATGCTGGGAAAATACCAACTGCCCTTTTTCCGGATCGCCTGTTAACGTCAATGCTTCCTGGTAAGCTTTCATGACTTCCTGCTGCGAACCGCTGTTGACCGACAGCAGCTTCCTGGCGCGGGCCCGCAACTTTTCGTTGGCATTGGCCATTAAGCTTACACGTCTCGGCCAACTGATTACAGAAGGATCGATGATATTCTTTTCCAGTGCACCCAGAAGAATTGAAATCCTCGGCTCTTTTCCCATGAAAGTACCGATAGCCTGCTCTCTCAGCCCTGCCGGAAGGCTTGCCCATTTTTCAACAATGAAAATACTTACGGTTGAGTCAGGTATAGAGCTGAGTGCGCTCAGGGCAGCCGCCTGTACCGGGACCGGTTCCGACGGCTGAAGCAGCTCCCTGAAGATCTCGGCATGTTTTTTTGCTCCGTCGAGTGCCATCAGTCGAACGAATTCGCTCCTTTTCTCTTCGTCTATATCCGGGCGCTTCGCATTCTGAGCGGCTTCACCTACTGCGCGGCTTGTATTTTCACTCTCCGGGAGCCCGAGGCTTCCGAGCAGGTCCATCGCCGAACGCCTGGCGGCGGGGTCAGGGTTTTTGAGCGAATAAGCCAGTAGGAGCTCTCTTTCTTCAGTCAAGGCTCCCCGGTTAATTTCCTTATTCCTAAGGCTTTGGGTAAGCCCTTTCAATAAGGGGATCCTCCATTCTTTCCCGTTGGAAGAAAGCGCTTTGACTATCAGGGATTTGATTTTCGGAACATCGCCGGATGCACCTGCCATACCGGCCAGGCGCTCGGTAAGGGAAGCGTATTGCGGGGAACCGGAATGATATTTCAGCAAAACTTCTTCCAGCAGGCCATCATCTTCCGACGGAGCGGCAGACAACGCAGCGATCTGCATCCAGTTGTCGTCAAGATTTCCGAATAAAAGGTCTTTCCTTGCTTGCACGGCTGCGGGTGTATTGATAAATCCAAGTGAAGCGAGTAGTTGATAGCGGACTTTCGGCGAGGGATCATTCTTAAGCCTGATGAGCGCGTCTACTATGCGGTTGCCGTCAGGGGCCGGTTTTACAAGAAACATGTCTTCCGCGATCCGGATAGCATTTTCTCTTACGCCGGCTTCGGAGTCCCGGAGCCCGCTTAAAAGTATGTCCGCCTTCAGGGATGACATTCCGTGGAGCGTCCATAGTGCGTGAAGGCGACCAAGGGGATTTTCAGAGGCAACCACCATTTTTTCAAGCAGCGGTACGACGGTTTTGTCGTTGCGGTCAATCAGCAGCCTTTGTGCATTCATCCGCCACCAGTTGTTTGGACTGGCCAGGTGCTGCACCAGGTTTTCGGTTGTCTCATCACCCAGCCTGAGGCCTGAAGTCCAATCTGCTTTGGATGCATTTTCGGGCACGATCCGGTAAATCCTGCCCTGGTCGATGCCGTTGTAGATAGCCCCCGATTTTGCCACATCATCGGCCATCCATTCAGGGTGCTCGATGATCTGGCGGTAGTAATCTACCACATACAAAGCGCCGTCGGGTCCGACATACATATTTGCAGGCCTGAACCAGGCATCTGTTGAGGCCAGGAACTCCTTTTTTTCAAATAGCCGGCTGGCGGTGAACGTAGCGCCCCTGTCGCGAAGTATGTCCGCATGAACCAGGTTGCCCACAGGCTCCGCCACAAAAGTGACGCTGTCGTAAGGAGGAGGAAACAGTCCTCCGGTAATGCCGCATGCAGCGGTAAAAACGCCAAGGTCCGTAAGCAATTGATGCTCCGGGTTCTTTGTGATAGGGTATACATCCGCAGCGTTTCCGTGGTCCGAGATAGACTCCGTGGCGTTGGATACCAGCAGCGAAGGATTGCGGTTCAGGTAACGGGCAGCCGCAACTTCATGATAAATATGATGCGCATTACTGACCAGGAAGCGATGTCCCCACCGGTCGAAAGCATGGCCGAACTGCGTCTGGCTGGACAGGTTTTCCAGCAACACCTTATCAGGGTTGAACCTGACGCTTCTTCCGAGCGCGTTTTCAGGTAGCCTGGGACCGTCTGTATGAGCCGGGAAATAGACTTCGCTTCCCCTGTCGCTGAAATGGCCCGTATAAATCTTGGCGGTTGCGGCAGGCTCATGTCCCAGGTAGATCCAGTTGTCGATACCGAGCATAGGATTGTTGACATTGTGCTGTGGGTTAGCCAGTGCAAACCCGGTGAGCACAACCTCCCGCTTGTCGGCTTTATTGTCTCCGTCGGTGTCTTCCAGGTAAAGTACATTAGGCGGATCTGTGACCAGGATTCCTTTTTTCCATCTCATGACGCCGGTAGGTAACACCAGGTTATCGGCAAATACGGTGCTTTTGTCCATTTTGCCGTCACCGTCTGTATCTTCCAGGAGCTTTACGGCGCCGGACCCGCTCTTATCGAGCGGGTAGCCATGCATTTCCACGACATAAAGGCGGCCGTATTCGTCGATTTCCATATCGACCGGGTCAGCGACCAACGGTTCGGAAGCTATCAATTCGATCCGGAAGCCGTCAGCTACCTCGAAGGTAGACATTGATTCTTCCGGAGACAGGCCGCGGGCGGTAGTCTGCCTGTTGTCGCAGCCTGTCAGACCGGATAGACTCAATAGGGGGATAATGATACTGGTACTCTTAATTAACTTATTGAAGTGCATACACTTATAGCTGGATCAGCAGCTAGTAATTTGGATTCTGGGTAAGCTTTGTATTCCTGTCAATGGCTTCCTGTGGTATTGGCAGGAAGTAGTTTTTGGAGGCATTGAAGACACGTTTGCCCCCGGGAGCTTCGATCACTCTGTATGTCCATTTGCCGTCTACCTGCTCGATAACCATTCCATGCATCGTTGCGTTAAGATTCTTTTCCGCAAGACGCAGCCGTATCAGGTCAAACCAGCGTTTTTCTTCAAAAGCGAGCTCGATCCGGCGTTCCCTGTGTATGGCTTTCCTCATCTCGTCTTTGTCAAGGCCGGTTTTCAAAGGGGGCAGATCTGACCTTTTCCGTACCAGGTTAATTGCATCGTAAACAGCCTGGCTGGGGCCTGCGGCTTCATTCTGAGCTTCGGCAAAGCTCAGCAATACTTCAGCATACCGGAAGATGATAAAGCTTGCACTGCTTTCACCTGTATTCCCGGAGTTGATATATTTAGGGTTCATCCCTTTTTTCAGGTTATACCCTGTATTGGTAGCTCCGTTAAAGTCGCTGAGATCGGTGGCGGTCCGGCTCCCGAGTCCCTGCTTCATTACGATAATGCTGCCCTGCCATTCGCTTCCATCATAAACGATCGACTGATAGAAACGTTTTTCCCGGTTTACATACGGATTTTGCGGATCGTAGCCCGATTCCGGATCGGTAATAGGCAGGCCGTTGGCCATTACATACTCGTCGATGATTTCCTGCGTAGGTGTCACGCCACCCCACGACCGTCCGATCCCGTCTACCCAGGGCGTTCCCCAGTAAGTCTCCTTGCTGCTGCCGAACGATGTACCACCCAGGTGCTGCTTGTCGAAGATCACTTCCACATTGTTGTTGTTTTGCTCAAAATGCAGGGTATTGTAATCCGCGAAAAGCTGGTACACACCCAGGTCCATTACCTGCTTATTGGTATTGGCTGCAGTCTGCCAGCGCGAAGCGTCATTGCCGGTATTATAGATCGGGCTTGCCCAGACAAGCTCAACCCAGCCTTTCAGAGTAAGGGCAGACCCCCTGGTTACCCTCGGCGCCTCTGCTTTCAATGGAAGATCGGCAGCTGCGGTAGTACATTCCGCCACGATAAACTTAAAAGTCTCCTCAGCCGTATTCCGGGGATTGAATATTGCGTCGCCCTGTTGTGATGAGTTCAATACATCGGTAATGATCGGGACACCACCGTAGTACAACCAGAGCAATGTGTAGTAATAAGCCCGAAGGAACCTGGCTTCTCCCAGCCGCTGCTTTTTCCAGTCATCAGGAAGAGATGAAGCGCTGACCTTTTCGATAAACAGGTTGGCTTTCCTGATGTTAGAGAAATTTCCCCACTGGCTGGGTGCATTGGCAGGCGTATATTGCGACAGGTTCATTAGGCTCCTGCTGGCAGGACCTACCCGGCCGACCATCGAGTTGTCCGACCAGTTTTCGGTCGGATCTTCTACCCTGAACGGGCTTGGAACCCCGGAGTAAATGTTGTTCAGGAAGAGATCGGCATTAGCCGTTGAAGTCCACAGCGTGGCATCCGATATCTGGTCTTTCGGGTCTACCTCAAGAAAATCGGAACATGCCGAGAGCATGGAAAGGAGGCAAAAACAACCTATTTTTATCAGATTTTTCTGTTTCATGTCTGTTTAAGATTATCGGCAATCAGCCGTCAGCTTTCTGATCGCTGATTGCTCATAGCTGTTAAAGACTAAGGTTAATACCGACCGAAATTACCTTCTGCTGAGGGTAGCTGCGGTGCGTTGATTCAGGGTCCCAGTTGAGCAGCTTGCTCCACGTAAGCATATTCTGCCCGGAGGCATATACCCTCACGTTATGCATCCCTGCTTTTCCTGCGATACTGTCCGGTATGCGGTAGCTCAGCGTTACATTTTTGACACGCAGGTAAGCGGCGTTGCGCATCCAGTGGGAGGACAACTGCGTGTTGTTCGTATTGGGAGCGGCAGTCAGCCTGGGGTGGGCGGCGTTACGGTTCTCTGGGGTCCAGTAATCGAGGTTTTCCTTGTAGGCATTCTGGCCATTATAAAATGCCCAGGCCATTTCGCTCCTGTGATACAGGTGGGTTTTGGCAGAGCCCTGGAAAAGCAGGTCGAGCGACCAGTTTTTATACTGTGCCCTGGGAGCGAACCCGTAGATGATCCTGGGTGACTGGTTTGCATCCCCGATGGCCACTTCGTCGTTGACGTCGATCTTGCCGTCGCCGTTCACATCCTCATAACGAAGATCGCCAGGCGCAACAGCGCCCCATGGCTGGGCCGGGATCCCCTGCTTGAGCGCTCCTTTATCGTCAAAGTCTTCGGGCTGGAAGTAGCCGATTGCGCGATACCCGAATTGGGTGTTCAGCGGGCGTCCTGTCCTTCTCCTGTTGGGATTGTTATAGGTGACGGTGTTTTCGAAGGTTTGCAGCAGCTTATTTTTGGCGAAGGTGAAAGTGCCGTTAAGCTGGAAAAGGAAATCCTTGTTGGGACGATAGTTGAAGCCTGCAGAAAGATCGATACCCCTGTTTTCCATAATACCTGCATTGACCTGGCTTAGCCCTATACCGTATTCGAGAGGAGTGACGACGTCCGGATTTACCAGCATGTTCGACCTTTTTTCATAAAAATAGTCGATCTCCAGGTTGACCAGGTTCTTGAATAGAGAAGCCTCGAGGCCGATGTCAGTTTTGCGCGCTCTTTCCCATGTGATACTAAGATTAGGTTCCGACCGTTCGGTGACGATCGGGACGGCGTTGCGGTTGATGACATAGCCCGGTCCCGAAACGTTATAGGTGCTCAGGTACTGGAAGGCGCTACCCGCCAGGGCGCCGACTTCTCCGTAGGAAGCCCTTATTTTCAGGTTGTCGAGCCACATTGCATTATCTTTAAGAAAGCTCTCCTCCGAAATCCTCCAGCCTGCCGAAACAGCAGGGAAGAACCCGAAGCGATCTGAAGGGGCAAAGTAATAGTGTCCGTCATACCGCCCGCTTGCTTCCAGCAGGTATTTCCCGGCATAGTCATAGGCTACGCGATATACCAGGCCTAACTGCCGCGACTGTCTTGAGGTGCCCGCTGTCGTCATGTCGGTAGCAGTCGAGCTACCCATGTTGATTTCATCGATGAACAGGTCATAATTCCTGCGGGATACCCCCACCGACCAGTAGTCGTAGGCTTTGGCTTCAAACAGACCGAGAACGCTTAGGTTATGGTTTTTAAAAGATTTCAGATAGTCGAATCCTGCCTGGTAGATGAACTGCTCGGACTGATCCGCATTGTGATAAAGATTGGGTTTGGTAGTCCCAAAACCGCTCTTCGTTATCTCATAAGGAGTTACGCTCGTATTGATCTTTCCGATCGACATCGGGATCGACCACCCTTTTGTACTGGTGAAGGTAGGGTCGTAGGCGATCGTTCCTTTCAGGCTCAGGCCCCTGACAAACGGGATTTCCTGGCGGACATTCAACTGCGTGAAAATACCGTTGTTGCGATCTTTCAGGTACCCCGACTCGAAAATGGCCGGCATCACAGAGCTTCCGTACATCCCATTGCTGAATACAACCGGCCCCCGTTCAGGCTGGGCATAACCCATGAGCTCAATGATACGCGTTGTGGCATTGGCAGGCTGATCTGAGTTGGGGTAGTGCCTGCTGGTGATCCGTCCGTTCATATTGAGCGACACGGTGGTATATTTGCTGACTTTACCTTCAATATTCAGGTTAATATTGTAGCGGTTGGAGTAGGTGGTGTTCCACATCCCTCTCTGGTAGAGATAACCAAAGCCCGCGTAGTACTTCATCCTGTCCGTACCGCCGGTCATTTCCAGGTTGTGGTAGGTCATCGGCGAATTTTTGGAAATGACATAATCCAGGATATTCTGAGTAGGATAGACATCCGGATCCGATCCGTCGGCGAATTTTCTCAATGCTTCGTCGTTATAGGGGAGCTTCAATCCCTGGCTGCGTGCTATCTCATTCTTTAGCGTGGCGTATTCGACAGAGTTGACATACTCCGGCAGAACTGTCGGGTTCTGAAAACCTACGTACCCGTTGTAGGTAATGGTAGGTTTACCGGTCTGACCTTTTTTAGTAGTGACAAGCACTACCCCGTTGGCCCCGGCTACACCATAGGGCGCAACTGCAGCCGCATCTTTCAGTATTGTAAAAGTTTCGATCGAGTTGGGATCAAGCTGCTGAAAGTTCCTGGGGACGCCATCTACTATCAGCAGAGGTTGGTTTTCGCCTGTTGTAGAAACTCCGCGGATAAAAATATTAGCTCCGTCGCGGCCCGGTTCGCCTGAACCCTGCTTCACAATGACGCCGGAGAGCCTTCCGCCCAGGCTGTTGCTCAGGTTGGCGGTAGGCACACGTGCAATGTCATCCCCCTTCATGGACACCACCGCAGCCGTTACCGATGTTTTCTTTTGCGTTCCGTAAGCTACTACCACTACCTCCTCGAGCGATTTTTCATCAACTTTGAGCGATATGTTAATTGTTTTCCGCGCACCGACGGCTATCTCTTCGCTTACATATCCTACGAATGAAAACACCAGCACAGCATTTTCATCCGGGACATCTATTGTGAATAATCCCTTATTGTCGGTTATGGTCCCGCGCTGCGTACCTTTGACCAGCACGTTGACACCCGGCAATTCATCCCCTTTTTCATCGGTAACCTTTCCCGATACGGCCTGCAGCGGCGGGAGGGGCATCATCGATTCCTCTCCCACGGGTAAGGCTTCTTCAGGCTGGCGAGAAAGAATAACCTGCTTCCCCGACAGCTCATACCGGATCTGGAGGGGTGTAAGCAGCTTTTCGAGCACCTCGTTCAGGGGCTTGTCGGTAAGGTGCAGCGTTACCGGCTGCCCGGAACGTATCACCTGGGGGCTATACGAAAACCTGACGGTTGTCTGTCGTTCAATTTCGCTCAACACCGTCTTCATTTTCTGTTTACTGGCACTTATGGAGAGGCGTTGTTGGAGCAATTCCTGTGCTGAGAGCGTTTCTGCCCAGGAAACGCCGATAAAAACACAGGCGAGCGCTACTTGTACCAATGATATTTTCATACACTGGATTAGTAAACGGTTTAGTTGTTTCATATTTTTGAAATGATTTTGTTCGAAAAACAGTGAAAATCGGACAAATACCTCCCTGCACCCGGTCCTACGCGGATGTATGGAGAACGTTAAGATGGCAACGGTGGCACCAACACCGTTGCTTTTCTGATTTTTGGGGAGTTAAGTTTCGTTCATAGGCAGATTGAAGATTGGGAGTAACGGGTTATTGGTTATAAATTTTGAGTTCGGGTGTCAGTAAGGGTAGCTCATTTGCAGCCCTTTGCAGCAATAATGATCCTCGCATCGACCACCTTATGGGTAGCCGATATCGATTTACAGATGATATCCAGCTTTTCTTCGAAAGATTCTTCGGAAAGTGAAGCGGTCAACTGGCAACTGCTCAGAGCTTCTGCATCGTATACAATCTCTATTCCATAGGCTCCCTGCAGGTCGGCGAAAACATCGCTTGCGGGAGTTTCATTATATACAAACGATGGTTGCGCCTTTTTCTGGACTACCTCAGGTTCAGGAACCAGTGATTTGTTGAACAGCTCCGCCGCTTTCACAAACACAGCCTGCTGGTTGGGTATCAGTACCAGCTCCTGTTGTACGCTTTTTTTTCCTTCTGTTCCTGCCAGCGCTGCATTACGATATACCGATACTTTCCCGGTGACTACCCGGACGGTAATATCGCGGTCGTTTTCGAAAGCGGTTACGGTGAAACGGGTACCCAGCACCTTGGTCACGATTTCGTTGGCGTATACCAGGAAAGGGGCGGCGGGATTCCTCATAACGTCGAATTCGGCTCCGCCGGAAAGGTAAATAACCCTTTCGGTTATACCGTATGATTTTCCGAAGCTTATGCGGCTGCCCGGCGACAGGCTGACGCGGGTACTGTCGGGTAGAAAAATATCCTGCGCAGTGCTGCCGGAGTTGACCTTTTCGTCGAGCAGGCCGATATGGTTTTGGGTAAGCTCCCGGTAGTGGTCGGCCTCAGGCCGGTTTTCGTAGAACACTATCCCAACGGCTACGATCAGTAAAACTGCGGCGGCAACACCGGCATAGCTTAACCACCTTTTACGCAACAGCGGGACGGAGGAGGGACTTACCTCCCTGGTAAGCAGGGCATTTGTTTCGAGTATCCTACGGAGGAGCTGATTTTCAGCTTCCTCCGATAGGTAAGTGCGGGCATAGTCGCTAAGTCCTAGTCGTACTGCTTCGAGAAGCTTCGACGCCTGTTCCCATTCGTCCTTTTTATGGGGATGTATCTCCAGCCAGGTGTCCCAACGCAGGCGTGAAGCCTCGGTTGGGAACAGGTGATGCCGGAGGAAATCATCGTCCGAAGCAAAATCTGAAATACCGTAATTTTCGTAGTTCGGGTCCAAAATGAGCTATGTTTTACCGTAGATGACCAAATGCCGGTAATCATACTCAGTGGGAGTTGAAAATTGAAAATTGAAAGTTGAAAGTTGAAAATTGAAAATTCTTTTGCGCTCCACTTTCAACTCTCAACTTTCAACTCTCCACTCTCAACTCTCAACTCACGTCAGCCACTTTCTTAACTTATCTACCGCCCTGAATACCAGGTTCTGGGCGGACTGGCGATTGACCGAAAGCATATCGGCAATCTGGCCGTAGTCGAGGTTTTCTACGAACCTGAGCCGTAGCGCTTCCTGCTGGCGGTGGGGGAGCTGTATGATCAGTTTCCTGACCAACGCCTCGTTATTGGCCGACGATTCTTTTTCCAGGAAAATCTCTTCTGCAGAAGGCTCGGGCCACAGGTCGTCGAAATCGTCCTGTGAGAAGGGCTGGGAGGGACGCTCCTTTCGTTTCAGAAGGTGCAGGATCCTGTTTTTGAGTGATCTCAGGAGGTAATGCCGTACATTATCCGGGATAGTGAGCCTTTCGCGTTTGATCCATATCTCCGTAAACACATCGTGAATGCAGTCCAGGACAAAGGCTTCAGAAACCGGGATAAGGCTCATACCGTAACGGTACATGGCTCTGATATGACGCTTGTACAGGATGGTATACGCTTCCTCTTCTCCCTGCTGGAAGGCAATCCACAGTTCCTGCTCACTAGGTGTCCCGTCCATCAGATATCAAATGGATTTTTAGCTAAAAAAAATAAACTCCTGATTATATACAGAAAATCACGCTTTTGCTCTCAAATACCCCCTTTTGATCTGTTTTTTTCCAGATGGTCGTTTTCATAGTTCATCCACCGGCGGGGTCCTTTCAGAAGGATCATCCCCATCGCTGGTCAGTGAGTGGGTTTTCCGGTCATATTTGCCTTTCAGCTCATCCAGGATCGTTCCTTTCCAGAGCTTCATGCCGGTAAAATAGGCTGTCCTCCCTATCATATGTCCCGATACGGGCGCGGTGATAAGGAGGAAAAAAATAATCGCGATGACCTTCGCAGTAACGGAAAATTCCAGGAAGTAGAGCGCTGTACCGCCCATGATGAAGCCCAGGCCGAGCGTTGCCGCTTTGATAGTGACCGACAGCCTCAGGAAAAAGTCGGGCATACGGACAATGCCGACTGCTGCGATCAGTATGAACAGCGTCCCGACGGAAGTCATCGCCATGATAATAATTTCGGTCATCGTTTTCCTCGTTGCTCCAGGTAATATGAAAATGCTATACTTCCGAGAAAGGCAATCAGGGCCAATATCATTGCCACATCGAGAAATGCCGAATGGTCGGTGACAATACTGTAAATCGCGATGATCCCTATACCGATATTGATCAGGAAATCCAGGCTCACTACCCTGTCGAGGGTGTAAGGGCCTTTGAGAAACCTTATAAAAACCAATATTGCCGCTATCGACAAAACAGGCAGTATCCCGAAAAGCAGATAGTTGTTTAACATTATCTTAAAATCTCTAAAAGACGATTTTCTATTTTCTCTTTGGTACGGCGGATAAATTTATCCTTGTCTTTCAGGTACATGACATGGATGTACAGCACAGTATTATCGGCGCTGACGTCCAGGATGAGTGTGCCTGGCGTAAGGGATATGATGTTTGAAAGCATGGTGATCTCGAACTCGTTCCTGGCCGAGAGCGGATATTTGACGATACCAGGCTTCATAAAGAATTTCGGGGTAATCAGGTCAAAAGCAACATGCAGGTTCGCCTTGATCATCTCGTAAAGGAAATATAGCAGGAAACCTATAATTTTCGGCACCCGGACGAAATACTTAACGTCGCCGTCATTCTTTTCTTTAATATAAAGGATAAAAAAGCCAAGGGCAAATCCAAACCAGAAATTAACGAAGCTGAGGTCGCCGGTAAGCGCGACCCACACGAACGTCAGCATCAGATTGAGCATAAACTGCCTGATCATAATCTATTTGTTTAGCACCGCATCCAGGTAATAGCCTGTGTCTATCATATTGGTTGCGATTCGGTTTGAGATTATCATAATATTTTCAGCCCCCAGCCCGATATAAAGTGAGACCAGGGCCAGGCCGACAACCGGCACAATTAACAGCGTCTGCTTGAAAAAAGGCAGTTCCGTAAATTCGTTCGTTTCTTCAGGCCGCTTGGGAAGATCTTTCCAGAATACTTCCGACCACATTTTGGCTATTATATAGAGCGTAAAAAAGCTCGCCAGTATGAAAGCGCCCAATAACACGTATGACCGCTGGTCGAGGCTGGATTGAAAAAGCCCTATCTTGGGCCAGAAACCCGATAATGGCGGAATACCCACCATTGAAAAGAATATAACCGCCATCAGCAGAGAGAGTTTCGGGTACTCCTCGTAGAGCCCGCCCAGCCTCCTGATATCGGTACTTCCCCTTATTTTATGGATAATGCCCGTAGCCAGAAACAGGTTGGTTTTAACGATGATGTCGTGTATAAGGTAAAAAACGACAGAGGCCAGCGCCACATGTGTGTGCAGGCCCAGACCGCCTATCATAAATCCTATGTGACAGATAATAAGGTAGGAGAACATTCTCCTGATACTGGTTTTGTTCAACGCACCCATTGCACCTGTAAACAGCGTCATGATCGCACAGGCGATCAGCACATGCTGGGTAAAGGTGTCGGGTACGAAAATGAGGGTGAAAGTTCTCATCATAGCGTAAACACCCATTTTGGTCAGCAATCCGCCGAAGGTTGCAGCGATGGCCGAAGGCGGCGTATGGTAAGATGAAGGCAACCAGAAATACAGGGGGAATACCGCGGATTTGATTCCGAAACCGATAAAAAAGAGAAGGGAAGTGACGCTCACAAGCTCTTTTTTCTCGATCTGGGCTACTTTCAGGGAAAGATCGGCCATATTAAGTGTACCTGTCAGGCCGTAAAGGATCGCTATGGCTGTAAGGAAAACCGTCGATGCAAGCATATTCATGGCCACGTATTTGATAGCACCTTCCATTTGCGGTTTTTTCCCGGCAAGCGTCATCAGCACGAAAGAGGAAATGATGACTATTTCAAACCATACATACAGGTTGAAGATATCGCCGGTAAGAAAGGCGCCGTTCAACCCCATCATAAGAAAGTGCGAAATGGCAAAGTAGCCGAACTGCATCCGGGCTTTGGTTACGCTTACCGTCGAGAAAATCCCGACCGCCAGGCCCGCAATCGCCGTAAGGACAACAAAGGTGGCGCTGAATGTATCCGAAACAAAGGTAATACCGAAAGGGGCCTTCCAGCCGCCGGCCTGCATGGTCAGTATCCCCGCTTTCCAGGTTTTGCTGAAAAGGTGCAGGCTTAGTACGAGCGCCATGAAATGCCCGGATAAGCTGATTACCCGCTGTATATTGATATGGCTCCAGGCAAATATCAGAAGTATCGCCGTGAGCAGGTGAGTAAAAATGGGTAATATGAGAAGATTATCGGTCATATATCGATTTCATGGGTATTCAGTGTGTCCAGGTTGTCGGATCTCGTCATCTGGTAGACTCTCTTCAGCAAAATAATGGCAAATGCCTGTAAGCCGAAGCTGATGACAATGGCCGTCAGGATAAGCGATTGCGGTACCGGGTCGGCATACATCTGGGTGAAAATGCTGGCGTCTCTCGGAATGATGGGAGGTTGCCCTTTGGCGATATCACCCATGAGGAATATCAGGATATTGGCGCCGTTACCCAGCAGTATGAGGCCCAGGAGCAATTTTACCATGCTTTTACGGAGCATGAGATAGATGCCGCTCGAATAAAGAAGCCCGATCAGGAAAATCAGAAGGTATTCCATCAGTTTGGTTGCTGGTCAATAGATTCTGAGATGGTGAACAATATGGTGAGCGTGACGCCGATCACGACTATAAAAACACCGATATCAAAAAAAAGAGCCGAACCCACCAGCCCTATAACAGGAAGCGGTTCCGACGACCAGATCCCCGTCATGTAAGCCTTGCCGGCAAACATTGGTAATACCCCGCTCATGAAGGACAGGAGCAGCCCGATCGGGATGAAGGACTTTGGAGGATACTTCAGCAGCTTCTGGGTTCTCTCCAGTCCATAGGCGAAGGAGTGCAGCACAAAAGCGATGGAAGCCACCAGCCCTCCGACAAACCCCCCGCCCGATTCGTAGTGACCGCGCAGCAGGATGAACACTGAAAACAGTAGCAGTAGCGGGAGCAGGTAATTGGTTGCGGTTTTTAATATCGTCGATTGCATCCTGTATCGTTTTAGTCTTTGTCTGTCGGTTTTACATTCAGTTTGAGCAGGCTGTAAACGCCCAGCGCAGCGATTGTCAGCACCATGATTTCTACCATTGTATCAGCCCCCCGGAAGTCTACAAGAATGACGTTGACCACGTTTTTTCCCTTTGCCAACAGGTAGGCGTTGTCCGCATAAAAGCGGCTTATCTCTTTGTTGGCCGGGGAAATCAGCGCCTGTAAGGTGATGAGCGAAATAAGCGTACCGAAAGAAACGGCAACCAGGCCGTCACGCACTTTCATCTTCCGGTTTGAGTTGATGAGGAATTGGGGAAGGCGGTATAGCACGAGCACAAATAATACCACCGTCAGCGTATCGATGGTAAATTGGGTCATGGCCAGGTCAGGCGCTCCGTAGTAGACAAAAATAAGACAGAGCGAATAACCGATTATGCTCATGCTTACGATGGCAGTCAGCCTGGAATTTGTAAAAACCGTAGTAACGGTCGCTACGACAGTAATCGCAAACACGACAAATTCAAAAAAACGTATTTCTGTAAACCCGGAGGTGTTCACGCGCAGATCGACAGTGCTGAAGAACCTGTAGCCTATCAGACCTATCAGGAAAACTGTGATCGTAAGTATATAAGACCGGAGGTACCCGTTCTGGAGCAATTTAGTGTAATGATAGGCAAAAAGGCGGGTTCTTTCGCCTATCCATTCTGTCAGGTGCTGCGGCGAAAACCACTGCAGCCAGTACTGGGTAGCGGCCGACTTCGCAGCAGGCCGGTAAAGAAAGTAAAGAGCTGCTCCCACTGCGATGGTACCGCCGCTAAGCAGTAGGGTAAGGTTGAAGCCGTGCCAGATTTTCAACGGCATGAGGATGTAAGAACCGTATATAGCGCTCGCAGCATGGCTTATCGTTAACTGATCGGGTACATAGGGCACAAGACCGAAAAACACGCCAAATCCTCCCAGGACCAGGGGAGGGATCCATAGTAACGGGGACAGCGACGGATGAAGCGGGCCTTTTGACAGGTTTTCCGGGATATTGCCTGTAAACGGTCTTATCCCGGTGTTAAAGCCTGCATAAAGCAGCAGGATATTGGTAGTCACGGCCAGAGGTGTCAGGCTGTAGCGGAAAAAATCCTGGGTATGCAGCGTAGCTTCATAAATAAGGTCTTTCCCGATGAATCCGAACGTGAGCGGTATTCCGGCATTTGACAACGCTGCAAGTAAGCCTGCAAGCGCTACCAGCGGAAACCATTTCCTGAGCCCGCCGAGCTTATCGATGTCTCTCGTTCCGGTTTCATGGTCGATAATCCCGGTGATGAGGAACAGGCCGGCTTTGTAAAGGGCGTGGACAAGGATAAAAGTAGCGGCGGCGACAATTGCATAACGTGTGCCTATGCCAAGCAGGAATACCAGCATCCCAAGCGCCGAAATGGTCGAATAGGCCAGGATCGACTTCATGTCCTTCTTGAAAACGGAGTGGCAGGCTGCGTAAATCATTGTAAAGCCGCCCGTGGCCATAAGCGTATTGTTCCAGAGTAAATGATCGCCCAGTAAAGGCGAAAACCTCGCCAGCAGGTATACCCCGGCTTTTACCATGGTGGCAGAATGCAGATAAGCCGAAATAGGCGTAGGGGCTTTCATCGCCCCCGGGAGCCAGAAGTGAAAAGGGAACTGAGCCGATTTGGAGAATGAACCAACGAAGAGAAAGAACAATATCAGCCCGTAAGCCGGCTGGGTTTTCAGGAAACCCGGAGCCAGCAGCATCTGCCCGATTGAATACGTATCGGTAGCAATCCCCATTAAGATAAAAGCAACCAGGAGGAAAAAGCCTCCGCACCCCGTAATGGCCAGCGCCATAAGGGCGCTTTTCCTCGATTCGGCATTGTCGTTGTTAAAGCCTATCAGGAAAAAGGAGCTGATGCTGGTCAGTTCCCAGAATGTGAAAATAAGAAGAGTGTTGTCGGCCAGTACCAGCCCAAGCATGGAGCCCATGAACAAGCTCAGGTATGCATAGAACCTGTCCAGGTATTTATGTCCCTCGAGATAGGAAGCAGCATAAAAATAGATGAGCGCCCCGATACCGGTTATCAGCATTACGAAAAGTATGGATAACCCGTCGAGCCGGAAGTCGAGATTAATGCCCAGGGAAGGAATCCAGCGGTAGCTGAAGGTAATGACTTCACCTTTGCTGATAGCGGGAAAGAAATACAAAAAATAGTTGAAAATAGAGAGTGGCAGCAGCCCCAGTAGTACTGAAAGCCGTCCTTTAAATAGTTTCCCTGAAAAAGCCAATATTAAGGCTACTATGAAGCCCGAAAGGACTGCCAGAATCATCAACTAAAAGTTTGTTACCAGACGCAAGAACGTAAAAATAGTGATTTCCGGCCGGATGACCTAGCTTCGGTGCACTAAAAAAGTGCTATTTTTTGACGGTAAGAGTATTCTCCGCGTGAAGGCTTTCCGTTATTTTCTGGATTACCTTAGTATATTTGACACATTAAATTTTTGTTGTGTTTTCGCGTCAGAAACTTTTCTTTTCGCTGGGTGCCTACTGGCTGGTTTACATGATTGTGATCCGGCTTATCTTTTTATTATACAATTACGATTTATCTGCGGGACTGCATTTTCCGGAAATGGCCCTTGCCTTATGGAAGGGGCTCCGGATGGACCTCAGCATTACTGGTTATTTCCTGGTGATCTACGGGTTGATCATCTTTTTCTCTATCCTTTTTCCCTCGCAGGTATGGAAAAAGATAGTCGCCGGCTATTCCCTGGCGCTGCTCTTCCTTTCCGGCGTTGTACTCGTCACAGATCAGGAATTATACCGGCATTGGGGGTTCAGGCTCAATAGCACCCCGTTTGACTACCTCGGTTCCGGAGCATTCGGGAGTATCAGCCCGTGGGTACTGGTAAAAGGGTTGGTAATTTTCGTGCTGGTTTTTGTCTGTTTCAGATTTATTTTCAGCCGATGGATCAAAGACAGCCTTTCCAGCCTGTCGCAGCCTGTTCCGAAATGGTACAGTGTTGGTATGCTTTTCCTTACCGCCCTTTTGATCCTGCCCATCAGGGGCAGCCTGACCGTAGCGCCTATGAACGCGGGCTTTGTGTACTTCCACAGCAGTAAGCCCTATGCCAACCATGCGGCGGTGAACGTATTATGGAATTTTATGTCGAGCCTGAGAAAATCGGCGAACGTGCGGTACCCGGAGGATTTTTTCGATAGCACCGAGACCGCCCGCCTGATGAAGGAGCTTTATACAGATACCCTTACCGCTCCGCGGTTTCTGAAAGTTGCCCGGCCCAATATCCTGCTGATCGTCCTGGAAAGCTTCACGGCCGATCTTATCGAGCCGCTCGGAGGCCTCAGCGACATTACGCCCAACCTTAACCGGTTGTGCCGTGAAGGGGTGTTGTTTACTCATATTTATGCCAGCGGCGACCGGACAGACAAAGGCCTGGTGAGTATCCTGAGCGGGTATCCGGCCCAGCCGCGGTCGTCGATCGTGAAGTTCCCGGGGAAAACCGAGCGGCTTCCGTCGCTGACAAGGGTATTGGAAAAGGAAGGGTATCATACCTCTTTTATGTATGGGGGCGATGCGGATTTTGCCAGTTTCCGATCCTACCTGACCAATATCGGCTTTCGTAATATTACGGAAATGAGCGATTTTCCGGCTGAGCTGAATACCTCCAAATGGGGAGTTCATGATCAGTATCTTTTCAAACGACTTGAAGCTGAGCTTGATACGGCCCGGACACCTTTTTTCAGGACAGTTTTGACACTGAGCAGCCACGAGCCGTTCGATGTCCCTGTCAAAAAGCCGTTTGTGCCCGGGACCTCCGAAGAGAAACTGTTCCTCAATTCAAGCGCATACACCGATCATGTCCTCGGCGACTTTTTCGCATATGCCAGGCAGCAACCCTGGTGGGACTCGACGTTGGTTGTCATTACGGCCGATCACGGGCATCGCCATCCCGGCAATAAAAAGCTGGAGGATGAAAAGCGTTTCCGGGTACCCCTTCTTTTTCTGGGCGGAGCGCTCGCTGTTACCGGCAGAGAAATAACTGCAACCGGGAGCCAGACTGATATTGCCAACACGCTGTTGGGGCAGCTTACTAAACCGGATACCGCTTTCAGGTTCAGCCGCGATCTCCTGTCACCCGGTGCGGCATCCTTCGCCGCCTTTTTCTATCAAAACGGCTATGGCTTCGTCCGGCCGGGCAAAGTGCTGGTTTACGATCACGAAGGAAAGGATTTTGTAAAAAAGGAAGGATCGATTACGGAAGATGATATCGCTGTGAGCAAAGCCTTGCAGCAGGCGATATTTAGTGATTATAACCGGAAGTAACTGCGGGTTCAATGGTTGGAATCAGATAAAATTTCTATTTTTGCTTGTAGTAGTCCTGCTATCGGCTCGTATAGACTAAAGTCCTTATCTATGGATCGTGAAATCGTTACCCGGCATACTTTTAACGCAGTTTTCGGCATAGTGATTCTATTTGCAACCGCTGTAAATCATGTGAATGCTCAATACCCGACATTCGGAAAGGTAGTAACTGTAGATCCGGCTTTTGAAAAGCTGGTCAGCAAAGATGCCCCGATAGAAGTCCTGGCCGGAGGGTTTATCTGGACGGAGGGACCGGTATGGAGTAAGGAGAGGGGCAGCCTCCTGTTTAGCGATGTTCCCAAGAATACCATTTTCGAATGGAAGGAAAAGGGTGGGATTTCGGTATTCTTAAATCCGTCCGGTTATACAGGTACAGGCGTGTACAGCGACGAGCCCGGGTCAAACGGATTGATTATCGATTCGAAAGGCAACCTGGTAGCTTGCGAGCATGGCGACCGCCGGGTCAGTGCAATGTCGCTGGTGAAAGGCGGAAAGCGTACGATATCGGATAGTTACCAGGGGAAAAGATTGAATAGCCCCAATGACGTAGCGGAGCATCCTGTCTCCGGGGAAATTTATTTTACTGACCCGCCATACGGACTGGCGAAAAAGGCTGACGACCCTACCCGGGAAATAAATGTCTGCGGGGTATACAGGGTAAAAGTATCGGGTGAGACCGAGCTCCTGGTCCCTGGTCTTAGCCGCCCTAACGGCATAGCATTTTCGCCCGACGGAAAGACGCTTTATGTGGCTGTTTCCGATCCTGAAAGAGCGGTTGTAATGTCCTATCCGGTTCTTGAGAACGGCGGGGCGGGAGAAGGGAAAGTCCTTTTTGACGCCACTCCGATGGTGAAACAGGGTATGCCGGGTCTTCCCGACGGCCTGAAAACCGACAGCCGCGGCAATATATGGACGACGGGACCGGGCGGTGTGCTTGTACTATCGCCTGCAGGTAAGCTGCTCGGCCGGATCGAGACGGGACGCCCCACTGCTAACTGCGCGTGGGGAGACGACGGGAGCACTTTATACATCACGGCGCATCACTATCTTTGCCGTATCCGGACGCAGGCCAAAGGCGCCGGCTGGAAGTGATTTTTTTGCGGTAGCGGCAGCATTGAATATTCATTAAAGAGGGCTAATTTTGTAAGGGAACTCTAAAAAATCCTCAGGCAAGGCCGCCAGTTTTATAACTCCGGAGTTTACTCTTGTAAATGAGGAAGTTGAAAAACTGGCATAACGTAGCTCAGGGGTTTTTAGAGGTTCCCTGTAATTAGTTAACGCGGGAGTTACGGGGTCCAGTAGAGCTGCATGCAGGAAAATCGTCATCTTTTTGTCATCTGGGGAGCACTTTTGATAGGAGCCATTTACCTGGCGCGGCTCTTTTCCCTGCAGGTGCTTGACGAAAGCTATGCCATAGAGTCATCCAGCAACTCAATCAAGAAAATTGTCGAGATACCGGCGCGCGGGCAGATCTATGACCGTTACGGGAATCTCATTGTTTACAATACGCCTGTTTACGACCTGGTAGTGACTCCCAATAAAACAAAGGTGAGGGACACGCTGAAGCTTTGCAATGCGCTTGGAATAGAACGCTGGGAATTCGATAGCCTGATGAACGCGGCAAAGACGTACTCCCGGGTGAAACCTTCTCTCTTTTTAAGGCAATTGTCTAAGGAAGAATTTGCCCAGATACAGGATATCATGGTAGATTACCCGGGCTTCGAGTTTGAGCGGAGCTCGGTCCGGACCTACACCACGGCGAGTATGGCCAATGCTTTGGGGTATGTTAGTGAAATATCAAAAAAACAACTGGACGTACAGGAGGAGCCTTATTACAGGAAGGGCGATTATATAGGGCAGACCGGCCTGGAAAAATTCTACGAGAAAGAACTGAGAGGAAAGCGCGGCACCAGGTTCGTGATGGTCAATGTAAAAGGAATGCCGAAAGGATCATGGAAAAACGGGGAGCTTGATACTTCCTCGGTAGTAGGCCGGAACCTTTACACGGGCATCGACCTGATGGTGCAGCAATACGCCGACAGCCTGCTGGTAAACAAAGTGGGCAGCGTGGTCGCCATTGAGCCTAAAACGGGGCAGATCATAGCAATAGCTTCTTCACCAACCTATGATCCCCGGCTGCTTTCGAACCGTTCATTTTCAAAAAACTATCTTCAGCTTTACCGGAACCCCTACCGCCCGCTGTTTAACCGTGCGGTGATGTCGAGCTACCGTCCGGGCTCCACTTTTAAGCTTATACAGGCGTTGGTTGCACTGCAGGAAGGTGTGATTACTGCCGGGACCGGCTTCGCCCACGGTAGTGCGCCTATGAAATGTCACGGACATCCCCATATCGCATCGGTGGCGATGGGGGTACAGCATTCGTGCAATCCTTATTTTTATCACGTCTTCAGAAAGATGCTGTACGACAACGACGAAACCAACAGTTTCACGGCTTCTGCTACCGGTTTGAGCCGGTGGCACGAAATAGCCAAAAGGTTCAGCATGGGCGAAAAACTGGGTGTCGATCTGCCCAGCGAATTCAAAGGAAACGTGCCTGACGATGAATACTATAACAAACAATACGGGAAGGGGAGATGGAAGTTTTCCAATATATATTCGGTGAGTATCGGGGAAGGTGAGCTGCTGACGAACCCCATCAAGCTGGCAAATCTTGCTGCTACCATTGCCAACAGGGGGTATTTTTATACACCGCATATTGTAGCCGGGATCGGGACTTCAGACGGGAAGCCCTTTCCGCAATACCAGGAAAGACATGAAACGGGGATAGCCCGGGTACACTATGAAACGGTGATAGAAGGGATGAAAGGCGCTGTTACAAGAGGCACGGTGCCGGGTTTTGCGCAACTGAGCAGCGGTATTGTCAGCGCGGGAAAGACCGGGACTTCCCAGAACCCGAAGGGCGAGGATAACTCGATTTTTATTGCCTTCGCTCCGGTCGACGACCCGAAGATAGCGATTGCGGTGATTGTAGAATATTCGGGATTCGGCGGCTCGCATGCAGCGCCTATTGCCAACCTGCTGATAGAGAGGTATCTGAAAAGAGAAACCATCAGCAAGTCCGTTGAATCGTATGTGCTGAGAAAGAATTACCTGCCCAACTATATTTTTCCCAGGGGTACCGTATTGCCGAAAGCAGAAGGACGGAAAGATTCGGTCAGGAAGGCCGCGCCGGACTCGATCCCTCTGGCCGGGCGGCAGGATACGCTCAGAAGGATCGGGCTGAGGAAGACCGGAGGAAATAAAAACGATCTGAAAAAAGGAATCTGAATGGCGGAGCGCAGCAAATATGTATTCGGCAATATTGACTGGCTGGTATTGCTCCTTTATATTTCCTGTGTGATTATGGGATGGTTCAATATCTATGCAGTGGTATATACGCCGGAAAATCCCATGAGCATGTTCGACTTGTCATACCGGTCGGGACAGCAGTTGTTGTGGATAGGGACGGCGAGCATACTGATCATTGCTATCCTGGTAATAGACCATAAATTTTACGACACTTTTGCCTACGTCATGTATGGAGCGATCATCCTGGCGCTGATTGCTGTGTTATTTATGGCGGAGGATATAAAAGGTTCCAGGTCATGGATCAAGCTCGGGTCATTTTCGCTTCAGCCGGCGGAATTTGCCAAGCTGGGCACCAGCCTCGCGCTCGCAAAGTATCTCGGAGATCCCACGCTGAAGCTGCAGCATTGGAAAGACTACCGGATTGTCGCGCTCATTATCGGTTTACCTGCTGTGCTGATTTTACTTTCCAATGAGACAGGATCAGCCCTCGTATTCGCTTCTTTCCTGATTATGCTTTACCGCGAGGGCCTGCCGGGCATCATCCTGGTAATAGGCATCGTGATGGCGGCTCTCCTGGTCATAACCCTGCTGGTGAACAAGTGGTTTGTGGTTGCCGGGATCATCGTGCTGGTTGCGCTCGCAATCTTCCTGATGCCTAAAATGGCGCGCAGAAGGGGCGGTGCTCTGACCAGTATATTGTTTGGGGTGGGGATGATCATCACAGTGCTGGGAGTAGATTTCTTTATGAATAACGTACTACAGAAGCACCAGCGGAACAGGATTATGGTGCTTATCGATCCGTATTCCGATCCTCAGGGGGACGGATGGAATGTTATTCAATCTAAAATTGCCATTGGTTCGGGAGGGATAATAGGTAAAGGGTTTCTTCAGGGGACACAAACAAAGTTTGATTTTGTACCTGAGCAGGATACGGATTTTATATTCTGCACTGTTGGGGAGGAACATGGGTTTTTCGGGGCGTTGGTTGTTGTTGGCCTGTTTCTCGGGCTGGTTTCACGCCTTATCATATTGGCCGAACGACAGCGAACGCGTTTCGGAAGGGTATACGGGTATTGCGTGGCCGGTATATTCCTGTTTCATTTCATGGTAAATATCGGGATGACGATAGGGCTTATGCCTGTTATCGGTATCCCGTTGCCTTTTTTTAGCTACGGAGGGTCTTCTCTTTGGGGATTTACCATCCTTTTGTTTATTTTTCTGAAGATCGACGCGCAAAGGCCGTTTGCGCTGTAGCCTTGCTCACGGCTGTCAGGAAACAGAGCTATTAAATAAACCCTTTTATGATCATATCTTTTATTGGCGCGGGAAATGTCGGATGGCACCTGGCCCAGGCCTTCGAAGGAGCCGGGCATATCATCGCGGAGGTTTACAGCAGGGACCCGCAAAATGCGAGATTGCTGGCCTCTCAGTTGTATGACTGCCACATCCAGCCCGATCTCAACCTGGCCGACAGCGAAGCCCAGTTAATCGTGCTCGCGGTTCCCGACCAGGCCCTGGAAAGCGTGCTCGAAAGAATCGTGTTCCCTCCGAGGGCTATGGTTGTCAATACTTCCGGTTCCAGGTCAATGCAGGAATTGAGGCAATTTACTGAAGTTTACAGTGACGTTCCGGTAAGGGTTGGTGTGCTCTACCCTTTGCAGACTTTTACAAAGGAAGACACGATCGATTATTCAACTCTGCCTTTTTGTGTGGAAGCCGCCGACGAGGAGATGGAAGATACCCTGGTAAAACTGGCCCAGACAGTCAGTAATATTGTTTACCGGATGGATTCCGAGGAAAGGAGAATATTGCATATAGCAGCCACTATTGCCAACAATTTCAGCAATCACCTCTATTCGATAGCGCACGATCTGCTGGAGATACACCACATAGAATTCGATATTCTGAAACCTTTGTTGGAACAAACCGTCCGGAAGTCGCTTTCGATCGGGGATCCCGCCCGGGGACAAACGGGCCTGGCGGTGCGGGGCGACTGGGAAACCATCACGAAGCACCTTGCCATCCTGCAGGACATTAACCCGGAATGGGCCACACTCTACAGGTCCCTGAGCGAGAGCATAAGAGCGAAGCATTATTATGATTGAATGAAAAAATGTGATAACTATCAGAACTAATCATCACATCAACTAATCATCACATCATAAATTCCCTTTACACAATGACCAAAAACCTCTCTGAAGTATTTCAAAAAATTACGACTTTCATATTTGACATCGACGGCGTTATGACGGATTGCGGTGTGCTGGCGCTGGAAAGCGGAGAGCAGCCCAGATCCTTTAATGTCAGGGATGGCTATGGTATCAACAGGGCATTAAAGCTCGGCTACCGTGTAGCTATTTTGTCGGCTCAGAACCAGGTCGGCGTTCGCAAGCGGCTGGAGTACCTCGGCGTGAGCGATGTTTTCATGGGAGCCTCGCCGGACGGGAAACCACCTATTTATGAGTCCTTTATCAAGGAAAACGGACTAAGTCGCGATGAAGTAATTTTTATGGGCGACGACATACCTGATTATGAAGTGATGATTCTTGAGGGGGTAATCAGCGCCTGCCCGGCCGATTCTGTGGAAGAGGTACTGAGCGTAGCGACTTATGTTTCCCCGGTCAAAGGAGGAGAAGGAGCTGTGAGAGACCTTATAGAGCAGGTAATGAAGGCGCAGGGCAAATGGCTGTCGTGGATACCTGCCGGGTAAAATCGCAAACGGGGCGGATATTGGCTGAAAAGCAAAAAGGATGGCAAAGGTAAAAGTACTACATACAGCCGATTGGCATATCGGGAAGCACCTTCACAAATATAGCCTTGAAGAAGATCACCGTATTTTCTTCGACTGGCTTTATGACCAGATAAAAGCCCGCCAGATTGACCTGCTGCTTGTTTCGGGCGATATATTCGATACCGCGTTCCCTTCGAATGCTTCGCTTGAAATGTACTACCGGTTCCTGACGCGAATGCTGGACCAGAAATGCAGGATTATTCTGACAGGTGGGAATCACGACTCACCGGGTGTGTTGAATGCTCCCCGTGACATCCTTTCCCATCTTAAAATAAATGTGGTGGGTGACGTGTCCCGTTTCCCGGAAGCGGCCTATTTCCCGTTTCCTGAATGGAAAATTGCGGTAGGCGCCGTCCCTTATCTCCGTGATGCCGATTTGAGAAAATCGGTTTCAGGAGCTGGATACGAGGACCGCGCAATGCTCATACGTGAGGGGATCGCAAGACATTACCTGGATATAAGAGAATATCATGAAGAGCAGCATCCGGAGTTCGGCCTGATCGGTATGGGGCACCTTTTTGTAGCCGGGGCTGAAATGTCTGAAAGCGAGAGAGATATACATGTGGTCGGTAACCTTGCTGCATTTGAAAATGAGCATTTCCCTCCGGGATTTTGCTACATGGCGTTGGGACATATTCATAAGCCGCAGAAAATAAGCGGAAATGTCAGGTACTCCGGATCGCCGATCCCGCTTAGCTTCAGCGAACGGAAAGACCCCAAGTATGTAATCGAGCTGCTGTTTGATGACGGACAACTCATCGGGACCGAAACGATTCCCGTGCCTCCTGCCCGGGAGCTGTGCAGTTTTTCGGGAACCCTGGACCAGGTATGGGAGCAGTTGAGCAGCTACCAGCCGGTGACGATCCTGGAACCGCTTGTGGAAGTGAATGTTACTGAACCGGAATACGATCCCGAAAAAAGCCTGCGCTTTGACCTGATGCTGCGCGAGTTCGAAAAATCACCCTTCAGGATTGTCAAGCCGCGGCTCACTTTCGAAAACCGGCGGAAGGATGCTGCCGACCTTTTTGTAACCGGTACGGAAATAGAAGATCTTTCGCCCCGGCAGGTTTTTTTGAAAAGAATGGAAAGCGAGGTATTGTCGGACGAAACGCGGGAGTCGCTTTTGGGTGCATTTGAGGAATTGCTGGGAGTTATGGAAGCTTCTGAATAAGTACGGTTTATGAAAATCCTGA
>CAZLTN010000029.1:0-52349 GCA_964562455.1 uncultured Cytophagales bacterium
TGCGCAGTTAAAACTTTTTTTAGTCCTCCGGCTTTTCTTTAGGATCGGCCATCCTGACAATCCGCGGCTGGAAGCTGGCAAGCACTTCTACCAGGTCGGACTGGGCAGCCATCACCGCATGGATATCCTTGTATACCATTGGCGCTTCATCCAGCCCGGACCCGATCACCGTAATACGGTTTTCCTTCAGGTTCCTGTCTACCTCCGCCTTGTCGATGGTTTTAAGGGCAGCACTCCTGCTCATCAGCCGTCCGGCGCCGTGGGAGGCCGAAAGCAGCGACTCCGCATTTCCTTTTCCCCTTACCACAAACCCCGGAGTGCTCATTGAGCCGGGAATGATCCCGAGCGTATCCGCTCCCGCCGGAGTTGCTCCCTTGCGGTGTACCATCACGTCGGTCCCATCGGCCAGTTTTTCCTTCCAGGCGAAGTTGTGGTGGTTCTCGATGCGTCTCACCGGCGGTACACCGAGTCCTTTGGCGATCTTGTTGTGGATCTCATGATGGTTAGCCGAGGCATAGTCTCCAGCCAGGTTCATCGCGATCCAGTACTCCTGTCCCTCATCGGTATGAAGGTCCAGCCAGGCCAGGTGACGTGCTTCTTTGGGAAGCAGGGTCTTCTGCATCGCAATGGCCGAATAGGTGTTGGCAATATTCCCGCCGAATCCTCTTGAACCGGAATGGGATAGCAAGGCCAGGTATTTACCGGCAGGGATACCATCCAGCGCATTTTCCGTAATCGTCAGCTCACCCCATTCCACGAAATGGTTGCCCGTTCCCGAGGTACCCAGCTGCGCATAAGCTTTATCCTTCAGCGCTTTTACGGTTTTGATTTCGTTCCACTCCGGCCGGTCGAACAGGGTCGTATCCAGGTGGACGTTCGTTTTGGCCCCCATCCCGAAGTGTGTATGTTCCATCAGCAGTTTTTCCAGTCCTGACTTTTCCTGCTCGACCGATGCTGCCGGCAGATCGAAGATGCTCAGGCACATGCGGCAAGCGATGTCCACCCCAACCGCGTAAGGGATAATGGTATCCGGCTGCGTAGCCATTACCCCACCTATCGGCAGACCGTAGCCCTGGTGCGCATCAGGCATCAGCGCGCCTGCCACAGCGATGGGCAACTGCATGGCCGTACGCATCTGCGCCAGAGCGCCTACTTCTATATGTTCCGGGCCGAAGACCGGGAAAGTCATGATTTCCTCCTTTAACTGTTGCACGCTCCGGGCCTGTTTGATGAACTGGCCTTTCCCGCGCAGCTCGATAACCCGTTCTGCAATATTTTTGAATTTACCGTTCCGTTTCAACGCATAGGGTTCCGGGTGCTCGATCAAGGCTTCAAGGTTGGCCATAATGGTGGCTTTGTCCATCACCTCGTGCTTCAACAGGCCGTTGGCCACCCGGCTGAACGCTACCAGCAAGTCCAGGTCGCTGATTCCCAAAGCGCCTAATTCTCCGTTGCTGATTTTTTCTCTTTCCATGACAGGTATTTTTTGTTTTGATGCTACAAACCAAACCTCTAACTGCGCAGTCTTTTTGCGCAGTTGAATTTATTTCCCTACTTTTCCAAAAAAAAGTTGCGATGCCAGTCAATCGAAACGCCCTCATACGCTACCGTACCATTGACCAATGTCTTCAGAACCGGTTCCGGAAATGGACCCTCGACGACCTCATAGAGGCCTGCTCGGCTGCCTTGTATGAATTTGAAGGGATCGACAAGGGCGTAAGCAGGCGGACCGTCCAGGCCGATATTGAAATGATGCGCAGCGACAAGCTGGGTTATGAGGCTCCTATTGTGGTGGTTGACAAGAAATATTACACCTACCAGGACAAAAATTACAGCATTGCCCATATCCCGTTGAGCCATCAGGATTTGAAGGTACTGACCGAAGTATCAGGCTTGTTGCGGCAATTCAAAGGCTTCAGCCATTCGGCCGACCTGACCGAGATGGTAAGCAGGCTGGAGGACAAGATACATGCCCGTAAGACACATTCAGCCCCGCTCATAGATTTTGAAACGAACGATCACCTTCGGGGCCTGGAGTATATTGAGGGGATCCGGAAAGCGATCGTTACCCGGACGACGCTTTATCTTACCTATCAATCGTTCAAAGCCCGGCAGGCCAGCTCATTCCATTTCAGTCCGTACCTGTTAAAGGAGTACCGGAACCGGTGGTTCATGCTTGGTCTGTCGCACCAGCGGCATGCGCCTTTACTCACCCTGGCTCTGGACCGGATACAGGATTTTCGGGAAGATACCGGAGAACCTTATCGGGAGAATACCCAAATCGACCTTTCCACCTATTATTCGGATGTGATCGGCGTGACCAAAACTCCCGGGCAGCGTGACTGCGAAGTAATATTCAGGATGGATCATGAAAATGCCCCTTACCTGATCACCAAGCCGCTTCATCCTACGCAGAAGGTTTTGAACGAAGACGCCGAAGGGAAAATTTTTAGTATTAAGGTTGTCCTGAACTTTGAGCTGGAAAGGGAGATACTTGGTTTTAGTCCAAGAATACAGGTTTTAGGACCTAGGATTCTCCGCAAACGGATCAAGGAGCAATTGAAGGAGGCGTTGGAGAAGTATGAGTAGTCTAAGCCTTGTTTGATCGTTATTTGATAATATTGCCTAATAGTCATATAAGTTCCTGATATACAGGCGCTTTTTATTTGATTGTTATTTGATAGCTCCCCATTCCGCTGAAGCGAGATCAAGATGGTTACAGTACCAACCTTACCTACAAAAGCTGAACAGGCATACCGGGATGGCCGTTCGACTCAGGTACCTAACGGGCGTATGATCGGTGTAAAAGGTAGAATCTCCCGAAAGATAGGCTACAAAGGAGCGTATATAACGTACGAGCAAGTCTGGATAAACACCGCCCCCAACCTATATCGAATCTAATTCAGACTTCGTTTGCTGATCGAGAAGTTAAGTTTGAGTATTTTCTGTTGTACGGGCCTGAAGCGTCATTTACGCAGCCAGGATCTCCGCCAAAGCCTTCAATTCCTCCATCAACCGGTTCGAATTCTGTCCCAGCGGGATCACTTAAAGCGCCTCAAGGGCGCTTTTGTTGTTTTATAAATGTCGTTTACAGGCTGTTTTCGAAGATAAGCACATCGGCCTCCATTTATGGTCAAAATAGACTAATATATAACACATTGCAATAAAACAAAACCCCGAATAAGCTAATTTCTTGCGTACTCGGACGGTCGGCCGCTGCCGGTTTTTGCGTATTTTGAATTTGCCTAAAATTTAAAATACAGATGCAATATACACCTTGGGCCCTACACTCCTATACTTTCTTCAAATAGTACAATTCTAATAATGCGACCGAGTTAGCCCGTATCTATGATACCATCGATTGGGATGCAGGTTCATCGGATATTCCAGTCAATTGCTGTTTTTAAAACTGACGCTAAACCAGGTAATTTGAAAGAAGTCACAGGATTGAGTGTCCTGCGAATCGCCCCGGTCATATCCCAGTTGTCTACTGAATCAAGAATACTACCCAGGATAGCCCGGGCTGCAGGTGGGTACAGAAGGGACAACTTCACTATCTGCAATTTATCCTTTTCCGGCAAATCGCGTACAATCGCTGTCAAACGAATTACAATCTGCGCTATAGGAGTATCCGGGATCTTCTTGATAAATCGTATGGCGTCCAGAATCTGTAACAACGGAATATTATCGCTGGTAATTGTATTCTTTTGCCGGACAAAGGAAATAGAAAAGCGCCCTCTCATCAAAGAAGGGCGAGGAGAACTGGTTCCTATCTGGATTACGTTGCTTATTTGGGTAGTTAACCCCAACCGGTTGTACATGCTCAAACCGGTCAGGTAACCTATTGGTTCACCATTTCTTTCCAGCAGATCTCTAATTAATTCGTCCTGAGCTGGCTCCAGGCGACCGAAAACAGTTTCCCGGGGCTTATAAAATTTTCCCTTTGACCATTTTGTGATCAACCCTGCCCCGCTCATACGATTAAGCGCCTTAATAGCCGCTTCTCTACGAGACGGATCAGGGGTAACATCCTGGTAGGTAAAAATAACCCCCGTAGGAAGAAGGTCAATCTTTGACTTGATGAAATCCGGAGTCTTCATATTGTACTACCTTGTTTGGAAAAACAAAGATACGACAATGTCCAGTAATTTTTATAAAAAACTGGACATTATCAGTAGAAAGGAAAACGCTTTACGCATTAATAGGGGATTATCTCTCCCTCACCACAAACACTCCTCCAAACTATCCTTCCAAACGACAAACCCTTTCCGCTCATCTGTATAATCATGCAATACCCGCGAAAAATTTTCAGGCTTAGCTTGCAAAAACAGTTGCCGTCCCCCTGTACGGATTTCGCCCAGCTGTTCTTCAATTTCCAGCACTCCCTGTTTCAAAGCAGGTATACTTTTCGAGAAATGCCAGATATAGGTAGCCTCCTCCGTATCCAGGGTCTCCATTACGATATGGTATTGATTTTTGCCTGTAAGTAGAAAAACAAACGAGAAGGGATAAAGCACAAATCTGATTTTCAAGATGCTTCCTTCGTGTAATGCCGACAGATACTGCAACTGGCGCCGATGGCGATAGTTCCCTTTTTCAAGTATGTCGGCTAGTAATTCCTCTCCTGACTCGTAAAGAGGCGCCTGGCCATCCCCCGATGAAATTCTCTGTTGTAGCTCCTCCTGTACAGGTAGTTTACCTTTGCCGCGGAACAAATTTTCAACAAAACGGAAACGGACCCCTTCTATGGTCTCACGATTTATTTTTGCTAAGTCTTCTGATGCTGCTGATAAGGCTATGACGTTTTTCTCCAAATCTAAAACTAGCGTGATCAGCACATCCACCGACTTACTTCTGAGCATTTTTTCGAAATAGGGTTTCAACACTTCAAACTCCGGACGGATATTCAGGTTCTCTATTTCAATCAGGATCTCTTCCGCATGCTCAGGGATACGATACGCGAATCGGAATCCGCCATACAGAAACTCCAGGTCCTCGATTTTTATTTTGATGTTTTTCTCTACAACACTTTCACGACTACCAGCATCTGAGGTCCGGTTTTCGTCGCTTTCCGGAATATCAAATAAAGATCGCTGTTTTTCGAGTTTACGGTAGTACACGTTTCGCTTCAGGAACATCCTGTTCAGATACCCGATCCTGATGTCCCTGTAGTCGTAAATGGTCGGGGAAACTTCTGAGCGCTGCACCCTGCCTATATACTGCACCAGCTTACCCTCGAATGAAAAAGGATAGACCAGAAATAAACAGTTCGCATTGTCGAGATCCGTTCCTTCCCCAAATAGCTGGCCAGTCGTGATTAATACCTGGTAATTCCCTTCTTTCAATAGTTTCCATTTTGCCTGCCGACTACTTTCCGCATCTTCGCCGCTAAGCGTAACGATTTCACAAGAATGTTTTAATAGCTGTCCCAGGCTCTCAATGTGTTCCTTTCGCTCCGTTAGTACCACTGCTTTTCTTCCCTTGCCGATCTCTTCCAGTATGTCCTTTACAATCAGTTTATTCCGTTCAGAATCATGCACCAATATTTTCGAAAGTGTTTCAAAGCGATCAGTCTTCGGCTCAAACGGCACGTCAAATGGTGTATTTCGAATAACAATCATCGGGTGTTTTGTTCCAGACAGCGCTTCCACACGAACTTCCGCAATCCGCTCGCCCAGATACATAAATATCAGCTTCCCGTCGTTGTATTTCCGGAAAGGCGTCGCAGTCAATCCATACAAATACCGGGAGTTAAACCTGGCTACTGTGTTTCGGAAAGTATCGGCCGGTACGTGATGGCATTCATCGACGATAACCACCCCAAAAGCGCTATACAGCTCCGGTACTTCTAATTTCGTCAGACTTTGTATCGTTGCCACCGTGATCTGCCTACCCGGCTTTACTTTCCCGTGCCCTATTTTTCCGATCTCTTTTAACGGGATCCCCAAAAAAGATTCAATCCGCTCCGACCATTGACGAGCCAGATCCTGGCGATGAACGATAATCAAAGCCGGCTGCTGCTTTTCAGCGATGATTTTTAAGGCGATAACGGTCTTGCCTGAACCGGGAGGAGCCACGATCACACCCATTTCCTTTTTACGCGAAGCTGCTACGCTTTCTTCCTGGTAGGGGCGCAAGCTTGCCTGAAACGAAAACGGTACAGTCGTCATTTTTTTCCTTTCATCGTGAAATGCATAAGGTATACTCTGCTCCCGGCAGAATCGGATTAGGCTACCGATAAAACCTCTCGGTAGCAATAAGTAGTCACCTTCTTCCTGAATGAGTTGAAAATAAAGATCCGTACCAAACGTATTTCGTCCCGCTTTCTTTTTGATGATGAAGTCTTGGTTCAAAAAATTGAGTTCGTTCCTGATGAAACTGACGAGGATTGGGGGAATTCCTTCTCTGTTTAAACGTATATCTCCAGATAACCTGATCCTCACCCCTTCTTCGGGTGAGGCTTCCTTTCGGCTATCGTTACTATACAATTTATCCAGCACCTGGCACCCGACACGTTCTATCTGACTTAAGAACAACCACTGGTCGGGATAAGGAATTACAGTAACTGGATCCAGGAAGCAGCTATTCTGCTCCTTCAGATATAACCCGTTTAAGGGCAGCGCGATCAAATTCCCAAAGCCTTGTCCCGAATGTTGATCCTGGTTAGGGAACAGGCGGTCAAAACCGGTGTTCTTGTCGTAAGCGGAAACGGCTCCGGACTCCACAAGCAGTGACATGACTATTCTCCGGCTTTTATAGGCAGGATATGGATCTTCAAAAAAAATCCAGACATGTCCTCCATTCCCGGATCTGGATCGCTCCAGATAGGCCGGAATTCCTTTATCGGCGCAAATTCCGAGGAACCTACGCGCAGAGGAAAGCCATTCTCCCTTGTCAAAATCGGCTGCAATAAACCAGGAAGTGTTGTCCGGTAACAGCGGATATAACCCGATGTGCTGTTTCCCTTTAACATGTTGCTCAATCTGCTCATCAGACAGAGGGATAAGGCGCTTGTCGGCAAAATCCTTAAGTGTGCCTCCTTTCATCTTGTACGCGCGATATCGAAAGCGGTCGTAGGAATACGCAGGCATATAACCACTTTTGCTTCCCTTTTCCCAACGTATGGCAAACACATCTTCCCGTCCTCTGAAGAGAGACCTGAACATCTCGATATGTGGTTGGCCAGTTTCCTGCATAGATTTTAGATAGAGCATTTTATACACTACTCTCAAATTGCACAATAATTGCACATATTGCACAACCATCGCCTACTAATTGCATCAATGACACAACAAATAGCTCTTTGCGAGCTAACTTACGACACTGCAAGGAGAGGCTGAGCTCTTTAAAAGCTCACATACGTGCCAAACGTGCCATATCCATGCCAGACACACCTTTGAAAACAATTATCTCACGTTGGCAGGGCTACGGGGCCCCGTAAATTGATCGGTAAAGAGTAATATCTTACGAATCTTTAGTGGTTCTATACCCTCCGCCCGACTCCCTGCTTCAAGGGTTCAAACTTCTTCGTACCACTCCTGGAAATATCCCAAAAAAGACGTGATTTCAGGCCCGATATTTTGATAAATCCCGAACACATTTTACCTTTACAAAAAACAGGAGACAAAGTACTCTTGTTCAGTTAGTTACAACGGGTATTTTTCGCGATTTTATACAATTTCGCAGATCGTGGAGTCTGGCAAACGAAGAACCTTAAAAAGGTGATTATCAAGTCATTATTTTTCAGGTTCGAACTCCGTCTTTCTCCCTTCTAAAGATTTATAAGTCAAAAAGCGAATGTCTGAAAAGGCATTCGCTTTTTTTTTGCTTCGGCCTGTCAATAACAGTCAGCGAAATTGATATGATTCGACTATGTTATGATACAGAATGACGGCTCATTTCGTTTGCCTTCCACGTACTTTGCATCATGCACTTGTAACTAACAAAACTCTAAATTATTGGCCCCGCTATGAGAAAGCTGATCTTGTCGATCGTCGTATCGACCATGTCTTTTTGTGCCTTTAGCCAGGGATATATCCTGCTAAAACAGAAATCCTTATCAGAGGAAATTTCTCCCGATTTCACCTATACGTTATCGGGCGGCCCTACATCAATCGCCAATAAGGTACTTTCCGATCGCCCGGATGCATTTCGCCGGATCTATGATCTGGGAGGAGATGCCGACGGCGGGCTTTTCGCCATTGCAAGTACCGGGATTACAGCAGGAACCCCCAACCCGGGCACAATCTACTACCGGGCTGCAGGCTCTGCCGAATGGGTAAGCACCGGCAGCCAGGCATTCACGGTAGACGGAGGAGCCGGCGGCAGCTTCGTTGCTATCGCGAGAGCCGCAGGAGACCCTGCAAACGCCGGTAGCATGATTCTCTACCGTCCGGACCCTACAGGTACGGTAGATGACATTAGCGGGAACCTTGACGGCAAAAAAATAGTGGACGTTTCCCACAGCTACGACGACTGGATTTATGCCGTAACCAACGAAACGGATAACAACCTGTACCGGCGACCGGCTTCCGGCGGTGATTGGACTTCGATACCAGGTATTTCCTATGTCCTGAAAATAGATGCCATTCCCGGCACGGATCAGCTGTTCGTTATGAGAAGGACCGCCGGTATTCCGGGGACAAATGCGGCAACGGTTCAGATCGTGCAGGCTAATAACGACGGTTCGGGCCTCCAGACATGGGCGAGCGGAAAGTCTTTAAGCGCCGGCGATTATAACGGAAACCGGTTTAGCCTGGCGGCGACCTCAGGACCGGATGGAAACCTCCGCCTGATCGAGCAGACCACCGGCGCCTCCGGAGCCAATATCTATTATTATACAGCACCAAATACACTTACTTCTGAAAGCACAGTATACGCAACCACATCTCTTACAGCCTCCGGCAATCAAAACCAGATGTCATACCTCGTATTGTACGCTGATCAGGCCACTTTGCCCCACCGGATATTCCTCAGGAGCCCGGCCGGGGATTATATCGATGACGAAAGGGTACAGACAACGGGAAAAAGTAATACCGTTACAATCCCCGTCGAGCCTGGGACTTACACGATCGCCCAAACTCCGGTATCAGGATGGCATATTTCCGGCATTAAGCTGCAGGAATCGAAAACAGCTAACTCGCCCGCTCCGGGCGTGAGCCAGACGTTTACGGTTACCGTAGAAGAGGGGGAATATGTATTTGTCGAAATGGAGAACCAGCTCACCCGGGTCACTACCCTGGGAAGCGCCTGCGGTGAAACGGGGTTTATCGAAAATTTCAATAGTTATGTACAGGACAGCCACGGAAAGGCGCTTGAAGGGCTGACCAGCTTTCACAAGGCTACGAGCGGCAATTTCGGGTTTGGGTACTATGCGGTAATGACGCGGACCCTCTCCTCCGACGGAGGGCCCCTGAATTATGGCGAAGCTATCAGAGACCACACAGGCGATGCAACAGCCGGTATGCTGGTAGTCGATGCCACGTTTGAAAAAGGCACCTTCTATCGCCGCAGGTTTACTGACCTGGTGCCGGAGGCCAGGTACAGCTTTTCGGCCTGGTTTAATAATTTCAATCCGACCGCCCCCGTAAAGCCCAATATCTCTTTCGAGATTTACAACGCAGCCACCGGCGCCCTGATAACTTCGGCCAACACGTCGGATATCCTGGTTTCGGGGTGGAAAAACAGTGCCTTCGACTTTGTTCCCGGTGTAACTGATATTGAACTGGTGTTAAGGAACAACGCGCCGGGTACAGCGGGTAACGACCTGGCCATTGACGACATAAGCTTTTCTTACTCGCCTCCCGTTCCCGATTTCAGGCTGACTTATTGCGACCCCGATGTGAACGGCGTAAAGCTGGAAGTTACGGCGCCGCTGGCCATCGGCAACGGTTATGAGTACAGCATCGATAATCGGAATTGGCAGACAGACCTGGTATTTTCAGGCCTTTCGAAAGGCAATTACACTTTGTATGTGCGTTACGCGGGTCAGGCAGGCTGTGCTTCCACAAAGGAAGTAGTTGTGGGAGCCGACAACTGTATTGCATTGTCCGGAAGTGTATGGCATGATAAAGACAAAGATACCGAGTTTGGAACCGGGGAGAAGCCGGTCAGCGGGGATCCAGGAAATAATAACGGTGGCAACTCATCCGTAACCGGAGGCGAAATTCATGCAAACCTGGTAGGCGCCGATGGCGGGGTTATTATTTCGATACGTGTCGATGCCGGCGGTACGTATAGTTTCGGCAAAGTGGAGAGCGGCAAAGCATATAAAATAATCCTTACAACAGCGGCGCAGTCACGCGGTACACACTTATCGACAGGCGAGATTCCTGATGATTGGGAATCTACCGGCACGAATGACCCTAAGAACAACAAAGCTCCGGATAATAAAAGCAATGTCATTGATCTGGGCACGGTGAACGAAAGCCTGGAGAACATCAATTTCGGGCTCTATACCGATCCGGGCCTGCCTGTAAAACTTATCCGTTTCGAGATACAAAACGAATGGAATGCCGCAAGCCTGTCCTGGTCTACAGCCGGTGAGCTGAACAACAGCGGTTTTGAGATAGAGCGGAGCCATAACGCAACGGCCTGGACAAAAATCGGGTTCGTAACATCCAAATCGCCCGATCAGGAAGCCACCGGCCGACTTGACTATGACTATACCGACCTGCTCCTTTAAGAGGTTTAAGCTATTACCGGCTGAAGCAACTGGATCACGACGGGCAGTTTGACTACAGTCCTGTCAGGTCGTTCAGGATCAACAAGGAGGGCCGCGAAATGACAGTCTACCCCAACCCGGCCGGCAGCGGAAAGCTTATGCTCGATATAGCCGGACAGGGGACCTACCAGGCAGAAGTGTACAACCTTACAGGTATCCGCGTACTACAGCGCAGCCTGCAGCATAGCCGGGAACTTAACATTGATGGACTCGCTAAAGGTATGTATGTGCTGCGTGTGATTTCGGAACACGGTGACGTGCAAACCGGCAAATTTGTAATAAAATAAGCCGGCACGGCCCGTAACAAAAAAGCATGGAGCTCCTGTTCCATGCTTTTTTGTTACACAAGCTCATTTCAATTCAGTTTCCTTAGCCACAATGAGCCGTTTTTTGTTGTGAGCTTTTCCAATTCTCCGGTTGAAGCGAGCTCATCCAGTATTCCTTCACTTTCGGACCTCCTGGTACCGGATAGCTCTGAAAATTCCTTTGCGGTAAGCGAACGAAATTTTGTAAATAATGATCGCCAATCCCTGTCATATTCTGCTTTGGACGCATTCGGGGCCAATTTCAATATGGCAGTTTCATAGAATGGATAAGGCCTTGAACCGTAAACCGTCTCTTGGTCGCCACTTGCACTGACAAAAAACATCGTCGGGAATCCTCTTACGCCATATTCTTTGGCCAGTTTCAAATCTTCTTCAAACAAAGTTTTTGCCCCGCCTTCAAAATCAGCTTTCAATTGGTCGACGTCCAGGCCCGCGTTTTGGGCGGCAATAGCCAGGTGCTCCCATCTGGTAATATTCTTTTTCTGCAGGAACAGCATTTCCCGCATTTCCCTCAAAAACAGTATCGCCTTTCCGGTATCCTGTAATTGGGCTGCTTTAAATGCGATAGAAGGCGGATAAGAGGAATGCAAGGGATCTTCCATCCATACGTCGCCATCAATAGGCATGTCGTAATGCAGACTCACCTCGTCCCAATGAGGGCCTACGTCCGACGGCTTACTGATCCCCCCACTGTTATAACTCCAATCCGGCAACAGTCCTCCCATGCGGTATTCTAACTCGATGTTCTTACCGTACTCCAATTTCATCTTCCTGAGCTGGGGTTCGATTCCCCAACATGATGAGCAGATCGGGTCGGTGAAATAGATGACTTTTACCTGTTTCTCCGAATGCTGCGGAGCTATAGCAGTCGCTTCCGACCTGTCGGGAATGCCGCAAACACCTGCTTCAGGGTCACAGAATAAAGGGTTATTGTTTGTTATATCGTTCATTTTATTATTGTTTAAATGATTGGCCCGCTTTCTGCGAAAGGACACTTTTGATTTGCTGACTGGATTTCTATTGTTTCTATATCCTAACTACGATGGCGCAAAAGTATGATAAAGCAAGTTTACTATTGGTATGAGTTTCCCTTTGGAAAGTAGTTTCATTCAGGAAACTATCTACTCTATTTTGTATCTTTGAGCTACGATATCCCAAGGTATAAAATCATGAAAAAAGAAGCGGTTGTAAATAGTAGCCAAACCTGCCAAATGCGCATAATGGCAATCAGGGATACGATGGAAATACTTTCCGGTAAATGGAAATTTCATATTCTCGGCACTTTATTGCAGCGGGATAAATTACGCTTTATGGATTTGTTGCGGGAAGTAGACGGCATCGGTACCAAAATGCTATCCAAGGAGCTGCAAGACCTGGAAATGAACCGCCTGGTTACCCGCAGCGTTTTAAACACGAAACCGGTTACGGTCGAATATGAAATTACAGAGCATGGCAAAACACTGGCTCCAATCATAGACGAAATCGCCAAATGGGGTACCGCATACCGAAATTCCCTTTTCAGTAATAACCATTGATCCAGGACAGGGTATACCGCGAGATCAAATATCGGCTACATTTTGGCTTTTTCTCAGGCACACACTACCTTTGCTGACAAATTTGTCAAACATAATTGTCAAATGCCTGTTAAGGACGTCTGCACGGAACAAACGATCAAGGATACGGCACGGAAGATTTTTTTCGTCGAAGGGAAGCTCCATGCCACCACCCAGGATATCGCCGATGCCGCCGGCATTAACCGGCCGTCATTACATTACTATTTTCGTTCAAAAAACGAGCTGATCCGGCAGGTATACGACGAAGCAAAGGGAGAAATGGTTGTCAAAGCCAACGCTGTTCTCGGCTCTGACCTACCCTTTCGCGAAAAGGTGGAGCATTTTATTACGATTTTCTTTAACTACGTAACAGGCGCCCCGTACCTTCAGTCTTTCCTCATTAACGAGATCAACTGTAAAAATCCGCTCCTCGGCAAAAACACCGGTACACCGCCCGAAGTCAGGAAATTTCTTTCGGAAGTCGAAGAAGAAATGAATAAAGGAACTATCAGGAAAGCCTCGCCGGAAAACTTCATGATCAACCTTTTTGCGCTTGTCTCTTACCCTATTATTATGAAACCATTGTATCTCGATTTCTTTGAACATTCGTCAGACGAATATGACCTCCTTATGACTCAACGCAAAACGATGATCATGGAGATGATATTCGGCTAGCGAAACTTTTAATCATTCATTGCCACCACATTACAGTAAGTTCAATTTAGCCAGATGAAAAATCAATCATTGAAAGCGTCTTTGCATCTCACGCTTGCCGTGCTGCTGAGCTCGCTTCTTGCAATATCCTGCAGCGAAAAAAAGGAAAACAACCAGGTTAAAGGCCCTGCAAGCTATAAAGTGATCGCAGTAAGTGTTGATTCCGCTACGCTTCTGACCGACTACCCTGCCCTGCTGCGGGGAGAGCAGGATATCGAAATAAGGCCGAAGATAGACGGGTATATAGAATCCATATTCATTACCGAAGGCGCGATAGTAAGGAAAGGCCAGCCTCTTTTCAAAATCCGCAACCCCCAGTACGAGCAGGACGTAAGATCGGCCACGGCGGCGATCAGCAGTGTCGAAGCGGAAATAGCCGCAGCCCAATTGCAGGTTACCAAGGTAAGGCCGCTTGTAGAGCAGGATATTATCAGCAAATTTGAGCTCGAGTCGGCCGAGCTCGCGCTACGGGCACGAAAAGCAGCCCTCGAACAGGCACAGGCAGCGCTTACCAATGCAAAGACCAACCTGGGATACACTACTCTCACCAGTCCCGTAAACGGCGTGGCAGGCGAATTGCCCTACAAGCTGGGCAGCTATGTAAACAGCGGTACGGTGCAGCCTCTCACCGTCATTTCGAATATAGAAAAGATCTATGCCTATTTCTCTCTCAATGAAAAACAACAGCTGGATTTTGCAAGAAATGCTGCCGGAGGAACATTCCAGCAGAAGATAGCGCAGCTTCCCCCCGTTACCCTGATCATGCCCGACGGCACTGAATACGGAGAAAAGGGGCGCATCGAAACAATCAGCGGGCAGGTAAGCACGCAAACCGGCTCATACAACGTCAGGGCAGGCTTCCCGAATGGCTCCGGCCTGCTCAGAAGCGGCAATAGCGCTACCGTCCGCATTTATTCCGACGAGCCGGATGTAATTATCATTCCTCAGAAAACGACCTTCGAGCTGCAGGGCAAGAAATTTGTGTACGTAATAGGACAGGACAGCACCCTGGCTCCCACCGAAATTGCAGTGCGGCCAATACCCGGCGGCCGGCAGTATATTGTCGACAAAGGCCTGGAGCCCGGCCAGACGATCCTGCTGGAGGGTGTGGGGATACTGGCTTCGGGTGCAAAAATCGCTCCGGATAAAGTGAGGGGAGACAGCCTGCCCTGACCACGCCATATTCCCGCACTGAATACGGAGAAAAGGGGCGCATCGAAACAATCAGCGGGCAGGTAAGCACGCAAACCGGCTCATACAACGTCAGGGCAGGCTTCCCGAATGGCTCCGGCCTGCTCAGAAGCGGCAATAGCGCTACCGTCCGCATTTATTCCGACGAGCCGGATGTAATTATCATTCCTCAGAAAACGACCTTCGAGCTGCAGGGCAAGAAATTTGTGTACGTAATAGGACAGGACAGCACCCTGGCTCCCACCGAAATTGCAGTGCGGCCAATACCCGGCGGCCGGCAGTATATTGTCGACAAAGGCCTGGAGCCCGGCCAGACGATCCTGCTGGAGGGTGTGGGGATACTGGCTTCGGGTGCAAAAATCGCTCCGGATAAAGTGAGGGGAGACAGCCTGCCCTGACCACGCCATATTCCCGGTATAATGTGTACACACCGAAGAATTCTCTGTTCCGATAACGAAAAGCCATGTTTAATAAATTCATAGAAAGACCGGTCCTTTCAACGGTTATTTCAATCATCATCGTCATTCTCGGGATTTTAGGGATTATAACCCTGCCGGTTTCGCAGTATCCTGAAATAGCCCCGCCTACAATAGTCGTTTCCGCTGCCTACCAGGGAGCCAACGCCGAAGTAGTGCTCAATAGCGTAATCGTACCCCTCGAGGAACAGATCAACGGTGTGGAAGACATGACCTACATGACGTCTAATGCCAATAACGACGGCACCGGCATGATTACGATCTACTTCAAATTGGGGACCAATCCCGATATGGCCGCCGTCAACGTCCAGAACCGGGTAGCGCGGGCCACGAGCCTTCTTCCCCAGGAAGTTATAAGAGCGGGTGTCACAACTCAGAAAAGACAGAGCAGCAACGTATTGATCTTTACGCTGTACAGCGAGAGCGCTTCCTACGACCAGGTGTTTCTTCAGAATTATGCCAATATCAACATCCTTCCCCAGATCAAAAGGGTGACCGGTGTGGGCGACGCTACAACGTTCGGGACAAAGGACTATTCCATGCGTATCTGGCTGAAACCCGACATCATGGCCTCATACGGCCTAATTCCCAACGACATAGGTAGCCTCCTGGCGGAACAGAATATAGAAGCGGCGCCTGGACAATTCGGAGAAGAAGGGAAAGAGTCATTCCAGTACGTAATCAAATACAAGGGCAGGCTGAAGGATGAGACGGAATTCGGAGATATCGTTGTCCGCTCTACTCCCGACGGTAACGTATTACGTCTGAAGGACATAGCCCGGATAGAAATGGGCTCACAGACCTATTCCGGGTATTCGTTTGTAAACGGGTATCCGACCATAGGGGTTGCTATCGCACAAACCGCCGGCTCCAATGCCCAGGAGGTGATCAACGGTGCCCTGGCGGTACTCGACGATGCATCGAAAAACTTTCCCGAGGGTGTTAAATACACCACTATGGTGAACGTCAACAAATTCCTGGACGCTTCTATAGAGAAAGTAATAAGCGCGCTGATCGAAGCATTTATCCTTGTCTTTGTGGTGGTATTCATCTTCCTCCAGGACTGGCGGTCAACCCTGATACCGGCTATTGCGGTGCCTGTTGCTATTATAGGTACTTTTTTCTTCCTGAGCCTTTTCGGGTTTACGATCAACCTGCTGACGCTTTTCGCTTTGATCCTGGCGGTCGGGATTGTTGTCGATGACGCGATCGTTGTGGTCGAGGCGGTGCATGCAAAGCTGGAAGGCGGAGCGAAATCTGCCAGGGAAGCCTCATTCAGCGCAATGCATGACATCAGCGGCGCCATTATCAGTATTACGCTTGTCATGTCTGCAGTATTCGTCCCGGTAAGCTTCATCGGCGGATCTACCGGGGTATTCTATAAACAGTTTGGCCTGACGCTAGCTATTTCGATTATACTTTCAGCTATTAACGCACTGACACTGAGCCCGGCACTCTGTGCGCTGATATTGAAACCGCATACGGATGAAAACCATAAGAAAAAGAACTTCCTGGAAAGGTTTTTCGATGCATTCAATGCCGCTTTCGATGTTACCACCCGGAAGTACAAGCATTCGGTCGGCTTTCTTATCCGCTACAAATGGATCGGGATTACTGCCCTGCTTCTTTTCGCCGGAACCTGGGCTTACCTCATGCGCACTACACCGACCGCATTTGTGCCCAACGAAGATATGGGGACTATTTTCTCCGATATAAGTCTGCCGTTGGGAGCTTCGGTCGAGCGAACGGACGAAGTAACCCAGGAAATTGCCCGGATCGCTGAGAAACATCCTGAGATAAACAACGTGCTCAGGATTACCGGTCGCGGGATGATCAGCGGTACAGGCAGCAACTACGGAATGGTGATCCTGGAGCTGAACCACTGGAAAGAAAGATCCGGAAAGGGACAGGATATACAGGGACTGATCCAGAAACTGTTTTCCGAAAGCCAGGCGATTAAAGATGCAAGGGTTATTTTCTTCTCACCACCGACTATCCAGGGATTTGGCGCTACCAGCGGATTTGAGTTCCAGTTGCAGGACCGCGCAGGAGGTACAATCCAGGATATGAGCTCGGTCGCAAACAAATTTCTTGACGCTTTGAGACAACGGCCTGAAATACAGTTCGCCTCCACTTCGTTCAACCCCAATTTCCCGCAGTACGAAATAACCGTGGACGTAGCAAAAGTCAAGCGCGCCGGACTGACTGTAAACGACGTGCTTGGTGTGATGCAGGGATACTACGGCGGGGTTTATGCTTCCAATTTCAACCGTTTCGGAAAGCAGTTCCGGGTGATGTACCAGTCGGAGCCTGAATACCGGAACAACCCCGAAAGCCTCAACCTCGTGCAGGTAAGGAACGTAAACGGCACCATGGCCCCCCTGAGCCAGTTCATTACACTGGAAAGAGTATACGGAGCGCAGGCCATCAGCCGGTTCAACCTTTTCACCTCCGTATCGGTCAACGGCGCTACCAACGCGGGCTTCAGTTCGGGAGATGCTATCCGTACCATCCAGGAAGTTGCCGACGAAGTGCTTCCCACCGGCTACGGCTACGAATTTTCAGGGATGACCCGGGAAGAAATGACGGCCGGCGGACAGACGCTTTACATCTTCATGCTCTGTCTGATTTTTGTTTATTTCCTGCTGAGCGCACAATATGAGAGCTACCTGCTGCCATTCGCGGTTATCTGCTCCCTGCCGATCGGGATGGCCGGCGCTTTTATTTTCACCAACCTGTTTGACATCACCAATAACATTTATGTACAGATTACGCTCATTATGCTGATCGGGCTTCTTGCCAAAAACGGGATCCTGATCGTAGAATATGCGATAGCCCGGCGGCGAATGGGGATGAGCCTGGTACAATCTGCCATAACCGGCGCCGAAGTGCGCTTCCGCCCGATCCTTATGACATCTTTCGCTTTTATCCTGGGATTGGTCCCGCTTATGACAGCAACCGGAGCAGGTGCGAACGGGAACCGGTCGATCGGCACCGGCGCGATCGGCGGGATGCTCATCGGCACCATATTCGGAGTGTTTGTCGTACCGATGCTCTATATCATTTTCCAGGGAATACAGGAACGGATCAGCGGGCCTCCCAAACCATTGAAAAACCACGACGCAGAGCTTTGAGGCTTCCCGGACAGACTATCCACAGGCTCCTTCTGCGGAATATCCCGGAGGGCGCCGACAAAATCTGATAAATTGAAATGAATCGATACAGGTCATTAATCATCATTTTCACAGGAGCATTGTTCCTGTACGGGTGCAAAATCACCAAACCATACGAAAAGCCTGAGCTATCGGCGTCCTATAAAGACAGCCTTTACCGTGATGCTGCCATTGAAGACACAGCTACCATTGCCGATTTGCCATGGCAGCGCCTGTTCAGTGACCCGAAGCTTCAATTGTTGATTTCCGAAGGATTGGCGAACAACCTGGATCTTAAAATAGCGTTGGAGAGAATACACGAAGCGGAAGCCCTGTTGACGCAGAGCCGGATGGCTTTCTTTCCTACTCTGAATTTTTCTCCCTCGGTGACCCTGGCGAAAACCAGCCGTGCGGCGCTCAACCTCCCGCCGAACATCAATATCAACCTGAAGACCATGACTTACCAGGTCGGTATAAGCACCAACTGGGAGGCCGATATATGGGGAAAAATGGCAAGTGCCAAAAGGGCTTCCCTTGCCAATCTTATGAAAACACAGGCGGCCCGGAAGGCGCTCGAAACCCAGATTATAGCTGCTATAGCCAATTCTTATTACAGCTTGCTGGTACTTGACAGGCAGCTTGCCATTACGGAAGCGACCATCGGCCTGCGCCGCAAAAATGTTGAAACCATCAAAAAACTGAAGGAATCGGCTGTGGTAACTGGCGCAGCGGTTGTTCAGAGCGAGGGTAATCTCTACGCTGCAGAAGTCAGCATTCCCGACCTTAAGCGGGGTATCAGGGAGCTGGAAAATGCGCTTAACGTAGTGTTGGGGCGTCATCCGCAACCGATCGGGCGCAACACGCTGGATGAGCAGCCGGTACTTACCGAGCTTAAAACGGGAGTTCCTCTTCAACTTCTTCAGAATAGACCGGACGTTGCCGCTGCCGAGCTCGCATACCGGGCAGCCTTCGAAAACGTAAATACAGCCAAAACCTATTTTTATCCTTCCCTGGCGATCACTGCCGGAAGCGGCGGATTTTCAACGCTCGCCAGCAACAGTATTTTCACCAACTCCCTGTTCTACAGCCTGGTCGGCGGGCTTACACAACCCATATTCAACAAAGGGGCGAACAAAGCCAGGTTGGAAACAGCCAAAGCTCAAAGGGAAATGGCGCTGCAGGCTTTTTACCAATCCATTCTTACTGCCGGGCAAGAGGTATCCGATGCTCTTTTCAGCTATGAAATGGGCATTGAAAAAGAGAATACAAGGAAAAAGCAGATCGATGCACTGGAAAAGGCCGTTAACTATACCGAGCAGTTAATGCGCTACAGTTCAGCCACCAATTATACCGATGTGCTTACCTCAGAGCAGGCGCTTCTGGCTGCACAACTGGCGGGAATTTCGGACCGGCAGCAGCAGTTGATGGCTATTGTAGAATTGTATAGGGCGCTGGGCGGAGGGTGGAAGCAATAATGTCACCGGAAAATTCGTACTTTTGTTAAAATATAAATCATACTATCCATGGCAACAACAAAGAAACAACGTCAAAAAAACGTAAAATCCAAGCCGGAAACAGACCAACCTAAGGTCTCCAAATCCTGGCTGGCCTTTCTGGCAAACGAAGGGACAGGAAAAATCCTGGATATGAAGGCTGTTCTGAAATAAAGAACAATGAACAGATATCTTTTAGATACGAACATCATTGTTTTTTATCTATTCGGCGAAAGAGATAATTTTTCTAACGAGACAATCCGTATTCTGTCCGACTACGAGAGTCAGCTTTATACCAGCTCTATAGCTATCGGAGAGCTGATCCAATTATTCCGCTTAAAAAAGGTCCAATCAAGGAGATTCAAAACCGCTAAGGATTTAGTCAAAGCTATAGAGGACGATTTCTTCATAACTATTCTCCCATTCACAAAACAACATACTAAAACGCTTTCAGGTCTCCAAATCACAGACAGCCATAGTGATCCCTTCGACCATTGTATTATATCACATGCTCTTACTGAAAAACTCTCTCTTATTTCATCCGATACGCGGTTTAAAAACTACATAGAGCAGGGACTTCTCTTTGTATTTAATAAAAGATAGACAGCACAGAAACTCACCGCAGCCGGAAGGTAACGGCTTAACAACAGAGTTGAAAGGGAGACCGGGCGAGGCCTCCCCCTTTATCATGGCACTTTCGATTTATCCGGAAAAGGAGGAATCGGAGGCACACCTTTAGGTCCCGGCTCAGCCAGCTTCTTCTTCAATTCCTCTATTCCCCTTGTCATTTGGGTGTCATTTCCGAGGTATTCCTGGTGAGGGTCATTGACAACCTCAATATCCGGTGAGACTCCCTCTCCTTCGATGATAAACCGGGAGCCATCGGCCGCGAAATGTGCGAACTCGGGCTTACGCATGTCTCCGCCGTCAATAAACGGAAGCGTTCCCCTGATACCGACGACCCCGCCCCAGGTCCGCTGGCCGATCAGCGGGCCGATCCCGTAGAATTTAAACTGGTAAGGAAACAGGTCTCCGTCCGAAGCCGAATACTGATCGATGAGACAAATTTTGGGGCCGACCTGGGCGTCGGGCTTGATAACCGACGAAGTGCCGTTACGCAGCATGGCGCCTAAGGCCGGCTTGCGCAACAGTCTTTCAATGATCATAGGCGATACATTTCCTCCTCCGTTGCCGCGATCATCTATAATCAGCGCCTGTTTATCGAGCTGTGCATAAAAATAGCGGGCGAATTGATTAAGTCCGTCCGGCCCCATGTCGGGTATGTGTAAATAGCCGATACTGCCATCGGAAGCTTTTGAAGCCTTCGCCAGGTTTTCGTCTACCCACTTTTGATAATAAAGCTTTGACTCATCCTCTATCGGTTTCACCACAATTCGCCTGCTTCCCTCCGCCTTTGCCGTCTTGTTTACCTCCAGCTCCGTCAATTGCCCGGCTTTACCTACAAACGCTTCATAAATATTGGTAAGTTTCCTCGTATCCACTCCGTTAACTGAAATAATGAATTCGCCTTCAGCAACATCCGCTCCCGGAGCGCGTAGCGGGGAAACCAGGGTTTTATCCCAGCTTACGCCCGGCAGAATTGAAGCTATCCGGTAATACCCGGAAGCGTCTTTCAGCAGCTTTGCCCCCAGCATCCCCAATTTGATCCGCTCAACGGCGGGCCTGTCCCCGCTATTCACATAAGCATGTCCTACATTCAGCTCCCCGATCATCTCCCCAATCAGGTAGGTGAGATCGTTTCTATGGTTTACGTGCGAAACCAGTTGTACATACCGGTCATGCACGGCCTTCCAATTCACACCATGCATACCGGGATCATAGAAGTAATCCCTCATCTGCCTCCATGACTCGTCGAAAACCTGCTTCCACTCAGCCCGCAAATCTGTAACATAAGTCAGGCCTGACAAGTCCATCCTGTTTTTCGGTTCCAGCTTCACGGCGGGTATATCCTCTACAAACCAGCTATCCCCGTTTTTAATAAGGGCCTTCTTACGATCTGCGCTCAGCAAAAAGCTATTGAACTCACCGATCACGGTCTCCTTCTTCTCTTTCAGCGTAAAAAGACGCACGGCGCCGTTTACCTTCACAGAGCCCGAAAAGTAATAAATGCCGTTTGCCACCGGCTGAAGGCTCCGGTAGAAACCCGGACTGACCGGCAGGCTCTCTATCCTGTCTGCCAGGCCCTCAGCATCTACTTTGACCACTACTGCATCGTTTTTACCATCCTTTTTCCCTGCTGCTTCTTTCGTCCGGCTTGAGTCTCCTTTTACCGACACTTCGTCTTCCTCAGGGGTAAACAGTGAGGGAGCGGAAGCAGAAAGCCGGGCTACGTAAATCCTGGCCATATCGTTATAGGCGTGATTCCATTCTGTTGCGCTGTAGACCGGATTGAAATCGCGGTTCGATACAAAATAAAGGTACTTGCCATCCGGACTGAAAGCCGGGCTGTGACTTGGATACCACTGATCTGTAACGGCGATATTCTGCTTCGTATCTATGTGGAAGAGCTTTATAACATCAAAAGAGCGGGCCCGCCCCGGCTCTTTGTAAGCAATCCACCGGCTGTCCGGCCCGAAAGCATAGTCCGTTATTTCTGAGTATGGCGAATGATGGACCAATATCTTCGCTTCGCTTTTAACGTCAATGAGATAGAGGTCCTGGGCCCGATCTGCAAGCATTAAATACCGGCTATCAGGACTCCAGACCGGGTTGAATTTATAGCTGCCACCTCCCTTTGTAACCTGCTTCGCCTCTCCGGAACCATCCTGCTTCAGGATATAGACCTCATCTTCGCCGGTGCGATCGGAAATAAAGCTGACCCATTGCCCGTCGGGGCTCCATTCCACATTGCGGTCGTGAACGCCGGGAGACCTGGTCAGGTTACGGGTTACGCCGCTTTTGGCCGGCACTGTAAAAATTTCACCTCTCCCGCCGAAAGCAGCCCGGTTTCCATCCGGAGATATCGCGTAGCTGGTGATCAGCTTCGACGCGTCTACCTGCTTATTCCTGGCGGAAGAGAAATCCTCCGCCAACGTAATATTTACTTTTTCGACCTGCCCGCCGGCCAGGTTGTAGAGATAAATGTACCCTCCGTTCTCAAAGGCGATCGCGTCATTTCCAAGCGAAGGGAACTTGCAGTCGAACTCTCTGAATTCGGTCACTTTCCTGGTTTGCTTTGTTTCTGTATCGTATTCAAACAGGTTCATAGTCCTATCCCGGTCACTCAGGAAATACACCTTGTGTTTATAATACATAGGGAATATGTCCTGGGCAGGGTGGTTTGTAACATTTTCTGTTTTACCGGTTTTAAAATCGAAAATCCACACATCATCAGCCATACCTCCCTTATAATATTTCCAGGTACGGAATTCACGGAATACACGGTTCATGGCCAGTTTCGACCCGTCGCCGCTGTAGGTCGCCCAGCTGGCCACTGAAAAAGGCAGCTCTTCACTAAGTCCGCCGCCCGAAGGCGCTTTATAGAGCATCCCTTTGAAAGGGTTGAATGAGCTGCTCCTTCCCCGGTATACTACCGACTTGTCATCGGGAGTCCAGGTCATTACTATATTATTAGGCCCCATACGGTCAGCGACGTCATCACGGCCTATAGTAGCTGTGTAGGTAATTCTCCTGGGCACACCACCTTCGGCCGGCATTACATACACTTCCGTGTTGCCGTCATACTGTCCTGTAAAAGCAATTTGCTTCCCGTCATGACTAAAGCGGGGAAACATTTCATAGCCGGGATGGCTGGTCAGCTTACGCGCAACACCGCCGGTACGGGCAACGGTGTAAAGGTCGCCGGCGTAGGAGAAAGCGACCTGGTTGCCATGTATGGCCGGGAAGCGTAGTAACCGTGCTTCCTGCGCCGCTCCGCTCCGGCAAACAAAAAAAGCTACCAGAAAAAAATAAAGAAGGATTGATCTCATGTGTGATAAGGATGTTGATGAAATCTTTATTCTCGTCAAATGTAAAATTTTTCAGGGCATTTTATATCTGAAATTATGTGAACGGCATCAATCAGATATTCATCTCGATCAAAACAGAGGTACCTTTCCCGGGCGCCGAATCTATATCGATACGTCCCTTCAGGAAATCTACACGGTTGCGGATATTGTTCCAGCCAATACCTTCGGCAGTGCTTAGCATCGAAGCATCAAACCCTTTTCCGTCGTCCTCTACCGTTAAGGTCAGAAGCTTTTCTGCCGGGGAAAAATGTGCCTGTACCAGTACATTTTCTGATGCGGCATGTTTGACGGCATTGTTCACCAGTTCCTGTACGATACGGTAGACTGTTATGGCGGCGCTCCGCTCTATGGTTGCATTTTCCATCCCGATAGACTGGTACCGTGCCCGGATCACGCCGCTACGGTCAATCTCGCTGCAAAACTCCTTTAATGCAGTATCGAACCCGTATTTTACGAGTACTTCCGGCATCATATTGTGTGCCACCCGGCGCATTTCCCTGATCGTGCTGTCAAGCATATCAATGCTGCGCTCGAATGCCAGGGCGTTTTCCGGTGTGAGAATAAGATTTTCCTTCATGTTCTGAAATGAATATTTAATACCACTGAGCATACCGCCAAGACCATCGTGCAGGTCTTTGGCCAGGCGGGTACGTTCCTGTTCCTCGCCTTTAAGGACGGCCTCCGTAGCGGCCAGTTGCTTTTCTTTTTCAAACTCGTCGATCCTGGCCTGCTGCAATTTCCTTGAGTGGCTGTAGTTGCGCCAGGTAAGCAAAAAGATCAGCAGCAGCGCCACGACACTGCCGATCAAAATGTAGTTGATCGTACTTTTCCGGCTGATAGCAGCTTCCTGCAATTGAATCCGGGCTTCCTTTTTTTCCGCCTGGTAGCGTGCCTCTCTTTCAGAAAATTCTTTTGCTGCCTCTCCTTTGGTCAGGCTGTCGTTTACAGCGCTGTATTTTTCGAAATAGTCATACGCTTCCTTATACCTGCCCTGTGCGTATTTCAGTTCCCGCATGATATTAAAATACTTGCGCCGCTCAAAAAGGTCTTCGGTTTTTTCATAAAAACCCCGCGCTGCGTCCAGGTGCTTTTCTGCAGCCTGGTATTGTTTTTCGTACATCGCTATGCGCCCCAGCATCTGGTTTGCGCCGGCAATACCGCTCGGAGCTTTAAGTTGCATGGCAAGTTCCAGGCTTTTCCGGGCGAATAACCGGGAGGAATCGAGTTTATCCAGCTCGAAAAAATCCCGGGAAATGTTCTGGTAAGCTGTCTGCAGGTTGGCCTTCCCTTCATTCCCTTGCTCCACTTGCGGCAAAAATTGCAGCCGGATACGCAGCGAGGTTTCGGGATCGCCATTTTCAGAATGATTGTCGGCTTTCATCTGCATATAATACGCAAGCGCATCGGCAGCTGCCGGGCTGTCATATTTCCGGGCGATTGCAATAGCCTTATCGATAAACTCATCGGCCTTGGGTACATTTTTCAAGGTGTTGAAGACACTGCTCAGGTTGCTGTACAAGTCCGATTTCCGCATATCGAGACGGCGCTGTGTCAGGCTTTTACCATCGAGCATCTCCGGGCTTTCAAAGATATCGGCTGCCTTGAGGTAGTAGTGGATGCAGCTGTCATACTCTCCTTTCCAATATTTGATATTTCCCATATTGAAATCCGCGCCCGCCATCATGTACAGGTTACGGTTACCTGCGGCAGAGCGCCGGGAAAGCCGGTAGTATTCCAACGCGCTGTCTTTGTAGTCAAAATAGCTGTACCAGTTGCCGAGCAAGCGGTAGCAATCCGTAATAGAATTGGCTTCGCCGATAGCCAGGCTTTTCTTAAGCGCCTCTTCCAGCAACTGCCTGGAAAGTGAGCTGTCATATTCCATAAGGTTCCCTCCGAATACTCTCAGGCGCGTTATCTGTGCCGTATCGACAGGTGTACCACGGATTTGCTCAACCTGGATCAGGGCGCTGTCCGGGTTATACTTCTGTCCTTTGCTCAAATAGCAGAGCAATAACAGAAACAAGCTTACAAATGCCGGTTTGGAGCGCATATCGCTGACTTATTATTCCAATTACAAAGAAACGTATAAACTATCGCAACCTTACTCCTCTTTTTTAATGATTTTTTAGCCGGTAAAAATCCACTTTTTTAACGATAGCGCCGGTTTGATCTCAAGACGACATTTGTATCGGCGAAAGAATCGGTAGCTGGAAATCTGCCGCCAGAAAAATACACCATTAGCAGAAGTAAATCCGGGCTATTAAATCAAGCATTAACCGTCATGAAAACAATCTTCAAATACTTCATTTATACAGCCCTGCTAACAGGCTCGCTCTCCTGCAAAAAAGACGATATTCCCCGCACTCCCGATTTCTCCAAATTCAAGCCGGAAGCTACTCCCAAAGGTACGCCCGCAGGAAGCGTGTACACCCAACAGGTAGGGCCCGCCGGCGGACAGGTACGCTCGGCCGACGGACTACTCACGCTGGATATACCCGCCGGGGCGCTCAGCAGCAACACCACTATCGGAATACAGCCCATCATCAATAATGCGCCTCTGGGTGTAGGAAAGGGCTATCGTCTCACTCCCGAGGGTACTACCTTTTCCAAACCGGTAAAAATCAGCTTCAGGTATAATGATGAGATCCTGGACGGAGGCCTACCGGATTTCCTTTGGATTGCTACCCAGAAAGAAGACGGCACCTGGCTGGGCGACAGGAGAAGTACCGTAGATAAGAATGCCAAAACCGTCTCCACCGAAACCAGCCACTTCAGCGACTGGGTGACCGGCAGGTTCATTAACTTTGAGCTGGTCCCGGACAAGAAAACGATACGTGTAGGCGAATCGGTGGAACTGGAGCTTACCGGATTCCTGAGCAAAGACGAGTGGGGAGACGATCTCGTACCGCTGGCGCACGTCAGCTCCGGAAGTGACGACCTGGTACCGGTCGACCGGTTTGCTGTAGCCAAAGAATATCATGCATTTGACGTGGGCGACTGGACGCTCAACGGCAGCAAAGTGCCGGTAAACAATGCCAACGGCTCGCTCGACTCCTATTACGACGGGCTGCACGCTGAGTACAGAGCCCCCGCCAAAGTGCCGTCGCCCCGCACAGTGGCCGTATCACTATTACTGAGCTTCAACAAAACTACCGGCGGCAAAAGCAGCGTGATGCTTGTGAGCAATATTACCATTGTGGAAGACGGGTACTATTTCAGGCTCGTGGCGGGTGGAAAAGAATACCTGTTTACAGGTTACAATCTGACAACCCCCATCTCCGAACAGGCCGATCGCACCGCTGCTCCCGCCGCTCGGCTCCAGGGAGCTTTATTGCTGAGCGGGAGTACAAAAAGCCTGGCTCAGCACTCGGGCGGAACATTCGTTTTTTCGATCCCGGCAACCGCAGCCGGGAGTTACCGACTGGAATATGATAAACATCCAGCCAGCTTCTTTCCCGACGAATACAGGGGTAATAGCCCGGATTATCTTTTTTATGCAAATGAAGATATCTCGCACGAAAGGGGTAGGGACGGATCCTGTGTACTGAAATCGAAAACCTCGGCCGGTCTGACATTCCGGATCACCCGTTTTGGAGATCCCCGGGCTGCCAAAGAAGAAGACCGTGTAGTGGAAGGGACTTTTATGGGGCAAATGGGAGAAATATCCCCGTTGCTGCAACTGAACTGCCGCAACACCAATAATAAAATAAACGTGTCAGGTGATTTCCGGTTACTGCTGTTGGCTCAATAGAAGGGTTGATTACCGAATTCGATAGACAGTCTTAAAAACTAATTTTTACCCGATGAGAACTTCAATTAACATCCCGCCATACTTCGCGACAGCCGCCTTTTTCCTGCTCATTTTTCTGGCAGGTTGCAAATTACATGAATGCTATTCGTGCCCTACCAACAAAATCAGTGCCTGATTCAAACCTTTTACGTACATGAAAACAATACTCCGCTCCCTCGCTGCTTTTATTTTTACAGCGCTTTTTCTGGCTCCCGGCACGGTATACTGCCAGAAATACTGGCGGAAATACGTTGTTGCCGGCCCGCTCCCGAATTATGTCCTTCCTACCCCGGACATACAACAATGCCGGCAATGGACAAAAAGCTATGGCAATTCGAACCATGCACGGCTAAACGCCATGCAACCGACTTCAGACGGCGGCTTTATTATGGCCGGAACCACCGTCATTTCGTCAAAAAACCGGGTACTCCTCGTGAAAACCGATGCCGATGGTACCGAACAGTGGCGAAAAACCTATGGCGGCTCCGGATCTAACTCGATAGAAGCCTATTCTATACAGCAAACCGCAAATGGGGAGTATATTATGGCCGGTTATACACAGTACCCGGTCGGCCAATTCGGCGATGACAAAGACTTCTGGATACTGAAAACGGATGCAGCAGGCAATGTGCAATGGGAAAAAACTTTCGGCGGCAGCAGCTACGAGGAAGCCTACGCCATCGCCCTGACAAACGACAACGGGTATATTGTAGCCGGTATGACCAGTTCTACAGACGGAGATGTGGATGAAGAACCCTGGGGCTCAAACCGATACTGGGTAGTGAAACTGAAGAGCAACGGCGACCTGGACTGGAAGAAGAAACTGGAAGCCCAAATGAGGCCCTATTCCATCAGGCAAACCAGCGACAACGGGTATATCCTCGCCGGTGATTCCTATACTTATTTTAACCAGCAGACGGGCTTGAACCATGAAAGCTCTTTTTTTGTACTGAAACTGAACATATCAGGCGATTTTCAATGGGAGGTATCATTGGCTAATGATGACGGGAGTGGCGCTTTTGATGTCATACAGGCCGGTGACGGCAACTATGTCGCTGCTGGCTTTATCACCTCCCATACCCCCTTGTACAATGATGGGAACGGGCTTGTCGTAAAAATAAACCCTTCCGGCAACGTGCTATGGCAAACACAGGTCGATTTCAGCATGAGTGATGAAATAAGGAGCATCAGGGAAACGGGTGACGGCGGCTTTATCTTTGGCGGCAACACCGACTATAGCTGGAACAACCACTATTCCGGTACTTATGACGAAAGCGACTTTTGGGCAGGAAGGCTCAACCCGGGCGGACAATTGCTTTGGCAGGGGGCTTTAGGCAGCTCGCGTATGGATGATACCAGGGCCATAGCGCCCACCAGCGACGGCAGCTATGCCATAGCGGGTACCACCACTAACTCCACAGGCTACTGGGACTATACGCTGATCAAATTAGAACCCGGCTGTACGATACAACAGACCAATGGCCGCTACCGGCTTAAGAAGAATATACAGTACGCGACCACAGGCTCCCCCGAAGGCCGGAAAAGCTCCTTCCGGTCAAACGAGGAAGAAAGCACCACCGCTGTATTCCGCGACGAACTGGACAGGATCATGGCCACGGTTACCTCTGCCGGCGATAGTCCGCTGGGAGGCGGTGTCACCACCACGGCCTGGGTAGACCTGGACCAGTCGCCCCGGTACGTGAAAAGGCACTATGAAATCATGCCGGACAACGACGCCGCAACCGCCACCGGAACCGTTACGCTGTATTTCGCACAAGGAGACTTTGACTCGTACAATGATATAGTCAGCGACGACAAAAAGCTCCCCATCAACCCGGGCGACGCGGCAGGCAAGGCCAATTTAAGGATTGTCAAATACAGCGGGATAAGCAGCAATGACGACGGGCTGCCTGAATCGTATTCCACCCGCTCCACGGTAATTAACCCCGACGATCTCCATATCGTATGGAACAGCTCTCAGGAAATCTGGGAAGTGACCTTCGACGTTACCGGTTTTTCAGGTTTTTTCGCTACCGATGCCATTACCTCCGACTCACCCTTGCCGGTCACCTTTACTAAAATCGAGGCGTTTATAAAAGAGGGCATCCTCACCGTAAACTGGACCGTAGGAAGCGAAACCAGCAACGCCTATTACCTTGTAGAAACCTCCGAAGACGGAAAAAACTTTAAAGTCGTCAGCAATAAAATATTATCCGGAGCGCAAAACGGAGATTCGTCCGCAACTCTGAAATACAGCTTTATCAAAAGTTATTCTCTACTGCATAGTATGGCTGCGCTCCTCGTTTTGATAGCCGGGCTGGGCCGGAAAAACAGGAAGGCAGCGGCATGTATCGCAGCAATAGGCTGTCTGGCATTTACGCTGTCCTGCAAGGAACTCACCGCAGATATTGAAAGCAGGAACGATAAAAAACTATATGTACGGATTGTGCAGGTTGACGAAGACGGCAGCCGGAATTATAGCCGGATAGTAACGGCTCAGCCCTAGAATCGTAAATCTACTTTTCCTTCGAAAAATACTCCCAACCCACCTTCGACGCCCGGGCAATAACCTCCTCGTTTGTCTCTGCGCTTTCCTTCGAATCACTCACAAAGGCGGCAATAGCGACGACACCTCCGTCGGGCAGAAACATCAACCCGATGTCGTTCGTCGCTGCCGTGACCCCTTCTTCGTTCATCCCCGACCAACCGGTCTTATGGGCTACCGCGGTCCCTTCCGGCAATAAGCCTTTAATTCTCTTAGTTCCGGTGACCGTGCCGAGCATGATGTCGAGCAGGTATTTCGTCGAGGGAGTGGAGACCATTTCGTTCTTATAAAACTTTTCCAGAAGCCTTCCTGCTGCTGCCGGGGTCGTCCAGTTCCGGTATTGCACGGACCAGTCGCCCTGGATTTCTTCCTCCGTATTGGCAATAGCCACGTCGCGGATTCCTTTTCCTTCAATGAATTGCTGTACCTTTTGAGGGCCGCCCAATAGCCTCAGCAGCACATCGCAGCCGGTATTGTCGCTCCGGGCTACTGTATACCGTATCAAACTGTCGAGCGTCAGGTCATCCGTACCGGAAGGATACCTTTCGCGGATCGGGCTGTATAACTTATGGGAAACATCTTTTTCAGACACGGGTACCTTCCGGTCAAGTTTGAGATGCCCCTTATCTACCTTATCCAATACCGCAAGAGCAATATGAAATTTATAGACGCTTTGCATTGGAAACCGCTCGTTGCCGCTCATTGAGAATGTGTCGCCGCTTTGGGGGTTCAAGGCAAAAAAACCGAATTTCAGATGCTTTCCCTTCACTATTCCTTCAAGCTGTTTTTCAGGCGACGGCCGCGCGGGAAGATCGCCAGCCTCCAGCTCTTCCCGAATCCTGTTCCACGTTTCTTCCTCCAGCACAGGCCCGGCATCATACGTTTTCTCTCCGGCATAACTGATTACATATTCGCCTCTTTCCCTGGAATCGGGATGAGTGCTGATCCAGGAAAGATACTCCCCCATCCTGCCGCTCTTTCCTCCCAGGCGGTATAGAAACTCTCCGAAAGGCTGCGGATCGATATCAGCAGCCGTCATATAATCGACAGCGGCGATGTCGGCCTCCTTCTCCTGTTTCCGGTCGAAAGCCGATGAAGACAGCGTACGGGCTATTTCTTTGGCAATTTCCCCACCGCCGGAACCGGTAGTCATCGAAACCAGGACCGACAGCCCGATCTCTTTCACCAGCCTTTTCATGACATGATCCAGCTCGATGTGAGCCAGCTCATGAGCCATCACACCCGCCAGCTCTTCCGGGCTCTCACACGCAGCGATAAGCCCCGTATAAACTACCAGGTGACCGTCAGGCAGGGCAAATGCGTTTACTTCGTCCTTTTCCAGGATATGCAGCCTGATGTTTTCCTTCTGAATATCATTATGGTCGCACAGCTTCACCAGGATGCTGTCAAGGCTCTGTGTAAGCAGCTTATCTTTTACCTCCCGGTCCGATTTGCTGAAAATCTTCCATAGCATATCGCCCAGCTTCTTTTCAGTTTTATCCGCTTGTCGCTGTATTTCAAAAAGCTCCATCCAGTCGACCCGCCTGAGCGCATTATATACTCCGAAAAAAAGCGCGACCAGCAAAAGGGCATGTAAGAATATCCTTGCCATGTTTTTAGGTTTTTAAGAACCGGTAGGCCGAACCAGCAGGTTGGTAAGATCGCCGTAAAACAGCCATTCGATATGCTTTCCTTTCCGGGTCTGGATTGCCGTATAGATGGTCGCCGCAAAATCGACGAGGTTGAACGCTACAACGGTGATCATATATGCGATATAATCGTTGGTAACCCGGCCATCCCTGAAAAGGATGGATACCGTCCACCAGAAGCCAACGCTGTTCATCAATAGCAGGGAGGCCTGCGACAGGAGCGCCTGGATACAATGCCATCTTACGAAATAGGTACCGTTACGGTTACCGAGATAGAAGAAGAAGGTGGCGATCAGGTTTACGATAGGAAGCGGCAAGCCCGCTATCAATGCGATAAGCGACATGAGATAGCTGTTCGAAGCCTTCTCTTTCTCATGCTCGCCCGGTTTGTAGGGAAATGGCCTTTGTGCTATCATAATCCTTTAAAAATATTCCATATCCAGTTAAGCAGCACCAGTATCACCAGCGGAATGGCTATAAATCTTCTTTGCAGTATTTTCTCGAAGCCCTTGTAAAATAAAAAAAAAGATTGCTTCCCTGACACCAGGTCAACAAGCACCCACAGCGGAAATAACACCATGGCGCCAAAAACCAGCAGTCCAAACGGATTGAGCAGCACAGACTCTGCAAAATGGCCGTGCAGCAGCGCATCGATTGCCCGGGTGGTACCGCATGAAGGGCAAGGTATGCCGGTCGCCTGCTTGATCAGGCAAACACCGCCGCCCAAAGGCTTGTGACTGAGCATAGAATACCCCAGCCAGGTAAAGCCCCCGGCACCGGCAAGTAAGACGATGGTATAAAGTCGTCGTACAGATAACACGCTAATACCCTGACAAAAGCTCCTTGAGTTTCAGTGCGTTCTTTTCCCTTGCCACACCGGCAATCAGAAACCAGTCGATAATGGTCCAGATACCCATTCCTCCGCAGGTAAGAAGCTTGGCAACTCCCAGACCGGTGTCACCTATCATGAACCTGTCTATCCCCAGCGTGCCTCCCAGGAAGGAAATGATCTGGAAAAATCTGGGATCGTGAAACTCGGTGACCAATAACCGATTCCATTTGTCTTCTTCCAGCGTATCCAGCTCTCCTTTTATACCGGGCAGCTGATGGCTTTCAAAATTATTCCCTTTTAAAATCAGGAACAGGTCTACTTTGTTTAAATCCATTTCGGCAGGTTAGATGAGTGTTGTACTACTTATTGCTCAAACATACCAAAAACGGGGAAATAATACCAGCGGTCCGGATTCACATTTTACAAACGGTCGAAAGGGCTGACAAAACGTTTATTCATCCAGATGATAGACCAGTAGCGGGAGCGATACCCTTACGATCAGTTTCGCCGTAACGCTCGGATCAACGAAAAGCTGTTCCAGTATCCCGCGGCTCCGGGTCGCTACTACCAGGAGGTCGGCCTTCAGCTCTTTGGCATATTGTTCGATCCCGCCTACGACCGATCCCGCGTCCTCAATCATAAATTCACTTTCCGGCAAACCGAATTCTGAAGTAATATCATGGATAAACTGGTTGTCTTCCTGGATGTTGGGCTGTGTAAGCGAATTTATTTTCAGAAAAGTCAGCCGGCCACTCAACTGCCTCGACAGCTCCAGTACCTTCCCTATCACATGCCTTTCTTCATGCTCAAGCTGGGTTGCATATACTATTTCCTTAAAATTCTCGGGGTGGGCCTGGGGCGGGATTACCAACACGGGAACCTTCGAAACCTTGACAATATCGCTGGCAGCAGTACCGAAAAGCCTGTCTACAAAACCTCCGGTGCCCGTCCGGCCGATGATGACCAGCTCCGGGTTCAGCTCCTCTGTTTTTTCCCGTACGACGTCGGCTATCATTCCCTGTTCCCAGATACCTTCTGCAGAAAACCCGTCTGCGGTCAGATCATCGACATACTGTTGCAGATCTTTCCTGAAAGCTTCTTCAAAATCCGGGGGGATCGGTATGCCCGGAGCTCCCAGGGCGATATCAGGAATGTAAGGCTGATGGGCATGCAAAACATAAAGATGAGCGCCTGTACTCTTTGCCAGTATCCGCGCAGCAGTAAGCGCCCGTTGGGCGTTGCTTGAAAAATCGACCGGAACAAGATAGTTTTTCATTTTGAATTGATGTTAATTAGGTGATGTGATGATGTGTTGATGTGATGATTGGGTGATGTGGGTTGAAAGTACAGGATGGGGTGGTGCATTCAAATGACCATTGTCACATATTCATTTAAAATTTACGAACTTTTCTGAAAAAAATTGAGTAGAGACGCAAGGCCTTGCGTCTCTCCGAAACCTGATTAGCATGAACAATATTATGAACAAGGGATCATTCCTCATCGCAGAGCCTTTTCTGAACGACCCTAACTTCGAAAGAAGCGTGATTTTTCTTTGTGAGCATTCGGAATCCGGCTCCCTGGGATTTGTGGTAAACTATGAAACGAACCTCTTCCTGGGAGACGTCCTCGAGGAAAATATTTACGAAGATATCCCTCTTTTTCTGGGCGGGCCGGTCGAAAAAAATACGCTGCACTTCCTTCACAAGCGCCCGGAGCTTATATCCGGAAGTACCAAGGTAGGCAACGGCATATACTGGGGCGGCGATTTTGAAGAAGCAAAGCGGGAACTCAACTCTTTTACTTTAAAGCCTGAAGACATCCGCTTTTTTGTAGGTTATTCTGGCTGGTCGGCCGGACAGCTTGATGAAGAAATGAATCAAAAAACATGGATCACAACACCTGCCGACGCCACTTTCCTCTTCAGCACTCCTGTCAAGGGATTCTGGCGGGAGGTGCTCAAGCGAATGGGCGGCGAATACCGTTCTATTGCACACTACCCGACTGACCCTTCCCTCAACTAGTATCGCGGTCCGGACCGGGAAAGTTATTTTCTCAGTAAAGCAGCGAGTTCTGCTGCCACGTCTGCGTATCCCGGCTTACCCGACAGGTTGGTAAATTCATCAGGGTCGTGATCATGATCGTACAGCTCGACTCCTTGCCGGCCTTCGTCCCACTCGGTATACCGCCAGCGTTCCGTACGGACGCTCCTTCCAAAAAAAGTCCCGCGTTTCACTTGTGTATAGGCAGGCTTGTCCCAGGCAGCTTCCGGGTTCTGCAATAACGGAACCAGGCTTTTACCATCCAGGTTACCGGGCGCTTTCAACCCGCATAGCTCCGCTAATGTCGGGTAGATATCCAGCAGCTCCACGGTACGTCCGGATGCTTTCCCTTTCAGACCATCCGGAACAGACAGGATGAACGGAACCCTGGCAGAGTTCTCAAACAGGCTTTGCTTCATCCATTGCCCGTGGTGGCCGACGTTATAGCCGTGGTCGCTCCAGAACACGATGATCGTATTGTCCGATAATCCTAACCTGTCCAGCGCATTAAGCAGCTTGCCCACCTGGGCATCCATAAATGAAATAGTCGCATAATAGGCCCTATGTGCCTGCTTGCGATCTTCGACAGACAGGCCCCAGTGAGACGGTTTAGTAAAAAGGGCTGCTTCAGGTACGTCATCCAGGTCATTCTCAATCTCCCTGGTCAGCTGGAATTTATCCAGCGGGTACAGGTCAAAATATTTTTTGGGCGCTACATAAGGCGTATGGGGTCGAAAAAAGCCAACCGCCAGGAAAAACGAATCGTTCTTTTTCTGCTCCAGTACGGAAATGGCATCTTCCACAATCAGCCCGTCGGTTTGCTCGTCGTCGGTCCCGTCGGCAATATGCCAGGAAAGCGCGCTGCCCAGCCCGCGCTGCGGGGTCTTGTTGATCACCAGCCTTTCCTCTACCTTATCCCGGCCTTTTGGATTGGATACATAATCCCAGGAAACCGGATCGTCCAGCCCGCTGGTGCCAATCTGCCCCGGAACCCCGTAATGGAAGATCTTGCCGATCCTTCCGCTGAAATAGCCACTTTCCTTAAACAGTTGCGGGAGCGTGGTATGGTTCGGCAGTATTTCCCGGAAATGCAGCCGAAGGTCGTGGACTTTCGTCACATCCGGGCTCAGCCCCGTCAGCAGCGATGTACGGCTCGGACTGCACAACGGGAACTGGTTATAGGCACGGTTGAAGCGGATCCCCCTGGCGGCCAGCCGGTCAATATTAGGCGACTTCACGACCGGGTGCCCATAGCAGCCGAGATCATTATTAAGATCGTCGGCCGCTATGAACAGCACATTGTATTTCTTCTTTTCCGTCTTCTTCACCTGCGCATGAAGCGTGGCGGGGTATACCAGCCCGAAAAATAAAGCCAGCGCTACAGCCGGGCTCAGCCTGTAAAATCTTTTGTTCATTTTCACTGATTTCTGACGGGAGCATCCGGAGCGTTGATAACCGGCAGCCATTTTTTGAGTTCACTTTTTACGGCAGCAAATTTCCGGTCGGAGGCCAGGTTTTTGTATTCTCCCGGATCGGCTTCATGATCGTACAGCTCTTCGGAGCCATCGGCATAGCGGATGTAACGGTAACGCTCCGAGCGCACGGCATGGTTATCTTTGCCATGGGTAGTGACAGACGGGCGATTCCACCGGGCATCCGGGTTGCTCAGCAGGCTTTTCAAACTGCTCCCTTCCAGCGCCTTTACAGGCGACAGGGCACAAAGCTCTACCAGTGTCGGGTAGATATCCAGCAGGTTGACCGTTCTGACCGATTCCTTTCCCCGGGCTGCTCCGGGTGCGGAAACAATGAAAGGTACCCGTGCCGCTTCTTCCCACAGGGCAAATTTCCGCCAGTGCCTTTTCTCCCCCAGGTGCCAGCCATGATCCCCGAAAAAAACAATGACTGTGTTTTCGGCATACTTACTCTGGCGGAGACCGTCGAGCAGCCTGCCTATCTGGGCGTCGGCAAAGGAAATACTGGCGAGATAACCCTGCACTGCTTTTTCCCATTGTTTGTTTTCCACTATAAATTTATGGTCCCCTTCCGGCTTTGCGATGTCGATCCCTGCCCTGGGTACGTCCTCCAGATCATTGTCAGGCACGTTCGGCAGGACGATCTTATCCAGCGGGTACTGATCGAAATATTTCTGCGGAACATACCATGGCAGATGTGGCCGGGTAAGGCCTATCGCAAGAAAAAATGGCTTATCATGCTCTTCCTGCAAAAATGTAATACCCTGGTCCACTACAAGGTAGTCGCCCATATGCTCATCCGGTTCCCCGACCGGGCTCCAGTCAAAGTGTGCTTTCCCGTACACCGGCGCTCCATGCGGAACCGGCGACTTGGGTACAGGGAAATATACGGGCCAGGAATCCGGGTCGTTATAGCTGTTATGGAAAATTTTCCCGGCGCCCTTCACCTTATAGCCGTTGGCCGTAAAATGCTGAGGCAGGGTCACGGCATCGCGCAGAACCGGCCGCCAGGGCTGACTGTTATGGTACACCCCGGATGTTGAAGGACGGATACCCGTCAACAGGCTGGTCCTGGAAGGGTTACAGGCCGGAGCAGTGCAGTAAGCTTTTTTAAACACCACTCCCTCCGCGGCCAGCTTGTCTATATTCGGAGTCCTGACGCCTTTGTAACCACCATAAGGACCGATCCAGTCGTTCAGATCATCGACGGCTATAAACAGGACATTGTATTTCTTTGCCTCCTGGGAACGCCCCGGAAGAGCCGCCAGTGCCAGTAAAATGACCGACAGCACAATTCTATTCAACTTTTCCATATATTCAATTCCTATCTATAAAAGCTTTCCAGCGGTTCCAGCCCATTGACAATCACCTGCTTCACACCCGGGTCTCCCAATTTCCAGGGCGGAAGCTTCGCCAGCTCTTTTTCGAACACAGTCCGTATTCTTTCCGCGTCCGGGCCTGCCTTACCTTTTGCAATGCTGCGCTGCTCTTCCGGATCCCGTACCAGGTCGTAGAAACGGCCGTCATGATAAAGTTTGTACCGGTGATTCCTGAAAAAACGGGCTGATTCCCTGTTGGCCGCTTCACTATGAATAGGCGAATAATGCGAAAATATCCACTCTCTTTTCCGACCTGTCTCCCCTTTTATCTGCGGGAATATGCTCACACCGTCGGTATCCCACGAGGACGGCACTTTTACACCCGCAATATCGCTTATAGTGGTCAGAATATCCGTAAAATCCAGGAGATCATTTGTTTCATGCTGCTTGTAGCGGCCCGTTCCCCAGTTCACGATAAACGGGACATGATGTCCGCGGCTTATAGTCTGGCCTTTGCCCCCCTCTACCAGGGAGCCGTCCTTCATGGGCGTGACGATCTTCCGGCCCGTGCCGTTATCGCCGGTAAAAATAATGATCGTGTTTTCGTACAGATCCAGCGCTTTCAGATGATCGGTAATTTTCCCTACGATCTTGTCTGTATACTGTACCATATCCCGAAAATTGGTAGTGTCGCCCCGGTGGCGCCCTTCTACATCCGCAGCCCAGCTTTTACTGTCGGGCGTAGGCAGAAAAGGATCATGTACCAGGGCCATCGGATAGTAGGCAAGGAATTTCCGGTCTTTGTTTTCTTCTATAAATTTCAGGAGGTAGTCTGCAAAGATATCCGCACCGTAATCATCATCTGTCACCGAAAGGGTCTTCCCGTCCTGCTCGATCAATGGTTTGGCGTAACGCTCCCCCTGTTTTCGTGGGTAGCTGAGTTGCCAAAGGCAGTACCGGTCGAACCCGAAATGTGCCGGGAGCTTATCGTTAGGACCCAGTTGCCATTTGCCCGCAATGGCTGTGGTATAGCCCGCGTCTTTTACCAGGTTGGCGAAGGTTTTCTGATCGTGGTTCAGGAAACCGAATTTGGTATAGTTTTTGTAATTGTACTTTCCGGTCATTATCTGTACTCGGGTGGGGGTGCACAGCGGCTGCGAAAAGGCATAATTGAATTTCAATCCTTCTGAGGCCAGCCGGTCGAGATTAGGCGTGGGATAGGTACTACCGTATGTACCCAGACATTCACGGCCCATGTCGTCGGCCAGGATCAGGATAATGTTCGGGGTACGCTCCGATGCCTTTTGCCCCCAGGCTGTTCCAAACGCATACAACAGCAATAAAATGGCGGACAGAGCTCCGGCAATCAGATCGTTCAATCGTTTCATAAAGGTTTCCTGTGTTTATAAAATGGGACGGGATTATTTACCGGAAGCGGCAGCTCCTTTGTAATACGGATTGGGTTTTTCAGGCGCCGGAGCCTGCACATTCTTCCTCCATTCGGTCAGCTTCCGGTGCAACTCTTTGGTTTTGGCCGAATTCGTTTTGGCAATATCTTTTGTTTCGCCCAGGTCGGCTTTCAGGTCATATAGCTCCAGTTTTCCGTCCTCGTAGAACTCCAGCAGCTTGTATTGCCCCGAGCGGATCACACTCACCGGTGTGGTTCGGAATGGCCCCGACTCGCGCTTATCTCCCTTGTAAGCTTCGAGATAGGCCGGAAAATGCCAGAACAGGTCCCTTTCCGGGAGTTTCCCGCCTGTCAGGGCCGGGATAAAACTCACGCCATCCGGCTTCCGTTTGTTTAGCGGCTTTTGTATCCCTGCCAGCTCCAGGAAGGAAGGGTAAAAATCGACCCCTATCACTTTAGTATCCGTAACTGCGGGACTGATCTTTCCTTTCCAGTTAAAAATCAGCGGTACCCTTATCCCTCCTTCATACAACATTCCTTTCGAGCCCCGGAGCGGATAATTAGCCGTATTGGCCCCCATACCACCGTTGTCCGAATAAAAGACGATCAGCGTATTGTCCAGCAGGTTCAGTTGCCCCAGCCTGTCCCACAGTTTCCCTACCCCCTGATCGACGCTTTCGATCATTGCTGCATACTCTGGCTTATTATGATACTCGTTGCCCTGTTTGACCCTGTATTTTTCTGTAATACCGGCCTTCGCCTGTACCGGCGTATGAACAGCAAAATAAGACAGGTATAGGAAAAACGGCCTATCTTTCGCTGATTCGACGAACGCGATCCCCTCATCGGTCAGCCGGTCGGTAAGGTATTCGCCTTCTTCGCCCTTTTCAAGACCGCGGTGCAGCTTTTTTTGCCCTCCGTAAATATAGGGATAAAAGTACGAAGCTGTGCCCGGCGTACCTGCTATGACATGATCGAATCCCTGCGAGGAAGCATCTGCCCCTCCGGCTTTCTCACCCAACTGCCATTTGCCGATAAGAGAAGTAGCGTATCCTGCGTTTTTCAGCTCCTCGGCTATCGTGACGAACCGAGGGTTCAGTACGGTATTATTTTTGACCGGGACCAGTTTCCGTAACGTGGAGTCGCCTCTTTCGGCAGTACCCACCGTGTAAATCCCGTGACGAGGCGGGTACAACCCGGTCATCAGCGAGGCACGGCTGGGCGCACAGTTTGGCCCGATGGAATATGCCTGCGTAAAACGGATACCGGTAGCGGCCAGCCGGTCGATATTCGGTGTTTCGTAGTAAGCGCTGCCTGCGTGGGACAGGTCAGTCCAGCCCCAGTCATCCACGTAGATAAAAACAATATTGGGTTTGTCTGGTCCCTGCTTTTTTACCGCGGCTGCGGGCTTTCCAGCTGCGCCACACAACACGATTGCTGCGATAACGGCCTTAAAAAATCGGTTTGGTTTCATATTTGCCGATTTGAAAATTACTCCCAACCGGGATTCTGTACGAGTCTGGGATTGAGGTCAATCTCACGCTGCGGGATGGGATGCAGATAGTGCCTCTCCTGGGCGTTTGGCTTGTCCCACTGGTGCAATTGCTCCAGCACCCTCCCGGTCCGCTTCAGATCGAACCAACGATGAAATTCCATCATCAGTTCCAGCCTTCTTTCCAGGTATACGGCTTCCCGGAAATTACTCTGGGACAACCCGGTGAGGTCTTCCAGCCCGGCCCGTCTTCTTACCCGGTTGATCGCCTCATAAGCAGCAGCCACAGGTCCTTGTGATTCGTTGAGGGCCTCGGCATACATCAGCAGGACATCGGCAAACCGGAGCACAGGAATATTGCGTGCCGATTCGGTAGGGTTACCGATCTGATCCATGTCAAAATACTTAAAAAAACGGGCTTCGAACTCGTATTTCTGTCCGTTGGCAGGACTTACCAGCGAGGTGAAGAACGTGACGCTCTTCCGCTTGTCCTTACTATCATACAAATCATACACCCCGGTATTGGGCAGATCGGTTCCGGCAGCCGCCACGCCGGGGATACCTACCGGCGTACAGGAGGAAGCCAGCCGGTTACCCTGTCCGTTGACGTTGGACTTGCACTGGACGGAGAAAATATGCTCTTTCCCATTTTTGGTTGCGACCTCGAAAACATCGGCAAAGTTTTCAAAAAGGTCATATCCATACGGCCCGGTGATGACCTCGAGGCTCTTGGCAACAGTCTTATCCCACTCCTTTCGGGTCAGGTATACCTTGGCAAGCAACGCTTTGGCAGCTCCCCCGGTGGCACGGCCCAGGTCGGCGCCGGAGTAGGAAGCAGGTAGGGATTCAGCATCTGTCAGGTCCCGGATGATCTGGGTGTACACTTCTTCCGAAGGCGTACGGGGTATGTGTATCTGGTCTGCTTTTAACGACCCGGTTTCTTCGACAACCAGCGGGACATCACCCCACAGCCTTACCAGATTGAAATACATGAGCGCCCTGAGAAACCTGGCCTCTCTCACCAGGCGGTCGCGCAAGGTGGTGTTCATATCGATGTGCGGAATCCGGCTGATGGCGATATTGGCCCGGGTAATGGCCACATAATGCTCCCGCCATAGTTCATCCACACGGTCGTTGGTGGTGGAAAGGGTCAGGTAAGCCATAGCCCTGGCATCGGGGTTCGTCATCCGGGGGCCGGCCGTTGCATCATCCGACAGTATTTCCATTCCCAGGTGCATCAGGCGGTTGTACATGGTTAGCCCGCCATTGTTCAGTGAGGCATTATATATGCTCGTCACGGCTGCCAGCGCATCACTTTCCGTTTTGTAAAACAGTTCTGAGGTTAGCAGCCCGGAAGGGCTCTCTTCCAGGTCGGTACAGGAAACAGCCAGTACGCCCGTCATTATAAATAGAAACAATCGCTTCATCTTACTAATATACAATTAGGTACTGTTCGTAAATTAAAAAGAAATACTAAGGCCCGCCTGATACGACTTGCTGACCGGGTACACGCTGTTATCGATCCCTTGCGTTATAGTACTCTGCTCGTTCCTGTTGACTTCCGGATCATAGCCGGAATAGTTCGTCCAGGTCAGAAAATTCTGAGCAGAAACATATATCCTTACACGGTTGAGCTTTATTCTTGAAGTCAGTTTTTCCGGCAGATTGTACCCGAATGTAATATTCTTCAGCCTCAGGAACGATGCATTTTCTACATACCGGTCGGTGTTGACAGTTGACGGATCCTCGTACGGCCGGTGGATCACATTCGACGGACGTTCGGGCGTCCACCGGTCCAGCGCGGTAATGGAAGCGTTCTGCTGCCCGCTGAGCGATTCGAGCTGCTGCCGGTTTACGTTGAAGACCTTGTTTCCGTAAGATCCCTGGAAGAAAATGCTCAAGTCAAAATTCCGATAGGAAAAATTGTTGGTGAACCCGCCGAGGAACCTGGGCTGCGCCGAACCGATAATGGTCCGGTCGCCGGCCTGGGTGATTGTCCCGTCGCCGTTGATGTCCACATACCGCCTGTCGCCCGGGAATGTATTGGCGGGATTAATGGTAGGGAGCGAAGCGATGTCGTCGCCGGTTTGAAAAATTCCGTTAGTCCGGTAACCGTAAAATGATCCCAGCGGCTCGCCAACCTGAACAATGCTCGTACCTGAAATGATGTAGTCGGCGTCATCACCCAAGCTCAGTACCTTGTTACGGTTCACAGAAAACACGAGCTGACTGTTCCAGCGCAAATTCCCGCGATCCAGTATATCCGAATTGACCGACAGCTCTATCCCTTGATTCTGCACACTTCCGTAGTTCTGCAGGGAAGAGCTCTGCCCGGTAGTATACGGAAGCGGCACGTTCAGCAGCAGGTCTGTCGTCTTTTTATAATATGCATCGAAGACCACGTTCAGCCTGTTGCGGAACAGCGAAAAGTCGATACCGCCGTCGTACTGGGCGGTAGTTTCCCAGCCCAGGTCGGGATTGGCGATACGATTCGGGGCAAAGCCTATGTAAATCTGGTCGGAAAAGAAGTAGGTGCTGCTGTTCAGCGTAGCCAGGGACTGGTATTGGCCAATTTCCTGGTTCCCGGTTATCCCGGCGCTCAGCCTGACTTTCAGATTGGAAATAACCGGCGTAAGAGGAAAGAAACTCTCCCGGCTCACGTTCCACGCCACCGCCGCCGAAGGGAAATACCCCCATTTGTTATCTTTCCCAAAGCGGGAAGAACCGTCGGCACGGCCGCTGATGGTCAGGAAATATTTCTGGTTGAAGGAATAATTGATCCTGGCCAGGTATGACATCAGCGTCCATTTCGCAGCAGCTGACCCCGGTTGAGTGTAAATGGATCCGCTGCCCAGGTCGTTATAAGTTAACAGGTCGGTGATGAACGCCTGCGAACCGGCCACGGCTGTTTCACTTGAGTACCCCTGCTGAGTAACCCCTGCCACCGCATTGAAGGAGTGTTTCCCGTCAAAATTTCTGGAATAACTTAGTGTATTTTCATTCAGCCAGTTGGTGACGAATTTACTGCCTACATAAGCTTTACCCGTCGGGTTGGAATTTGCTCCCTGATAAATATCAGACGGGATATACCGGTTTTGCTTGTTATTGGATATATCCGCTCCCAGGGAAACTTTTGCTGTAAGACCTTTTGCCAGCTGGTATTCGGCAAATACATTACCAAGTGCTCTGAAAGTCGTGGTCGTGTTTATCTCCTTTTCCAGGGTGGCGATCGGGTTGCCCAAAGGTGTTTCAAATTCACTCTGATAAGTATAGTTGCCGTTTTCATCGTATATCGATACTGCAGGAGGCATCAGCAGCAGCGCATTGATAATGCTATGGTTGGCCAGCCTGGACTTCACCCTGCTTGCTGTGAAGTTCGTTCCTATTTTCAGTCTGTCGGAAAAGTCACGGTCAAGGTTAATCCGGATAGAATACCGGTCAAACCCTGTATTTCTCAGGATACCTTCCTGGTTGAAATAATTCCCGGAAATGGCATACCTCGTGCTCAGATCACCTCCGTCCAGTGAAATCTGATGGTTTTGGAGCAAGGCGCTCCGGAATGCCGCATCCTGCCAGTCGGTCCCGCCCGTCAGAGTATTGAGCTGCGCGTCGGTATAGTAGGGTGCTTTTCTTGCATTAATCCGGGCTTCATTTTTCAGTTTCCCCCACTCATAGGCGCTTGTCAGAACCGGTATGGTACGGATGGGCTGCTGGGTTCCATAATAGGAGTCGTAGGTCAGGTTATTCCGGCCTTTTTTCCCTTTTTTTGTTGTGATGATTACCACGCCGTTCGCACCCCTGGAGCCATAAATAGCTGTAGCCGAAGCATCTTTCAGGACGTCGATAGACTCTATATCGCCAGGGTTCAGGCTTGCAAGTGCGTTGATGCCGGGCCCCGCCGTTACGCCGGAATTCACATCGCTGTTATTATTATAGACAGGGAATCCGTCTATCACGTACAGTGGCTCATTCCCGCCGTTGATGGAATTGCCTCCCCTTACCCGAACAGCCAGGGAACTGCCGGGCTGACCCGATGACTGCGTCACCTGTACGCCGGCCACTGTTCCCTGAAGCACCCGGTCAAACGAGCTGACTGGCTGTTTCAGCGCTATTTCCGACACAGATGCTACAGAACCTGTCAGATCACTTTTTTTCTGGGTCCCGTACCCGATGACAACGATCTCGTCCAGCCGGCTTGTCTGAGGTAATAAAGTCAGGTCTATCACAGATCTGCCCCCGATAATAATCTCCTGCGTTTCATAGCCGACAAATGAGAACAAGAGTATCGCATCCTCATCGTCAATTTCAAGCCTGTATTTTCCTTCGCTATCTGTAATGGTTCCTCTCGTTGTACCCTTAACCTGGACATTTACTCCGGGAAGACCATTGCCTGTTTCGTCCTTCACCTGCCCGGAGATCTTGATACCAGCATTCAGCCCGGAGGCGAAAGCAACGCAGGCGAGCAGCGCCGAAAATAAAACCTGAAGCAAGGCAGTTTTAATGATAATGGACTTACAAGGTCTGTAATGATCTTCTTTATTCATAGATTGTAATGTTTTGGTTCTCTTCCCCCCTTAATCCGTTCGCGGCAGTAAATGTAAAAGGAGCAATTATTTTAATCTATAGGAATAATAGATTATTACCCTATCATACCACCAAAAAGTATATTATTTCAGTATATGACGAAGCTGCACTACAGGAATAGTAGTATCTTTCCCAAACCGGCTTTTGACAGCATTACCAATATGTATCCAGATAACAGTATGTATTCTTCTTTTTGCCCTGATCGTTTTCAGAATCAGACAGTTTTCATTACCGGCGGCGCCGAAGGACTTGGTAAAGCTATTGCCCGGAGAGTCGGCCGGGAAGGCGCGCGCCTGGCGCTTGCAGACTTCAATGAACCGGCTTTAAAAAATACTGTGGACGAACTAAGCCGGGAAGGGCTTACCGTAACAGGCTATCATGCCGATATTTCGGATGAGGAAAGCATCCGCTCGGCGATAGATAAAGTTGTCGCCATCTATGGAAAAATTGATGTAGTTGTCAATTCGGCGGGTATCGTAGGCGCGACAAACACGAAAATTACGGAATTTACTTCTTCCGATTTCGAACGTGTAATACGCGTCAACCTCATCGGAAGCTTCCTCCTTACAAAATATGCGGTTCAGGCTATGGAACCTAACGGTTACGGAAGGATCCTCCTGATAGCGTCGATCGCGGGCAAGGAGGGGAATCCTGGAATGGCAGGATATTCCGCAAGCAAATCAGGTGTGATCGGCCTGGTAAAAGGGGTAGCTAAAGAGTATGCCACGTCCGGCATTACCATCAACGGGCTGGCTCCGGCTGTGATCAAAACGGCCATGAATGCCGATACCGCTCCCGAACAGCTGGCTTATATGACCGCAAAGATTCCCATGGGCAGACTGGGGACCGTAGAGGAAGTTGCAGCCATGGCATCTTTCATCGTGTCTAAAGAAAACAGCTTTTCAACCGGGTTTATTTATGATATTTCGGGCGGCCGGGCGACGTATTAAGCTCTCGGCTCTCGCCGTCTTCAGACGGTGGGAGAGCGACACCGGGTCTTAGACCCGGATAAATATCTGAAATAATTACCGGTCTAAGACCGGTTTTCACACTTCCACCGTCTGAGACGGGGAAAAGCCGCACTGCCCAGCGATCAGATAAAAAAAATATCAGAAAAAATTAGGGTAAACTGATTCCCGGTTGTCATTTGATCTGACCGGCGGGAATACGCCTGTCGCTTATGAGCGGGGCATCCCTGAAAACCCGAAAAAGAGTAAGGAAGAATTTAAATACTTTTAGTAATGAACCACCGTATTGGTTTCCTGTTTATCATTCTCCTGTTTGTTGCAACAGCATGTTCGAAAGAAACCGTCATACCGCAGGAAAAAGCGCCTGCGGCCATCCGGGAGTATGTAGATAAGCATTTCCCGGATCAGGCCATTCTCCAGGTCGTGAAAGACCGCGACGGGCTTGAACTTTCCTATGATGTAATGCTTGAAGGGCCTGTCAAACTCGAATTTAACAAAAAATATGAAGTGACGGGCATTGAAGGAACTGCAAAACTGCCGGACTCGGTAATTCCTGCAAAAATCCTGGGCTTTATAAACGAAAAATACCCTGATTCATACATTAAAAGCTGGGATCTGGATGACAAACGGCAGCAAGAGGTTGAACTTCAAAACGGTCTTGAGCTGGTTTTCAATATGAACGGCGATTTCCTCCGGATCGACTCTTGACAAAACAGCCGGCCTGTCCTATCTGAACAAGCTTCCGCCCGGAAAGCAGGTGCCATCCGGGCGGGGCTTATCATCTTAAAACTGGTACCGGAGCAGCAGATCTCCGTTATGGTCAGGATACAACGGGGAGCGGTCGAGGGCAACTCCGATGAACAGCTTTTTCATGATTCGCATTTCCGCTGCATAAATCCCCCTGAGCTCATTCACCCTGAGCGTGTAGGAAAGGCTCACCCTGTTGAAGAACGATGCAGACAGCCCTGCATCCAAAAGTATATTCCGCTTCAGGCGTACCAACACATAAGGAGATACCTTTACCTGTTTCCCGATACCAAAGCGATAGGCACTGTGAAACACAAAAGCCCTTATATTTCTTATTGCATCTGCTTCCCGGATCGTCACTTTTCCTTCCAGCACATTGTGGGCGGCCGTTCCCAATGAAAAACCCCCGATCCGAAATTCCGCCCCAAAATCCAGGTCGGGCGTAAACCGCATAGAAGTCCCTTTTTCAGAAACAGGAAATGCAAGATCATCCCAACGAATCCTGTCGATGTTTACAACCCCTCTGGCGCTCAGGCTCAGACCTGCTCTGCCAAGAGGTATTTCGCGGATGTAACCGCCATAAATTCCATTCCGGGAAAAATAAGAGTAGCGATCATTAAGGTATGCCACTGAAAAAAGGCCCTTCGGGTCAGAGGTCCTACCTATAAAATTGGCAAGTAAAGTCACAGGCTTGTCCCAGATTTCCTTATCATTGGCTACAAACTTTTTCTTTCCCAATACAGACACATAGTAGTCGGAAGTGCTGTCGATCGGAAGTGAAGCCGGGTTGAAATAGTTCATATCCCTGTTGTACAACGAAGGACTCAGGTAGTGCTGCGCATAGGAAGGCACTGTCAACATAACCATGAAAAGCGCCCGTAAAAAATCTTTCATTTCAACAGGTTGAAGTCGTTGAGCGTATTTTTGATAAAGTTCCCCAGTTCCGTATCGTGCTTCCCGCCTTCATAACGGTAAAGCGTTACATCTCCTCCCTCGTGCTTCAATCCTTCCAAAACCGTCTGTGAGACGGCAATCGGAACAAGATCATCGGCGTCTCCATGATGCAGGAACACCTTTCCTTCGGGTTTCCAGCCTTTGTTGTAAGAATTAGCTTCAAGTATGTTCAGTACTTCCGTATCCGAACCGGTTATGACACCGGCCATGAAAAGATGGTTAAAGACCCGTTCCGGATTGAGTGACAATCAGGGACGACATTTCATCGTAAACCGGGTAAGAGAAGATCTGGTCGGTGGGACGCCGGCGGAGGCCCACCCAAGTCCCATGTTGCGCACATCCCGGTGGGTCTCGGTACTTCCTTTGTAAAGAGACGGTGCTATATTTTCCGATCCCAGCAGCCTGGAAGGGATCTCGGTACCATGGCAATACATAAGCAGGCGTGCCTCGGAGACGCCCTCCGGGATAATAAGCAATCCCGTAGAATTAATAGGCCTGCCCTGGTACTCCGTACGGTATGTAAGACGGTAAAACCTGACGCCGTGCTTTACCACTTCGCCCGGGTCCAGTTCGGTAATACGTTTTTCTATTTCTCCTGCATCCAGGGAACCGTTCAGCGAAGATTCCAGCAGCTCGCCGCGTTCCGCAGGCACGAAAGCAACCTCTTTTTCGCATCCCGAAAACAGGAAAAAGATCAACGATAAGTAAATAATTTTATTCATAACCCGACAAGAGTAATCAAATATACAGTTGGTTACGATCTTTTCAAACCACTGCCTGACCCCCAGGTTCCGGTTCCTGCCCCGCGAACATCGAAATATCAGATTTATTGAGTAGGTTTATCCGGCCTATTCTGCTCTCCCGGTCTAAAGACAAAGAAGAGCTTATTCAAAATCCGACATAATTATGAAACACCTGATTTCTACTTTAACGATAGTCCTGGCAAGCCTCTCTCCCATTTTAAAGGCACAGCAGGAACCGGAATACGGCCTGAAAAAAGAAGAGCTCGAAGCCCATATGCGTATCCTGGCTTCTGATGAACTGGAGGGCAGGCGTACGGGCGAGCAGGGCAACCGCGTAGCTGCGCGGTATATCGCCGAACAATTCAGAAGATATGGTGTAGCTCCGGTGCCCGGACAAAAGGATTACTATCAGCCCGTCTGGTTCGAAAAAACCCTGGCGGCGCAGAAAGGCACCCTTACTGCAGGAGCCGAAAGCCTTGAGCAGGAAAAAGATTGGGTACTGCTTTCAGGTGAGAAAACAGAGCTGACAGCGCCGGTCGTTTACGCAGGATACGGTCTCGAAGACGCTTCTAAAAAATGGGATGACTATAAGGGTCTCGATGTGAAAGGCAAAATAGTGGTTGTCCAGGGCGGACTGCCGGAGTCACAGTCTCCGAGAGAGAGTATTGCAACCGCCGGTCAGAAAAGGAAGCTTGCCGCCGAAAAAGGCGCGGTTGCATTAATCGAGCTTTACAATGCGACTACACCGTGGAATTTTATTGCCAGGTTCATGTCGGGTGAACGGCTGGGTATAGCTCCCGAAAATGCTCTCCCGTCGTCGCTCCCCCATTTCTGGGTGAACGGGAAAGAAGCAAAGGTGACCAGGGCGCTCCGCGACGCCAAAAGCATTGCCATTTCGAACCCGGGAAGACGCATATTACAGGCCCTCAGCTACAACGTGGCGGGCTACATAGAAGGTTCGGACCCACAATTGAAAGATCAATACATTCTCCTTTCGGCACACTACGACCATGTCGGTGTCGGGGCACAGGGAGGGCAGCCTTTTACGCCTGAAGACAGCATTTTCAACGGGGCCCGGGATAACGCCTTCGGGGTGACGGGGATGCTCGCAGCAGCAAAATCGCTGGCTGAAGCGAAGCCGAAACGCTCGGTTCTTTTTGTGGCTTTTACGGGAGAGGAACTCGGGCTCCTCGGAAGCCGGTACTATGCCGGTCACCCCCTGCTGCCGCTCAATAAATGCATTTTTAACCTGAATTCCGACGGCGCCGGCTACAACGATACCAGCGTGCTCGCAGTCATCGGGCTCAGGCGGACAGGGGCATCGGAACAAATTGAAAAAGCCGCCAAAGCCTTTGGCTTGGGTGTGGTGGGCGATCCGGCAGAAGAGCAAAACCTGTTCGACCGTTCGGACAATGTAAATTTCGCATCGAAAGGAATACCCGCGCCAACCTTTTCGGCAGGTTTCAGAGATTTCGACGCAGAGATTATGAAGTATTATCACCAGGCAATCGATAACCCCGAAACGATTGACTATTATTACCTGCTGCGCTACAGTCAGGCGTATACGCTGTCGGCGCGGCTTATCGCTAACCTGGCCAATCCACCGAAATGGGAAGCCGGAGACAAATACGAACAAGCCGCCAGAGAGCTTTATGGTTATTAAAAGAGTTGAGAGTTGAAAGTTGAGAGTTGAAAGTTATCCTCCCCACTTTCAACTTTCAACTTTCAACTTTCAACTTTCAACTTTCAATTTTCAACTTTCAACTTTAGACAACCCTAAATATATTTTTGAAATACCCTAAACTATATTATTTTTGTGATGTTAACCATCTGCAACGCATTACATTAAGATACAGGTTTGGAAGCTCATATCACGACGGCTTTTTTACTTACTCTCCTGGCTGGCATATCTACAGGGATCGGTAGTGCGATCGCTCTGCTGGCCAAACGTACCAATACAAAATTCCTTTGTGTATCGCTTGGTTTTTCGGCGGGAGTAATGCTTTATGTGTCCTTCATGGAGCTGCTTCCCGAGTCGCTCCGGGAGCTCACCGGCGCATGGGGCGAAAAGCAGGGGACGCTGTACCTGCTGATTGCCTTTTTCTCCGGGATAGCTCTTATCGCGCTTATCGATCTCCTGGTTCCCAAGCAGGCCAACCCTCACGAAGTCCAGGGAGTTGAAGAAATGCACAAGAAGGTGAAGCTGAAGCGCGTAGGGGTCATGGTGGCTCTTTCCATAGCAATACACAATTTTCCGGAAGGTATAGCCACTTTTACTTCTGCACTGGTAAGCATGGAAGTTGCCATACCGATTGCGATCGCGATTGCCATTCACAATATTCCCGAAGGAATCGCTGTCGCGGTCCCTATATTCCATTCCACCGGAAGTAAATCAAAGGCTTTCTGGTACTCGTTTTCGTCGGGTCTTGCCGAACCCGTCGGGGCGCTGATCGCCTACCTTTTCCTGATCCCCTACTGGTCGGTTACGATCAACGGAATAGTCCTGGCGTCAGTGGCGGGAATTATGATTTTCATATCGCTCGACGAGTTGCTCCCTACCGCCGAGAAATTCGGGGAACACCATCTCGCCATCTGGGGCATGATAGCTGGGATGCTGCTCATGGCGGCGAGCCTCTACGCTTTCATTTGACCGGATCCTTTCGCTCCTCCGCTTGTTTTTCGGGCTTACTTTCCTCTTTACATTATATATAATTATTGTAAGATATTATTTGGGTTAATACATATAATGCGTTTGTCGTATATTTATTTAGTGCAGGTTGTGTATTTGATTCTTAATTTTGCAAAAAATTCACAAATCGTTTATGTCAACCGCAACAATCAATTCTCCCGTCCTTTACGTCATCGACTTTGACAGTACTTTCACCAAGGTTGAGGGATTAGACGAGCTGGCTTCACTGGCGCTGGCCGGACACCCTAACCGAGATTCCATAGTTGCACAAATCCGGGAATTAACGGATATGGGAATGAACGGGGAAATCTCGTTTTCGGAAGGGCTGAGAAGAAGGATTGAATTGTTGTCGGCAAACAAACAGCACATAGCGCTGCTTATTGAGCATCTGCGGTCAAAAGTATCCAATTCCTTCCTCCGGAATAAGCAGTTCCTGAGCGACAACGCCGACAGGATTTATATTGTTTCGAGTGGGTTCAAAGAGTTTATCGTCCCCGTTGTTTCGGGGTTTGGTATTCTTCCCGAACACGTGATTGCTAATGAATTCAGGTTTGACGGCGAAGGCAATATCACAGGAGTTGATGAAACAAATCCCCTCGCTTCTGACGGCGGAAAGATAAAAGCCCTGGAAGCGCTTCAACTGGAAGGTGAAATATACGCAATAGGCGACGGTTATACGGATTACGAGCTGCGCAAATCCGGGCTGGCAAGCAGGTTCTATGCTTTTACCGAAAACGTCAGGCGGGAAAAGGTCATTGCGGTTGCTGACCACGTAGCCGGCTCCCTCGATGAGTTTCTCTTTCATAACAAACTCGACCGCAGCCAGTCCTACCCTACCAGCCTCCTGAAGGTATTGCTTCTTGAAAATGTCCACCCGGCGGCGGTTGCTGCATTTGAAAGGGACGGTTTTCAGGTAGAGTTTTTAAAAGGTGCTCTCGACGAAGCCGAGCTTTGCGAAAAGATAAAAGACGTCGCTATAATCGGGATACGTTCCAAAACCAATATAACGCGTAAAGTACTTGAAAACGCCAACAGGCTGATGGCCATCGGCGCCTTTTGTATCGGGACCAACCAGATTGACCTCGAAGCCGCGACCGAAAAAGGGATCCCGGTCTTCAATGCCCCTTATTCAAATACCCGCTCAGTTGTCGAGCTGGCCATCGGCGAAATCATCCTGCTTGTCAGGAATGCCGTAACCAAAAGCAATAAGATGCACCGCGGCGAGTGGGATAAATCTGCTGTCGGCAGCTACGAAATAAGGGGTAAAAAGCTTGGGCTCGTCGGATACGGAAGCATAGGCACGCAGCTCTCGGTAGTCGCCGAAGCGATGGGCATGGAAGTCTATTTCTATGATGCGGTCGAAAAGCTGGCGTTAGGAAATGCAAAGAAAGTCAATACACTTGACGAACTCCTGGCCATATCCGACGTGATCAGTCTTCATGTCGACGGCAGGAAAACGAATGCCGGCATGATCGGGAAGCGTGAATTCGACCTGATGAAG
>CAZLTN010000030.1:0-50683 GCA_964562455.1 uncultured Cytophagales bacterium
GGGAAGCGTATTGAATTTGAATGACACGCCGCAGGTATCGGGAGTAGGAGGGCAGCCTGCCGGGGATTACCTGCTGAAGGGCTATAAAGTAGACGACGACAATAACCCTACGTTTCTCTATACTTTCGGTGGAGCAGGATTCCAGGATAAAATAGCATCTGATCCTTCAGGCAAATATATCGACCGTACCGTCACCGCAGACACGAAGGGAGCGCCGTTCCGGTTCATTCTGGCCAGGGGTAGCGAGATAGCGGAGCAGCCGGGCGGCCTGTTCCTGGTCGATGGACAGTTTTTCATCAAGGTAAAGGAAGGCGGGCGTGCGGCGATCGAAAATAAGGATGGGATGAAGCTACTGGCAGTTGATGCCGCCGGTCAGCTTAGCTATTCCCTTATCTGGTAGTTTCCAAGGCATAAATCGACAAATCGGATCATAATCATGACAGATATAAGACAACAGTTATCCAAGCTGGTTTTTGCGGGGCTTTTGTTAGGGTTTTCCCAGCTTCCGGCTCAGAATAAATCTTTGCCGGCAACGGAAGACGACTATTACAGCCTTGAGCGGCTGCCGATCCCTGAAGGGATTGTCCTGGAAGCCGGAGGGCTCGTAACGCTGCCCAACGGTTCGCTGGCGCTTGCCACGCGGAGAGGGGATGTATGGATCATTGAAAATCCGGAGGGCCGCAATAACACACGTCCTTACTACCGTAAATTTGCCGGTGGCCTGCACGAAATCCTCGGGCTGGCATATCATGACGGCGACCTTATTATGGCCCAGCGGGGAGAGCTTACCAGGATAAAAGACACTAATAAGGACGGAAGGGCGGATGTTTATGAGACGATTTACTCATGGCCTATCAGCGGGCACTATCACGAGTACAGCTACGGTCCCAAATTTTTGCCGGACGGAAGTATGATCGTAACCGGCAACGTAGCTTTCGGAGATAACGACTGGTGGGCGGGATTGAGCAAGGTGCCCTGGAGAGGCTGGGCCATGCGGGTGACGCTCGACGGGAAGATGGAGCCCTGGGCAGCCGGAGCAAGATCGCCTGCGGGAATAGGCATTGTGGACGGTCAGCTTTTTTATAGCGAAAACCAGGGCGATTGGATGGGATCGGGCTACATCACACACGTGGAAAAGGGCGATTTCCTGGGCCATCCGGCGACTTTGAGATGGGCCGACAGGCCGGAATCGCCCGTAAAGGTCAGGCAAAGTGACATATACTCGCGCATAGACCCGAGAATAAGCCCGGAAGGAGGACCTTATATAAAACCCGAGAACCTGCCTGAAAGGGGAAAGGCCCTTTTTGAAGTAGCCAAAGAGGTACCGGGTATCAAGACGCCCGCGGTATGGCTGCCGCATGGTATACTGGGGATTTCGACTTCCGAAATGGTCAATATACCGAAGGACAACCGCTTTGGGCCTTTCGCAGGACAACTGCTGGTGGGCGACGAGGGGCAAAGCAAAATTTCGAGGGTCTTCCTGGAAAAGGTAAAGGGACAATACCAGGGAGGGGCCGTTCTTTTCAGGGAAGGATTCCGCTCGGGCGTAATGCGCATGACATGGGGCCATGACGGTTCGCTGTACGTAGGTCAGACCAACCGCGGATGGGGCTCTACCGGTCCGGATGATTATGCGCTGGAGCGCGTAGTGTTTACGGGCAGGAATCCTTTCGAAATACTGAAAGTTTCAGCCCAGCCTGATGGATTTGAAATAGAGTTCACCCAGCCGGTCGACAAAGCGTCGGCGGAAGATGTAAACGGCTATGACATCACCGGGTTTATCTATAAATATCACCCGGTATACGGAAGTCCTGTTATAGACGATCAGAACTGCGCCATCAAAGGTATCAGGGTTTCTCCCGACGGAAAAAAAGTCCGTTTGCTCGTAGAAGGGCTGAGAGAGAAGTATATCCATGAGATCAAGCTTCCCGGCTTGAGGAATGGGCAGGGTAGTGCGTTGTTGCATAACACGGCCTACTACACGCTTAATGCCGTGCCCGACGGTGCGAAGCTGACCGGGTATAAAGCGGTAAAAGCGACTCCCAGGACAGCCCCGGAAGCCGCTGCCGCACATGTGCATGGACACATGTCAAAGCTAGCCAAGCGGACCGTTACACAGCCGGCCGAATGGAGCAACGGCCCTGATCAGACTTTTGTGATGGGTACGGAGCCGGGATTGCATTTCGATAAAAAAGAGCTTACCGTAAAAGCAGGAAGCCGGATTAAGCTTACCATGACCAATACCGACGATATGCCCCATAATTTCCTGCTTGTGACCAAAGGCAGCGCAAATTCGGTAGGGGAAGCCGCTATTAACCTGGGACTGAAAGGCAACGAGCTGGGCTACGTTCCTGATCTGCCTTCGGTACTTTACCATACCAAGCTGATCGAACCCGGCGGGGCAGATACAATCTATTTTATAGCTCCTTCGGAACCGGGTGAATATACCTATGTATGTACCTACCCCGGGCATTATTTCTCAATGCAGGGCACTCTGAAAGTAGTGCCGTGACGACAGGGTACGGAGCTTGAACCCGGAGTAGCCGCTTTTTGGGCAGGCACTCCGGGGCAGCTTTGAAAAAATGTTTGCCAATAAAAATGACGGGCTCCCTGTGAGCCTTTTTTTTTGATATGTTTGCCCTGCGTTAATATTTAATAAACGAGAATATTCAAAACCGGTAGAGATGGCCAACTATGATTTTCTTATTATAGGATCTGGAATTGCAGGTTTAAGCTATGCTGTCAAGCTGGCCCGTCATTTTGACAAGGAAGGGCAGCCAGTATCTATTGCCGTAATAACAAAGGTGCAGGCTGATGAAACTAATACAAAATACGCCCAGGGAGGGATAGCTGCGGTATGGGCGGAGTCTGATTCTTTCGAGAAACATATTGCCGATACAATAGATGCCGGCGACGGGATTAATAATAAAAGAGTAGTGGAAATGGTGGTCACGGAAGCTCCCGGCAGGATCCAGGAGCTCATCGACTACGGGACCCGTTTCGACAAAGTGCCCGACGGCGATTACGACCTTGCCATGGAAGGCGGTCATTCAGATCACAGAATACTTCATTTTAAAGATATCACCGGCGCAGAAATAGAGCGTGCTTTGCTGGAAGAGGCGGGAAGACACAGGAGCATCCAGATCTTTACCCATTACTACGCGGTCGAACTCATTACCCAGCACCACCTGGGAGAGACCGTCTACAGGTACAGGGATGATATCCAATGCTACGGCGCTTATGTGCTTAACCGCGAAACCGGGGCTGTAGAGAAATTCCTTTCGAAAGCCACCTTGCTTGCCACCGGGGGGATAGGAAGCATTTACCAAAGCACAACCAATCCTACCATCGCTACCGGCGACGGTATTGCGATGGCTTACCGGGCAAAAGGTATCTGCGACAATATGGAGTTTATCCAGTTTCACCCTACCAGCTTTTACCTGCCCGGCCGCAAGCCTTCCTTCCTTATTTCGGAGGCTGTAAGAGGGTTCGGCGGGATACTGAAGCATGCCGACGGAAGCACGTTTATGGCTAAATACGATGAGCGGGAATCGCTTGCCCCCCGCGATATTACGGCACGTGCGATAGACTCCGAAATGAAAAAAAGAGGGGTTGATCACGTCTACCTGGATGTGCGGCACCTGGACTACGAAAAGTTCAGAGATCATTTCCCGAATATCAACCAGTATTGCCTGGATCATGGGGTCGATGTGAGAGAAAGCATGATACCCGTGGTACCGGCGCACCATTTCCTGTGCGGAGGCGTAAGGGTAAACGAATGGGGGCAAACCAATATCCGCCAGTTGTACGCAGTGGGAGAATGCGCATGCACCGGGTTGCACGGAGCCAACAGGCTGGCCTCCAACTCCCTGCTGGAAGCGGTAGTTTTCGGTCACCGCGCCTATTTGCATACCATAGAAAGCTACAACAGGGTCAGGGTGCCCGACAATGTTCCTGAATGGGATGATTCAGGAACAACCCATCCCGAAGAACAGGTCCTGGTAACGGAAATGACCAGGGAGCTCAATAGCGTAATGTCTAACTATGTAGGTATAGTCAGGACATACAGGCGTCTCAAAAGAGCTTACGACCGTGTAGATCTGCTCTATCGTGAACATGAAAAGCTCTACAGGGAGTCGAAAGTTTCGGTACCCATCTGCGAGCTGAGAAATATGATAAACGTGTCCTATCTTGTTATCAAGATGGCAATGGCCCGGCGCGAAAACGTCGGCCTGCATTTTAATCAGGATAATGCGTAAGAAACGGCCCCCCTCCGGAAGAGGAGGGGGGCTGCGCAACTTCACGCCCTTCCAATAGTGTAAATGTGACAGATATCCGGTAAATTGCCGCTGGTAATCTTTATTTCTTCATAGTCAGCCAAATCGAACCTCCTGAAAATGGGAAGAACTTCTGCCAGGCCCTTATTTTTCATATTCATTTTTCTCTCATTTTTTGCTACAGGCGGCTTCGCGCAGGTATCTAAGGTAAGAGGGACTATCCAGGACGAAGTATCCGGCGCGACGTTGCCGTTTGCCAGCGTCAGGTTGTCTGCCTTACCCGACAGCGCCTTTATTTCGGGAGAGGTAAGCGACCTGGACGGGAAATTCGAATTGGCAGCGGCACCGGGGGAATACCTGCTGCAATTTGACTTTATGGGCTACCAGCCAATGAAGAGAAGAATACAAATTACTGCGGGGATCAATGATATCGGTATCGTTAAGCTGAAACCTTCTTCAAAAAATCTCGAAGAAGTAGTGGTGCAGGGTGAAAAAAGTACTTATGAGCTGGCGCTCGATAAAAGGATATTCAATGTAGGAAAAGACCTGGCCAACGCCGGGGGGAACGCCATCGAGATACTCAACAACATACCCAGTGTTGCGGTGGACCTGGAGGGCAATGTAAGCCTTCGGGGGAGCAGCAGCGTCCGTATCCTGGTAGACGGTAAGCCTTCCGGGCTGGTTTCGATCAAGGGGGGAGCGGGGTTAGCGCAGTTGCAGGGGAGCATGATCGAGCGGGTGGAAGTGATCACCAACCCGTCAGCGCGATATGAAGCGGAAGGGATGGGAGGAATTATCAATATCGTCCTGAAAAAAGAGCAAAAGCAGGGATTGAACGGATCATTCGATGTGATAACGGGCTACCCGATGAATCTCGGGGGAGCTGCCAATATGAATTTCCGCCACCGGAAATTTAATTTTTTTACCAACTATATGCTCACTTACAGGAGCACGATCGGCGATACAAAGCAATACCAGGAACTTTACAGGAATGATTCCGTTTTTGTGACCGACCAGACTTTCGATCGCGAGCTCAGGGCTTTTCATAACAATCTCAGGATGGGCGCCGACTACTTTTTCAGCGAAACAAGCATCCTGACAGCCGCTTATACATGGAGACGGACCAAAGGAAAAAGATATTCTCATATTCACTACCGTGATTACCTGACAAACTCCTCCAATCTACTGAGCCATTCATACCGCACGCAGAACGAAACCGAAACCGAGCCGAATTCCGAATATAACCTCTCGTATAAGAAGGCTTTCGGCCGGAAAGGCCATGAACTACTGATTGACCTGAGGCACCTCGACAACTGGGAAAAATCCGATCAGTATTTCACAGAAACTGTAACACCCAAAGGTGGAGAAAAAGTCAGCTCTTTGCAGCGCTCTATCAATGATGAAACTGAGAAGCAATGGCTGTTCCAGGTGGATTATGTACAGCCGTTCGGAAAGGAAGGAAAGTTTGAGACGGGTTTGAGGAGCAGCTTCCGCGATATGACCAACAATTATTTCGTAGCCGACGTCCTACCGGACGGAAGCCTTCAGAACATCCCGATGTTTACGAATAATTTTATTTACGATGAAAATATTCACGGGGTGTACGGGATTTACGGTAACAGGCACGGCAAGTTTTCCTACCAGGCCGGCCTGAGGGCTGAGTGGAGTGAGTTCACTACCAAGCTGACGAAGGAAAACGAAGTAAATAACCGGAGCTATAAAAACCTCTTCCCGAGTGCGCACATCACTTATGACCTGCCCCGTCAGAATGCCATGCAGGTCAGTTACAGCCGGCGCATCAGGCGGCCGGTTTATAACGATCTTAGCCCCTTTATGACTTTTACGGATAACCGGAATTACTGGAGCGGAAACCCGGATCTCAATCCTGAATTTACCGATTCGTTTGAGCTGGGACATGTGAAATACCTGGAAAAAGGAACGGTTACGACTTCGGTTTACTATCGCCACACTATTGATAAAATCCTGCAGATCAGGACTGTTGCCGACAACGGTTTTGCCTATTCGCAACCTCAGAACCTGGCTACTGAAAATGCTTACGGGCTTGAATTTACAGGCTCTTCCAATGTAACCGACCGGCTAAAACTGGATGGAAACCTCAATTTTTTCCGATCGGTAATTGACGGCAGCAATCTCGACGATACCTATAAAAGCGAAACGTTCACCTGGCTGGGGCGGCTCTCAGCGCGTTTGAACTGGAAGGGCGTCGATTTCCAGTTGAGGAACAATTACGAGGCGCCGCAGGTTTTGCCGCAGGGAAAAAGAAAGGCCATCTATGCGCTCGATCTGGGGGTAAGCCGCGACGTGCTGAAAGGTAACGGGACTTTAACCCTGAACGTGCTGGACGTATTCAACTCCAGGCGCTACAGAACAATTACAGAAGGCGCCAATTTCTATACCTATAACAATTCGCAGGGGAGGGTCAGACAGATTAACCTGACGCTCAACTACAGGCTCCGCCAGGCAAAAACCGGGAAAAAAGGACAGTTTGAGGAATGAGGGGGATGGGGTGATGTGAGGATGTGGTGATGTGGTGATGTGAGGATGTGCCATTGTGGCGGGGAGAGTGACGTGTGTATCTCTCCTATGAATAGAGGGGGGTGAGGTTATGAGCATTTTCTGTGGTTATCCGGATCAGCTCCGCCTTACTCATTTTCATCAGGTCCGCCACCCTCTGTGCAACCAGCTCTATATAAGCCACTTCATTTCTTTTGCCACGGTAAGGAACGGGTGCCAGGTAGGGCGAATCGGTCTCAAGCACAATGTCGGCCGGGTTCAGGTACGGCAGTACTTTATCGAGGCCGCCATTTTTGAAGGTGGCTACACCGCCGATGCCAAGCTTAAAACCCAGTTCAATAGCCCGCCGGGCTTCATCCAGGCTTCCCGTAAAACAGTGAAAAATACCGGTCAGCCGGGAGTCGCCGAATTTTTCGATCAGTGCGGCCGTTTCAGTGAATGCATTACGGCTGTGAATATCGATCCAGAGACCATTTTCGATCGCCAGGCTGCATTGCCGGAGAAAGGCTTCCTCCTGCTGCGCGCGGAATGTTTTATCCCAATACAGATCCATCCCGATTTCCCCGATGGCAATGAATTTTCTTTTTGCCAGCCATTCCTCGATTATGCGAAGCTCCGACTCGAAACCTTCGTTTACATAGCAGGGGTGAAGCCCTATCATAGGAAGGCAGCGTTCCGGCTCCATATCGGCAATTTCAAGCATTCTGCCTATTGTGGTTGAGTCGCAATTAGGCATCCAGATCTGCTCTATTCCCGTGTTCCAGGCTCGTTCGAGCATTTTCTCCAGGTCATCATTATATTGCGGGTCGTAAATATGAGCGTGCGTCTCTATCATGCAGGGTTACAAATAAAGACGCGAATTTACCATTTTTAGTACACATACCGAAGCGTAATCCCGAATGTCCGCTGATCCCCTACAATCCCTGCATACTGCCCGTAGCTTCCCGGGGCAGCCAGCAATTGTTCATAGTAATTTTTGTTGAACAGGTTTCGGGACCAGGCAAATACGGAAATCCCGTTGGAAGCTCGGAAGCCTGCACGTACGTTGGTGAGTGAGTAGCCGTCGATATTGAGGTATTGCGATGGTGACGGACTGGAAGAAAAGCCTGACCGGAAAAAGACATCGACGCCGGCGAAGTAGTTGCCTTTCAGCCCGAGCAGATTTCCTTTCACGTTTGTTTCTCCGCCGAAAGATCCTGACCATTTAGAGATACCCGGCAGCTCTCCACCTGAAATATCCTTAAAAGCCTGCGCTCCTCCTACTTCTTCAAGAGGTACAGGGGCATTTGTGAATTTTATGTATTTACCATTGGTATAGGCCAGCGCGGTATTGAATATGAAATGCTGACCGAGGCGTATACTCCCGTCAAGCTCTGCACCGCTCACTCTTACCTGCTCCGCATTGGCAAGGTACCCCCGGTTTACACCGGGTTCGGGAGTCTGGACCTGCGTTTGGAAATCATCGATATCGGTGCGGTATACGGTCAGGTTGAGTGTGGAGTTAAGAGAAGGTTTTGTCTTGATACCGATTTCCTTGTGGTTGACGAATTCAGGCTTTACGTTTGCAAGATCGAGTAAAATCTGCCCGTTTGCAGTCGGAAGACCTCCGACATTGACCCCAATCGGTTTATAGCTTATCGAGTAAGTAGCATAAGCATTTACCCTGCTGCCGGGTTTGTACTGAAGCGACAACTGCCCAGAGAAGTTTCCTTCCGAATAGTCGGTATCGAACGCCTGGTTGGTATAGATGCCGTTTTTCAATGCAAGCAGGCCGGCTTCGGTAGTCTGCAGCCCCCCATAAGTCTGTCGTTCATAACCGACTACTTTCTTGTCGTAATTGTAACGTATACCGGGGAGCAGATGGAATTTCCCTGCGATGTTCCAGTCGGCCTGCCCGAAGACAGCCAGGCTGGTGCTGCGTATACCATAGGTTGTCCGTATACCGAAGTTATCGAACAGTCCCGGTGTCTGCCAAAGCGGATTGGTATTGTTCTGGGCAAAACGCCATTGCGCCGATCCGGCTTCTTCCGTATGGACAGGATCGGTAGTAAGGTCCTGCCACAGGCCGAATACACCTATCACACCACTGAGCCTGGGGGATATTTTTCCTGAATATCGGATTTCCTGCGACCACTGGTCGTGGTACGAATTTCCGGCAGAGATGGTAAATACAGGCAAACCGATGTAATCGCGGTCATTAAGCGGCACCCATTTCCAGTAACGCCATGCAGATGTGGCGGTAAGCGTGCCGTTCCCGATTTTAATATCGGCATTGGCCGAGACCCCGCCCAACTGATTATCGGCTTTGGAAGGAGTGTCAAGATCTATGACCCGATCAAAAGCGCTTTTGTACGGAAGGGTATAACCCAGATCGGCGATGATCGCATTAAATTGCCTGAACGCAGCTCTCTGTGTTGTGACCACACCGGCTACAGGCCAGCCGTATCCGCTGGGCTTCTGGTCTGAGATATCCCCGATAATCGTGATCTTCACATTTTCGGAAGGTGTGTACAGCAGCTGGCCCCTCACGCCGATGTTATTCAGATCGTTGATTGGAAGTTGGGTGTGATGGTTAAGGAACAGACCGTTGCGCTGGGTACCGGTAAATGAAACCCTGGCTGCGAGCTTTTTGCTGATCGGGCCGGTGAGAGAACCTTTGGCTTGTATATACCCGTAGTTGCCATAGCTCAATTCGAAACTTGCACCCGGATTAAAGCTCGCGGCCCGCGTTGTAATGTTGAACGCACCCGAAGTAGTATTTTTTCCGAAAAGGGTACCCTGCGGGCCTCTCAGGACTTCAACCTGCTCGATATCCACAAAATCGAGTGCGGTAGCTGCCGGACGGGCATAATAAACACCGTCGACATAAAATCCTACTCCCGGGTCGATGCCGTCGTTCGTGAGCCCGAAAGTCGAGCCGAGTCCGCGGATGTTCAAAGTCGTGTTCCGGGGATTGGAAGCATAGAGGTTTACAGTCGGGATCAGTTCTTTCAGCCGGTTGACATTGAAGGCTCCGGCATCGTCAGCCCTGGCTCCCCTGATGACCGATATAGGGATAGGTACTTCCTGGGAGGCTTCCTGCCTGCGCCTGGAAGAGATCACAACATCCTCCAGGCTCCTGGCCGTCGGATCGAGTAAAACCGTGACTTTTTCCTCATGAATCAGCACTTCTTTTTTTATGTACCCTACAAAAGTTATAATGAGCGTAAATGGGAGCTTTTGCCCGGTTTTGAGCAGGAACTGCCCGTTTTCATCGGTGATATCACCGTTGGTAGTGCCTTTTATCGTAACGGAAGCACCTGTCAGAGGCGTACGAGTCTGGCTGTCGAGGATGGTCCCTGTTATATTCGCATTGATGGTAGCCTGGTCCTGCGATTTCAGAAAGAAAGGTAAAAATATTAAACCTATAGAAATAGTAGATTTAAAAAATAATTTCATATAAAGATGTATTAAGATTGTGTCGCAAACGTATAAAATTCAATTTTTATTTGGCCGGTTTAATCGGGGAGTTTACCTAAAAATTTGCCGGCAGGCATAACATAAAAAAGCAGGAGCATGCCATACTCCTGCTAAAAAGCTAAATGACGGCTAGCTCCTGCTAACCGGTTTCGCAGCGTACCACGGGTTCAAGATCCCTCATTTCGTCCTCCGAAAATACTTTTGACCGGGTAACAAACCGGATTCCCAGCGGTATTTCGAGCGAAAAGCTTGCGCCCCTGCCCTCCGTAACATCGATGGTTAGCTGTGAATATTGCCAGTATTCAAACTGGTCGGCACTCATGTAGAAGTTACATCCGTAGATCTTCCCCAGGCATACGTCGCTGCCGCCTACCTTGAAATCGCCTTCCTGGAAACACATGGGCTGTGAACCGTCGCAACAGCCGCCGCTCTGATGAAACATAACGGGGCCGTAACGATCGGTCAGTTTGTCGACTACTTCAATTGCTTCCTCGGTAATCAGAACACGTTTTATCATGATAGCTACAGGATTTGGTCTTAGCTCCGCCCGGCTATCGGCTCAAACGGGTAGCCGGGCGGAGTAGGAGCTCAGAAAAAGCCCAGTTTATTTTTGCTGTAAGATATGAGCATGTTTTTGGTCTGACGATAGTGATCCAGCATCATTTTGTGATTTTCCCGCCCGAATCCTGATTTCTTGTAGCCGCCGAACGGTGCGTGGGCAGGGTAGGCATGGTAGTTATTGACCCAAACCCGGCCGGCCTGGATAGCCCTCGGTACCTGGTAAAGTTCGTGAGCGTCGCGCGTCCATACGCCCGCGCCCAGACCATATAGTGTGTCATTGGCGATTTCTATCGCTTCTTCCACGGTTTTAAAAGTTGTCACACAGACAACGGGCCCGAAGATCTCTTCCTGAAAGACCCGCATTTTATTGTGCCCTTTCAGTATAGTAGGCTGTATATAATATCCGCCCTCTTCCTCTCCTTCCTTTTTATTGGCTTCCCCGCCGAGCAATACCTCTGCGCCTTCTTCTTTACCTATTTTGATATAGGAAAGTATCTTTTCGTACTGATCGTTGGATGCCTGGGCGCCCATCATCGTTTCCGGGTCGAGCGGGTGACCGGTTTTGATGGCCCCGGTACGCTCTATCACCCTGGCTATGAATTTTTCGTAAATGCTTTCGTGTATCAGCATTCTCGAAGGACAGGTACATACCTCTCCCTGGTTAAGGGCAAACATCACGGCTCCTTCTACGGCTTTATCAAGAAATTCATCGTCTGCATCAAAAACTGAAGGGAAGAAAATATTCGGCGATTTTCCGCCCAACTCCATAGTAGCCGGAATGATATTTTCGGAGGCGTACTGCAGGATCAGTCGTCCGGTAGTGGTTTCTCCGGTAAATGCGATTTTGGCTATCCGGGGTGATGTTGCCAGTGGCTTACCTGCTTCTACCCCAAACCCGTTCACAATATTAACGACTCCCGCAGGAATGATATCTTCAAGTAGTTCGAACAGCACCAGGATAGATGTTGGCGTTTGTTCGGCCGGCTTAAGAACAATCGTATTACCGGCAGCCAGCGCCGGCGCCAGCTTCCACACTGCCATCAGGATAGGGAAGTTCCAGGGGATAATCTGTCCTACCACACCGAGAGGCTCATGTAAAACAATGCTGACTGTATCGGGGTCATGCTCGGCAATAGTACCTTCCTCTGCTCTTATTGCCGCTGCGAAATACCTGAAATGATCGATGGCAAGAGGAAGATCGGCTGCTGTCGTTTCCCTTAATGCTTTCCCGTTATCGATCGTTTCTACGGCAGCCAGATAATCCAGGTTGTCTTCCATGCGCTGCGCGACTTTCAGCAACAGGTTGCTCCTGTAGGCAGCTGACGTTTTGCTCCATGTTTTATAGGCTTCGTGTGCCGAGTCAAGGGCGATCTCTATGTCCTCTTTGGTAGACCTGGCTACCTGCGTAAATGCCTTTCCGTCTATCGGGGAAATGTTGTCGAAATATTCCCCTTTAACGGGTGCTACCCATTTGCCGCCAATAAAATTTTCATAGCGCGATTTGAAAGATGGTCTTGCTATAAGATTGGCTGGTTGTTTCACTACAGTTGCCATATGAAGAAAAGTGTTTAGCGTTTGTTTTAACCGGATTTTAGTTTCATGACAAAGGTAGTCTCATACTTTTTCCGTATATTTCAATATTATATCAGGTTGTTGCAATAAAATATCTTCTTTTCATACAAACTTTTAATTGTTTCGGGACGTTTGGATATTAGCGGACATTAAGCAGAAAACCCGATAATGATGGAGAGCAGGTATATACAGGAACCTTACCAACTTACGCCTTCAGGTAAACTTCAAACCCTGGTAGAGAACCGTTCCGTTTTTACAATGGAGCACTGCGAAATGAACGTTTTCGAAACCTATCAGCGTACAGAGCGGGTAAGTCTCCAATTCCCGGACCTGGTTTATACAGCAATGCTCAGGGGGAAAAAGGTAATGCACCTGTTTGACGGCAAGCACCATTTCGATTATCTTCCGGGAGAGTCCGTGATCATGCCGTCCAATGAAGCCATGGTGATTGATTTCCCCGAGGCGTCTCCCGATACCCCGGCGCAGTGCATAGCGCTGGCTATTGATGAAGGTAAAATAAAAGAGACGGTCGAGCTGCTGAACGACAGGTTCGGAAAGGCTGATGAGCAGGAAACCTGGAACATCAGTTCAGAACAGTTCCATATCCATAATACGCGCGAGATATCCTATACGCTCGACCGGCTGATGCGGTTGGCGCGTGAGACGAACCCTGTCAAGGATATTTTTGTAAATATGGCTGTACAGGAGCTTTTGCTGAGGCTGATGCAAACACAGGCACGAAGCCTTATTTTTGAAAACTACAAGCTGTTGAGTACTTCCCGCAGGTTTGCCCGCGTTGTTGAGTTTGTCCAGGAAAACCTGCATGAAAACCTGACGGTCGGCAAACTTAGCGACGTTGCATGTATGAGCAAGCCTCATTTTTTCAGAAGCTTTAAGCGTGAGTTCGGGCTTAGCCCGGTCGATTATGTGATCCGGGAGAGGATGAAACAGGCACAGAAGATGCTGCTGGACTCAAAAAACAGCGTTTCCGATGTCTGTTACAGGCTGGGATTTCAAAGTGTCAATTACTTTTGTACTTTGTTTAAAAAGCACGTAGGCATTTCTCCCGGCAGATTTAAGCAGTCGCCGCCTGTCGGGGCGTATGTATATGAAAGATGAATTTTTTCCTGCACCGTTCTCCCTTCTTGCTTCAATGGGTACTCTCCGACTATACCTGGAGAATAGACACTTCCGAAAAAATTATTTATCTAACTTTCGACGACGGCCCTATACCGGTCGTTACTGAAAACGTGATAAAGGTCCTAGAGGATTTCAAGGCTGCGGCTACCTTTTTTTGTATCGGAGACAACGTCCGAAAACATCCCGAGATATTCCGGGAATTGAAAAAACGAGGGCATTCGATAGGGAACCATACGTATAACCATCTTAATGGATGGAAAACGGCTGACAACGTGTACCTGGATAACTTTCAAAAATGCCAGGATATACTCGAGACCGACACCCGGCTCTTTCGCCCACCTTACGGCCGCATCAGGAAGGCACAATACCGCTTGCTGCCCGGAGATACAAAACTAATGATGTGGGATGTACTGACCGGCGATTTTTCGCCGGATGTGCAGCCCGGAGCTGCTTTGAACAGCGTTATCAGGCTGTCGCGCCCTGGTACGATCATGCTGCTGCACGACAGCATAAAGGCGGAGCAAAAGATGTCCTATATCCTGCCCCGCGTGCTGGAGCATTTTTCGGAGAAAGGCTACAGGTTCGATGCCCTGCCGATGAGATAACCGGGATGAGATAGAAACAGGATTTAATTATAGATATGCATCAGATTTTAGCCGAAGTCCGGGAGGCTTTGCTGGACTTAGCCGATCAGAAAACACGGGAATCCAGTCAGCGTTTTTTCAAAGAACCGATCAAAACCTATGGTGTTAAGTTGCCGGAGGTGAACAAAATAAGCACAGATGTTTTCAGCCGGCTTAAAAAAAGCACCAAGGCGGAAGTTTTCGATCTTTGCGGGGAGTTATGGGCTTCAGGTTATTTTGAAGAATCGATCGTGGCATGTAACTGGTCTTACAGGCTGCGAAAGCTGTATGTAGAGGAAGATTTCGATATTTTTGAAAGCTGGGTTACAAAATATGTGACTAACTGGGCATCGTGCGACACACTTTGTAATCATACAGTAGGTGCGCTCCTTGAAAAATACCCGGTACTGTTTGGCCGGATAAAGGAATGGATACGGTCGGAGAATCGGTGGGTACGACGGGCTTCTGCTGTCTCGTTTATTGTTCCGGCCAGAAGAGGATTGTTCCTTCCCGAGATTTTAGAAATTGCCGAGAGCCTGCTGACTGACGATGACGACCTGGTAAGGAAAGGTTACGGCTGGCTGTTAAAAACAGCAGCCGAAGCCCGCCAGGATGTCATATTCGAATTTATAATGCGCCACAAAGCAGAAATGCCCAGAACAGCGCTCAGGTATGCGATCGAAAAAATGCCTCCCGAACTGAAAAGGATGGCGATGGAGAAAGGGTAAGCTCTAATGCACTACTATTACATCCGGTTCTTTCGAAACCAATTCGACGTGGCAGCAATCGAACTGAATAATATATTCCGTTGATACAACCTTCTTGTCTGCAATAAATCCTTCGAAAAGGACACGGGTAGGGGTAAATCTTTGAAACCGGAAGTCATCAGAATCGCTTACTACCGGATACGAGCCGTAATCCCTGTAAGAATCGAGTTGATGCTGATCATATGGCCGGGTTATGTCTTTACCTTCCGGCAGGATGGTGACCCGGAAGCTATCGAGCCTGATTGCAGCGCCCTTGGCATCCTTCAGCTGTACGCTGACTGTCTTGTATATCTTGGTGCACATTACAGGCGGATCGCAGGACTGCTTCTCCACATCCAGTTCCACGCATGCCATTGCGAAAAAGAACAAACCGAGTACGAATAAGGGCGTTTTCATATTCTTTTCATTGTGATGAGTATCATATGAAAGACCGCCGAAGTGGTGAAAAGGTTGTACTTGTGACAAAGATTTTCAGAATTCTTCCTGTGCCAGCCCGCTGTTAGCAACCGCTCCCGCGAAATTTCCCGTAGCTACCGCATTGGCTACCGAACGCAAAGGAGAAGCATTGTCGCCGCATGCAAATACACCCGGTACTGTTGTTTTGTACATGTTGTCGACCTGGATGTATCCCTGCTCATTCAGCGCGCATCCGAGCGAGGTGTGAATGTCAGTGTGATGGCGGAAGGGCAGACCGGCGTATACGGCGTCAAAGTCTGCCCGGGTGCCGTCAGCAAATGCGAGTTGATGGACGTTCCCCTCATAATGCAGTATTTCAATCACCTGATCGGGAATAACTCTTATATTGTTCCTGGTGAGCTTTTCGAGATCTTCACTGCTAAAATCGGGGGTGCCGGAAGTCAGTATGGTGAGATCCCCGGTAAGATTGCGGACGAGCGATGCCAGGTGCATGGCTCTTGCTCCGTTTGTCATGATCGCCGTTTTTTTGCCGCGAAATTCGTATCCGTGGCAATAGGGACAATGAATTACGGAAATACCCCAGCATTCCTGAAAGCCTTTGATATCAGGCATGATATCCTGTATACCGGTTGCAAGAATGAGCTTTTTCCCTTCCAGAATTTGTCCTGAAGCAGTTGAGATTTCGAAACCTGTGCTGGTCTTTCTCCCTGTTATGGCGAGATCGTTCAGGAATTTAACAGTAGGGTAGGCTTCCACCTGCTTCCGGGCTGCTGCAGCAATTTCAGCCGGCTTACTCCCATCCTGGGTAATGAAGTTATGAGAATGCGGGGTTTGCCTGTTGCAGGGCATTCCGCTGTCGATTACTATTGTACGGCGGGTAGACCTGCCCAATGACATGGCAGCGGAAAGCCCCGCGTAACTGCCTCCTATGATTATTACGTCGAATATGGTTTCTTTCATTTCCTACCTTGCAGTTTATGCGATTTTCACAGCAAAGGTAAATCTTTCATTTTTAATAATGCAACATTGTTGCGTTATTGGGGCGTGTTTTATATTGGAAATTTGTTCCCTAGAAGTCGTTGGATGATCCCTTTATTGCTTTTCAGCTTCATCCTGAGTAAAGGATAGTTTTTTCCCAGATCGTCGGTATCTGTTCTTTCGAAGACTTCGAATCCTGCTTTCCTGTAAAATTGAAGCGCCCTGGTGTTTTGTTCGTTTACGTCTATTAGGTTTGCTTCCAGGTCGCTGACGGCAAAGCGGATGAGTCGTTTTCCCAGTCCCAGCCCAATGTATTCGGGACTAAGGAACAGCATTTCAATTTTTTGTCCGCTCAGGGCTATGAAACCGGCGATCCGGCTATTGTCTGTCAGGCAATAAATTTCAAACAGGTTCAGATCGAGTTTGTAAAGAAGGTTTTTGATGATGATGAAGTCTTCCCGGCTTAGAAAATGGTGGGTAGCCAGAACGGATTTTTCCCATACGGAAAGGACCTGTTCCCTGAGCGCATCAGAGTATTTTTCAATTTCGATAAGGTGTGGTCCCATAAAGTTTAAGGTGTGAAAATCAGGTAGACTATACAGGATTAACGTAAAAAAGGCCGTCGCGGTGCGGCAGCCTTTTTGATATTTACTGTGTGGAGCCTGATCAGTTGACTTTGATCTCCTGTGCGTGGTGCTGAGTTTCGGGATTTTTCGGCAATGTGACGCGCAAAACACCGTCTGTATACTCGGCCGAAATTTCCTGTGTGAGCACCTTGCTGTTCAGTTGGAAGGAACGATTGAAATGAGAAGGCCGGAACTCTTCGTAAATGAAGCTTTCCTGCTTTTCGTCCTGCCCGGGCTGATAGCTGATGGTCAGAATATCATCGTCGACCGTGATCCCGAACCCCTCCTTTTTCAGGCCGGCCGCATATAAGGAAAGTACAAAATTGTCAGCTTCCTCAATTATGTTCGCGGGGGCGGTTATGCCTCGCTTCATACCATTTGCCCAGTGACCTCCCCTGAATCCTCCTGCGAAGGCCTCTCCCAAACGGGAGCGAAAATTTTCCCTGCAGCCTGAAGCAGGGTTGGCAAATCCATGACGGTTATTTTTATCGAATGCTTCTCTGTAATACATGTCGTTTTTGATTTTTGGGTTGAAAATAAATCTGAGGTTAGCCGACCGGCACTATAACCGGCCTGCTCCTGGTGGTGACCGGTACGATGGTATCGGCTTTCCGCGCAGGTACCGGTCCGGGGTTTTCATAGGAAAACTCATGATACCTGGAATGATAGCCCTGGGCAAACAGGCCTGCAATTGCTTTTACAAGCAGAACCACGGCTGCGACGGCCATCACGACAAGCAATATTTTGAACACTACGAAGAGTGCCAGCGCGCCCAGTCCTGCAGCCAGTGTAACGACTGCGAAGCGGGGCAATATAAATGCGAGTTTATGTCTCATTGTTGTTTTTTGATTAAGATAATGTAATAGGGCCCTTTCCGGAGCAGACGCATGCACCGGTGATTTTACTCTAAAAAAATTCAGTATTGCCCTTTCTTACCTGCTTCTGTCAAAGACAAACAGGTCGGTGAATTCCCAGGAGCCGTCTTTGGGCGCCCCTCTCCGTATGACGAACACATCAGGCTTCCGGAGCTCATAGATAATCCTTACTTTTTTGTCGCTTTTTTCAAACAACGCCTCATTCTTTTTAGCTTCTATAAAATAGTAAGTGTCGGCGTCTTCCTTCTCTTCCACTGATATGAGGCCCGGCTTAAAATGTTTTACTCTTACAATAGGGCCTTTCTCAGTCTGTTCGAAGGCGAAGATCTCGTATAAAAAAGGCTTATTTTCACGGATCATACGAATGTACCCCACGACGTTATCGCCCTCGGGCGCAGACCAAGCGGCTTCAATCGGGCCTCCGTTGAACTGGCCCTTCCAATGTCCTTCAATATGGGCGACGACCGACAGGTCGGGAAGTAGCTGCGCTCTTAGCGGCTGGCTGAGGATGCAAGTGAGGCAGGCGAACCGGAAGAAGTAGCTTAAAAAACGCATGGTCATGTACAGGATTGGTAAAAAAAATTTCAGAGAAATAAAGCAGAAACCCCGACCGGCCTACTGCTCCGGGCGGGGTTTGAAAATGGCAGGCCTATTTCAGGCTTGCCAATGCAGCTTCATAGTCAGGCTCCTGGGTAGTTTCAGGGACCTGTTCGGTATAAGTCACGACACCATCTTGGTCGAGTACTACTACCGAGCGGCTCAGCAGGTTCTTCAAAGGAGAATCTGTGATTGTCACCCCGTAATCATTTCCGAATGATGAGCGGAAAGCAGACAGGGGGACAACGTTTTCCAGTCCTTCAGCACCGCAAAAGCGGGCGAGTGCAAACGGAAGGTCGTTGGAGATGCAAAGTACTACCGTATTGTCCAGCCCGGAAGCTTCCTGGTTGAACTTCCTCACCGACGCGGCGCATACGCCCGTATCCACGCTAGGGAAAATATTAAGGATCACCGTTTTACCCTTATATTCGGCCGATGTTTTATCGGATAGGTCTGTACCTGTGAGGACGAAATCGGGAGCTTTGGAACCGGTTGCCGGCAAAGATCCTGCTGTATGAACCGGGTTACCTTTTAGTGTTACAGTACTCATTACGTTTGTTTTGGTATGATTGGAAAAATTGACTCGTCAATAATAGTTCCAATATAGACAAAACTCTTCATGTTGTAAAACCGGCCGGGATGAGTTCGGGCAGTATTTGCCGGGTTACTTCGAACGAAGGTAGATATCGTTGCTTACCGATTCTAGATGAAGCAGCGGACCACCTCCTCCGGCGCTTCCTTTGAGGTTGTACCCCACCATAGGATTTTTCTTTCTTTCACCTTTAAACTGGATTGCCAGGTCCGAATAAACTTCACCGGTAATGCTCTGGAGAGAAAGGTCGGCTCCCCGTTCCAACATCTTGCTGTCCAGGTCGACGACGAGTTTAACCGCCTGTTTTGTTTCTGAAGTTTCTACCAGAAGGGCGTCATCCAGCTTACCGTTATTGATTTTGACATCTACAATTATATATACCTCAGGTTTATCCCAGTATTTTACCTGTATGCTATCGGCAAATTTGAGATCGAGGTCGACTTCCTGGCCCGGTGAGAACTTCAGCGTTTTCTCAATCTTTTTCTGCGCTATCGCGGGAATGTTTGCCCAAAAAAGGGCGAAAAAGAGTGCTGTTTTCATCTGTTATAATATTTTTAATTAGACAATTAGTTCCGATCGCTATCGGTACAGACAATGTTGTTGTAATGATGGGCAAAATGGATCCCGTATCAGGAATCAGTTTTCCGGACAGATATTGGATACGGGAAATTTTGCTTTCAGAAAATCAGGATGCGGGGTGCAGTCGAAAGGCGGGCTAGCGCTGCGATTTGCGAAGGAATATATCTCCGTTGATGACGTTGAGATTAACAATAGTTTCGCCGCCGCCGTTAATAGTCCCTTCAAGCGAACTACCTACCGATATTTTTTTCATGGAGCCGCTGCTTTTCTCCGGTCCTTTATATTGGATATCGAAATCAGTATAGACTTCACCGTCGAGCGCCTTGAGGGTGAGGTTAGCCTTGGTGCCGGCAGGAAGCGCTACGTCGACATTACCGCTGATCGACGAGATAGCCACTGTTTTCCCGGCCGGTAGTGGAGCAAACCTGGCTTCTATATTCCCGCTGATGGTATTGGCTACGAATGCTCCTCCGATCCTGTCGGCCTTAACGCTGGCGTTGTTGGTTTTAACTTCGATATCTCCCTCCATTCCATATATTTCCACATCGTTCGTTCCCCGGAAGTCCGGCTCCCGGAATTGAATGGAAGCTTTATGGGGTACTTTAAAAGTGTAACCGATCTCCTGGCGTACAGCCTGTTCTATTTTCAGCACCTTCCCTTCCTTAACTGCCGCCAGGCCGATGCCGGTATTGTCGCCGCCGCCATAGTAGATCGGCTTAAGTCCTTTGGCGCGCTCGGGTACAGGCTTAAGATTACCCGAGCCTTTGATGATGAGCTCGTCGCCATTGTAGCCCTCGATCCTGATACCTTCAGAGGGGAGTTCGATGGAAATAATCTGTCCTGGAGAATTAGGCAGCTTTGTTCTGTACTCCTGCGCTGTCGCCCGGTTCCCGAGAAAAAGAAGCAGAGCGGGGATGATGAGATTTTTTTTCATATGAATCAGATAATTAGATAATTACTTTTTTTAATCATTTCTTAATCGCCGGCTTATAGTGTCAGGTCGCTTTTTATATACTTTTTAACCACTCGTTTGCATCGATGACGGTAGCGGCTTCCTGTGCTTTCTTCCGTATCAGTTCGAGGTTCTGGTTATTTTCCGAAACTTCTCTGAGCACCGGCAAAGCCTGTTTGTCATTAAATTCCGCCAGGCTTTCTATTAAAGCCGCCTGTATGACCGGGTCGCGCTGGATCGAGAGCGAGTGAATAAATGACCGGATGATAACCGCTTCCGGAGCGAGTGATTTCAAAGCGGTGAGGGCGGCCATCCGGACGTTGACATTTGTATCGAAATGCAGTGTATTGATCAGGACCTGTATATCGGTATCGTCAGGATTGTCGCCGGTTGCCAGTTTATGCAGGGCAAGGATACGGTCGCCGGCGGAAATGCTGCCGGCGTGATCGAGCGAAAGTAACTGCCGGACAGAGACACTGCCGTTGTTTTTGACCTGCTGAGATGCCGCATTCGGAGAGGTACGGTATCCCAGCCAATAGCCCGCAATCACCAGCGCCATCGCGGCAGCCACTTGTGTAAATCGTATCCGGCGGGTGGTTTTTAAGGGAATAACCGGTTTTTCAGTGTTCAGGATCAATTCTTCCGGATCCTGTCCATTGCCTGCTTCACTTCGTTCTTTTAACATTAAAGTGAAATATTCTTTTTCAAAACTCATTTCACTGTCCAGGTCTGCCCGGGAAAAGAAAACCCGCAGGCGCTCCTCTTCCGTCAGGGTGGTCTGCCCTTCGTAAAAACGGGCCAGCAACTCCCTAATCTGTTGTTCCATATTGATGATGCTTTAAATATTCGTCCCTGATTTTTTTTCTGGCCCTCGACAATATGACCCTGATGTTATTGATTTCCAGGTGTGTCACTGCCTCGACTTCTTCAAAGCTATACCCTTCGACATCCCGCAGGTGGAGGATCAGGCGCTGAGGTTCGGGGAGTTCCGAGATGAGCCTTTTGATCAGCTCCCCGTTATTGCTGCTTTCAGCCTGCTGGTAGGGTGTCGGCCCGGCGGCGCTTTTCCCGGCAATGTCTTCGGCGGTTCCTGTTTTACTATAGCCGTGCGATCTGATCCTGTCCAGGCAGGCATTACGGACAATTTGTATGGCCAGGCTCTCTACGCTTTCATACCGGTCCAGATCGTGCCTGCGGTCCCATAGCTTCAGCAGAGCTTCCTGCACCATATCTTCAGCATCTTCAGGACGCGGCATATACGTCCGGGCTATCCTGAACAGCCGCGGCCTTACCGGTATGATGCGTTTGCTGAAACCTTGTAAATCCATACATCATCAAAGACGATTGAACGGATGATTCATTACAGGTATATTTGTTTTTTTTTCTCATTTTTTCGGGATGAAATTAACAGGAGTTATAGCTATTTTCCTGGCGGCGCTTTTCCCGGCAGGTGCTCAACCCGGAGGTGGGAGTTTTGCAGAACATTTCCGCCGGCTTACTGCCGGGAACGAATGGAAATTGATAAGCAGCACGCCACTGAAATTCAATGCCCACCATACCCAGGGAGTAGTGAAGCTGGGCGATAATTTCTATATGACCGCCGTGGAAGTAAAACGATGGCCGGTGCGCTACAGCAAACCCGGGGGAAAGTACGACAGGGATACGGGAGAAGGTATCGGTCATTTGCTGAAATTTAACGGGCAGGGTGAATTACTAGAGGATGTTATTCTCGGGGAAGGCCCGGTGTATCATCCCGGAGGCCTTGATTCTGACGGTCGCTATCTCTGGATACCTGTCTGTGAATACCGCCCTTTTGGTCCGTCTATCATATATAAGGTAGATATCCAGACAATGAAACCGGTAAAAGCTTTTACCGTCGACGATGCAATAGGTGCGGTCGCTGTCGACCCGGAGTCAGGAGTATTGCTGGGCGCAAACTGGGGATCGAGGGGATTTTACAGGTGGTCGATGGATAAAAACGGAGAGGTAAAGGATACCGCGGCGGACATAGTGACCAATCCTTCATTTTACATTGACTACCAGGATTGTCACTGTGTAGGGAAAGGGTTGGCTTTGTGCTCGGGATTAAAGAATTATGCATCCGGAGAATTCGAAAGGCCCTTCACTATGGGTGGGCTGGACCTGGTAAACATGGAGGATCTCCGTCCCGTTCACCAGGTCCCCTTAAACCTCCGGACCCGGTCGGGCAAGGTAATGACTAACAACCCGGTGTGGTTGGAAACTACCGGTTCGGGTGTCCGTGCCTTCTTTATTCCGGAAGACGACCGGGATGCCGTGCTTTATATCTATGAGACCGTTTCAGGTCTTTAGACGGGTCATTGCGGCCCGGGAGGACAGTTCTTTTTCAGGAATTCGGTAAACAGGGTGGACATGTGCCGCACGGTGCCTTCGCCTTCCCGGATGCTGTGTGTACGGTTAGGATACGCCATAAACTGAAATTGCTTGTTGTGTTTGACCAGCTCGTTGATGAGCAGCTCAGCGTTCTGGTAATGTACGTTGTCGTCGCCGGTACCGTGTATATAAAGCAGATTCCCTTTCAGATGGCGCGCATGTGTAACAGGAGAGCCTTTTATAAAGTCTTCAAGGTTTTCCTGCGGGATTCCCATAAACCGTTCCTGGTAAATATTGTCGTAAGTCAGTTGGCTGGCTACCGCTGCCGCCGCTATGCCGGTCTGGAAGACGTCGGGATACTGGAAAAGTAAATTGAGAGTGGAGGAACCTCCGCCGCTATGACCGTGTACCGCTACCCGCCTGGTGTCTATAAACGGGAATTTCCTGAACATGGCCTCTGCAGCTTCGGCCTGGTCTTTGATATTGATGGTTCCTATATTACGGTAAATAGCTTTTCGCCAGGCCCGTCCCTTAGGCGATGGAGTACCACGGTTATCGATCGAAGCATATATATACCCGTCGGCTGCCATACTGCCCGCATAATTCCTGTTAAAGCCGGTGCCATAGGTGTCTTTTACGGTGCTGGTAGCGGGCTCTCCATAGACGAAGAAGACGATAGGGTACTTTTTTGATGGGTCGAAACCGGTTGGTTTTACCATCCAGGCGTCAATTTCTACCCCGCTCCGGGTAGTGACTTTAAAAAAATCTATATCTGGTTGGTCCTGATTTTGCCTGTTGCCGGTATTTCCCGGATATAAAGGCTTATGATCGGGTAGTGAAATCCATTGCATTACGGGTGGTGTCTTCGCATTGGAGAAGGTATGAATGGCCATTTTCCCGTCCGGAGAAACCATGTAATCGTGGGTTCCGGCCTGGTTGATCGGGCTGAGCCTTTCGGCTGTTCCCGACCCGTCGAGCGAAGAGCGGTAAAGATAGGCCTGCGTGGCATTATGAGGAGAAGCGAGGTAATAGTAGCTGTTTGCCGGCTCATCGATCAGCAGGGGTTTGATAATGTCGAAATCGCCGTTGGTGATCAGTTTTTCCTTTTTTCCGTCGCGGCTGATACGATAGGCGTGCCGCCAGCCGTCCTTTTCGCTGATCCACACAAATTCCCTGCCCCCGGCTATCCAGTCCCAGCCGGTCGGGTCGCTGTCAAATATACTTTTGATCTCGATCCAGGCATCGTCTTTCTCCTGGTAAAAGACCTTCGATTTCCCGGTTTTAATATTGATATAGAGAAGTGAACTCTCATTTTGTTTCCGGTTAAGCTGCTGTACCACAAGCTCGGAAGGATTGTCCGTGAATTCCATGCGGGGGAGATAGGTATTCTGCGGGTCGCCCGGCAACTCCATCCATTTTGTTTTTGCCGTGGCGATGTCGACCACCCCTATCCGGTAGGAGGAAGGTCTTTCTCCTACTTTCGGGTATTCGACGGGCACGTTGAACGAATAGATCGAGTCGGTATTGTTGATCATCAGGAAGTTGCGTATCCTGGTAGCGTCGATCTGCCAGTAGGCGATACTTTTGCTGTCGGGGCTCCAGCGAAAGCCGTCCCTGCAATCGAATTCTTCTTCGTAGGCCCAATCGAAAGTCCCGTTGATGAGCCGGCCGGTGCCATCGGTGGTGAGCGCTTTGGTTTTGCCGGTTGCCAGATCTTCGATATATATATTATGCCTGCTGACATAAGCTACCTTTGTACCGTCGGGCGAGAGTTTGGCATACATAAGCGATGCTTCCGGCTGGGATATGCCGATCCGGGTGAGCCTGTTCTTCTTTTTATCCAGTAGCCAATAGTCGCCCCGTGTCTCATAACGCCAGACTTTTTGGGCATTTGCAAACACGAGGATCTTGTCGCCCTGTGCCGATACCTCTATGCCCGATATGGTAAGGGGAGGCTGGCCGGACGGCGTGAGCTCGCGTGAGCCGGCAAAAGTTTCGGGTGAAAGGTCAGGCAGGGTAACCCTGACGATTTCACCGTTATATACTTCGTAGAAGACGTTGCCTTCCGACGTCCAGCGAAAGGTGGAGGGAAGCTGTGCCTGGGCTGCTATAAGGGGGCATAGCAACAGGAAAAATTTCTGAATCACATAGACGGATGAACGCATTTCAATAAGGAATTGGTGCTGGTATAAAGATAGTTTTCTCGTTGTAATCTGCTGTTTTATCACATCAAAACGCAATCGTCAATTGTTGTCCGGCGTGGGGCTGCAGGTCTTCCAGGTTAGATACCGATACCCCGAGCAGGCGTACGGCGGAGTTTTCCGGGATGTTCTCCGCCAGCAGTTGGAGGCAGGTTTTTTCAAACAGGCCGTAGTCGGTAACCGGCGTAGCCGACGACCTGCTGCGTGTGGAAATACGGAAGTCGTTGTATTTGATTTTGACCGTCATTGTGCGCCCGTAGATCCTGGTCCGTTCGCACCAGCTCCAGACATCTTCTATCAGAGGCCGTAACCCTTCCTCCATTTGAGCTAAAGAAAGAAGGTCCTTATCGAAGGTATTTTCGGAGCCGGAAGACTTCCGGACCCGGTCGGGCTCAACCGGGCGGTTGTCGATCCCCCGGCAGATATTATAATAGTGGGTACCCGCCTTTCCGAAGCGGTTCCTGAGAAAATGTTCCGACTGCTTTTTGAGATCAGCACCGGTATAAAGCCCTATCTGGTGCATTTTTTCGGCTGTTACGTGACCTACGCCATGAAATGCTCCCACCGGTAGTGCCGCGACGAAGTCTTCTCCCTCCCCGGGCTTTATTACAAACAGCCCGTCGGGCTTCTTGTGGTCGGATGCCAGCTTTGCCAGGAATTTGTTGTAGGATATCCCGGCTGAGGCTGTGAGCCCGGTAGTTTCGTAGATGGCCGATTTGATTTCCTTTGCAATGTGGGTGGCCGACTGCATTCCTTTCAGGTTGACGGTCACGTCGAGATAGGCTTCATCGAGTGATAAGGGTTCGATAAGAGGGGTATACCTTGCGAAAATACTCCTGATCTGGTTGGAAACCTGCTTATAGACCTCGAACCTGGGCTTCACGAAAACCAGGTGCGGACATTTTCTCCGCGCTATTGTGGAAGGCATTGCCGACCGCACACCATACCGCCGGGCCTCATAGCTGGCAGCAGCTACCACGCCTCTTTCAGAACTGCCGCCTACTGCGACGGGCTGGCCTCTGAGGTCGGGGTTGTCGCGTTGCTCGACAGATGCAAAAAAGGCATCCATGTCTATATGTATGATTTTACGGCTCAATAGGCGTCTCGGCTGAATCCGGTTGAAAGTAGAAAGATAAAGTAAATTTAAGAGAAGCCGCGCTTTCGTTTTTATTCTTATAATTCAGACCGTATGACATACCAGGAATTTGTTGACAGCACTTCTGCCTCAAGGCCTCCCCGGGAAATCGATGAGCTTTTGCTCGCGTTATGGCATGAGGCCAGGGGCGAGTGGGAAGCGGCACATAACATTGCCCAAAGCAGGGAGGGTACAAGGGATTATGACCGTCTTCACGCTTACCTGCACCGGGTAGAGGGCGACGAGTGGAATGCAGGGTACTGGTACCGGAGGGCGGGCGCCGCAAAACCGGCCATTTCCTTAAAGGAAGAATGGAAGGAACTGGTGGAGCGTTTCTTATAATGCCGGTCTATGATAATACTATAAGCTTTTGAGCTTATATATCTTAATTATAAGTTATTTGGCTTATGTATTTGTATTATAAGTTATTTAGCTTATATTTGAAGCGGGTATTGTACAAATAGAAATGATTTCGAAAAAGAAGCCGGATATCGGCGTGGTATTGACAGCCGATCTGGTCAATTCAACTGCTTTTCCGCCGGAAGAAACGGAGCGGAGGCTTGGGGATATGCTGGACCGGTTGAAAACTGAGACTGACTGGCTGCTCAGTCCGGAGGTATACCGTGGTGATAGTTTCCAGGGGGTTCTGAGCAGGGGAGGAGAGGCACTTCGCATTTCGCTGCTGGCCAGGGCGATACTGAAGGCGGAGAATTCCGACCTGGATCTGAGAATAGCGCTCGGTATCGGAAAGATCGGGAGGCTGACAGACAGACCGGGGACTTCAGACGGTGAGGCATTCCGGTTATCAGGCTTGCTGGCAGATGTAATGAAAAAGGAGAAAGCCAGGATAGCACTGGCTTTGCCGGTACCATCGGAGCCCGTTAAAGCCGTGCTTACACTCCTGGAGTCTGTTGTCGAGAAATGGACTTCCGCACAGGCTGAGGTAACGCTGAGGTTGCTGACAGGCGTAACCATGAGTGAAATAGCAGAGGTGCTCCGGATCAGCCAGCCGGCTGTCAGCCAGCATGCGCAGGCGGCAAAGTGGTGGGCCGTAGAGCCGCTGATAAATACATTTGACCAGTTAATTCAAGCTTTTCATTCCTATGATTGAGTTTCTGGCTTTACTGACTGCACACGTTCTGGCGGATTTCTATCTGCAGCCTAGTGAATGGGTGGCCGAAAAACGTGAGAAGGGCTGGAAAGCAGGTGCGTTGTATGCCCACGTGCTTACTGTTGCCGCTTTATCATACCTGCTGCTGGGGTACTGGAGCCAACCCCAGATAGCCCTGGGATTGGGGTTGGTACATGGTGCCATAGATTTGATCAAGCTTCGTTTCGATACCCGGAAAACGACTGCATGGTTCATTTATGACCAATTACTTCACCTGGTAAGTATCATAATCACAGCCTGGATCATTACAGGAACTACCGAAACTTCATTAGAAAAGTTTATTGATTACATAAGGCAGCCCGGTGTTTCAGCTACGATAGCCGGTCTTCTCATGTGCCTTAGCCCGGTATCGTTCCTGGTTGGGATGTTCACGAAACCGTGGCGGGAAGAGCTTGAACGGCTTGCTCCGGGTGCCGAAGATAACCTGGATAACGCGGGGAGATGGATCGGGATGTCGGAGAGGCTGCTTATCTATGTTTTTGTGCTGCTGGGACAGTATTCTGCAATAGGCTTTTTAATCGCGGCCAAGTCATTGCTGCGCTATAACGACAAACATCCGGCTGATATCCCGCACAGTTATATTACCAAAAAATCGGAGTATGTACTGGTAGGTACCCTGCTCAGCTATACCTGCGCTATTGTCATCGCGCTGCTGGTCAGATGGCTGCGATAACGGACTTCCGCTATTTGCCGGTGCAAACAGGGATGGGCGGAATGACTGTTAAAATAAGTTAAACGACTGTTTTTTATGGTGAGCTTTTAAACTCGGGATGATGCAGGGACTCTAACCCACAGAACCAAAACAAGCAATACCATGAAAAAATCAATCATTGCCTTACTCTTTTTTGTTACAATCTCAGCAGGTGCATTCGCCCAGGAAAGGAGGGGCGGCGGAGAAAAAATGACCCCGGAGAAAAGAGCTGAAATGCAAACCAAAAGAATGACTGAAGAGCTGGGCCTCAATGAAGACCAGCAAAAGAAAGTGCTTGCGCTCAATATCGAAAGGACAAAGCAAAGCCAGGAGATGGGACAGGCGGAAGCATCCAAACGAAAGGAAATACGTGAAGCCTATACAAAAGAATTGAATACGATACTGACATCCGAGCAGCAGGAGAAACTGAAAAACGCTCAAAAAGAGGGCAGAGGGCCGCGTGATGGCGCAGCCAGAGGCAGGAGGGGCGGTCAAGGGCCCAGGCCCCAAAACTGATTTATGGTGATAGCCGCAGATGCACGGATGCAGGATCGCCGCGGACGTGCGATCATTATCCGTGCATCTGTGGCATTATATATAATGGACTTATTTTTTTCGGCTCAGGACAAAGAAGCGGCTGATCATAAAAAAAGAAGCCAGCGCCAGGCCGGTAGTCAGCCCTATCCAGATGCCCGAAGGGCCTACGCCGAGCTTAAAGGTTACATAATAGCCAATAGGAAGCCCCACAATCCAGTATGCGATTGCTACAAAACCGGTAGGGACCCGGACATCTTTCAGGCCGCGCAGGATACCCGCGCCGACAGCCTGGGTGCTATCCGAAATCTGGAAGACCGAAGCGAAGATGAGCAGGTAGGCCGCCAGCTCGACAACCCTCGGGTCGTCGTTGAACAGCGTAGGTAAAAAGTTCCTGAGGAGTACAAACAGAACCGCACAAAAAGACCCGTAACCCAGTGCAGTGAAAATAGTACTTTTGCCGATCAGTTTTATTTTCGGGAAATTACTGGCACCGAAAGCATTGCTCACCCGGATAGAGGCTGCCTGGGAAAGCCCCATGGAAACCATAAAAGTAAAGGAAGCGCAGGCGAGAGCAATCTGGTGAGCAGCCTGCTCGACAGCTCCGATCGTGCCGATAATAATCCCGGAAACTGCAAAAGCGCCCGACTCCATGCCAAGCTGGAGGCTGGAAGGAATACCGATATGCAGCAACTCTCCGAAAGTTTTTCTACGCAGCTTCCATTGATTCCTGCCGACTGCCATATACCGAGCAAAAAGCCTGTGTCTCAGGATCACATAACCCAGGGCGAGGAACATGATCGTCCGCGTGATCAGCGTTGCCCATCCGGCACCTGTCAGCTCCAGCCGGGGAAATCCCCAGTTGCCGTAAATAAGCAACCAGTTTAGAAAAGCGTTCAGGGGCAGCCCGGCCAGGGAGATGATCATGGCTGTTTTGGTGTACTCAAGCCCGTCTGCAAACTGCTTAAGGGTCATAAAGAGGATCATCGGTATAATTGATATCCCGATAAAGTTCATAAAAGGGATTGCGTAAGCCACTACTTCGGGATCTTGCCCGAGATGATGGAATATGCCTTTACCTCCCAGCAAAAGGCCGGCGATAAAAAGAGCGGAGAGGGTACAAAGCAGGAAACCGTTATAAAAATAATGGGAGACTTTCTGGCCGTCATTCTGTCCGTGAGCCATCGAGACCATCTGCGATACCGAGATCGTCACCCCGATCCCTACCACAAACGGAATGTTCATAACGTTGAATACCAATGCCGCAGCAGCGAGCTGCTTATAGCCTACTGCACCCACCATCGCGGTGTCGATGAGATGCAGCGCCATCTGGGCCAGCTCTCCCAGGATAATCGGAAGCGCCAGCTTTACTGTTTTTGAGGTTTCGTCAAGCATGTTTGCCTATCCCTCCCGGTATTTCCGAAAAGGGACGCAAAGATACGAACCTCAACCTAACGTCTCAGCTTTTTCAGCATCACTTTCCGGAATTCTATGGGTTGCCCTTCGCTTTGCAGTGCGATAAAGCCTTCTTTCAGGGGCTTCCCGTCAATTTTGACAGCCGGGTCATACCGGTTGGCAACTCCACCGCCTATCTGCGGCTTGCTGTACCGGAGCACAGTATCGCCTTCGATAATATGTTTGACAAGCGAATCACCCCATACCATCAGCTCGGCCCGCACCCAGGCATCTTTATCGTAAGTTTTGGAAGAAGAGCTGATACAATGCGTTTCGTCGAGCGTTCCGTTGTAAACGATATGAGTGCCGGGTGAGCACATGTTCCCGGTCGGGCGCGGTTTTCCATCTCCCAGACCGGCAAGAAACTGCATTTCAACCGATATGGGCCAGTCCTGCTCTTTAGGCATAGTACGCGGATCCTGCGAATGAAACATCACACCGCTGTTGAGAAGTGTATAGGAGGGAGCACCTGGTTGAAGATCCCCGCTGAAACGGTATTCGACAACCAGATGATAGTGGGAGAAAGGCTCCTTGTAGTATAAATGCCCGAACTGATCGTTGAAATCACCATACCCGTCATATCTTACCTTGATCATGCCGTCTTCGACCCGGAATGTGCCGGCAAAATTCTCGTTTACTTCGTGATGGTGTATTTTGACAATCCAGTCATCGATGTCCTTGCCGTTAAAAAGTGAAATCCATTCTTCTTCCGTTTCCCTGTTTTCATCGGCAGAACGCGTCGAGCACGAAAGGAAAACTATGCAGGCCAGCAGGAAAGCTGTCGTGGAGCGAATGTGATAGGGTACGAAGGCCGGTCTTTCAAATAAATTCATATGTGTTGTTGAACCGTATGATACAAAAAAAAGGTTATCAGGGCAGTCTTTCGTTTTAGGTAAAACCAAAAATTGAATATATCTACTGTTAAAAACAGAACCACACACGTTGCAGATCCCTCATAAATCCCGGTTTGTTGCAGCCCTGATGCTTACGGCGTCAATGGCCTCTATCGACAGAAGCATCATAAACGTATCGCTGCCTGCAATCCGGGAAGACTTCCAGGTGGGCATCAACGAAGTGGAGTGGGTGGTAACGGCCTACATGCTTTCTTTTTTGCTGGTCCTGCCGCTTATGAACTGGCTCAAAAACCGGATCGGGTATTACCGTCTGACGATTATCTGCCTGAGTATTTTTACGATGGGGTCGGCGTGCTGCAGCATGGCGCCCGATTTATTCTGGCTGGTTCTGTGCCGGACGATCCAGGCCGCCGCCGGAGGGATCATTACGCCGATGTCAATGGCCATACTGAGCGAGACATTGCCGCGTGAAGAAAAAGGAAGCGCTATCGCCTGGTGGGGAATAGGAAATGTGGCCGGTCTGGCGATCGGCCCGACACTGGGAGGAGCGTTGGGCCACTACCTCGGCTGGCCGGCTGTGTTTTACATCAATTTACCCCTGGGGCTAATCGCTTTGTTTCTGACTGTCCGCTACCTGGCCTTCATGAAACATCAACCGGTGTCCGGGGCTAAGTTCGATTTTACCGGCTATTTCCTGTTTTCGTCCTTTATCCTGTCCGTGCAGTTGTGGGTCTGGACCATTTCAAAGTATTCACTGGCAAGTATTTATCCATGGACTGTTTTGGTTGCTGCTGCTCTGTTTTTAACAGCTTATATCAGGTCGGCCGATAAGCCCGGTGCGCTTCTCGACCTGGGAGTGTTCCGTTATGCCCTTTTCAACAGGTCGGCTATTGTTATTTTCATCCGGTCCATAGCATTGTTCGGAGGTATGTTTTACCTGCCATTCCTGCTGCAGGGTGAGCTCGGCTACAGCCAGATGCAGACGGGTATGCTGATGCTCCCCAATGCACTCATGGTCCTAGTGACGCGCCCTGCCGCAGGGCGTCTTGCCGACAAGGGAAAAATACGGGACATTACGATGCTGGGAATCGGGATGGTAGCCCTGTCTTTTGTCCTGTTTGCGCTGATAGGAGAAAATGCTGCTGCGTGGTGGATCGTTACGATCATGATTTTCAGGGGAATAGGTATGGGATACCTGGTAGCCCCTGTATCCGCCTCGCTTTTAAACTCCGTCAGGCGTGAACAGACAGCCACCGCTACCACCATGAACAGCCTTATCCTTCAGCTCGGCGGCTCGCTGGGAGTTGCCATGAGCGGCGTATTTTATCATCTCTTATACGATCACTATGTCGCTGATTTCCAGGGTGAAATAGCAGAACACCATGCGCTGAAGGGAAGTTTCCTGATAGCTGCTGCCCTCATCCTGCTGGCCTGGATCCCGGCCTGGAAGCTGCCGAGGGCAAATCCCAGTTTCGGTGGGGGAGAGGAGAAAATTATTCCGAACTGATATTTAAATAGGTAATAGCTGCCCGGATCTGGGAAAATGTGATGCTGTCATCCAGAACGAGCTTTATTTCGCTGAGTGTTTTACCGGGATTTTCCGCCAGGTAGTCAAGAATCAGCCTGATGTTTTTTGCCGGATACACATCGAAAATATCCAGCTCGCCCAGACCGATGTAATATGACAGGTGAGTTTCTATGGTGTTTATAGCCAGGTTCCGCTCGAGGGCTATCTCTTCGGTTGTCTTACCCGCCCTGAACAGATCGAGTGTTACCTGGCGGGTATTGATTTTTTCGGGTTTGGGTGCAGGCAGGACGATTTCGGTTTGTTCCGGTTCGATACCTTTTTCCAGGCAGTAGCTCTTTACTATCCCGATAATTTCAGAGCCGTACTTATTGGCTTTGGTTTTTCCTATTCCTTTTATTCCCGACAATTGTTCGAGGCTAACCGGCAACCGGCCGGCAATTTCGGTCAGGGTTTTGACCTGGAGTATCATGTATTCGGGGATATGATTCTCCGCCGCCAGGGCATTTCTCCAGGCTTTCAGTTCAAGGTATAGCTCTCCGTTGGCACGCAGGCCGGTAGCGCTTCCTTTCGATGTCTTCTCTGTCGAAGCTTTGAAGTCGATATCGGCATCGGCTTTCGCACGAAGGTACCTGCTCACCGAGAATTCTTCAGCCGCAGCATGCAGGCAGGCATTTTTGATAAACAGGCTTCTCGACAGTTCCTCCTTAACCTGGGCGAATGCTTTTTTAAAACCGGCATTGTCCGACTCCGGATCGATAGCCCTGATTTCAGGCAATAACCCTTCGTTGGTTTTATCTTTAAAATACAGCGCAGCCTTTTTTACCCGGTCCTGTACAACTTCATTTATTTCTGTACGGGTGCCGGCAAGCATGTGATTGAGCTGGTTTCTGAATTTTTGACTTACCTGGTCGATATCCCTATCGAAAATACCGGACACTCCGGCCAGCTTTTCCCGTACGGTATCGGTCACAACTGCCGGGTATTCGCGGAATACTCTCTGTATCTGTCCGATTGCCCGCCGGGTTTCATTCCAATCGAAGAGCTCGAAGAGCGTGGATTTCAGGAACAGGGTTTTGGCGTCCTCCAGTTGTTCGGAGTTGGGCGGATTTTCGGTTGTTTCCTTTACAAACGATGCCACCTGCTGGTCGGTCCTGATGCTGTGAGGCTCTATGGGCGTGCTAAGTACCATGCCTTCGAGTGTTTTGCAGCGGCTGAGAGCCACATACACCTGCCCGTGGGCAAAAGAGAGGTTGGCGTCTATAATAGCTTTTTCGAATGTAAGGCCCTGGCTTTTATGGATCGTAATGGCCCAGGCCAGCTTCAGGGGAAACTGGATGAAGGTTCCCACAACGTTTTCCTCTATCTCTTTGGTTTCCGGGTTAAGAGCGTATTTTACATTGGTCCAGGTAGCCTTTTCCACATCGATTTCTCCTGTATCGCCCGGACACCTGACATAAACCCGGTCGGCCGATATCCGGGTTACTTCCCCTATCTTCCCATTGTAAAACCGTTTTTCCCTCGATGTATCGTTCTTAACAAACATCACCTGAGCGCCCTGCTTGAGCTCCAACTGCTCTTCGGTAGGATAGGCAAATACGGGAAAGTCGCCGCTGATTTCAGCCTTGAATATCGAGGAGTTTCCTCCAAGCTCGGCCAACTGTTGTGAATTGATCCTTACCGCGCCGGCATTGTGGGTGCTCAGTGTGATGTAGCCTTCTCCTTTCCCCGGCCGGAACGAGGGGATATAACGCCGGTTCAACAGCCTCAGGCTATGATCATCCAGGGCGTTGTCGCGCACCTTATTAAGGATATTGATAAATTCACTATCTGTCTGGCGATAGATATGGGTCAGCTCGATCCTAACCAGGTCAGTTTGCCTGAGTGCATTGCTGCTGAAGAAAAAGACGGTATCGTAGTGATCTTTCAGCAGCAGCCATTCGTCTTCCTTGACAACCGGCGAAAGCTGCTGAAGATCGCCTATCAGGAGAAGCTGTGTGCCGCCAAAAGGCTTATTCCTGTCCCTGAACCTTCTCAGTACGCCGTCAATTGCATCGAGAAGGTCCGCGCGGAGCATGCTTATCTCATCGATAATCAGCAGGTCGAGGCTTTTAATGAGATTTATTTTTTCGCGGCCAAACCTGAGGATACCGTTGTTGGGCGCCGCTGTACCCGGGATATTGGGCCCGAACGAAAGCTGGAAAAAAGAATGGACGGTCACGCCGCCCGCGTTGATGGCCGCTACCCCGGTCGGAGCCACAATGATCATTCTTTTGGGCAATGTGTTTTTCAGCCGGGTCAGGAAAGTCGTTTTACCGGTTCCTGCCTTGCCGGTCAGGAATACATTTTTGTTAGTATGAAATATGAACTCTTCGGCTAGCCTGAGTTGAATGTTCTGGTCCATGAGATACATCGGTTATCGGGAAAAGCCCGCGTCCCGGTAACGGGAGCCTGGTTACCGGCCTTAAAAGTATGCTTTTTTTTCTCTGCCGGTACCGTTTTATTTACTTCAAATCCGGATATAATAAAAGCAGGAATGGTAAAAAGCCGGACCACTGGACTTATCCCTCTGAAAGCGAACTTCCTGGTAAAGTTTATTTTCCTATTTTTGCTGTTAAGCACCTATGAAGAAATAAACCTGATATGAAGATTTCAATAGCCGACATCAGAAACCAATCGTTCGAGAAAGCATTTCGCGGGTACGAGCCTGCGCAGGTGCATTCGTTCCTGGGTGAACTTTCGAATGAGCTGGAACGCCTCGTTGACGACAACAAACTGCTGAAAATGCAGCTAGAAATAGCGGAAAAGGAGTTGAGCCGGTTAAAAGAGGTGGAAATGTCCCTGTTCCGTACTTTGAAATCGGCAGAGGAAAACAGCGCGCGTATCACCGAACAGGCGCAGGAGATGGCGGAAACCTACCTGAAAGATTCGAAGGTCCAGACTGATGAAATTCTGCAGGAAGCGCAGAGAAAAGCAGGTATGCTGATCCAGGACGCTGAGAATAAGGCTAAATATATGCAGGAGGAAACCATAAACTCTATCAAGGAATATGAAAGAGAATGCAGGGCGCTGGAAAAGCACAGGGATCTCCTGATCGGCGAAATCAGGGTATTGATAGGGAATCTTGGTGAGACGCTGGAGAAGTATGAAAAGAAATATCCGCGGGAAAACTCCAGGGAAAGGGCCGATAACATGCCCGTCCAGGAAACCGGGCCTGCTGACGAAGAGCAGAAAACGGTGCGGGTGAAGGGATCGCGTAACCCGGCGCTGATAAAGAAAAACGAAAGTAATTCCTGAGTTTATCCAGATGGCAGTAATATCGCTCGAAGGGTTGGAGTTTTTTGCTTTTCACGGAGTGTACGAAGAAGAGCAGAGGATCGGGAACCGGTTTTCCATCGATGTGCATATCGATGCGGAAGTCTTGCAGGCAGGCTTGTCGGATGAATTGTCGGATACCATCGACTATGTGCGTGTATGCGAGATCGTCGCCGGGGTAATGAAAAATTCTTCGTGTCTCCTGGAGACACTGGCTCTTAATATTATAACGACTGTTAAAGAAACCTATCCGGCAGTAAAAGAAGTTTGTGTTAAGGTTTCCAAGCTTAATCCCCCCATCGGCGCGATCTGCAGGAGTGCGAGCGTAATGATGAAAGGCTAGCCTACCTCGTTAATATACCCTTGTAGAGGGAAGGCCAGTTGCCGTAAAGCGCTATCTCTGCTTCTGACCCGTCCGGGAGCCTTATGCGCAGTTTCCTGGTCTGGTTGGGCTGCTGGAAGGAGTCGAATGCGACGACAAGTATCCTGTCGCCGTTCGTTACCGAGGTTACAAAAGGAAGTCTGTATTGCGCTGCCAGAACTGCCTGTTCTTTTGCCGGCTCGTGCCATTTTCCTTCGAAGAAAAACGGTAAGTCCCGGTGCTTTCCCTTATGTATGATGTCGCCCGCCTGGCCGGCCATCCAGTTGCCGAGCGCAAAGAAATCTGACGCGTAATCCCAGTAGCGGGGGCTTTCGCGAGAGGACGTATCTACAGAAAACCGGTTTACCCCGGCCCGGCCGTCCGCGGGTAGCCACAAAGTAGGTGCATGGAGGTGGGTATCGTCCCGGACCGAGTAGTTGTCGGGGCCTCTTCCCCACGCCTGCGAGTCATGCCATATATACAGCCCGTCGCCTTCGATCAGCGAGAGGAGAGAAATGGATAGGGCCTGGCTGGCAGGGATAGTTTCGAGCCCGCTGAATACGAGTATACCTTCCGGGTTTTTAGTATTTACGTGCCAGGGAAACGGCGGATCGTCATACATAGGCATGAAACGGTTCCATGCAAACCAGATCGTCTTATTATTTTGCTGGTAGCTGAACAGCCGGTTGACCCTCGATGAGTGAATAGCCGAGAGAACAAGGTAGTTATTCAGGTTATAGTGCTGAACACCTACCGAAACAGGGGGCCTGGGGTAGACGTCGACTGCGGTAATGTTGAAGTAGCGGCCGAAAAAATCCCCGTCGGAATTCTTCTCAAAGTTAAAGTGATTGGAGCGCGGACCAGCGTAGTCACGTAAAAAGCCGGAGGGGGTAAAATTTCCATCCTTGTCCCGGAAAGTAGTATTGATGTAAGCGCTGCCCCCCCAGTAATCGAACAGGTACATGTCGGGATTGTTTTGCTTCAGCTTTTGTGAAAACCATAAAAGCCGCTGCCTGACGCCGGGAGCATAGCGACGGTTCCAGAACTCGAAATCATAGGCATACACCCCGATCCTGCCCACCTTATCGGCATATTTTTCAACTTCCTCCCGGTTCAGGCTTTCAAACCATTGCTGGTCCCGGTCGCCGAAAAAGCCGGGCGCTTCCGTCCAGTGTTGTTTTTCCGGCGGTACATCCTGCTCCCAGCGGGGCAGATGTGTTACGCCTCTTTTAAAATATTCCGAAAAAGGCACGTCCCGGTTGAGTCTGTAGGTCATCATGAGCTTGCCCGGTATAGGCCCGTATTCGGGGAATAGCCTGTCGAAGCCGGGGTTAAAAGTCCGCGAGGGCCTGAACCACCCGGGAATAGGAAGCGGTTCCAGGGAGCCGGCGGTTCCCGCAGAATGCGATGCGCTGTCGGGAGCGATCCAGACAGACTGAAGCCGCGAAGTACGCTCCCTGGCATTGTTCCACCACTGGTCGTAAGGCCCGTCTATCCATCGTGTTGTTATCGTGTAAAGGTAGCCGGGCCGTACCTCAAACTCTTTATCGAGCGGGTCGATACGCATTCCTTCCAGGAAGCAATACCTGTTCCGGCCGTCTTCATGCACTGCAAAGTCTTTCAGGTAGTACTTCCCGTTTTTTATAATTACGCGCACATCGAGCAGGTCATCGTCACTTCCGTGCCTGAACCAGCGCGTAGTATCGGCTATTTCACGCGCCTTTTCCCCGTCGAACTCCAGGATTGCCGTTATAGAGCAGAGCGGATCCCTGAGGCTTCTGAGGGTTAGTTCAAAAGGACCGGTTTCGAGCATACCGGTATTCAACCGCAGCCAGCTTCCGGCAGAAGGAGGAATGGTTGTTACCTGCCGCCGGCCTCTCTGTATGATAGTAGCCGTAAAGGGCGCTATATCTGCGGATTCGGTGTAGGCGAGCAGCCGGATTTCCTGCCCGATCTGCCTGTAACGCATGATGGTAAGCTGATGCCTGCTGCTATCGGCCCGGATAATTTCAGGGGCCGGGAAGCCCGAAAGGTCAACGCCGGAAAGCGGCTGGCTTCCGGGCAGGAGCGCGCGGACTACCCAGGCTGCTGCTGCCAGTGTAGCAGCAAGAAATAGCAGGAAGGTGTATTTTCTTGTTTTCCGCACGGCAGACCATCTACCACCAGCGATAAAACAATCCCACCGAACCGGCTACTGTACCGACGCCGTTGGTGATATACCCGTATTTAAAAGTATTCTGATCGTAGCGGACTGCTACATCCAGTCCTACCGGGCCGTCCTTTTTGAAAAAATATTTCAACCCGGCCCCACCTCCGAATCCTAAAGTAGCCTGCTTTTTCTGGTCGGCGAGGGTACCGAAATAGTCGGTATAGGTATTGATATGAGCGCCTATGTTCACTTGCACATAAGGGGAGAACTGCGCATTGGTGCCCAGAAAATGGTACTTGATCAGACCGGTAAGCGGTACAGCCGTATACGTGCTGGTTTTTACTGCAGAAACCTCGTTCTGCCCGAGCAGATATATAGCCCGCGGATGCCGTTGCTCGAAATAATATTTCCCCGCCTCAAGACCTGCAGATAGCGGCATATTACGGAAGACCCATTCTACCGAAAGAGCGTAGTTGGCAAAGGAGGGCTTGTCGACATAACCGTCGGTGATCGATCCGAGAGGAGCCATACCCAGCCAGCGCAGCGTAGCCAGGTTATGGGTGTAGCGCTGGTAAGGAGATTCGAGGGTGTAGAGATTGGCCTTCTGGGCTTTCAAACCACTCAAGCCTGCAATGAAAAAAGCGCACAATATTAAAATATGACGATTCATGGCCTTTAAAATATCTTGATAAGGGAGCAAACGGGTATTAATTGTTCTTAAGATAAGAGGATTGTTTGAAAAGCTGATCGACCATTCCCGGAACCAGCGAGGCTTCATACAATCCTTCGCCGCGGATCTGGGCGTTCCAGATCACTTTCAGCTTCTGGTTGGCCGTATCCGGATTTTTCAGATCGAGCATATTCACTATCCAGTAGAGCTCCTGCACCTGCTGGTAGGTATAGTAGCTGGGCATACCCATTCCCCAACCGCCGTATCCGCCCCAGTAACCACCCCAATAGCCGCCCATCGGGACCTGGACGAGATTGAGATAACGGTTGTCTACCAGTTGCAGCGTTATTCCTACGTCAGGGCTGTCGTCAGGACCTACGTATTCATATCCCAACTGCTTCATGTTTTGTATGATCCGGCTGATCATGGTAAGGTCTGTCTCGGACTGCGAGGTTCCTTCTCCCTGGTTCGATACTATATAGACCGAATCGACGATACTGAAAGATTTGTACTGTTTGAAATTGACGTCCTTGTCGTGATTGGTGAAAAACACGTGAGTGTCTTCATAGGTGAGATCCGAAATAGGGTCTTTGGAGCATGCGGCGAGCAACGCTCCGGCTGCCAGAGTGATGACGAAGATGCTGTATTTTCTCATTATTGTCTGAAACTTTTTCATTTGGTCCGGTTGGTAACAACAATATAACGCTGATAAGCAAAAATCATTTTGAGCAGGACCATACTGATTTTCGACCTGCTATTTATAGTTAAAAGACCACTTTTGAAAGAAAAGAGTTGTAATAATGCGTAATATTGCGTCGTCCGAAATTTGTTTTTATAGCGGACACTACTAAATTTAGCGGGAAAATGGCAGGGTTACCCCGTGATCGATCCCCGGTACCGTACGTGCATGGAAACCTGCCGGGGATTTCCCTCCATGAAAGATAGTTTTACACATAGTATATGGTTATTAAAGACGAGACCCTGCGAATAATCGACCTGATTAATGATTCATATGAAAGTGAGGAGGCCTGGCATGGTCCGTCGTTGGTTACAAGCCTCCGGGATGTTTCTCCCGCTGTGGCTGAAGCGAGGCTTACTCCTAATACACATTCTATCGCCGAGATAGTTTACCACATCACCACGTGGCGCATTTTTGTAGCCAGGAAACTACAGGGCGATGAGGAATTCGACATCCGGACGGCTGATAAAGACTGGAAGGTTTTCGGGATGGTCGACGAGTTTGAATGGGAAACTTTGCAGATGGAGTTGAGCCTTTCCCAGGATGAATTGGTGACGCACCTGGAGCAGATCGAAAGCGATTCCTACCTGGAAGAGCTTGTTCCGGGGAAAAATTACAGCTTTTATACGCTTCTTCACGGAATGATCCATCATGATCTTTATCATTCGGGCCAAATATCGCTGATAAAGAAAGGCCTGTTGCTGAGGGGGTTGGAAGAGAGTGACATGGACGGTTACGGCAGCGATGATGAATACGGGCAGGATCTCTACTAGCAAGAGAGAGCTTTTTCGATAATGTAGATTTTTTTATTAAAAAAAATGTTAAATTTGCATTAAGTTTTAGTGCTTTAATACTATTAAAGTCAAAAAACTAAAGATTTAGATATGGCTTTGCCATATTTTTAATGGTGTGGATATATGTCGAAAAGCCTCTCGAAATTTCGGGTGGCTTTTTTGTTTATATAAATTGAGGAACTATGAAATTCGGAGCAGTTGCAAACGTAGACGGGATCGATTTCACTTTGTCGGAAGATCATCCCGGGACCCGCAGGATTTTAAGTAATGCAGGAAGTTCGCGGTTTTTTGAAATATATACCGGGTGCGCCAAGTGGGGGAAAACTGACCTGAGGAACTTTTATCCGCCGCATGTGAAGGATGAACTTTCCTATTATGCGCGACAGTTTAACTCGATTGAGCTGAATACGCTTTACTACCATTTTCCCGAACCGGACCAGGTAGTTAAGTGGAGGGACAGGACACCCGACAAATTCAGGTTTTTCCCTAAAGTCACAAAAGATATTACCCACGATGAAAAGTTGGGCGATCCTAAAGCCCTGGTAGAACGCTACTGCAACGGCATCAGGTATTTTGAAGATCGGCTCGGGACCGTATTTCTGCAATTTCACGAACGTTTCGGTCCCGGAAATTTTCGCCGGCTGGAGGAAATCCTGGGAAGTTTTCCCCCGGAGATACCGCTGGCTGTCGAGCTGCGTCACCAGGGATGGTTTGGTGATGAACAGATCTTTGCAAAATATTGTAGCCTGCTGGAGAGTTTAAAAGCAGTAAATATTATAGTTGATAGCCCCGGCAGACGAGATCTTCTTCATATGCGGCTGACCGGTCCTGTTGCTTTTGTGCGGTATGTCGGGGCCAATCACCCAACCGATACAAGCAGGCTGGATGATTGGGTAGTGCGGATCAGGCAATGGAGAGAACAGGGGCTTCAGAGACTTTATTTTTTTGTCCACCAGCATGTAGAAGCGGAGTGTCCGGTGCTCGTGGCACATTTTATCAGGAAACTGAACGAAACGCTGCATACGGATCACCCCTTACCCCACATACATGCTGCGGGTAACGGACAATTGTCGCTGTTTTAACCGGAAAAATCGCGGCGGCAGAACCGGACACATCACCACATCATCTAATCATCACATCACCTAATCATCACATCATCACATCACCCAATCATCACATCACCACATGTCATATTGCTCCTACATAAAAACGATGCAGCCGGAAGAGCGCAAGGCGCTGCACAGTAACTATCATGATTTTCATTACGGTTTTCCTATTGACAACGATGACGAGCTCTTCGGGCGCCTGATCATGGAGATCAACCAGGCCGGTCTGAGCTGGGAGACAATCCTGAAAAAAGAAGCGTCTTTCCGGAAGGCGTATCATAATTTCAGCATAGAAGCAGTTGCTGCTTATGGAGACGCCGACCTGGAGAGATTACTGGCCGATCCGGGGATTATCCGGAACAGGCTCAAAATAAATGCTGCAATAGAAAATGCACGGGTAATCTCAGGTCTTCAGCAGGAATTCGGGTCTTTTCAGAAATGGCTGGAGCGGCATCATCCTAAAACGAAAGAAGAATGGGTAAAGCTTTTCAGGAAGACATTTCGCTTTACCGGAGGTGAGATCGTGAATGAATTCCTGATGAGCATAGGATACCTGAAAGGAGCTCATTCGGAAGACTGCCCGGTGTATCTGAAAATACTGGAAAAAAATCCGAAGTGGATAAATTAGTAATAGTTAGGATTCCTAACTATATTTGTTGCGGCGATATTGCTGCAACAAATAAATCTGTCCAATCAAATGAGCAAATCTGTTTTTTATCATGCCGGATGCCCGGTGTGCGTCAGTGCCGAACATGATATTATCGGTTTGGTGGGAGAATCTAATGTAGAAGTTGTCCACCTGGGAGAAGACCGGCAGCGTATTGCCGAGGCTGAACAGGCCGGAGTAAAATCGGTACCGGCACTGGTTACGCCGACAGGGAATGTACTTCATATCAATTTCGGTGCGTCAATGGCCGATGTGAGAGGCTGAAAAATTTACTGCTGCCGATGATCCCGCCGGCAGCAGTTTTTTTTCTTTATATTCGCCTGTATCTGAATGGGGTTTTATCTAATTCTATTATTTTATCAAAATCAAGACCATGGATTCCAGGCTGACGATAGGTGAAACCGAGACATTTCGCGGGATGCTGACACAATGTATGGAGGCGGGGCAACGGGTCGATATGATCCTGGACGATAACGGACTGACCCGGGCGGCAGGGCAGATAAGATCTGTTTATGATGAGGACGGCCATAGCTTCCTGGAAATGGAAGATGGCCAAAAGATTGGAATCAGTTCTGTAATCGCCGTGAACGGGGTATTTGCTTCGGCTTATTCGGGATGCTGAGTTATTTTCCAGATACTGCTGCCTGACCTATGCCGGTTTTCGACCCGTTTGAGCAAAATACCGACTTCGACAAGAAGATTGTGGCCGGGCTGGAACGCCTGGCCCAGGTTTTCAGGCAATTGCTGTGGGACCAGGCCAAAGAACACCAGCTTAGCCCTATACAGATACAGATCCTGGTCTTTATCCGGTATCACCGGCCGGAATATAATAATGTAAGCAACCTGGCCAGGGAATTCGGCGTAACCAAGCCTACCGTAAGCGACGCAGTCAAAACGCTGGAACAAAAAAAACTGGTGCTGAAGATCGGTGATCCGGGCGACAGCAGGCGCTCCAGCCTGCAGCTTACGCAGCAGGGTGAAGATATAGCATCAAAGTCTGCTCAATATGCCGAGCCTTTTACCGGCTGGCTGGAAGGGATTACGCCGGAGGAAAAAGAGAACCTGTGGAAGCAGATAGCCGGCCTGATCCTTTCATTCAACAGGGCGGGAATCATAAGTGTTCAGCGAACCTGTTATAATTGCCGGTACTACGAGGCGGAAGCCCACTATTGCAACCTGTTGAACAGGCAACTACTGTTGAAGGACATTCGAATAGACTGTCCTGAATTCAGCGAATAGCCGGCTGCCGTCACGAGGTGAGCCTCTGTCCGCCGGTTCCACCGGCGGTTATGCATGTGTCGGGGATCTCTAAAAGGTTTTTAATATACCTTGGGGCCAAATAATCTTTTGTATTCTTCTTCATGCCCCATCAGGGGCTACCTGTCTATAGGAAAATATCCGCATTCGTGTGCCCCGTATGGGGCTACCGCCCGTCAGAACGTCCGTTTATCTGTTGGGTAGCCCCGTACGGGGCATGTCGTCGTCCCGGTTCCCTTTTTTTCTATAGACAGGTAGTGCCTGACGGCACATCAGGCTCTGAAAAGGTGCATGCCAAACATTATTTTAAAAAAACACATATACTATCTTTTTAGACACCCTCTTGCGCTAACTTCTAGATAGCTTTTTTTGCAGGAATTCCTGTAGGATCAGGGCGTGTGAATAGGCCTCTTCCTTGTTGGCATAAATTAATGTGATGAGCTGCTGGGCTTTATTTTTTTCAAGGAATCCGGGCACTGCCGGATTAGCGGCCAGCTCGGATCTGTACCGTTTTTTGAATTCTTCCCACCGTTCCGGCTGATGCCCGTACCATTTGCGGAGCCCGGTACTCGGGGCCAGGTCTTTCTCCCATGCTTCGAGATGTGCGTCGCTTTTGGAAATCCCCCTGGGCCATAGCCTGTCGACAAGCACCCTGCAGCCGTCTGAAGGAAGTGCTTTTTCATAAGCCCGTTTGATTTTTATAATCATTATTTTATCCGGATAAAGTATATAATAAACTGTAAACTAGACTATTACTTTATGGTGCGAAAGCCGCAGGCCCTGCAGCTGTACTGCGCTTTTATTATTCATCATTCGGCTGCGGTGGCGTATCACTTGTGTGCTGATTCCTGATCCGCTCATTGCTTAGAATATGGAATGATTATCCTGTTTTATACGAACAAATAAAAGATAAATTTATCTTTTATTTTTAAATTAATAACTATTTTTGCTGAAAAGAGGAGGGGAGTACAGGTCTCACAGGCCATTGATGAATACACATGAAAATAAACGCCAACACCCGGATATCGGAGCTCATTGAAGCCGATATGGCCGTAATAGAAGTCCTGGCTTTGGTATCAAAACCGTTTAAAAGGCTGAGAAATCCGATCCTGAGAAAAATAATGGCGCCACGGGCAACTATCGCGGAGGCGGCAAAAATGGGTGGTTGTACTGTAGAAGCCATTGCTACTGCGTTACGGCCGTTAGGGTTCGAGTATGAGGGGCTCGTAACGAAAGGAGAGGAGGCTGCCCCCGTTCCCCAATGGCTTTCGGCAGCGCCGGAGGAGTCGATTATCAAGTTTGACGTCCGTGGGATTATCGAATCAGGGACCGACCCGCTTAAGGAAATTATCGGTGCCTTTAAGCGTATCCCGCCGGGAGGAATTCTATGCATTATCAATAACTTCGTGCCTACTCCCCTTATTCACCTCCTGAAGCAGGATAAGGCGGAAGACAGTTATGTCGATAAAATCTCAGAAAGGGAATTTCATACTTACTTCCTGAAAAAACGGGGAGCAGGGAAAGATCATGATGATATTGTTTATATAGAAAAGGAAGAGAAAGGTTCTTTCGACGAGATACTCAGCCGTTTTCCCCCGGAAAAAATAAGAGAGGTGGATGTTCGGGAGCTGGAGATGCCGCTTCCCATGCGGACAATACTGGAAGAGCTTGAAAATCTCCCGTCGGACAGTATATTGTTCGTGCGCCATAAGCGTATACCGGTTTATCTTCTCGAGGAGCTTTCGGGAAAAGGATATGAAGTTCATGTGCAAACGATCGACGAGCGGAATGTAAAAATGATCTTGTTCAGGGAAGGCTAATGGGACAAATGACGACAGGTCCGGGAAGAGATACGCCGCCAGGCGCTGTAATACCTTTCTATGCCGGAGGGGCTGTCGCTTTTTTTGTGCTTTGCCTGTTGTTATTTATCAGCCCGGCGAGCCTGACTACCCACCATTTTAACCCGCACTTGCTTTCTGTTGTACACACGGCGGCACTGGGATGGGGGACGATGATCATTTTCGGAGCGGCACACCAGTTGCTGCCTGTCATATTCGAAAGAAATCTTTTCAGCCCGGCAACGGCGACATTGTGCTTTTATACGCTCACGGCAGGTACGGCGTTGCTTGTTTTTTCGTTCTGGGATTTCCGCACCGGCTGGTTGATGATGGGGGGCGGAGCATTGGTGATTTTATCCGTGCTGATGTACGCTGTTAATGTTATTGCTACAGCATCAATTTACAAACGGCGTACTCCCGAGGGGCTTTTTATTGTTATTTCAGCACTATGGCTCCTGCTGACCGTCTCCGTCGGCCTGTTGCTTGCCGTGAATTTTACCTACCCGTTTTTCAGTAAAAATCATCTTGAAGTACTGTCGCTTCATGCCCACGCGGGGTTGGCGGGGTGGTTTTTGCAACTGATTACCGGGGTGAGCATCCGGCTTGTACCTATGTTCCTTGTGGCCAGGTCGTCGAAGGGACCGTGGCTGTGGTATGCTCTTGTGCTCCAGAATACCGGCATGCTTTTTCTTATGGCCGACGGGTACTTTTTCGGACCGGCTCGCTGGCGGATGATCTTATATGGCATCATTGTCGCTGCGGGTATAGCGGCCTGGCTGGGGTATCTTTACAATGCCTATCAAAAGCGGATGAAAAAACGCATTGATGTGCAGATGAAGCACACTTTTTTTTCTTTTGCCGCCTTGATCGCCGCTGTGCTGCTGATGCCGGTCGTTTTATATGCGGAGGGCTATCGATGGGCGATCCTGTACGGAATGTTGCTGTTTATGGGATGGATAACCGGGATCATCCTGGGTAAGACGTTCAAAACGCTGCCCTTTATCGTGTGGAACATGCATTACAAGAACCTGACAGGCAAAGTAGCTGTTCCGTTGCCCAAAGATCTCTACAGCGAGACCCTAGTTTTATGGCAATACAGGATTTTCATCACCGCATCGGGCTTGCTTGCTGCAGGTATTTTGCTGGATAGCCTTGCGGTGATCCGGGTAGCATCGGCCGTTTGGCTGCTGTTGTCACTCCTTTACCTGTTCAATGTAATGAAGGTATTGTTTCACAGGAGAGACTAAATTTTAAAATCATTTTTCAATGAACCTGTCAGATGCAAAGCTTCATTCGGCTGAAGAAGAAAAAGCCAGGGATGCGCTTTACAAAGTAATAGACCCGGAGCTTTTTGTTAACGTGGTTGACCTGGGGCTTATTTATGAGGTTACATTTACTCCAGGGAACGGCATCAGGGTACTGATGACGTTGTCGACTCCGCATTGTCCTATGGGAGAAGCCATTACCAACGGCGTCCGGAATGTCCTGGAAGTTGCTTTTCCAGGTTGTGAAGTGGAGGTAGACCTGACGTTCGACCCGCTATGGAGCTTCGAAATGTTGTCGGAGGAAGGAAAACGGCAGCTTGGGATGTGAAAATGATAGAAAAATAAATAAAAGATATTTTTATCTTTTATTGCCGCTTTCTATTATATTTGCCTTGTAAAAAATGGTGTTATGTTCTCCAAAACTTGCGAGTACGCAATCAGGGCTATGATATTCATTGCTCAGAAAACAAGGGAAGGCGATAGGATAGGGATCAAAGATATTGCCAGGGGGATAGATTCCCCGGAGCATTTTATCGCCAAAATACTTCAGGAATTGAGCCGCAAAGGAATTGTCCAGTCGGCAAAAGGTCCCAATGGTGGTTTTTACCTCGATAATGTTTCAATGAATCGCTCGCTGGCCGATATTGTTCGGGCGGTAGACGGCGATAAAATATTCCAGGGGTGCGGTCTCGGTCTGAGACAATGCTCAGAGTCCCGGCCTTGTCCTATTCACCATGAGTTCAAAAAGGTAAGGCATGGCCTGTTCGAAATGCTCAATAACTCGAAAGTAGGAGCTTTTACAGACGCCCTGGAAAGTAGCCTTGCATTTTTGAAACGTTGATTTTGCCGGCATTCGGCAGAGTTTGCTTTTTAAAATAAATAAAGATAAAAAGGTATTAATATCCTGTAATATAAAATCGCCGTCAGTACAGCGGAAAAACATAGGTTTCGTATGAAAAGGAAATTAAATCTCGCATGTAATATATCGCTGATCACAAGCCTGGTTTTTGCCGGGTCGGGAGTATCGGCCCAGGCAGGTGTGCCTGCCGGGTTTTCATTGCAGTTAGAAAATGTAATAATAGGAGGGTTAGTGCTATCTGTACTGATAATGGCTGTTTTGCTGTTCTTGCTGGTTGTAACGCTCAGGGAGAAAGTCATTTCCGCGGCTTCCTTTTATGCCGGCAGGCCGGAGGAGCGAGTGGGGGAAAGACTTGCAGAGCACATCCGTAAAATGACCAGCTTCCAGATCGGGGAGTTATTAAAATACAAATCTGCTTCTTTAAAACCACACTTTGTTGCAGCCCTTATTACGGGTCTTGCCGGTGTTTTCTGCTCTGACGGCGCCAATGCCCAGGCGCCGGTTAAGGGCGACGGGAGCTCGCTCCTGGGAGAAGGGGGGATCGTCATCACCCTGATACTGGTTCTTTTACCTGTGCTGACCGGGCTTGTACTTCTTTACTTTAAGGTACGGAAAATAATAATCCGTCAGAATGAGCAGCTTTTGTCGGAGGAAGCGGGAAATCTTGCCGCATATCTGGATTCATTGAAACAGGAAGATGTCACTGTGCTGGAGAAGCGGAAGGCAGCGATGGACTATGTGCTTACGCACCGGGAATTGTCGGGAGATAAACCTGCGGAAGATACAAGGGGACTACTGACGGTTCATTCGGCGCCCGGCCTCCCTATAGTTGCAGTTAAGAAGAAAGCATTGCCCCGCCCTCATATAGATCCGGCTTTATCCAGGTTGGTAATCAGCTACCTTGCCTGTGCTACCGGTTGGCTTTTGTTCGGCACGAGCGTAGGAGAGTATGTCGGTATTAAATTCGTAGCGCCCGATATCGACCAGGCAAGCTGGTTGAGCTTCGGCAGGCTGCGGCCTGTTCACACCAATTCGGTTTTCTGGGGATGGGCATCGCTGGGTATGCTGGGGTTGGGCTATTACATTGTGCCGCGGGTCAGTAATGTAAGGCTGGCAAGCATCGGGTGGGGGTGGTATGCCTTATACCTGATCAATGCTTCTGTTGCCATCGGGACGATATGCCTGATGGCGGGCATCAACAACGGAGGAGGCGAATACAGGGAATATATCTGGCCTGTCATGCTGCTTTTCGGGATCGGGCTGGCGCTTACGCTTGTCAATTTCCTGAAAACCATTGCGGCCCGCAAGACCCGCGAGATTTATATCTCCAACTGGTATATGGTTTCGGCCATCATATTTACGATTGTGATTTCCCTGGTCGCCTATATACCATACTGGCAGAACGGGCTGGGTGAGACCATCGTCCAGGGGTATTATATGCACCAGGGGGTAGGCATGTGGTTTATGCTGTTTACCCTGGGTATCGTGTACTATTTTTTGCCGCAGCAATTAAACAAGCCTATTTATTCTTACAGCCTGGGGATCCTGGCTTTCTGGACACAGATTCTTTTTTATACACTTATAGGAACCCACCACTTTGTCTTCAGCGCGATTCCCTGGTGGCTGCAGACGGTGGCTATAGTCGGCAGCGCAGGTATGGTGATCCCGGTTGTAGCCGGCACAACCAATTTCCTGATGACCTTCAAAGGAGCGTGGCATAAGGTGCAGGACAGCTACACGCTTCCGTTTTTCCTTGTGGGGATCGTCTTCTACTTTACGGGCTCTCTGCAGGGCACGGCGGAAGCTTTCCGGTTTACCAACCTGCTATGGCATTTCACCGATTTTACCGTAGCGCATTCCCATCTGACCATGTACGGCATCATTTGTTTCTTCCTTTGGGCGGGAATGTATGCTGTGGTACCGAGGCTGACGGGCAGAGAGGCGCCCCAGATTACAGTGGGGGCCCATTTCTGGCTGGCGTTGATCGGGCTTATGTTCTATTCCGTACCTCTCATGTACGGCGGGACGCTGAAAGGGCTGATGTGGATGGAAGGAAAGCCGTTTATCGAAAGTGTATCGGTTATGATACCCTACTGGCTCTGGAGGGCCATAGGCGGAAGCCTTATGTGGTTATCGCATATTTTCTTCGCCTATAATATGTACAGGATGATTTCGGCCCGCCCTGCGCCGGATGTCAGGGAGCTGGCGATGAAGAGACTGGCGGAAGGAGTACCGGCGAGTGAGTTACTTAGCAAACCTGACAAATGAAAATATTCAATGATCACCGATACCTGTTCGGGAGCGCTACAGCTTTGTTTATGGGATTGACGATGCTGGTGGCCATTATGCCGGCGATTCATAACCAGGAAAACAACCGGGCGCTGCCGGGAGCGGTGGAGCTCAGTCCTGAAGCGGAAAGGGGTAAAGCGGCTTTCGTTGCCAACGGATGCGTGGCCTGCCATACACAGCAGGTCCGGAACATCGATATGGACAGGCAATGGGGAAGCCGGCCGGGAGTAGCAGCCGACTATTCCGGTATTAAGCGAACGGATTTCTGGCGTAACACGGCGACATTGATGGGGACTGAAAGAACCGGGCCCGATCTGACAGATGTGGGTAACAGACAGCCGTCGGCAGATTGGAACCTTGTCCACCTGTTTAATCCGCGTATCGTAGTGAAGGAATCTGTGATGCCCGCCTACCCCTGGCTTTTTGTACTCAAAAATGAGCCGGAGGAATCCGACATAGTAGTAAATCTGCCTGAAGAATACCTGAAGGGGAAGAAAGGAAAGGTAGTTGCGGGCAGAGAGGCGCTTGACCTGGTAGCCTATCTGCAGTCACTGAAGCAGGTTCCTTTACCGGATGGCAGCGAAGCGCCCGGGTTTTTGTATGTCCGGCAGAAAAGTGAGGTACAGAAGGACGGTGAAGCTTCGGGCGGTCCCGATGGCAAGGCTTTGTACGTAGCCAACTGCCAGGCTTGCCACCAGGAGAACGGCGAAGGGTTGCCGGGCGCTTTTCCACCGCTTAAAGGGAGTGCGATTGTAACGGGCGATAACCTTGAGCTCTACGTGGATATCATTATGAACGGCTTTGATGCGCGTCCCGAATATGCGGCTATGGCGCCTGTCGGCACAAATCTTGGATGGACAGCCGATGAAGTAGCTGCTGTTATCAACTATGAGAGAAGTAGTTGGG
>CAZLTN010000031.1:0-50200 GCA_964562455.1 uncultured Cytophagales bacterium
CGCTCGATGCGCAGGTCCTTTAATTTGGTTGAATACAGATAGCAACCGCCGCTCAGCCAATACTGTGGGTCGCCCGAAAAATCCTTACCCCAGCCGTTCCGGTAGAATGTATTATTGTATACGTCTATCTCTTCCCGCAGGTTGTCCTCACCCCATTTTGAAAAGAAGATGCCGGTGGCCCGGTTATTATATACCAGGTTGTGATGGATCTTGAGGTTCCTGGTATTGGGCCCGTCTTCCGACGAAATGGCAATGCCGGATTCACAGCCGTGGACCACATTCCGATACATCTCAATGTGCTCGAGCTGGCCGAACCAGGCATCGATGTACAGCCCCTGTCGCTTGCAGTCGTGCACATAATTGTGGTGTACGGTGCCGAAAGCAGCGGTTTCCTTTACGTCGATGCCTTCTTTCTCACAATTGTATACGTGGTTCCAGGCTACCTCGAAGTGGTGCGAACCCGCTACGCTGATCGCCTCGTGCGGCGCCTCGTGTCCTTTGTAGGGCGTCCAGCTCATTTTCATATCGTTGGCGTTGATCACCGTATTGCCCAGGATGCGGATGTATTCGCATCGCTGCCAGGAGGATATACCCGGTGAAAGGCTGTTTTCAGACGTGCAATTGACCACATCGACGTACCGGCTCTCCTGAATGTTGATCCCCGAGCGCCTCGAATTACGGACGTGAATATTGACCAGTCGCACATGAGCCGCATTTTCGACCTGGATCAAACCGTTGTTCCGGGGGTATATCCCGTAGTCGGGAATATTGATCTTCAGCCCATCCAGGATTACCTTTGCGCCTTTTTCTCCGCGGATCGTAACCCATCGGTCGTGGCTGCCTTTGGCGGTTACGGATATCGGTGCGGCCAGGTTATACACGCCGTCAAGCAGGGTGACCGTCTTACCGGGCCCAAGCTGGTCGACCGCTTTCTGGATGGAACGCAACGGCTTGTTCCGGGTCCCGGGGTTGGAATCGCTTCCCGAAGGAGAAACGAACACTTCCTCAGACGAGACCGCGGGGGCGGAGAGTCCCTGGTAGCCGGCGACAGTCTGCCAGGCGATTTTTTGCAGTACTGCGGCCATTCCCCGCGGAAGCTTTACAAAAGGCCGGCCATCGAGGTGCCGCACCTCCGCGGTGAGCCCAACCGGGCTTTTTTCAAACAAGGTGGCGTAATGAATACAGGCGGCAAAATACCGTAAAGTATCATTTATGTGAATACCGTCCGTAAACATTTCTTTGATAGACCCGACGCCGGGTAGCTCGCCCCGGTCTATTGCGTCCGACAACCTGCCGAAACCCTGGCCTACCGGGATGAGCCGCATACGCTGCGGGGGATTCCGGCTGTTGAAATCGTTGACGACCGATTCCCACATGGGCAGGTCATTCTTCAGCCGCTCACGAAACGGGGCCGCATCCTTGTCGTGCTCGCAGCCGGTAGGGGTGCCGCTATGTATACAATGCCAGACTTCATACAGATACGGTTTAATTTCCGGGTTAAACCGCCTGGCATATTGGTAAATGCTGTCGGCATACGGGTAGGTATGCTGCTGCACGTTGCCCCAGCCTTCACCGTAGTAGCGGGGAACGCTTTCGGTCATCACAAGGTGTGTATACTGCCCGGAGGGAAGCCCCTCCTGCTGATCGAAAAACCGGCCCAGACGAGCGCTTTTATCAATATCGGCCTTGTCGAAGATCCGCATCATTTCCTTGTCGGTATGGTCGGTCGGCTCCCTGCCGGCGCTTACCGCAAGCTGGTTCCACTGGTGCCGCAGCGGTGCGCCGCTGCTACGTTGGTGCCTGTAATCGAAAGCGGCCGCGCGGGTGCTGCCTGCCAGGCCTGCCAGCATTTCAGGAATGCCGTCGCTCAGGCTGTGGCCCAGGTAAAATGCTTTGATCTCTTTTTTCCGGGGCGGATCGGGTTGGGCAAGGGATGGCATTCCGAAGAATACCATCCATAATGTCAGAAGCATGCTATTCATATCCGGGGTTATTACCGCCTGCTACCATAAGCGGGTTAGTGTTCATTTCGCGCTGCGGAATTGGAAACAATAAATGTCTCGGAACCTGAAACTCAAAGTTGGCGGGATCATAATTGTAGCCGAAGTCGCGGGCAGTCCAGGAAGAAAGATTGATGAATCCGGCCGCATGCCAGCTCCGCAGATCAGTCCATCGGATACCCTCCTCGGCCGCAAGCTCGATGAATCGTTCGTTCATAATGGTTTGCATCGTTACGGCGGAAAGGTTAGCAGGAGCAGCCGAAACTTTGCCGTCTTCAGTGGAGCGGCGCGCCCGTGCGCGTACATCGTTTAACTGCCCGAGCGCGGCGGCTGCATTTCCCGTTTGCAAAAAAGCTTCGGCCGCCAGCAGCTTGATATCGGCATAGCGGATCAGGCGGGTGTTGTTGGTTGACGATATGCCCCAGATTTTTTCGAACCAGCATCGGCCGGGATAAACGTATTTCATGAGCTGGTAGCCGTCGAACTTGTCCCAGGCAGAAGCCGGAACATCCGTGTTGCCGAACACATTCGTAGTATATCGGGCAAATGTATACTCTTTCCTGGGGTCGCCTTCTTCGTAGGCCCTGATGAGCTTTTGGGTCGGACCGTAAATGCCTGAGATGTAATTGCCCCAGTGACTTGTGCTGTAATGGTACATGGCGCCCATCTGGCCGGCCCCGCCGCCGAAATTGTTGTCGAGCCACGCATTGTCCTGGTCCGTAGCATGGCTTGCCTGCAGCTCAAAAAGTGATTCGGCATTGTTTTCGTACTTGTAATCAAAGTTCTCGGCAAAATGCACCAGTTGCCTCGTGGTGATTTTTTGAAAAGCGGCGATGGCGTTCTGGTAGTCGGCCGCATTGGCGTTGTTGTAACGGGCGCGCAGCGTGTGGCATTTTACCAGAAGCCCGTATGCGCTCTCATTGAATACGCGTCCGCGCTCGGTTTCGAGCTTCCAGAACGACTCTGCAGGAAGAAGCGTGGCGGCCAGTTGCAGGTCTTCTATGGCTTTGTCGAGCATCTGAAAGTCCTGTGTGGGCGGCAATATCGCGTCTGCTATGGTGCGGATGCGTGTTTCCTGAAGCGGTGCTTTCCTGAAGAAATCCCAGAGCCGGTAGAAACTCCATGCGCGAAGGAAAAGTACTTCTCCTTTGTTGATGTCATTCAGGCCTGCTGTACGGTAAACTGCCTGTACGGATTCGTCTTCCAACTTTTCCAGCATGAAATTACAGCGATAAATGATCTGGTAGAGCCCGGTCCAGAGCATATTCACTTCTCCGTTGGTGCTGTTGAGCCCCGAAAAAGCCTCCAGGGCGCCGCGGCCTGCATCCTGGTGCGTAATGTCGTCACCAGGGAGGAGCAGGATCTGGTGAGAGCCGCCGCCGTCGTTGAGCAAAGGGCCGTAGAGATTGTAAAACCCGGCATAGCAGGCTCCCACGCCTTCCTGGACACGGAGCTCCGAATCAAAATATTCGCTTTCCAATTCGGCAGTCGGCCTGATGTCCAGTTGGTTGGCGCATGAGTTGAGCAGCAGGAGCAGCAGCGTCGCAACCAGGGTTGGGTTATAGTTTTTATATCGTATCATGCGATTCATCTGACGGTGTTAAAATTTTGCAGTTAAACCAACAAAAAAGGTGCGCGGCACAGGGTAATTATTGTTTTCCGGGTCGAGCCCTGTATAACGCGTTAGGGTAAAGGCGTTCGAAGCGCCTGCATAAATCCGGGCGGTCTGGAAGTATTTTTTACCTGCATTTGAAGCCGGCTGAGGTATAGTATAACCCAACTGGACATTCTGAAGCCGCAGATAGGCCGCGCTTTCAAAGAAAAAATCGGAGTAGCGGAGATTTTGTACCGGGTCGCCGAAAACCAGGCGCGGATAGGTAGTCGAACGGTTTTCAGGCGTCCATGCGTCATATACGGCGCGTGTTACATTATCGCTTTCGGTAGGCATGAATGTCCCGGCTTTGATGTTGTTGTATTTTACCACGTCTCCTACGCCTGTAAACTGGATGTTGAAGTCGAAGCCCTTGTAGCTCGCATTCGCATTGATCCCGTAGAAGAAGCCGGGAATCGATTTGCCGACATATACCATGTCATAAGAGTCGACCCGCCCGTCGGCCCCTTCGGAATAGAATTCGTTCTCGTTCTTAGGCGCCCCCCGGCGGTCCTGGAAATAGAAATCGCCGGCCCCCACGCGCGAGCGCTGATAATTGACGTCCTCATAGCGTGACAGCCATTGCTGCGCTTCCTCATCGCTCTGGAATACACCTGCTACCTTATATGCGCGGTGATAGAACATGGAATAACCCTGCTCCACGGTTCCTCCCGCCGTTGGGATACCTTTGTAGGTTTCCAGGACACGGTTGACAGTCGTGGTCAGGTTGGCCCCGGCCCCATAGCGGAACCCGCCCGTTTGCTGCTGCCAGCCCAGGTTGAACTCGAAGCCCCGGTTCTGCACTTTGGCCACATTGACGACGGGCGTTTCAATTATTCCCACGCTGGACGGAAGGTCTATCGCCTGCAATATGCCGTGCGTTTTTTTATAGTAGTATTCAGCTGAGAATTCAAGTCCCTTCAGCAACTGCGCGTCAAAACCTATGTTGAAGGTCTCGGTCCTTTCCCAGGTCAGGTCCCGGTTGGGTATCCCGAAAATGGTCGCGCCTTCGTAAAACACTCCGGACGACGGACGGCCCGGCTGGCTGCTGTTACCCATCGCGTAATGCGGATTCCGGGATATGGCCGACAGGTAAGCCATGTCGCGCACCTCCTGGTTTCCCAACTGCCCCCACCCGGCGCGCAGCTTCAGGTCAGTGAGCCAGGAGACCGGTTCCAGGTAGGGCTCGCTTTTCAGGCGCCATGCCGCCGAGACGGAAGGGAAGGTTCCCCACCGGTTTTCAGGCGCGAAACGGGCGCTTCCGTCACGACGCAGCGTAGCATCGAGGTAATACCTGGACCTATAGTTATAGCTTACCCGGACCAGGTAACCCTGTAAGGCCCAGCGCATTTGTTCGCTGCCGACCGAAGTGTAGGCCCGTTCACCCCCAAGCACCCGCAGGTAGTCCTTTTTGGTGGTCATGTATTCAGTGCCTGCAAACTTGTACATGGCGTCATATTTCTGATCTGAAAAATTGAAGAGCAGATCTACGTTATGCTCGCCGAATGAGTTTGAATAGTTGACCATCACCTCCTTCATGAAGTTGGTGTTGATCACGTCGCGTTCCTGGTAGGCGCCTACGGACTTCCCGCCACCGAGGGCGCGCGGATCTCCGGCCGTATAGTCGAATACGTTGGCGTCGTAATCGGAAAACTGGTGGCGCGTGGTAATGTACCGGTCCAGGCTCAGGGTTCCTTTTACAATAAGGCCCGCTATCGGGGTCAGTTCAAGGTACAGGTTACCCATATTGCGCCAGGAGTCATAGGACACATCATTGGAATTCATGCGTCCTACTTCGTTGATCCGCGTTCCCTGCCCGTATAATTTCTGGTTCGAGTAGCTGCCGTCGGCCTGGATTCCGCCCACGACATTGGCATACCCGCTGTAGCCCGGAATGCCCGGCGCTGCGTAAACAGGCTGCCAGGGAGCGCTCCGGATCACGTCAAAATAACTGTAAACGCCATCCCGTCCCGAAGCATTCACCAGGCGGTAGTTGACGCCTGTTTTCAGCCAGTCTTTAATTTTCGAGTTCAGCTTAAAGGAGCCCGAGTAGCGTTTGAGCCGGTTGACCAGGATGGTGCCTACCGTGTTGGTGTAACCCACCGATACATTGTAATCGGTGTTTTCATTACCTCCCGAAACCCGCACCGAATAGTCCTGCATCGCTGCATTTTTATTCCTTACCGCATCCTGCCAGTTGTATGTCGGAGAATCGCCGAGGTACCGGCTGTCACCCGGGACGAAGCGGCCTGCATTGTCTTCCATCGGGAGCCTTTCGGGATCTGTCGCAAATATTCCCTGTACGAAGGAAGTATATTCTGGCGTGGTGAGCCAGTCCAGCTTTTGCGTAAGGTTCTGAACCCCCGTCCGCGCGCTGAAGTCTACGGCCATAGTTCCCTTACGCCCCGTTTTGGTGGTGATCAGTACCACGCCGTTGGCTGCCCGTACACCATATATGGCAGCGGCAGACGCGTCTTTCAGGACCGATATCGACTCTATGTCGTTGGGATCGATCATCGACATGATATTGATCGGCCCGCGCACATCGGCAATCCGGGCATTCTCATTTTCGATACCTGCGCCCATTTCAGTCACCGGTATGCCATCTATCACAAAAAGGGGATCGGAAACTCCCCATGTGTTCGTTCCGCGGATACGGATAGTAGGACGCATCATGGGATTGCCGGAGTTGCCCGATACCTGTACCCCGCTCATAGTACCCTGCATCGCCATTTCAGGGGTCATGGAAACCGATTTATCTATAGTTTCCGCGTTGATGCGCGATATGGCCGTGGTGACGTCCTTTTTTGAGCGCGATCCGTATCCGATCACCACCACTTCACTCAATTGGCTGGTAGAGGCAATCATCGTGACATCGATGACGCCCGCAGTACCGATCTCCTGTTCCCGCGGAGAATAGCCGACCATTGTAAACACCAGGACAGTGGCCTGGTCCGGCACCTCCAGCGTGTATCTGCCTCCGGCGTCGGTGGCCGTGCCTGACTGGTAGCCCTTCACAAGCACGCTCACACCGGGCAAAGGACTTCCATCGGCGTCGGTCACCGTACCCGAAATGGTCCGCTGTCTGGGCACTACAGGTTGCGCTTCTGCCTGTGGTTTTTCATGTATTTCGCGGGAGGCCCGGGATTTGGGGCTGACCAGTATGGTTTTATCTTCAATTTTGTAAGTAAACGGCTGGGTCGAAAAGAGGTGCAGAAGAAATTGATCCAACGGCATATTCTTCACAGCCAGGGTTACCGGAGCGCTTTTCTGAACCTCTTTGTAATTGTATAATACCACAAACCCGCTTTGCTGCTCTATAGAGCGAAAGACATCTATGATCGAAGCATTTTTCGCATGTAAGGTGATGCTTTGCGAATAGCCATGTGCGTGCAATTTGCAGGCAAACAATACGATGCAGCAGATCTTCAGCACCTTGAAGGTGTGCCATGAGATTTTTTTATAACCGGATAGCCGGGCGGGTGAGCCATGACTTTCCGGCTCTCGCTTTTTATTCATAACTTTGTAGGACTAAGGTTGACATTTTGTGAATAATACGATGTTCGCGATGGGAACCAGCGGTGTATGCAGGGCAAGTGGTGTCGACACTTCCCTGCTTTTTTACCGTAAAGCTGCCAGGGATTAAGGGAATGTTTTGTCCGTCATAGTGCAACTGTTTAGATTTATAAATCACTGTTTTTTTTGTCCTCCGGTATGTATAAAAGGAGTGTCCGGTTGGCCTGAAATTCAGACCTGATGTTAAAATCATTTTCCAGGAATTCCAGGAATGTCGATAGCCTGACCCCCCTGCTCATTTTGCCTCCCAGGTATGCGGTAGGTTTGGGGCCTTTGTAGATAACCCTGACGTTATACCATCTTTCAATCTGCTTCATTGCCTCGTTGACGTTCAGTCCATGAAAGTCAAACAGCCCGTCTTTCCACGCAACGACCGCATTGGCGTCAACTTTGGCGACGGCAATCGTGCGGCCGTCTGCGCCGGTAATGCCCTGCTGGTTTGGCTTCAGCACCCGTTCGTTTTGCAGGATAACCCCGTCCGATCTGGGATTCACCCGCACTGACCCGGTCAGCAACGTCGTTTTGCTGAAATTTTCATTTGAATAGGCATTGATGTTGAAAGATGTCCCCAATACCGTAACCTGCTGCGTTTCGGTATTGACGACAAATGGCCTGGCGGCATCTTTGACCACTTCGAAGTAAGCTTCCCCCTGCAAGGTCACCTCCCGTCTGCCGTCACCGAATGTGCCCGGGTAAGTAATGGAGCTTGCTGCGTTGAGCCAGACACGGCTTCCGTCTGACAACGACAGTTGATATTGTCCGCCATTGGGTGTAGTAAGTTTGAGTGTCTGAACATCAGGACTGTATGCTCTGCTGTCGGCATGTGCTTCGATAACTTCTGTACCATCCAGGTAGCGAATATCCTCACCGACCGCGATGCCCTGCTGGCCCTCGCTTAAATCGAGCTTGCGGCCGTCGGCCAACGTCAGCGTAGCGCGGTTGCCCCCGGCTACGATTTGCTTCGCAGTAATATGAGCCGCCTCCTTCTGAGGGGGGGTATCATGCCATAGCTTTATGCCTGTCCATAAAAGCAAAGCAACGCTTGCGGCAGCAACTGCAGCTTTCCACCAGGCCCGGTGAATGACCGGTTCCGAATCGCCGGCCGGTTCACTGATTTCCCCTGAAGATTCCCGGACTTTGGAAAGGAGCGCCGGGTATAATTGCTCGATGCGGCTATCGACGAAAGCGGAATCCGGCAGGTTCACGTCATTGCCCAAAGCCTCGTGAACAACCTCCCTGAACTCCGTATCGTCCAGAGTGGAAAGTATGGCAAGCAATTTTTCAAATTCTTCCCGATTTGCCCGATTGCTCAGGTAAATATCCAACAGCCTTAATATTTCATCCCGATTGCCCAAATCCCAATACGTTTATGTTCGTTTATGGGCATATACGACCGGGCTACGGAAACACTCTATCGGTTAAAGATAATTTTTTCGGCGAAAGAGTATAATTATGTATCCCGGAAAAGGGACAGGATCAGAATGACCGCAGAAGACCGGCTCCCCGCCGACCGGCTGACGTAGCTTTTGATCTCCTTGATTGCTTTTACCAACTGGTTGCTTACCGTAGAAACCGATATGCCCATCAGCTCGGCCACTTCCTGGTAGCTCTTTTCTTCCAGTTTGCAAAAAATGAGGATCTGCCTCCGTTTGGGGGGCAATCCTTCGATGGCTTCGGCAACCAACTGGAAATCATCTTTTGCACCGAATACTTCTTCTGTTTGAAGGCAAAAGCCTACACTTTTCACCCACAGCTCTTCCTGCAGGCTTTTGTCGCGACTGATTTTTCGAAAAGCATCGACGGCCCGGTTGTCGGCCATCCGGTACAAATAGGTTCGGAATCCCCGTTCCGGCTCAATGTGTGTACGGTGTTCCCAAAGCTTCAGAAATACATCCTGCAGGATCTCCTCCGTGATCGCAACGTCTTTCAGTAAACGCAACAGGCGGCGATAGAGTACAGGCGCGCATAACCGGTAGATAGCAGCGAACGCCGTCTCGTCCCCATCTTTCAGACGGTGTAGCAGATCGGAATCCACCTCGGGCAGCGAACTTGTCATAGTTAAAATTTTTCCTCAAAATTATATATATTTAATATCCGGGCGCCAGTTTTTTTTGCCCGTTTTTGAAGAGTTGACAGATCCGGCCGGTAAAAGGGGTGTACTCAGACGTCTACCGGTATAAACCGGGGAGTAATTTTGTGGATGATCAGCCACGCCAGCAGGAAAGACAAACCGCAGACAGCAAAGATCAGGTTATAGCCGGCGACCATGTTGCCGGCGGTTTTGTAAAAATCCAGGGTGTACCCAATGAATAAAGGGAACAGTACGCCGCCGATCGCACCGGCCATCCCGCCGATGCCGATGACCGAACTGACCGTCTTCCTGGGCAGCATATCGGATACGATCGTATAAATGTTGGCGCTCCATGCGGCGTTTCCTGCTATGGCGATGCTCAGCAGCAGCACCACCGTCCACATATCTGAAACAAACCTGGCTGCCATGATGGGCATGACACAGATGGCGGCCGCCAGGAGGGCGGCTTTCCTGGATTTTGCCACCGACCATCCTTTTCTGATCAGCCATGACGAAAGCAGGCCTCCGCCGATGGCGCCTATCGTAGCGGCAGAATAGACGATTACCAGCGGCAGCCCGGGCTTCTTCAGGTCGAGATGGAAAGTAGTGCTGAAGTAGGAGGGGAGCCAGAACATGAAGAAATACCAGATAGGATCGGTCAGGAACTTCCCGACAATAAATGCCCAGGTAGGTTTCAGTCCGAACAGCTTTTTCCAGGTGCGGTTGTCCAGGCCTTCTTCCTGAACGGTTTTTTCCTTTGTTTCGTCGTCGATCCGGATGTATTCCAGCTCGGCAGCGGTCACTTTGCGGTGTTTTTCCGGCCTTTCATACAGCAGGCGCCAGGCCAGTAGCCATATGAAGCCTGCCAACCCTGTGATGAGGAAAGCAAATTGCCAGCCATAGGCGCCCAGCAGCCAGGGTACGAGGATAGGAGCGATGCAGGCGCCGATGTTTGCGCCGGAATCAAAAATACCTGTAGCCAATGCCCGCTCCCTTTTCGGGAACCATTCGGAGACCGTTTTAACTGCTGCCGGGAAATTCCCGGACTCTCCGATACCCAGCAATCCCCTCGCAAAGGCAAAGCCGGCCGTGCTGCGAACCAGGGCATGTCCCATGGCTGCAATACTCCATAGCGTAATAGAAATGGTATAGCCCGCCCGGGTGCCGATCTTGTCGATGATGCGGCCGAAACCGACAAGCCCGACGGCATACGATGCAGAGAAGGCCATCACGATGTAGCTGTAGTCGGTTTCGGTCCAGCCGAACTCTACTTCCAGGAACGGCTTGAGCAGCCCCAGTACCTGTCGGTCGAGGTAGTTGATGGTGGTGGCGAAAAACAGCAGGGCGCAAATGGACCACCTGTAGCTGCCGACGGATTTTCCGGTCATACCTGGCAATCGGTTAGAAGCATTGTGAATAAATTCAGGGGTTGAAGACATTGGCCATCGGGATGTCGTTAATTTCGGCGGCGCTGTCGGCATCGAGCAGCAGCCAGGCATTGGGCAGGGTCCGCAGGATAGTCGACGGGTACTTTTCCGTAATATCAGCCGTGAGAGTATGGTATGCCGCAGGCGCCTTTGATTTGCCCGGGACCATGCAATAAATGGCCTTGGCCCGCAGCAAAGCCGGTATCGTGAGCGTATAGGCATCGACGGGTACCTGCGACAATTGCGGGAAGCAGCCTTCATTTACCTGCTGCTGCCTGCAGGGTATATCCAGATCCACTATCTTAACGAGCTTCGGGTCGTTGAAATCGGCCATGTGCGGGTCGTTGAATGCGAGATGGGTGTTTTCCCCGATGCCCATAAAAGTGATATCGGCAGGATAGGCTTCCAGCAGGGCGGCGTATCGTGCGCATTCCTGCTCCGGGTCCGGGGCGCTTCCGTTGATCAGGAACACGTTCCGGAAAGGTACCTTGTCGAAGATGCGCTCCCGGAGGAATACGGAGAAGTGCTGCGGTGCTCCTTCGGGTAGCCCGATGTATTCATCCATGTGAAAAGCATTGATCCTGTACCAATCTACCGGTTTTTTTAACAGGGCGGCGAGGAATTCGTTCTGGGAAGCAGCGGCGGCAAAGATGATGTTTACGGTTTCCTGATGCTGAAGCAGTTCGGCGATCTTAGCGGCTGCCAGCACAGCGGCTGCTTCACCCATTTCTTCCCTGTTTCTGAACACCTGTATTTTCAGTTGATCGTCCTTGTTTTCGTAAGAGACAGACATTCTGTATGATGATTTGATTGGATGGTAAATAGCGTTCTGTGGCCGTATGCGGCCACAGAACGGATGAATAATCAGAATCTGAGCTTTACACCGGCACGTCCCCAGAAGGAATAGAATTGTTTCTGGTACATCCGGTCACGTACGCCGAAATAATCGAGCTGCGGGGCCTGCGTAAGGTTTTGAGCCTCGACGTATACCGAGATCTTCTCGGTGATGCGGTAGGAAGAGTTGGCGTCGACCTGTATGCGCGGGTTCCGGATCACGTCGGTGTCGTCATCGCTGCCCAGCAGTACGGTATAGGCGCTGTTGTAGTTCACATTTCCCTGGATCGTAAAGCGTTTGTGGCTGAATGAAAGCGAGCCGTTGGCGGTATGATCGGCCTGACCGGGCAGCCGGAGGTTTTTCCTGAACTGTGCATCCGCATTGGAATGGGTGTAGGTATAGTTGGCCAGGATAGACAGGCCTTTCAGGATGCCGGGCAGGAAGGTAAGGTTGGCCTGTGCATTCAGCTCGATCCCGAATACATTGGCAGTGTTGCCGTTCAGGGTGCGGAACCACCTCCAGTTGGTGTAACGGCTTGCATTTTCAAACTCATTCCCGACCAGGTTCACGACGCTGTTGTACTGGAACTTGTCGATTTTTTTATAGAATACTCCTGCGGAAAGGATCCCCAGGTTGGAAAGGTATTTTTCATACATCAGGTCTACGTTGGTCGCGAAGGCCGGCTGCAGCTTGGGGTTCCCGTCAGTTACGGTTTCGCTCAGAATGCTGATGATACGTCCGGGCACGAGGTCGACGAAGTTAGGCCTGGAATAGCCGTAGGTGAGGGCTGCGCGGAGCAGCGACGACTCATCGAGGTCATACTTGAACTGCAGGTTGGGTAACACCTTCAGGTAGTTGTTCTGCTGGCGGTTCGGGGAAGTCGAAGTCCAGTTGCCGTCTGCGTCGGTTTCGACGATATTACCCTTGTAGTCCACGTCGGTATGTTCGAACCTGACTCCCAGGAGGAACATCAGCTTGTTGAACTGGATGCGGTTCATCAGGTAAGCGGAAGAAACACGTTCGACCGCGTCGTAATAATAGGTGTCGATGCTGTTCCGGGTGGCCGCTTCGTTGATGGGGAACAGGCTGGTACCCAGGTTGGCATCGATAAAGCCGATGGTTTTGTCCTTGTCAACACCGAGCCCGAAATTCGTGTTCCCGTCGAGCAGGTCGCCTGAGACTTCAGAAGGGCCCATGAAATTGGTGAGCTTGCCCTGGGCGGCGTCGCCGGCATAAGTGGTAACGATGGTCTCATCGGGACGGAACCGGATGTTATGCATGTTTTTCACCTTTGCCCCGGCCTTGAACAGGGCGGCGTTGCCTCCGATGTTGTAAGGGACCGTAGCGTTGAGCCGCGCGGTAAAGTTCTTACCCCTGGTAGTCCACCAGTCCCGCTCTACCGTGTTATAGGTGAAAAGGGAAGCGTCGTTTTTCCAGTCTGTGCCGGACGCCTCCAGGTAGTCGGTGCTGATGTCGGATATTTCGAGGGGGATGTTCCCGGTAATGAAGTTATAGATCCCCGACTTATTGATAAATTCCGATTTGTTCATGAACACCCCGGCGTCCAGCTTCACCTTGCCGATCGCGGTTTCTCCCTGTATATTGAAATTGAGGTTGCTGTTGTCTTCGGTAGCTGCCTTGATCTCGTTATAGGAACGTCCCCTGGAATTAGTGAAGACGCCTTCGTCGTTCAGCACGTTGCGGGAAGTCTGCATCCGGGTCCTCTTGCGGTAGCGTGTCAGTTCATTGAAATGGTCGCTGTACATGAAGTTCGCCACGATGCTGGTATTAGCGTTGAAGCTATAGTCGATCGTAGCGGAAGTGCCGGTCCTGGTCCTTTCGTTTTCAACATACAGCAGGCGGATGTCGGTGGGGAAGAAGATCTCACCTTTGCCGTAGTCGTTTTTCTCCCACACCTGCGCCCGTATCTCGTCGTAGCCGTTGCGGGTTTTGAAGTAGCTTCCGGTAACCATCACGCCCAGCCTTCCGTTAGGATTCTGGTCGTTGGCCAGGAAACGCTGTCCCCAGGAAAGGTTGCCGATGGCGTTAAGGTTGCTGCGGAGGTTGTTATACCCTGTGCCGAGGTCTACCGAAAGGCGTGACCTGAGCGAGGTGGCTGTCGGGGTTTTCATGTTGATGGCGCCGGCAATCGCATCGCCGTCCTGGTCGGGCATGAGTGTTTTGATCACTTCCATAGACGAAAGCACGTTGATGGGGATCACATCGAGCTGTGCGTTTCTCGATCCTTCCTCCTGGGTGCCCATGATCTGCTCCCCGTTTACATTGATATTGGTAAAGTTGCCGGGTGTTCCGCGCAATTGAACGGTAGCGCCTTCCCCGCTGCTGTTCCTGCCGATTGTAACCCCGGGGAGCCGCTGGAGGGATTCTGCTACGTTGAGATCGGGATAACGTCCCATTAGGTCAGCAGAGATCACCTGCTTGAGGTTGTCTGAGTTCCGTTGCTGGTTAAGCGCTTTCTGCTGCCCTTCTACCGACGCTGTTACCGTAACCGCCGAGAGCGTAAGGCTGGACGTCCGGAGATTGACATTCAGGAAAACCGTGCTCCCGGAGACGACCGTAACGGATTTTTCTTCGGTTTCATACCCCATATAGTTGACCCGGAGCGTCTGGGCGCCGGCAGGTACGTTAGACAGCGTGTAGTTACCCGACAGGTCGGTAGCGGCGCCGAGGGTAGTTCCCTTTACAAATACGGAAGCTCCCGGAAGAGACTCTCCGTTCATGCCGGTGATCTGTCCCCTGACCGTACCGTTACCGGATTGTGCCAGTGCTCCCGGACCGGATCCCGCAAAGCAAAATAACACCGCGAGCACACACGATTGCAGCCACGATAGCCTGAATAAACGTTTCATAGCGAATTGGGTTTTTTGATGATAGAAAATCATTTGAACTTATAATGGATGTAATCGACGAAAAAGCGCAGGGCAAAACTGCTTCCTATGTCACGGTTGGTAAGCCATACCTTGCCTTTCCTGAACCTGGTACGGGTTTCCAGCACGGCGCCCCTGAGGTTAGGGTCGGGATGGTCGGCGGCATACCGGTTTTTGAGCAGCCAGCCGATCGATTTTTCGATATTTTCGTCGAATTGCTTATACCCGTACTTCGACAGCTCTATCCAGACGATACCTGCCAGCGCCACCGCAGAACCGGTCACCGAACCCTTATCAGGCTCCCGTCCGTTAAGGTAGTTGTTGTAGAAGATCGTGCCGTCTTTCTGCTGTGCGCGCGCGAATACTTCGGCGGTGCGGCTGGCGGCTTCGAGGTATTTCCGGTCGTTGGTAAGCTTATACGCGTGGATCAGCGACTCGGCATACCAGAGGGAAAAGCGGGGATGGAACGACTGCTCTTCGATAAAATTAGGCATAAAGCTCATCCAGACACCTTCCGGCCCCTGCAGTTCTATCAGGCTGTTGCAAAGGTTGAGGTAGGCTTCCCGGAATTTGGCATCTCCCGAAAACTCGTAGGCGTCCTTAAAAAGCCATCCTTCGGTATTGGGCCGTGAAACGTCATACAGCTTCTGCTCTTTTTTATCTTTCTGCGCCCAGAACGGGCTGTATTCCTTTAGCACTTCCCCGGTTTTGGCGTACACGTTATCATAGCAGACCCCTTTTTCAGGATAGTACATGTTTTTCATCATCCAGTATGCCGCCGAGGTGGCTACCCTGGCATAACGGGGATCTTTGGTAACCCGCGACAGCTCATAAATGCCGGGCGTCCCGTCCGATACGGTGGCAAACACAATGAAATCCTCTCCGATGGCATCGCCGTGGATGGCGGCTACCATACCTTTCAATGCGGGGTGATCTTTGATTTCAAGCGAAGCCCAGTAATTCCCGCCCCTGACGGCCGATTCGAGGTATTTAGGATTGTTGGTTTCCTTGTAAGCAGCCAGCAGGGCATATACGGCCTGCCCGGTATGCCATGGCACCTCGTATTCGTACCAGGTCCCTTCGGTGAGGTTGTAGTCGCAGCGCGACTTCCCTTGCTCGTCGAGCAGTACCTCGGAGATATACCGGGCGGTCTGGTCGACAGCCAGCAGGATTTCCTCTTTTTTGATCTGTGCCCTGGCAGTGATGCCCGACAGCAGGAGAAACGCCAGGAATACCCCAAAACTATTCTGCTTCATAGGTTTTATTTTTTGAATTGGTCTGATACTTGTGCTTGTGATTGATGACTTCCAGCCCGTTGCCCAGGCGGAAGCTGAAACGCCACGGCGCGTACCCGGCAGCCGGTATTTTGAGCAGCAGGTGATGAGGGCCTCCTTTTTTCAGTAAAAGGGAAATCTTTTCTTCTTCATCGCCTGCTCCCCTGATTGTCGCCGCTTTTTCACCGTTACAGAACACTTCCGTGCCCGGAGGCGCTGAAATATATGCTTCGGTAACCTCGCCCTCGGTGATCCTGATGTTGCAATAGGCGTATGCGACGGCATTTTTGCCGGTTTTGTAATAGTCTTCAAGGTCGATAAGACCGCCGTCGGGAGAGGCAAATTTGCGCCACCGGTAATTTTTCCCTTCAAAAACCGAGATAGCGCCGGGTGAAGGGGGTTGGTTGTATTCGTTTCCTTCTGAATACAGGAACCCGGGAAGCGATTCTCCAGGTGAGGGGAACGGTCCGGACAAAAGCCAGTTCTGGAAATAGGTATAGGGTGTTTCCGTGATATCGAGCCCGATCCCGTCTGCCGGGGGAAGAGTAGCAGGACGTGTCCGCAGGGATCCTTCCAACGATCGCTGCAACTCCCGCAGGGCGCCAGCCTTGGATTCATATCCTGCCGACACTACATCCAGCCAGTATTCCTGGTTTTCTTTTCGCCAGGCTGCCCGGAAACGCTCCAGGAGCGCGTCCGTCTGCTTGGTGAGCCTTCGGACTTCAGCTATAGCGCCGCGAAGGAGCTTTTCCCTGGCCTGAACCGGAGCGGAGGCAGCTTGCCGGTAAGAATTCGCTACTGTCACCAGGGTGCTGCGGAGGTCCTTAATGAGCCGGTACTGGTCGATAGACAGCTCCAATGCGACCAGATCGCTCTGATGGCGTACCGCCTTAGCCTGCCTGATCAGGGCCGACGCTTCTTCCAGTATCCGGTTTGCTTCCGGGAGGGAAGTATTGTTCAACTGTAAAGGTTTGCCCTTGCGGGACAGCAATTGCTGCGACCAGACGAGCTCGTTAAGGTTGTAGGTCAAAGTGAGCTTCCGGAGTGCCATCAGCTTAAAGAGCGCTTCCACATAATGGGTTTCACGGGCGCCGTAGGCCGTTTGTGAATAGCGGCGGTCGAATGATCTTTCAGCGGCAGGCGCAAGATTCCAGCTTTTTTCGGCAGCTACGTACACGCCGTACCAGTCGCCCGAGAACAGGTAGGTCCCGCCGTCGTCCCAGATGGTAGTAAACGCCCCGGTAGCGCCGTGCCGCTTCCCCGTTTCCAGAAAGCCCCTGATGTTATCCCTGGCCATAACCATATCAGGGAACATACGGTAGGAGTTCAGGATGCCGGGGCATACCATAAATTCCAGACCGCGTTCTTCGAAGGGACGGATCCACCGGTCATAGCTCTCCTGGTCGCCGTATTCCCAGGTCAGGTATACGATGTCGCGGGGAAGCATGTCCGGGATTTCGGGGTGTTGCAGCGCGATGTCGCCCCACATCATCATCTTTTTCCCGTGGCGACGGACTACGTCATATAAAAAAGTCAGGTGATCGGCATAGAAACGGGCGGAGCCTATGCTGTCGATGTAGGTTTTGGATTTTCCTTTGTTCAGGTCGAAGGTTTCGTCGCAATTGACGTTGAACCAGGGCGCATTGAAGGCATCGCACAGCTCGCCGATCACGTTTTCCAGGAATTGCCTGGCGACTGGATCGAGCGGGGAGATCAGGGTGGAGGTTTCTCCCATGGAAGCATATTGAGGCAGCGCGAGTATTTTTTCGAAATGACCGAACGACTGGAAGCTGCCGATGAGCTGCATGTGATATTTCCCGGCGTACTGCGACAACTCTCTGATCTCGGCAATGGTCAGCTTGCCGTTTTCCGGGGCAAAGTCAGGGTGCGAAAGCGGCTGTACCACATGCTCGATGTAGAACGACAGGTAGTTGACCTTGAGCTCGGCCAGCCTGCGGATCTGCTGCCGGATGTAGTCTGCGGTAGATATAGGTCCCCGGCTGATGTCGTCGTAAATAACCCTGGTTTCAAATGCAGGCCAGTCTGCAATGAAAAGCCCTGTATCCCAACTGCCCCTGACCAGCTGTTTCAGTGTCTGGAGACCGTAGAACAGACCGGTTTCCGTACCGGCCGCTATAGTGATCGCCCCGGGTTCCAGGTCCAGGATATATCCTTCTCTCCCCAGGCTGTCGAGATACGGCGCGGCCTGCTCCGTGATGCGGGAAGGTACTTTTCCGTTCTGTAGCAGCACCAGCCCGACATGCATGGGGGAAGTCTCGCCGGGCTGCTCCCTGCGGAATTCTTCCCAGTTTTCGCTCAGCCTGGCAAGCTGCGCTTTTTCAAGCCCGGGCGCATCAAAACTTGCCCGGTGAGACAACGTAACCCGTTTCTCTCCCTGCACCACATTCTGCGGGAATGGCAGCACCGGCAGGTCCGGCCCGCTGCCTGCTGTTCCTTTACAAAAGGGGTGGATGCAGATCATCAGCAATGCCACCCGGATAAATCTCCTGATCAACATTTATTCCTGATCGTTTTTTTCGGTTGAATTCAAAATCACCTTTACAAAATTGTTCCCGGTATTTATTTCCGGAACATCTATGACCAATCCGACGGTGCACGATCCGGGATCTTCCGGGAAAGGGAAGGTCACGGTCAGGCTTTTCGGGTGCAGATCGTTGGGCGCCTGTATGAAAGGAATTGTTTTTTCATCCAGGATTTTTCCGTTCCGGAGCAGTCTTACCTTTACCTGGTGCGCGTCGGCGTTCCCGATATTGTGCACCAGGCAGGATAGTACCGGTTCCCCGCGTTCATTTTTATCTTTCCGGATATCTCCGCTGCCCAGCGCGATGTCAGGGAGAGGGCTATTAGGCGGAATCACCGGACTCACCTGCTCCATGCGCAGGATAGTCGGTCCGGCAGGTAGCGACAGCGGGATCCTTCCCACTCGTTCCCGGATGGTCACCTGTGTTTCATGGTATACCTTTTCCGGGTTCGTATCGTCGTTGGCGTCAGTTCCCATGGTAATCCTGTAGACACCCGGTTCCAGCATCCAGGTGTGCAGCTCTATTTCCTTTCCGGTCCCGGCATTAAATAGCGAAATAAGAGCTGAGACGGTATCCCCCTTCCGCACCAGCACCGATACATCGGTCCCGGTATTTTTCCAGGTAGCGACCAGGCTTGGAAATTCGAACCCGCGTCCGAAATGCCCGGTATACATACCGGTAAGCAGCTCGCTGCCTCTTACGTAGACCCGGTCAGTGAACTTTACCTCGCTGGTAAGCAGCGGGAAATTGTAGCGCAGCGAGCCCAGGATAGACTCAAAACCTTCAAGGAGCTCACCAGTGTTGCCGGTAAGCAGGAACCGGTTGTAGGGCGAGCCGTAGGTCCCGGTCAGCGCAGTGTAGGAGCTGTCGCGCGTCAGCCTGGAAGCAAGCGCAAAAATATTTCCGAACGGGTGGGCGCCGGAAGGATGGTCTTCTCCGCCGCTGATTAGGGTGTTTTTAACCCATGCCAGTGAGCCGGGGGCAGCTTCCGTTCCCGGATCGGGCTCTTCCTGCATCAGCCCTGCCACAGTCCTGACCGGCTCCAGGAAGCGGGGGGTCCCCGTAACGCCGTACATGCCTGCCAGGTGGTTATACAGCTCGCCGACGTGCCCGAGATGGTCCCAGCGGTAGTAAGAATATTTAAGCCCCGGATCATACCATCGGCCGGAATAGCCGCCGATACGTTCCGTAGCAAATTCTACTGCCGCCGGAATAATGCCCGCCGGCTTGCCATTCTCTGTGCGGGCGGCATCGCTGACCCAGGCTTCCGACCATTCGGAAAGCAGGTCCACGAGCCGGGGGCTTTTGTTGTACCATGAGAGCCAGAGTCCCGGCAGCAGCGCCCGTGCATTCAAAGGCACATCCACACCGAAAGGAGCCTGCGGCCACACCTCGGTAGCCGAGAGATAATAGGACCTGAAATGGCGGTGTCCGTGGGAGGTGATGCCCGACCATACCTCTCCGAAATTCTGCATGCTGATCATTGCCCTTTCCACGTAGGCAGGATCGCCGTAGCGGACCAGGAACATACCCGTATGGGAATCGCGGAACAATTCTGCCGAATGCTCGACGTCGTCTGTTTTCCGGTCATAGCCCCTGATCAGCTCGCCGCTTTGCCAGATACCGTCGGCCAGCCTGCTATATCCCAGCCGGGCCTTTTCATCGTCGGCACCGAGTATAGCGGGCAGCCACCAGCGCAGCATTTCCACATCGTCGGCATATTTCCCGCCCAGCTCTCCGTTGGGCGCCTGCCTCTTGTCTACCCACCAGCCGATCACCTTCAGCATGCGGGCCATGGCTTCCCGTTGCAGCACAGCCCATTCAGGCCCTCCGCCCGCATTGGCAACGTGGTCTTCAATCTTTTCCCCGAGGTACATCCGCAGCAGTTGGTGGCCGGGGAATTGCTTTAAGAGGGCTGCGAAATATTCTGCGTGCCTGCTGTCGGGTAGCAGCAGGGTGTCTTCGCGAACCAGCCAGTACTGGGTTTTTGCCAGGAGGTAAAGCGCGTTGAAATAAACCGGGTCGGCCGGGTCGGCAATTACCGGCTGCAGCAGGTCAATGACCGCATACATCCTTTGGATCTGGTTCATCCCGGTATGCCGGACTGCCCAGCCCCATCCGCCCTGCTCATAGAAGGTCAGTGCCATCCGGAGTCTTTTCAGTATATCAAGTTGGTTGGAGGCTGCCTGGTCGCCGGTGTTATTCCTTACTCTTTGCCCTAGCCGGCTTATCGCCTGGTCGATTTCGGAAGAATCAATATCGGGCCTGTGAGAGAAAGCCCGGATTACAGGCGCTTTCACAGGCCTGAATTCAAGCGCGTACAGGCCGACTCCGCTGTTTCCGTGCGATTCCAGGCGGAAGACAGCTTCTCCTCTGTCGAGGTACACTTCCTTTCTGATGGTTTGGTATGCCAGCCGGAACCATGGAACCTCGATGCCTTCTGCCAGACCCTGCCCGTTTAAGGACGCATTCATCCGCATCGGGCCGGAACCGGGATATCCCAGCACCGCAGTTACGAAATATTTCCCCGGAGGCAGCTTTGCCTTGAATACGAGCTCTTTCCCCGCAGTCACGCCGTCTCTTAACAAGGTATCGGGCAGCTTGCGGTAAAGCGTATCGAAAGCATGATCAGGAGCTTTCAGCCATCCATAGCCGTTTCGTTCGTTGTACAGGGTATTCGGAGTTACCTGGAGATAGCCCTTCCGGATTTCGGAATCCGCACGTCCCATATCGAAAAGGCAGCATGTTTTACCGGTCCCTGCAAAACAGGGAAATACCGCTGAAAACAGCGCTGCGAATATTCCGGAGATAGCTAACTTCACTGTATATACGTTTTATTCTTGTTCTTTCCGTTTATCCTGGTTATTTGTAAAGTGTCACTCCCTGCGAAGCCTTATCCTTTTGCAAAATATTCTCCTTTGTGCCGCGGACCGCGACCGACCCCGCCCGGCTTTCGTTTACTATTACCAACGGCGTATGCTTGTTCCTGGATATGATGTCGCAGCTTTCAAGCGAAAAATCTTCCGTATCGTGGAAGAAGAAAGCCGGCCTTTTTTCATCCGACCGGTGATGAAGCTGTATTCCTGACAGCCGGATGCCGGTCGCATGACTGATATAAAAGCCATGGGCCGGCAGCTTTCCGAACATGGTAGCCTCCGGGTAGGCGTCCTCCTTTTCATCGGCGACGGGCTGCGGCGCCACGCCCTTGCCGCCTCCCGGGGTAGTGAGCTGTATATTGCGCAGGGAAATGTTTACGTTCGAGATCATCACGTAGCGGCACCCGTCGATATCGATCATGTCGTTGTTTTTGTTGGAATGGTTCCAGACGTCGATCCCGTCGATCACCACCCTTTCGCAGCCCAGGTAGTGCTGCATCCAGAATGCCGAGTTTCTCAGGCGTACCCCGCTGACCCGTATATTTCTGCAGCCGGCAAACCAGAGCAGGTAAGGACGATTGCGGTAGCGGTCGGGCTTTTTAAGGGTATTGGTCACATAGGCGGCTCCCTGCCCGTCTATGATACCGCTGCCTTCAATGGAAACATTCTCCTGTCCTTTACAGAAAATAAGCGCCTGTTTTGCCCATTCACCCCCGTAGAAAGGGATGCCCGAATCCTGGTAAGGATAGGCGGCGGGGGAAGCATGCCCCAGCAGAACACCTTTGGCCGAGACATGCAGGGCGACATTGCTTTTGAGCACCAGGGTGGCAGTCAGGAATACTCCCTCCGGGACGTAGACCATCCCGCCGGTGACGGCGCAGGAATCGATGGCTTTCTGGATGAAAATGGTATTATCGGTGACCCCGTCGCCTGTGGCGCCCGAGCCACGGATATCGTAAACCCTGCCCGGGAATGCCGGAGCCAACGGAACCAGGACGAGGATTAAAAGGTAAAGAATGTTTTTTTTCATGAGCTAACGATTAAAGACTGACAGGCTGTGAGGTTGTAAAAGCGACGGGGATCAGCCGGTTCCGGCGCAGAGGGCCGGTTGTCCGTTGAGCCACCGGACGGTATCCCGGTAGGCCTGTTCGAGGTCTGGTACATTACTTTCGGCACCGCCGATGTCGATTGCCAGCGTACCGCTGAAACCTGTCCGTGCCAGTGTGGAAAAGAAGTTACCCCAATGAATGTTTCCCTGTCCGGGGGGAAGGTGCTCTATGCGGTCGCCCCGGTTGTCGGAAATATGGATATAGCTGACGCGTCCGGCCAGGCGGATCAGGCTCAGCGGGAGATTATCGCCGGCAGCAAACTGGTTGGCGGTATCGAGGTTGAACCGGAGATTGGTTGCATCTACGGCTTCTGCAAAGAAAAGAAACGAATCTGTACCGGTGGTCAGGCTGCCCTCGCAGGGGTGCAGGTGATAGTCAAGCCCGTAACGCTCCGCTATGCTGCAGGCCAGGCGAAAAGTACCGGTCAGCGCCTCCCAGTAGGCACTCCACCCGAGGGAGGCCGGCGGCAGGAGCGAGGCCAGATGGCTTCCGTTATAATGGCGCATCACCGGCATGTCGGCCGGATAGTCGAGGGGGAGGAGCGGACCATTGTCGAGCACGCCTTCCGCACCGAGATATTGCGCCGTCTCGCAACCCATTTCAAAAGCTTCGAGCGCCTCCGACCTTTCCGAAGATGATGTCGATCCCAGGCCGGGCAGCACGGTACAGAGCACCGGCACCCGGCAGCCGTTCTGCATAAGCGCGTCCGCCACTTGCTCTCTGTGGGTATGCAGGTACCTGATATTGGCCGCGCCGATCCCTTCGAGCTCCAGTAGTCTGAACCCGGCCTTCGCCATTTCTGCGATATGCGCTACGGTGTCCTGTACGGGTGGAGGATAGCCATACCGGGAAATAATGTAGAGATAAGCACAGCAAATATCACCGTTCCACATCCTTGTCTGTTACTTTTTATTTTAAAACGTGCACGTGCCCGTAAATCCTGAAATAAAAAAGGAAAGCTCCTTTTACAGGGGTTGTCCCCAGGGCCGTTTCACTAACGGGCACGTGCACAAAATTATAAGAAAAAAAAGTGAAACCAAATTATTTATCGTTTTTTTGGTCTCTGAGACGATCAAAGCGGCAATCGCAGGATTTTAGTCTGAAGAAAATAAGGGATATCTCTTTAAAATATCTTTAATCTACTGATCTATCTCATTTTGATTTATTTTATCACTTTTTAATGGCTAGCCGGTAGACGATGGTTTTTGTAAATCCTTCGACGGGCGGAGCCACTTCAAGCTCTACCGGGAAGGCCTGCAGGGCAGGGTAGGGAGTCCAGTAATGCCGGGCTTCCCGGCCGGTAATGAGCCCGGCAGTACCGTCGGTCTGCAGCTCAAAGGCGGCTGCATCATTACCAATCTGTACGGTGTGGTCGTTTACCTGTACGACCCGGGCGCCGTCATTCAGGATAAAAGGTTCTGTAATGGTCACGACGGGGAACGCGTCGTGGTAGGTGAGGGTGATTTGCTTTTCGATATAGTCGTCTGTAAAACTATACCGGACCCGGTAAGCGACGCCGCCGTTGATCCAGTCCCTGTTTTTAAGCTCGCCAATGGCCTCGACGGTAAACTGCCCGTTGCCGGCGGGGACAGTTTTCAACCGCGCATCCGATTCAAACAGGTTGGTAAAATGTCCCAGCGAATCGGTATAGCTGATCTGTGGCGTGAGGCATTTTACGCCCGGCGCCTCCGGAAAGCTCATCGGTTCAGGGCGGGAGTATTCCGTCACGCTGGAGGCCTGGAGGGCGCCATAACCTTTCGCCCACAGGTAGGAGACCGTCCCCCCGTTGGGCCGGAACATATATTTGCTTCTGGAGCCGCCCCGCTGATCTTTATAGCGATAGCCGGTGATGGTGGCCATAAAATTTTCGGTCCTGACCTGGACTACATCCAGGTTGTCGAAGTACCTGAGCTGCCCGGCCTCATCGGAAGGGAGCGAAGCGCCCTCCCGGCGGCCGGCAGTTTCAAGGCTGTAGGCCAGCGCCAGGTTTTTGGCCTTGGTAAAGGTCGGGTAGATGCAGGGCGGGGTGGTGAAAATCCTTCCATGATGCGGCCCATACCCGATGAGCCCGTTGGGCATGAGGTTCTTTTTCAGGAAATCAAGGTTCCTGAGCGAAGCGGTAGTGTAGCGCGGATCGTCATCAGCGTAGAGCGAGAACAATGCCTGGCAGCCGTCGGAGGTAGCACCTCCGTATAAGGTCCACTTATTGGACCGGATTCCCCAGGAATTGTCAAGCGACCCGTCAGGGTAGATGAAATAAAGGTGCTCCTTCAGCGAATCCCGTACTTTACGGTTTACCAGCGTATCACCGGTAATCCGGGCGTAGAGTCCCAGTCCCCACAGCGACATCTCCATTTCGTAGCCCAGATCTATGCCCAGCTTGACGCCTATCCCGCGTCCTCCTTCCCCGTTGATAAATCCTTTCTCATCCATTTTGGAAATGGTGCGGTGCGCCAGCTTCCGTGCAGTTTGCCTGTAGCGCTGCACACCGGTGATTTCAGCAGCTTTGGCGAGGGTGGCCGTAGTGGTGGCGACATAGTTGATGCTGGCGAACTCAGGGCTCATCACCTGGTCGAGGTAATCGGCGGCGGCGTGCATGGAGCCCATCCATTTGCTTTGCTCCGCTTTTGTCAGGTCCTGTCCGAGCGCCTCGTAAGCCAGCAGAAGCATCAGCAGTTGATCGGTGGTGGTGCCGGTCCATTCTTCCGGGGTTTCCTTCCAGCTCCCGTCTTTTTCCTGCTGCCGGATGAGCCATTCCGCAACGTGCCTTGCTCCCGTCAGGTACTGTGGCCGGCCGGTAATCCGGTAAGCTACGGCAAAAGGATACACTGCTTCTGCGGCGCGGGTATGGAGCACATTACAATGTGCGCAGGTGAGCGCGCCGCAGGTAGTCCCCGCTTCCCGGCCAATCTGCAGGGTAAGCAGCTTGTCTGTAAGCTCCAACAAGGTCGAGGCATAGGCTTTTTTCGGGGCCAGAGGTTGTCCTTGAGCTGCGATGCTCAGCCAGAAGACGGTAAAAAATGCGGTTACTTTCATAAAAGTCCTCGTTAGTAAGGGTAAAAGACCTTTTCGGGCGCGTGCCCGTAAGCTATACAATAAAAACCGGTCAGTTCCTGTAAAACTTATAGTTGGCGCTGGTGACGATATCGATCGGCGTCAGGTAATCTTCGTGAGCCGTAACCGAGAATACCAGGTGTCTGAAAAGGGTCATGATTCCCCGGTAACCCTGCTCCTGGGGTTTTTCGCATATCAGGAAATCGATATATCCTTTTTCGAGGAACCGGATATTTCCGCTCAGAAAATCATAGCCTATGAGTATGATGTCCTTGCGACCGATATTTTCAAGCCATTCGGCTACGAGCACTACCCTGGAGTTGGTTACATACAGGACCCCTATCTGCGGTTCTTTTTCGAGCAGGGCCGATAGCCCTGAGGCTACCGAATCATAGTCCGTATCGGTCGTATGAAAAGACAAAAGGAGGTCTTCAGAATCCTTTTCCCGGAAGTAAGCCTGAAATCCTTCCACCTTTTCCAGGATGGCGACATTTCGTTTGATCTTGCGGGCTATGTTGACGACGACTGCTTTCCTGCCGGGTTGGAGGCAGTAATGCGCCAGTTGCGCCGACAGGTAGCCGCTGTCAAAGAGCTCGGGGCCGATGTAGCATAGCCTTTCCATACCAGGAATGTCGGAGTTCATCAGGACACAGGGAATCCCTTTCTGCTTGCAGTGATGGAGTAACTGTATCGACTCCTTTTCGAAAATAGGTGCGATCAGGACGCCGTCCAGCGCGTCGTTCATAATGCGGTTTACCTGTGTCGTAAAAGTCGATTGCAGGTTCTGATCAAAAAAGTAATAGGATACCAGCACACCATATTGCCGGATTTCGGCTTCGGCGCGATTCATCCCTTCCAGGGGGGCCTTCCAGTATTCCGTCTCTCTCGAAGCCGACGGCAGCAGTACACCCAGCCGTACAGTTCCTCTCGATGCCAGGGCCAGGCGTCTGGCAAGGACGTTGGGCTGGTAATCCAGTTCTTCGATGATGGCAAGGATGCGCTTCCTGGTTTTTTCCGATACACCTGGCCTGTTATGGATCACCCGGTCGACGGTGGCCCGGGACACATCGGCCCGCCTGGCGATCTCCTTGACGCCGGCCAGCGGAATTTCTTTGTTCTCCTTCACGTGATTTCAATAGAACATGGGCTCAAATATAAAAAAGCAAGAGAAGGGCGTTGTTATTTTTATTTAAAAATCCTTGTATGGAAGTTGGAAGTTGGAAGTTGAAAGTTGAGAGTTGAAAGTTGAGAGTTGAAAGTTGAAAGTTGAAAGTTGAGAGTTGAAAGTTGAAAGTTGAAAGTTGAAAGTGGGGAATGGAAATAAACTTTCAACTTTCAACTCTCAATTCTCCATTATCAACCGGATTAGCGAAAAAGTAGCTTTCCTCTCATAGCAATATGGGGTTAAGCTGTGCCCTGACTACAGGATACCACCTTTTATTGCCTTGCCGATCAATACAGCGGTATTGGCCGCTTCAAATTTTTCAATCAGGCTTTTACGGTGCGTATTGACGGTCGGCACGCTGATGAAAAGCCGCGCTGCTATCTCGGCATTGGTAAGGCCTTCCGCAATAAGCTGTAGTACTTCTTTCTCGCGGCGGGTGATTACAGGCGCTTCATTGGCGGTTTCCCGCAGCGACTGTACTGCTTCGAAGCTCAGGAAGGTCCTGCCCATCTTTACGGTGGTGATCGCCGTAAGGAGCTCCTGCTTAGTTGCATTTTTCAGCACGTAGCCCGACGCCCCGCTGTCCATCATATCGCGTATAACGGATTGCTGGTTAAAGGTGCTCAGCCCCAGAACGGCAACACCGGGATATAGTTCCTTTACTTCTCTGCAGAGCTCAATACCGCTCTTGTCCGGAAGGTTAATGTCCATCAGGATCACATCAGGTTCCATGTGTTTCAGGAAGACAAGGCAGGATGATGCGTTCGTTGCGTGCCCCATCCACTCGATATCCTTTTCGTCCTGCATCAGGGAGCGGATACCTTCTATTACCATATGATGGTCGTCGACTATGAAAAGCCTGGTTATCATGACAATGCTATTTCCATTAAAACAGAAGTACCCTTATCCGGGGCTGAACGGACATCTATCTTCCCCTTAAGGAAATCGACACGGTGCCGGATATTATTCCAGCCAATACCCTGTGCATTTCGCAGCAGGGCCGTGTCAAACCCTTTCCCGTTGTCTTCTACGGTAGTGACAAGCAGGTTTTCCGGTTGCGCTGCATGTACCTGCACCAGCACATGAGTGGCTGCAGCATGCCTGATAGCATTGTTAACCAGCTCCTGTACAATGCGGTATACCGTCACAGCTGTAGTTTGTTCCACAATAGTATACTCCATACCCATCGACTGGTAGCTGGTACGGATAGCGCCGCTGCTGTCAACCTCGTTGCAAAATTCCTTTAAGGCCACGTCCAGACCATACCGTACCAGTATTTCGGGCATCATGTTGTGGGCTACCCGGCGCATTTCCCTGATCGAGCTGTCGAGCATGTCGAGGCTGCGTTCAAAGGCCTGTGCATTTTCAGGCGTTAGAATGAGATTTTCTTTCATGTTCTGAAATGAGTATTTAATGCCGCTGAGCATTCCGCCCAGCCCGTCGTGCAGGTCTTTAGCCAGCCGGGTACGTTCCTGCTCTTCGCCTTTGAGTATGGCTTCGGTAGTTGCGAGTTGTTTTTCAGTTTCCAGTTCGTCTATCCTTGCCTGTTGCAATCGCTGGCGGTGTTTGTAGTTGCGGTAGCTAAGCAATAAAATAATCGCCAGTGCTGTAGCGCCTCCGATGAGAATAAAATTCAGTACGCTTGTTTGTTTGAGCTGTGCCTGTTGCAGTTGTATCCGGGCTTCTTTTTTTCCGGTTTCAAACTGCTTTTCCAAAAGCAGGGTCCTGTTTTGAATTTCTTCGCCCATGAGACTGTCCGACAGCGCTTCCGCTTCCAGGCCCACACGATAGGACTCCTCATACCGGTGCATAGCCAGTAAAACACCCACCAGGGTATGCATGTTGGAGAGATGGTCCTTTCGAAAGCCGTTTTTTTCGGTAATATCCAGTGCGCGGGAGATATATTTATAGGCGGCATCCAGATCGTTTTTGAACACATAGTAGTTCGCCAGGCCCCGGTAAGCTATGGCTTCGCCTTTCGGAAAACCCAATTCGCGGCTGAGTGCCGCAGCTTTCTCTGAATAAGGCTTATTGGCGATGTATTTAATAGTCCCCTCTTTGTATTGCAGCTTTTCGCTTAAGTTTCGTGCTTCCAGATAGTATTTTCCGGCGGTTTCAGGATCGTCCCATTCGTATTGCTTTCCGATATCAATAAGGAGCAACACCTTAGACGTATCTTCTTTAGCGACAGGCAACAGGCGCAACAGGCTGTCCTTGTTCATTGGAATCTGCGCCGCGGTTTTTACATACCAGCTACACAGTAACAATATCATGGGCCATACCTTCATGTCATTAGCGCTGTCGGGTGTGAAATGCAAATTAACATACAAATTTTTTCAATCCGCCTCCTCTTTTTTAATGATTTTCTTTCCTGAAAAACCCTCTTTTTTAACGATAGGAAAACCTCATTGAGCGCCGGAAATTTGTTTATCGATTTATAAAAAAAATCGGAACGGTTATGAAGAGAGGTTGCCCCGCGCCACCCGGAGTTTAATACCTAAAAATTAAACAGGATGAAAAAGAGATTTAACATTGGCCTGATCGCTGCAATAGTAGGCTGTACAGCTATTTCCTGCAGCAGTAGTGAAGACGAGGATCCGACACCTGACAACAGTTGTAGTGTAGTTTACGTTGGCGAAAGCATCGATTCAAAAACCGAGTGGACGGAAGGAAATGTATATGTAATTGAAAAGGACGTAACTATTTGGTCTACGCTAACCATTAGTCCGGGGGTTATTGTGAAAATTGCCCAAGGTAAATCCCTTATCGTGGAAGATGGCGGTAAACTTTTGGCCAACGGCACTTCCGGCAAACGCATCACATTTACTTCGATTACAGATGACAGTTATTGCGGAGATACTAACGGGAACGGTAATCTTACCTCTCCGCAAAAAGGAGACTGGGGTACTATTAATCTTCGGAATGGCGGGTCTGTTCTAAAGTATTGCGACTTCTTTTATGCCGGAGGACAAACATTTATAGGTTATGCAAGTGTCTTACAATTATCGACAAGTTCTTCGCAGCAAATCACCATAGACCATTGCACATTTGCACACACGAGTGGCGATGATCATGCTCAATCCGCTGCTTTTCGAGGCGGAGGATATACCAAGCCGGGTGAAACTATTTTTACCAATAACGTCATGTACGACAACGACCGTCCTCTGCAGGTAAGTATCAATTATACTGTAGATGAGAGCAATATTTTTCATAACCCTGCTAACAAAAGCCAAACCAACAAAAGCAACGGTATATTTTTGTTTGGTTCGTCGGTTCAATTCCAGGGTACGGTAACCCTTGGTGTAACCGAAGTACCCTATGTAATTCGCGACTGGTTACAGTTAAACGCAGCCTCAAAAAAACTCATCGTTAAAGATAACGTAATTGTGAAGTTTGGGAGCGGCAGTGCGCAAATTTCCGTAACTGCCGGAGGTAACTTTGAAAGCAGCCCGGACGCTGTCTATACTTCCATTAAAGATGATACAAGGGGTGGGGATACCAATGGCGATGGCAATGCGACGATACCTGCTAAGGGAGATTGGCCGGGCATTTGTATCCAACCCGTGGGGCAAGGAGGGTGTAATTGGTTTAAAACCAATGTTTATTACGCTTCAAACTAAAGACATATGTTTTATCTTTATAAATCCGTTTTATCATGAAAACTGTTTTTTTTGCAAATGTGTGGCGCACGATAACCGCCATGTTACTGGTCGCATTTCTTGTCGCATCGTGCGGCAAAAAAAAGAATGACCCGGAGCCTGATCTTGCTACCCGGGTATCGGGTACCTACCAGTATTCCGAGCTGTCGTACGGTGGTAATACGCTTTCTGCCGATCAGACTAACCTGAAGGGGACGATCGTGGTTTCCAAGTTGTCGGAGGATAAAGTAAAAGTGAAGCTGGACATCCGGCTCAAATCAAACAACGAGGAGTTTATGGTGGTCGAGGCTTCTGACGTAATGCTGATCAACTCGGCAAATTCTGTGGATCTGATTTACAATTCCGAACGAATTGCAGGGATAGCAGGCAGCAAGATTACGATAAACGGTGTTGACGAGGACGGCACAAGCTTCACCATTGCAGGTGTTAAATAACAGGTAAATAGTAAGTTAAAGCGGGACATCTTCCGGGAGGTGTTCCGCTTATCAAAAAAAGGAACGACTATGAAAAGAACAGTATTCAGCATGATGGTACTTGCCATGCCTTTCATTTCCTGCAAGGAGAACGGCGTACCTAAGGATGACGACAACAACGACAAAAACCAGAAAAGTACGGTTTCTTTTAAAGTGAACGGTACGGAGTTTGACCTCAGCAGGAGTTCTAATGACAATAAGGGGGATTTTCCTGCATTTGTTGTTATGAACGGTCTCGAGGAGGGTTTTATCGCCCAGTTTAATGTAGATGGCAAGATGATCTTTCAATTTGCAGGAGAATCTCTCATCAACGCTTCACAAGACTACAAAGAGGGGCATATGTCGTATGCCGATAAACACCAGATCGGCACGGTGGCGGGCCTGGGATACGACTCTTATTCCTGGGATAAATGTAGCAGTGACTCATTTAAGTTTCAGGTACAACAACAAAGTGCAGGTATTACTTCCAACCCGAAGGCTACCCGTTTTACAGGGACTTTTAGCGGTAGTTTAGTCTATTATCATGGTAAAGATAATCCCCCTAACGGCTTCGACGATTGTGCTAACCCTGAGTTTCTTCAAATTACCGATGGGAAATTCAGTGTCATAGGACTTAATAATTGAAAGTTATGAAATACCCGGCCATTTTCCTGTTATGCCTGTATGGAGCCACGGCTTTCACACAAGACTGCGACAATGAACAACTGAAAACCCAGCCGGGTAAGTGGCTGCCCCAGCCCGGTGATGAGGTACATTCAGGTACGCCAAGGCCCCCGGCGGCTGATGTGGCCGGCGCCAGAAGCGTATTCAACCGGATGGGGAAAATGTTTCAGGAACAGTACAAACCAGTCGGCGCAGATGTCTATAACTATTTAACCCATAATATTACCCCGGGCAGTACCTACGGAAACGGGTACATTTATACCATAAGCAATTTCAGGTTTTTATGCATAAATGGAAAAAGGACGAAGAACAGTGAAGGCGTAAGCTCGTCTGTACATATAAACCCCGGCGGGTTATCAGAGGCCAGACTCAGTGAGATGCCAATCTACAACGAATCCGGCGAAGTGAGCCCGGAAGCTACCAACACCTGTGGTTTTTATTCTCTCTCTCAAAGGGAATGTAAGGGCGGAAAACTACCCGATTTTTCGGATGGATACCACAGCTTCGAGAGCGGAAACAACTATTTTGTATGGATTACCTACGAGGGCAAACTTCCCTACCGCTATGTGAGCCGTAAGGAATTTCTGGAAAAACAGGTAGCTATCTGCGAAGCAAACCTGAAAGAGTTAAACAAACATTATTCCTCCAAAGGCTGGAAAGAACAATTAGAAATGTTTCCACAATACAAAGAAAAAATGCTGGAGGATAAGAAAAAGCATTTATCCATTTATCAAAACCCATTGGAGATCTACCTGCAGGATTTGAAAAAAGATACGGCCTGGCTCAATGAAATGGCGGTGGTAAAGCAGGAAAGCGTATCCGGTGTGTACCGGTTCGTTTTTACTACCGTGGACGATAGATATATGTCGGCTGTGCCCATTATGCCCAATCCCGATTATTATAACCGCAAGCTGCCCAAATGGGCCCCGCAGTTGATAGCGATAAACGTAGGCAGGACCGACGGCTTTATCGGAGAGAATATACGCAAAGTTGTGAATGCCAATATTGAATTTTTTAAGAGCCTTCTTTAATTTACTTTACTCTTTCAAAAACGCTTTTACCCTTTCCACTTCGGCCTGATGCTCCGGGGGGATGGCGCCGGAGCAGGCTAGTTGCTGAAGGTCTTTTAGCAGGACGGGAGAAATAAGGAATATACACCTTATATAATATACGTATCTCTCCATATACATAGAGAGATACGTATATTTAGATTTTAAAAACCTGTCTCACATTTGCAATCCATTGATACAATGGACCGGGAACACTGAAGCTTACTGCAGCATTCATGTGGGTTGCGCAAGCGTATGATAGCGCATAGTCTGGATAGGCGTAAAAAAGGTTAACTACATTTTGGTTTTGCGACTGGGCTGCTGCAATCCAAGTCAGCGCTACATCTTTTCTCCCTGCCAGGGTATAGATGATGGCAATTGCACCACAGCTTCTTGCTCCGGTATCCATTCTATACCAACTTGCGGTAGAAAAACCATTATAAAGCAATACCGGGTATCTCCAGGCAATCACGGACGCTGGCGCCGCGTTTCCGGCGTGCAAGAAAATCCAGTCAACATTTACCCTGATTTCATGTTTTACATTTTCCGGAATATAGTTGTATGCCGGAGAGTTCGGATGAACAAACTCATATCGTTGTGCGAATGTTTTCGGAACCATCAAAATGAAAAAGATTACAACAACTGCGATTGAGACATGCACTTTAGTTTTCATGATTATTAGATATTAAAATTGAGAGAATGAATGAAAAGACCTATACGTGAATTCTTGAAAAAGTTACATAGTTGGACACACCGGTACTGCTTCGAAAAATGATAATTTCGACTAGTGGCTTCGATACGTTTTGAAAAACTTTAAAACAAAAAAAAGGCTCAGATATTTGTCTGAGCCTCAATGTATTGTAATTTGACTTTATCGTCGATTACATAGGCTCAGACTGTATAAATCCCAAACAAACCCTAAGAGTTGTTTCCGGTTTTTGATATATCTATCTGGGCGTGCCATATCTTTGAATATTTATCTAAATGAGTGACTTTGCAAAAGTATGTATATGCTAATTACATTTGCAAATTTTTTATATATTTTTTTCATTGTATCGCGCGGCGATCACGAAAATGCTGTCCAATTGCCTGGTAACCGCGCTCTGATCCTTCGAAAGCCAGACAAGGTTTGCACTCTCCACTCCACAAGTCCACGCGCTCCCTTTCGATGGCTATTTTTAGCTCTCCCACCACAATATGAGTATCCTTCGCAAGCTGCTTCACCTCCTTCAGATCGCGCTTTACTTCATCCAGCAGGTCGTCCAGCGCCCTGTCGAGCTGCAATTGTATCCGTTCAGGCTGGTTGATTTCTTTGATCAGACTGGCGACGGCCTTTGCTCCGCGTGGTGACAGGCGGTGAAGCTTGTTACTCAATTGCTCCTCCCGGAGATGTTTCAGGTCATCCTCTATCCTTTTCTGGCCTGCGAGCAACGACTCCAGGTCGCTTTTTGCCGCCTCCAGCATCATTTTCTGGAACGCTACCCACGATTTGTTACTGTCCTTTAATTCTTCTGAAAAACACAGCCTTAACTGGCCGGTAAATGTTTCGGAAAAAAAGGCGACAAATCCGGTGGGAACTGCGGCGCTTTTCAGCTCAAGTTGAAGACTTTGGAGAATTTCGTCCTCGGCCGCATCGACCGGTGCGTGTATATACTTTCTGACGTGATCGTTATAACCGTCTTGTGAAACGGGAGGTTTAAAAAGGATTTTTATTATAGGCTGGATATCCTCAACGAAGCTCCGGGCTGCAGCAATATCCTCTTTTCCCGGTTTTGTATCGCGGTACAGGACAAGCGTGTTGGTCAGCGCGCGATCGACGGCCGTTAGCAATGACTTTTGCAGGGAAAGGTTTCAGTTAAAATAAAAGGGGGGCGCATCTGTATGTGCAAAGGCAATATAGGTATAAAAGGCGTATCTGGCAATATGCCGCGTCTGGAGCGAGAAAAAGCGCTGTCAAAATAAAAACAGCAAGGGAGCGAAGTTTTATTTTCATATTTGTAAAAGGTTTGAGCGTAGATTGAGCTGAAAGCCAACTCTACAAATTTCGCTGTGGCGCCAACACCGCACAATCGTCAAAAAGGAGGGTTTTTCCCAACTAAAAAGTCATTAGGTACCTCTAAAAAAGAGGAGGTAAGTTGTGATAGCTTATGTGATATGAAGAAGCTGTTTTTATATTCGATATTACTGGTAGCCGGGCTTTCCTACTGCATGAAACCACCGATGAGAGCGGGCAAAATGCTGGTCTGGGAAGAAAACTTCGATACGCTGGATTCTTCGCGGTGGTCGAAAATCCCGCGTGGCCGCAGCGACTGGGATCGCCACATGAGCGATTTCGACAGTTGTTATGCGATCCGGGACGGTAAACTCGTCCTCAGAGGTTTGAATAATATCTACCTACCGAACGATACCTCCCGGTTCCTGACCGGAGGTGTTTATACCAGGGATAAAGTTGGATTTGGGTTGGGAAGACTGGAAATAAGGGCAAAGCTGGGTAGCGCCACAGGAGCATGGCCGGCTTTCTGGCTGTTGGGGCAGGGGAGAAGATACCCCGATGGCGGCGAAATAGATATTATGGAACGGTTGAATTACGATGATTTTGCGTACCAGACCATTCATTCGCGTTATACGCTTGACCTGAAAATAAAAGACCCCGTCACCAGCGGTACGGGAAAGATCGATCCGAACGATTATAATGTATACGTTGTAGAAAAATACCCTGACAGCCTGGTCTTCTATATCAACGATAAAAAGACTTTTTCCTACCCGCGGATCCAAACCGACAAGGAACACCAGTTTCCGTTTACGGAGGGCGACCACTATTTATTACTCGATATGCAATTGGGCGGCCAATGGGTAGGCCGGATCAATCCTGTTGAGCTGCCGGTCGAGATGGAAATTGACTGGGTAAGGTTTTACAGGTTAAAAGAGAGATAAGACAAAAAATTAGGCGTATTACTTGCCTCTAATTGGTACTTTTATCATTTCCGGAATGAAAGCTTTCTACCTCGTTATTTCACTGACTTTGTTACAATGCACCGCAACACAACAACCATTTATGCGTATCGATGCGCTGTTGGCTGATTATGAAGGGAAAAATCCGGGCGCTTCTCTGTTAATTATCCGGAACGGCCGGGTATTGCTGCAGCGGAATTACGGTTACGCCTCACTGGAAAGCCGGGATACCGTAGCTTCTGCCACCAATTTCCGGTTGGCGTCAGTTAGCAAGCAGTTCACCGCCGCGAGCATCCTGCAGTTGGTCCACGCAGAAAAGTTGTCTTTGGACACCCGGCTCGGCGAGGTTTTCCCGGGTTTCCCCCGGTATGGCGACGATGTCACTATAAAGCACCTGCTTAGTCACACATCCGGCATCCCCGACTACGAAGAGTACGTGGCCGACACAGCGTTCAATCCGCAGATTAAAGACCAGGGCGTACTGGACATCCTCATGACGCTGGATAGCGGCTATTTTGCACCGGGTACCCGGTACCGATACAGCAATTCGGGATACGCGTTGCTGGCGTTGACTGTAGAAAAATACAGCGGCATTCCTTTTGCCGAATACCTCAGGAAGCACCTGTTTGACCCATTGGATATGAAGACCACATTGGCGCACGAAGACGGCAGGACGACGGTGCCTTCCCGTGCGTATGGCTATACCCGGGTGGACGGCAAATGGGTACAACGCGACCAAAGTCCGACCAGCGCCGTCCTTGGTGACGGCGGCATCTACAGCAATGTATTGGATTTGGCAAAATGGGATCGGGCGCTGTATACAGATGCCGTATTGCCCGCGCAATGGATCGAAGAAGCGTTTGCCAATAATAGGTTAACCACGGGGGAGACCGTTCATTACGGATACGGCTGGCACCTCAAACAAAATCAAAAAGGCGAACAGGTCGTTTACCACACGGGGAGTACCTCCGGTTTCAGGAACGTCTTCTATCGGATTCCATCACGACGGTTCAGCATTATCCTGTTGACTAACCGGGACCAGGTTCCGGAAGAAGGCATGCTGGAGCTTGCTGAACAGATTGCCGCAGCAGTGGACTGATTGGTTTGCAGGTATCACGCGCATGCGGCAAGCCGTCAGTATGACTAATACTTAAATCATGAATATTTTATTTAAAAATATTTTAATTTTATAATATACTTATAGTCAGAGCATTGTCTCTTTTTTATTGTTATTGTTACAAAAAAACTCAAAAAAATTTACCCCTTTTTCTGACTTGTGGAACCTTTAAGTAAAACCAAGAAATGGGCGCCGGAAAATGTATGATAGTGAAGTGACAGATGAAACGTTGATGAACAATCTCAGGAATGACGATAGCCATGCTTTTGAAGCTATCTATCGTCGCTACTGGCGTCGGTTGTTTGTTTTTGTCTACCACCAGGTCGGTTCCAAAGAAGAAGCAAATGAGATTCTGCAGGATTTGATGGAGAGTCTTTGGTTAAACAGAGCAGATTCAGATATTCATAACCTGAGGTTATTTCTTTTTATAGCGGCGAGGAACCTGGTCAATAAGTATTTCAGGAGACAGATCAATCTGCGCAAGTACAGGGAATATCAATTGATGCAGGATGTCGCCGATAGCATTGAAGCAGACTACGCAGTAAATGAAAAGGAGCTTATGAAGGCAATCGAGAACGCGCTTGAAGGTTTACCGGAAAAAACGGCAAACATTTTCAGGATGAATAAACTGGACAAAGTTTCGATCAATAAGATTGCAATTCACATGGGGTTATCTGACAGGGCTGTGAAGTACCATTTAACCAAATCCATGCATATGGTAAGAGCACATCTGGAACGATATCTTTCCAGCAACTAATTGTAAGCGCTTAAAATGATAATATTACACATATGACGAGGGGTGAATTTGACCGGTTGGTACAGAGGTACAGGGTAGGCAAGTGTACGCCTGAAGAGATCGCTTTTCTGGAGCAGTGGATGGAGGCAAATGGGGACGACTACGACGATGAGCGTACTGTATTTGAAAATGAAGCTGAGGCCGCCGGGATGGAAGAAAAAACCTGGGCCAAAATTTATAGCAATGTGGGATTGAATAGGAAGAAATGGACCTGGTCGGGCAATAAATGGTTTTTTTGGAGCGTAGCAGCCAGTTTCCTGTTAATAGCTTCCTTCTCTCTGCTTTTTTTAGACTACGATTTTCAAACAGATTCAGAACCCATACTTACCGGACTTGAAACGATCAATACTTCGACAAATCGTCAACGTATAGTATTACCCGATAGCAGTATCGTAACGTTGGCTGAGGGGGCAAGTCTCTCGACCAGCGAAAGCTACGGGGATCAGGTCAGAACGGTACGCCTGAAAGGAGAGGCTTTCTTTGAAATACAGCCTGATCCTAAGGTCCCGTTTCTGGTTTACAGCGGGGATCTGGTGACTGAAGTACTGGGGACAGCCTTTACCATCAAACCGGAACCGAGCTCAAAGACCATCGAGGTGTCGGTAACTACGGGCAAAGTATCGGTATACTCCAATGAGAAAGATCGCAACCAGCGAAAAAAAGGGGTGATCATTACCCCCAATCAGAAAGCCGTGTACGATATGGAATCGAAACTGATCCACCAGGACTTGGTTGATACTCCCCAAATGATTAAAAATGATATCCCTGAATCCATATTTGATTTTGATGATACGCCCGTCAACACCGTTTTGGAGATTCTTCGAAGCTCATACGGAATGGAAATTGTGGTGAGCACCCCCGATTTGAATAACTGTCTTTTTTCGGGCAATCTAAATGGTTTTGATCTTTTTAAACAACTGGACTATATCTGTAAAATAGTTGGAAGCAGGTATGAGGTCCGGGGGACGACCATCTTTCTGACAGGCGACGGCTGCAGAAGTACATTGTAGTATTTCAATGTTAGCTTAATTCACAATAACCCTTAACCCTATAACTGATGAATAAATAAGCCTGGAAAAAATAAGCCGGTAATGCGCTAACACCACCGGCCGTCGTGTACGATCCAAATGCCAATCAGGATAGTACACGTGTTTTAGAGTCCTCAAACCTTAAAACGTTACTAAGTTATGAACAAAAAGCTACTTATCCCGTCGTGGATACGGAAAATTATGAGACTGTCATTCCATCAGTTTCTTTTGTACGCCATCCTTTGCGGAGCATCCTATGCACACGAGACAAGCGGACAGGCGGTTCTCGAAAAAAGAGTTTCACTGGATGTCCAGGGGGTTCGATTCAAGAAAGTGCTCTCAATGCTCGGCGAGCAGGCTGACGTCAGGTTTATTTACAGTTCGAATTCGATCGACTCCCAGCGGAAAGTGACACTGAAGGTGTCTAACCAGAAGCTGGATCTGGTGTTGAAAGAGCTACTTAGCCCGTATTCTATAGAGTTTGCTGTTTCGGATGGCAGGATGATATCGCTAACGCCGGTACTGCCCGCAAAGGAAAGCAGCATACATATACCGGAACTCAGTGAAGAAAAGTTGATCAGAGAGGTCAGGGGGCGTGTGACCGATGAGAAAGGGGACGGATTGCCGGGAGTGAGTATAGTGGTCAAAGGTACGCAGCAGGGTACGGTTACCAACGCTGAAGGGCAATACGAGATTTCAGTCCCGAACGACAACACTACGCTGATCTTCTCTTTTGTCGGGTATGTCTCCCAGGAAGTGGTGGTGGGAAGCCGGACGTCGATCGATATTCCGTTGAAAGCGGATGAGAAAGCGTTGGAGGAGGTAGTTGTGGTAGGATATGGAACGGTTAAGAAGAAAGATCTGACGGGGTCCGTTTCTTCGATTGGGTCCAGGGAAATTCATTCCCGACCAATTTCTGGTCTCAATCAGGCTTTGCAGGGGCAGGTTCCGGGAGTACAGGTAACGCAGGCATCGAATGCAGCCGGTGGGGGTGTACAAATCAGGATCAGGGGTGGAAACTCTATTTCTGCTAACAATGAACCGCTTTATGTAGTCGACGGTTTTCCGGTTTCTGTTCCCGCACCGGCGAGTGGCGCAGCCAATACCAACGCTTTTCCTAATGTACTGGCGACTCTTAACCCGGGGGATATCGAGTCGATGGAAGTGCTGAAAGATGCCTCAGCAACAGCAATTTACGGATCCAGAGGCGCGAATGGTGTCGTATTGATCACAACAAAAAGAGGTAAAGAAGGATCAACAAAAATCGATTTTGATATCTACGCTGGCCTGTCCCGGATCGCTAAATTTCATGAAATGATTAATGCCTCCGAATCATTAAAATTCAAAAATGAACAACTGGTAAACCTCGGTCGTCCGGAGCGATTTGGAACGGACCCCGCTTACGGGCCTAAAAAGCCGGATGATTATTTGCCAGGGTTTGACTGGCAGCGATCTGTTTACAGAACTGCTGCAACAAAAAACTATCAGCTTTCCATTTCCGGTGGAACAGAAAAAATTAAGTACATGATCAGCGGGAATATATTTGACCAGGACGGGATCATTAAGACAAATAACTTCAAACGGTATTCACTAAGGACAAACCTTGATTCAAAGCTAAACGAATATCTAAAGGTTGGTCTTACCATGACTGCTACACGCAGTGATAATCACCTCGTATCAGAAGGAGAGAATATGGCTTCGCCGGTTCGAATGGCGGCGCGTATGACTCCCGCTCAAACGGTATATAATGACAATGGAAATTATACACTGGATTTTGCCGGGATGGCTGCGATAGTCAATCCCGTTGCCTTGCTCAATACCAGTACCAATCGCTTGGAGTCCGATCGCCTGTTGAGCTCGATATTTACTGAAGTCAGGATTTTAAAAGGGTTGACAGGTCGGGTAAGTTTAGGGGCAGATATTGTCAATTCAAGGAGGAACGTATTTTACACTCCTCAGACGCAAGTTGCAGCTACCCGGGGGGGATACGGTAGCGTAGGGACCGCGGTCAATACAAACATACTGAATGAGAATACGTTGAGTTATTCCAAAACTATTAATGACAATCATTTCCTTGACGTTCTGGCAGGAGTAACTTTTCAGAAAAATAAAGAAGTAAGAAATTACCAGGAGGCACAGGGATTTTCCAATTATTCTCTCGGATCGGCAAACCTGGGATTGGCTAATACGATATTGCCGCCTACCGGCTCTGTAGCGGAGTGGGGACTTATTTCTTATCTGGGAAGGGTCAACTATCAATTGTTGAGCCGTTATCTCTTTACCGTAACCGGCCGGATTGACGGATCTTCCCGTTTCGGTGCTAACAATAAATACGGTTTTTTCCCTTCAGGAGCACTTGCATGGCGCATTTCTGATGAACCGTTTATGCAGAATGTCGAAAACCTGGATGACTTGAAATTCAGAATTAGCTATGGGCTGACCGGGAACGATGGTATTGGCCTGTACAACTCCTTGTCCGCCTATTCAACGGGAAGAACTGTATTCAATGATCGGGAAGTACTTACTAGGCAGGCATCGAGGTTGGGGAATTCTGATCTGAGGTGGGAAAAAACAGGCCAGTTTAATACAGGAATTGATCTGGGAATTATACGAAACCGTCTGCAGATAACCCTTGACTATTATATCAAAACTACGAGCGACCTGCTTTTGAATGTAGAATTACCTGCTACTACGGGCTTTACTACAGTGCTAAGAAATATCGGGAGTGTGGAGAATCGGGGAGTGGAGTTTAATCTGAATTCTGCAAATTTTGAACGTCCCCACTTTACCTGGAATACTACGCTCAATATTTCTTCCAATAAAAACAAAGTACTCAAGCTATCTGACGCATCGCACTATTTCGTAGGAGAGGCGATAGTCAGGGAAGGAGAGTCCCTGGGGTCATTTTATGGCCTGGTATTCGATGGAATATGGCAAAATGCACAGGAAATACAGGAAGCGGGAACACTTGCCATAACCGGAGCGCTACCGGGCGCACCCAGGTTTAGGGATTTGGATGGAGACTGCACATTTCACCAGACACGGGATCGGACAATTATAGGAAATGGTTTACCTAAATGGATATTCGGACTTACCAATAACTTCACTTTCCGGGATTTTGATCTTTCCATTTTCCTGCAGGGTGTCCAGGGAAATGATATTTTTAACTCTACATTCTACGATTTGCTGGGAGGTGATCCGGGAGGAAACCAGCTTCGCGACTACTACGACAATGCCTGGCGTCCTAACAGCCCTTCCGATAAATACTGGGCGCCGCGGCAGTGGGAACAATATGGCAGAGTGAGCTCATATTACGTCGAAAACGGATCGTTTGTCAGATTGAAAAATATAAACCTGGGGTATAGGATCCCGATCAAGAGCACTGTTTTCAAGCAGGCCAGGGTATATATCAGCGGGCAGAATCTGATGACATTTACTAAATATCGGGGCTACGATCCTGAAGTGAACTCCGACTTCAACAGTAACACCCTTTACGGTTTTGACCGGTATGCCTATCCGGCATCCAAAACAATTACAATCGGAGGAACCTTTACTTTCTGAACGCAAATTACTTCTGAACATGAAACTTCACATTTTCTTAGTATTTCTTTCCGGGACTTTCCTGCTTCCCGGATGTTCGGGTATTCTGGAGGAGAAGCCGAAGAGCTTTTTTGAGGAGGGCAATTCTTTCCAGAGTGCAGACGACGCCAACGCGGCGATAGCCGCTGTATATGGCAGACTTCGGGATATCTATGATCTCAATATGATTTACCTGTCGGATGTAAATGGAGAAGAATTGGAGATTAACCCGGTAGTAGCTGCCGCGAGAGACATTGATTTGAACCGGTATACCTCCGCGACTCCTACTTTCGACGAATTTTATACAAGGTCCTATCTGTTGATCGATCGCGCCAATCGCGTTATCACCAACGTAGCGCGGATAGATATGAATACTGCGTTGAAAAGCCAGATTATCGGTGAAGCCCTTTTTCTGAGAGCCCTCATCTATTTTAACCTTGTGCGCGCATTTGGCGACGTTCCGCTGGTGACAGAGATAGTCAACAGCACGACTAACGTTGCGAAAGCGAGGGATGCATCGGATCTCGTGTATCAGCAAATCATACAGGACCTTACAGAAGCAGAAAACGTCTTGCCTGTCAGGTATTCGCAGGCTGGCCAGATCGGAAGAGCTACTTCCGGAGCAGCAAAGTCTATCCTTGCCAAAGTCTATCTTACCAGAAAGAACTGGGAGGCGGCAGCATCCAAGGCGAAGGAGGTAATTGATTCGGGACAGTACTCACTTTTCAGCGAATACAAAGATGTTTTCCCTCCCGAAAATAAAAACGGCATTGAGCATATTTTTTCTGTGCAGTACAGTTGTGTTCTCAATACGTATGGAAGTCCGATGGCGCAGCAGTTTGCTATGTTCTTTACCTATCCGATACAACAAGTCGGCGGATACCTCTATATAACACCCAATTATATAGACTCTTATATAGAGGGTGATAAGCGGTCTAAAGTTAACGTAGTAAATGAAAAGGAAAATCCGGCTACCGGAGCCATTATTAAGCCAGGCCTTGACCAGGGGCCGGTAACGGATAAATATTGGGACCCGAAGCCCTGTGGATTATCGCAGGCCCGCAACAATTTTATTGTAGTCCGTTATGCCGATATATTATTGATGTATGCAGAAGCGCTGAATGAGCTTGGTGGTCCTACCCCGGAAGCATACAAAGCAGTCAATCTGATTCGCGCGAGAGCTAGAAACGGGGACTCAGGTCCACAGGATTTACAAGGGCTGACCCAACAACAATTCAGAGACGCTATTCTGCGGGAAAGAAGCTGGGAACTTTGTTTTGAAGGCCATAGGCGATGGGATTTGCTCCGGACAGGCCGGTACATGGATATACTTCAGCAGTTTAAAATACCTGTTGAAGAGAAAAATCTGCTATATCCGATTCCTCAGAATGAAATTGATGTCAACCCGTTGCTGAAGCAAAATACCGGTTACTGACGATTAGCCGGCAAGTAGCTTCTTCAATATATTTTTCTTTCACCTTTTAATGAAATAAGGATGTCACAGAAAGCGTCAACAGAAAAAACCAGGAGAGAATTTGTCAAAGCTTCGGCGCTCACTGCGGTAGCCTCTCCTTTTATGCTTACTTCTAGCAAATCCTCTGAGCGGTTGTCTTTTCAAAAGGAACTGGAAACCGATGTACTTGTTTGCGGGGGAGGGTGTGCCGGGACAGCCGCTGCCTTGAGTGCGGCGCGGACCGGAGCAAAAACGCTTCTTGTAGAAAAAGCTCCGTTTGCAGGTGGGATTATCACATGTGTGGGTTTACCCTATTTTGATGGAATTGCCTATAAAAGGGACAACAGAGTAGTGGTACGGGGAATTGCCATGGAGCTTTTGTCCAAGTCGGGTGTTTGCCGGCCGGATGCAAAGGAAATCAAACCGCATAACCCTACAATTCCGAGTACATTTGAATTTAAGGTTTTGCTAGACAGAACCTTACAGGCGGAAAAGAATAAATTGGGTGTATTGTTCAATTCTATTGTATGCGATGCGGAAGCCCGCGGAGGGAAAATTACTTCAGTTATCGTAGCCAATAAGGATGGTCTTGTCCGGATCAGGCCGAAAATCGTGATCGATTGCACTGGAGATGCTGACGTAACCGCGCGCGCCGGTGTACCTACCGAGCAAAGTGCAGAATTGCAGCCGCTGACGCTGCATTTCAGGATCGGGAATGTTAAACGTACGCCGGAAATGAGCAAGCTTTGCAGGGAGGCTCTGCTTACCGTGCAAGCTGCGGGAGAGCTCCCCCATTTTTATGGCCCGGGTGTCGGGTTTACATTTGGGAAAGACGAAGTGTACATTCATGGCGTGCGGGTCCCGGCCAATCCGACAGATGCAGCCGATCTGACCAGGGCGGAAATGCAGGGGAGAGCGGATGCATATGCCATGTATACGGCCTGGAAAAAGTACGTCCCGGCTTTTGCAGATGCCTACTTTATAGAGGCATATCCCTGGATAGGTGTTCGAGAATCCCGTCGCCTGATCGGGCAACATATTCTTTCGGAAGATGATATTATGGAGAGCAGAAGCTTCGATGATGCCATTGCTACCGGTTGCTGGTATCTGGATCTGCATCCTAATAAAACAACGTTGGGCAGTGCAAATGACTTCGTGCCTGAAAAGGTGCAGCCGGAGCCGTACGATATTCCTTACCGGGCGCTTGTTCCTCAAAATTTCGATAATCTGCTGGTTGCGGGGAGATGTCATTCGGCTACGAGGCCTGCGCATGCTTCCACCAGGGTAACCGCTACCGCAATGGCGATGGGGGAAGCCGCCGGTTGCGCTGCTTCCATGGCTTTAGATGAAAAGACTTCCGTCGCATTTCTCGATGGCCGGAAAGTAAGGGAAAAGCTTTCTAAATTAAATGCTGGTCCATTTACGAGTGCCTAGCTTTATCAGAACTCTCCCGGCAGCCTCGTCGACTGAACCTCAATATACCCCGGATCATAGCGGAGATAAAGCGGCAGAAGTTTAAAGGGATTGTTTCCGCTGTATATGAATACAACCGGGAGGGGATATTCATAACCCCGGGGCCCATGCCCCGGGGGCGAACCATGAGACTAGAGAATAAGATCCACCATCCCAGTGGTTACCATGCATGCGAGCGACCGCTATCTGTAAAGAAGGAACCATCGAAGATCTGGAGGGAAATTTAACGACATCTTTTCAAGGTTACGCTTTTTTGATACCGGTTTTAACATTTTCAGATGGTATTAAATAGCTGCAAATCTGTAATAAAACATATTAATACAGGTTCGCATGAAAAGCAGAAGACATTTTTTAAAGAAAACTTCTCTCGCCGGATTGGCTTTTTCTTCAGTAATACCGGATAAATTTTCACCTCATGAACACGGCAAAGAAAACCTGGAGAACACCGGACCATCATTAGGCTCAAATTATAAGTATCTCAACTTCATTACAGCGCATGATTCAGATCCGATCACACGGAATGCTGTGAGAATTGTAAGACGCATCGTTTCGCAGCGTACAGGGCTGAACTTTACCGCGGAAAGAAGCGAAAAGCTGGATGTAAATATCATAATTGTTCCAAAGGCAGTACCTGCTGAATCATTCAGAATAGAGCATGTCGGCAACAACTCCGTTACTATCACCGCGGGAGATCCGAATGGTATTTTGTACGGGCTGGGAAAATTCTTACATACGTCCTCTCTTACAGGTGACGGCTTTACTCCGGGTAGCTGGCAGGGGCTTTCTGTGCCTGAAAAATCGTTCCGGAAAATCTATTTTGCCACCCATTTTTATAATTTTTATCATATCGCCCCGGTAGAGAAACTGACTGAGTATATTGAAGAATTGGCGTTATGGGGGTACAATGGTCTGGTCGTTTGGTTTGATATGCACCATTTTACAGGCATAAACGACCCGGAAGCGCAGAAAATGCTCGACAGGCTTGCTTTGCTTTTAAGGGAAGGAAAGAAAGTCGGCATGGATGCTGCTCTTACGCTGTTGGCTAATGAAGGGTATAGCACCTCTCCGGAAGAATTAAGAGCGGAATCCCCTCTCCAATTAAAGATAAGGGGCGAGTATGGCGTAGAGATATGCCCGGCAAAACCAGGTGGCCCTGAACTGGTTGTAAGACAGATTTCAGAAGAGATAGACGCATTTGCATCAAGAGGTGTAGAATTGGATTATCTTTCGATATGGCCCTATGACCAGGGAGGGTGCGGCTGTAAGGACTGCGTTCCCTGGGGGAATAACGGCTTTCTGAAAATGACCAAACACATTGCTGCCATGGTAAAAGAAAAAAAGCCTCATATCAGGTTGGTACAGTCTACCTGGCTTTTTGACGCCATAGAAGATGAAGGAGAATGGGTCGGACTGGCCAGAGCATACCAGAAGGAGAAACCGCCGGTCGACTATATCATGGCTGATTCACATAACGAATTTCCGAAATACCCGTTGGAAAATCCTGTGCCCGGTAACTTACCGATGCTGAACTTCCCCGAAATTAGCATGTGGGGAAGCGCCCCGTGGGGAGGATTCGGAGCTAATCCGTTGCCGCAACGTTTTCAGATCATCTGGGATTCGGTCAAGCATAAGCTGGCGGGAGGATTTCCCTATTCGGAGGGGTTGTTTGAGGATATTAATAAGGTGATATGCAGCCAGTTCTATTGGCAAAGCGACCGCCCGGTATATGATATTGTCAGAGAATATGCTTCTTTTGAATACTCGGCAAAATATGCGGATCAGATAGTAGAGGCGATACAGATTTTAGAAAAAAATCATGGCCTGAAAAAATGGAAAGGTAGGCCGGCTGTAGTCCCCGAACGGGATCACGGCGCTGAAAGAGCCTATCGGATCCTGAATGAGGTGGATAGCCTGCTACCAGAAAGTAATAAAAAAGGATGGCGCTGGCGAATACTGGTGATCCGGGCGATGATGGATTATGAATTCCGAAAGAATAAAGGGATATCTAACGAAAAAACGGATGCTGGTTTCCGGGAGTTGATGGGCTTATATTATACCGGTGAGAAATCAACGCCGGCGGTCACACCACCGTTATAATCGACCCTTTAATAATCAATCCAACCAACAATGCGACTATCGATATGATCGGATTGCCGGACTCGGCTCCGATATAGGATTTTTTTTAGATGCAACGCATGAGTGCCGAAGTTTTGGTATTGATCCGCAATTTTTGATTCAGATCTGAAAGATTGACTATTTAATCATTGATAATTATTTTCCGGCTTTCCACTTTCCCTGCCTTCGTAAACCGTATAAAGTAGGTTCCTTGCGGTAAGGCAGAGGTATCCACTACTTCACTGTTGCCTTTGACTTGTGTGCCGGCTTTTGCTACCCTGCCCTGCATATCCAGTATCTCGTAGGAGGTTCCTTCCTGCAGATTGCTGAGTACCAAATGGTTGTTAGCCGGATTGGGATAAACAAATACGCCTGCTCCTTCTTGTACATCTATACTGCGGATAACAAAATACTCATGACTGCCGTCCTCGTCCACCTGTTTGAGGCGGTAGTAGGCCGTACCGGTTGGGACTGAAGTATGTATATAGTTATACTTTTGCTTTTCCTCTGCAGTGCCGTGAGCGGCTACCGTGCCCAGATAAGTGAAGTTCCGGGCATCTTTGGAGTATTCCACATCGAAATGGCTGCTGTTGGTTTCTCCAGCGGTTTCCCAGCGGAGTTGTACATCTGCTCCGGTCTTCTCCAATGTGAAGCTCACCAGCTTCACGGGCAGCGGTGACGGAGAATAGTTCAATTTTTCATCCATCCAGTCTATGCGGTTATTGATGTAATTACGGACGTTATCCACTTCACCGGCATAACTACCGTAAGTCGCCGGATTTAGATGAACCTTTACGTTTAGAAGTGGGTTCCAACGTGTAAAGTTCAGTTTCTGCGATTCATTCAATTCAACTTCATAGGCATTTATAACCGTCGTAAGGTTTTGTTTCGTGAGTATACCCGCATTTCTGTAATATGCGTAAGTAGCTTCCAGTTGAGCTTTAAATGTCTCATCACTCATAATTCTGTTTACAAAATCCCGCATACCCCTGGCAGCACTTCCTGATGAAGCATACACCCATTTATTGCCGTTTCGGGTGTTGATAGGATAAGTCCGGTTGTCATTTTCAAAAGCAATATCAAAATCCCAAACGGGGCCGGTGTAGAATTTATCGTCGCCCCGTTTTTTATACATATAGGTACTCCAATAGGTATCGGTATTACCGCTTAATTCGCCAACCAAAAAATGGCGGATAAAGGTGGGGATATCTAAATATTTACGGTAACCTTCAGTTGGATGCGTATAGTTGCTGGCAAAAACGGCGGCTTCCAATAAATTGAAGTGATTTATAATGTAATTACGCTGTTCAGGGACATCTTCGTAATCCGGATTTTTGATGGTAACAGGTATCTTTCTCGGCTGTGATTCAAACCAAGCGTGTGGAGGTTCCTGATTTGCATAAGAATCTATTTCAATCAAATAACCACCAGTTAAATTCAGGCCGGTATTGTCGGTTTTTTTCATTTCGTCAATATCCACACGGTTTTTCCGTATGTCGATGTGATCGCTTAACTGATAAGAGCCCCTGTATTCGCCATTCAAAAACACATCTACCGGTGTGCCGGCGGGAGTATAGGGCATTCCCAGCCTCTGACTCAAATCAAACGCAAGGTAGTTTCTCATCAGCGTTTTGTCGCCCCAGTTATTAATAAGCGTCCAGTTTCTTCCTTTTGCCGGCAATCCCAATAAGTTTGTAGATTTTGCCAACCTCATTCTGTATGGTTTTTTTGGAAAGCCCCAACTGGCATTACCTCGTCCTTTGATTTCCAGATTGTCACTAAATACTTCCGTACCATCGGCAGAGATAATCGTAACAATCCCATTTCTATATCTTTCTTTGTCTGTGTCAATAGGTTCCGCGTTTTCTGTATGAATAACAACAGTAGGCAGATTGGTGATTTGCGTCAATTTACTATCGTCTCCATCCGATTGATGACCGTAGAAATCCAATTCTGCAATACGGCTATTTTGTCCGCTAGGACCAATGTAACGCACATAACGGAAACCACGTGAATTGTCGATGGTAATCGTTTGCATATTGGTAGATGTGAGTGCTTGCTTAATCATATAAAGCGGAACCCCATCGGTGAAATCTGCATTGTTAGCCCCTTCAAATACGCCAAGTGTATTAAAACCTACATCGTGTGGCTGAAACCCGATTTGTGTAATGACATGTTTCGTGCCGAGGTCAAGTCCTACCCATCCGCCTGTAGCATTTTGAGCCGTAAACCATGTGTTTGGATTATTGTCAAAGGCATAACTGATGGGTCGGTTAGCAAATGCAGCAGAGCCTATCTGCGCACCACTAAGTTGTGCCTGTATCTGAAATGAGATGACAGACGCAAGTAAAAACGATAAGATTTTTCTAGCTTTAAAAAAGGATCCTGCCCCGGAAAAGGATATCCCAGGGAAAGGCATTTGTAGAAAATGTTTCATATATGATATTTGTTTGTACTAAAGACTACTTAAAGTCCTTTTTTCTCCTAAATACAATTCAGCAAGACACTTCCTCCTGTTCTGATTTTACCGGCCTTAGTTCCATAGGGTGAAATCGTCTTTGCATCTATGCTGTAATATTAGGAATGAAATGCGAGAAATATCTCCTTCCTCCTTCATTCCCCTTGAATAAGAGTTCATAGTATCAGTAAAGAACTCTATTATCCCGTAAGTCATGTATCGCTCCCCTACGTGTCTAAACTACTCATAATGGCAAATAAGCTCAAACCCGGGCCATTTTGAGTTCAAAAACCCGATTATTTGAGCTTCAAAAGAACACAATTTGCGCTTATTTTGAAGATAGGCTCAAATTGCTTGATAAATAAGCTCATTTATGCTTAAATTTGAGCTTATAGAAGAAAGTTTGTGAGCTTGATTATGGCACTGATCGATAATGACATTATAAAATTCCTGCAGGAAAACCCCTTAAGCTCCTCTCCGGAAATCCACAAAGGTATCGGTAAGAGTTCCTATGCTACCGTCAAGCGGGCCATTGCTCACCTGCTGGAAACCGGTCAGATTATTTCCGAGGGGCAACGCCGTGCTACCCGGTACCGGATAAGCCCGGCAAATCAGCTTTTGGGACATATCGATATGACCTCGTATTTTGAAAAAGAGATTGACGAACGCGATATTCGGGAAGGATTTAATTTTCAACTGGTCAGAGAAGTGCTGGCCCGGATTGATATTTTCACCGCCGACGAAATAAACAGTTTAATGCTATTGCAGGAAGAATTCCGGCGAAACGTAGCGCATATGAGCATCGGTGCGTACAACAAGGAAATGGAACGGCTTGCCATAGACCTTAGCTGGAAATCATCACAAATTGAAGGTAACACCTATTCATTGCTGGAAACAGAACGCTTGCTAAAGGACA
>CAZLTN010000032.1:0-22418 GCA_964562455.1 uncultured Cytophagales bacterium
AAATTGAGAGTGAGCCCTGAAGGGACTGTAAAGATTTTAAATTTCGCTCCTATTTACGTCAATGGAATGAGCATTGAAGAGGCAACCGAAAGGATAGTCGGCCGGTTGCGTTCCGCTTATTCTGGTTTGAACCGGTCGGGAACTTTCGCTACGGTAACACTCGGTAGTGTGCGTAGTATAAAAGTAATGGTCACGGGCGAGGTGAACCGCCCGGGGACGTTTACGGTTTCATCTCTTAGCTCGGTATTCAACGTATTATATCTTGCCGGAGGCCCTTCGGAGCAAGGGACTTACCGCTCGGTCGAGATCATAAGGGATGGAACTGTATTCAAGAAGATTGATCTCTACGAGTTTTTGGTTAAGTCGCTGACCAAGGACAATATACTCTTGACAGATCAGGATATAATTCATGTGCCGCCTTACTACGAGCGGGTGACCATGGATGGCGAAGTAAAGCGCCCGGGTATTTTTGAGGCCCGCCAGGGAGAAACATTGAAAGATCTCTTGTTTTATGCGGGGGGCTTTACTTCCGTGGCGTACACGGCATCGGTTTCGCTGTTGCGGTCGACGGGTCGCGAGTTTCGTGTCGAATCGATAGAATCGGAGAATTTTGGCGCATTTGATATAAAAAACGGAGACGAATATGAAATAGGGAAAATCCTGAACAGGTATGAAAACCGGATCGTGATCGACGGTGCGGTTCTAAGGCCCGGTCAATATGCCCTCAATGCTTCTACTTCCACCGTATCCCAACTGATAAGGCGCGCAGAAGGCCTTAGAGAGGACGCTTTTATGACCAAAGCAATATTGCACCGGAAGCAGGAAAACCTGGAGCCGGCAGTTATATCATTTTCGCTCGAAAACCTGATGAAGGGCAGTATACCCGATATCCCTTTGAAAAAAGATGACAGTCTCTCGATCAGATCACTCGGTGACCTGAAGCAGGAATATACGGTATCAATCGTTGGAGAGGTAAACGAGCCGGGAGTTTTCCCCTATTCCGAGCATCTTACCGTATCCGATCTTATATTCCTGTCACGCGGGTTTGCAGAGGGAGCTTTGCCTTACAGGATAGATGTGTCGCGGCGCTGGCAGAGTACCGACAGCATGAATGACGTTGATGCAACCAACACCCGTATTTTTACGCTTAGCTCGGATGGCGCTACAAATCACTATCAGAATTTTGAGCTAAAGCCTTATGATATCGTTTTTGTAAGAAAAAAACCAGGTTATGAAACCCAGAAGAGAGTATATATAGGCGGAGAAATTACCTATCCGGGCTACTACTCAATTATCGCCGATACCGAGCGCCTTAAAGATATAGTTTCGCGGGCAGGGGGAATTAAGTCCGAGGGGTACACAGACGGCGGAACCCTTCACAGGAACGGGGAAAGGGTTGCTGTGGATATTAGAGAAGCGCTTAGCTATCCAAACAGGCCAGTCAACCTGCTGATGTTTGACGGAGATTCGATCTTTATACCAAAACGATTGGAGACAGTCCAGATATCGGGCGCTGTTAACAACAATTCAATAGTAGCATATGATAGCCGTTTTGGGTTTAAACGTTATATTGGCCAGGGAGGAGGTTACAGCGACAATGCGCGGAGGACAGCAGGCTACGTAGTTTATCCGAATGGAATCACCAAGCGGGTCGACCGCGTCCTTTTTGTCCGGAGATATCCAAAGATCCAACCGGGCAGCCATATACATATTCCATTTAAAGATGAAACCCAAAGACGGGAAATCAGCGGAGGCGAAAGAGCTGCGATAATTTCAGTACTAGGCACTGTCGCAATATCATTAGTCAGGTTAATAACAGATTGGAGCCAGCAGCAGCAATGAATCAATCTGAAATAAAAGGTGAGATTTATTAAAAAGACTAATAACTGAATGGAAGCAATAAAGGAAAATACAGAGGGAAATACTATAGTAGAAATTTCTTTTGAAAAGGTAAGCGCATTTTTTTTTAAAACATGGAAAGCTTTTATTTTTACCGGTTTTCTTTGTGGAATAACTACTTATATGCTTACTTTTTTGATGAAAAATGAATACAGGGCAAAGGCAAAGATCTTACCGGAGTATTCTTCCAGTTTAACAGGTAATCTTACCGAACTTGCCAGTCTTGCTGGTATAGGTACAAAAAACAGAACCGAGGCGATCAGGCCAGATCTTTATCCGGAAATCGTAAAAAGTACACCATTTTTAATAAGAACCCTTTCAACTCCCATGAAAGATTCAAGCGGAAAGACTGTAGTTTTGCAAGAGTATCTTTCAAAAAATTTTAAAGTAAAGCCTAAACCAATTTTGTTTGCCGATTATTCTGGTGATTCCGTTATGGCTTTATCCAGATCGCAGCAAAGTTTGCTAAATACATTGCGCAATCGGATTAATGCAGGAATGGCAAAAACTACTGGTATTATTACGATAGAAGCGGAAATGCCCGATCCTTATCTTGCCGCAGAGGTTAATAGTCTTGCTATCAGATATATTAAAGAATTTGTATCTGATTATCGCTTTAATAAAGAAGCAACAAAAGCTTCTTACCTCGGTAAACAGGTGAGTGAGGCCAAAGCTAAGTTGGATCGTGCGGAAACTGCATTTAGCGCTTTTAAAGATACTAACCGGAACTTATATACTAACATTGGAAAAGTTCAGGAGCAACGTTTGCAGGCAGAGTTTATGCGTCTTCAAAGTGTGTATGCTGAACTAAGCAGGCAATATGAGCTTGCTCGCTTGCAGGCAGCACAATTTAATCCGGTTATAGAAGTACTTGAACCACCTGTAGTACCGAATGCTACAAGCAAGCCGAGAAGGTTAGTTCTGGCTGTCGGCGCGGCCTGTTTAGGTATATTTATCTGCTTTCTATACTTCCTGATCAGAGAAATTAAGGGAAGTCGCCTATTTTCAAGGTAGCAATAGCTGATATCTCCTCATGAAGTAATGGACAGCAAAATAAAGAGACTTGTCACGAATCTTCTCTCAGTTGGGACTATTCAAATTCTCAACTACGTTTTTCCTTTATTAACCTTACCTATTATTACCCGGATTATCGGACCAGATAAATTTGGATCGATAAATTTTGCAAGTTCAGTAGTCGGTTATTTTACGCTATTCATTTCTTATAGCTTTGGCTTGACAGCAGTTAAGGAATTATCTGCAAACCCTTCAAATGTAGAAGCTCGAAATCAACTTTTCAGTGATGTATTTTACACCAGATTTTTTTTATTAGCTTTATCTACATTGGTGTTCATTTATGGGCTATCGACACTAAATAGTTTAAAAGGTATAGAGAAAATACTTATTTGTACGTTTTATACTTGCATCTCCTTTACTGTCTCACAGGAATGGCTTTTTCAAGCCATGCAAGACCTTTCCAAGATAGCAATTTTGAATTTAATATCTAAGGTGATATTCAGCGTTTTAGTGCTTTATTTTATTAATGAGCCTGAAGATTCATATTGGTATGCGCTTGCACTCAGTATTGCAAATATAGGTATGTCTTTGATTACATTTGGTTGGGCTGTCCGGCGATATAGATTGAAGTTTAAGCGTATTAACTTAAATAGGATTTTTTCTCTTCTTTGGAACGAGAAAATTTTTTTTCTATCAATTTGTATCATTACTTTTTATGTAAATATAAATGTAATAGCACTTGGGTTATTTAGAACTGATTTAGAAGTAGGTTATTATTCAGCTGGTATAAAACTTATCAGTATTGTCCAAGTGTTAATCGCCTTAGGTTTAACTCAGGCGGTCTTTCCTTTCATTAGCCGAGCTTTTGCTGATGGTATTGATATAGGCTTACTATATGTCAGAAGGATAATGCCATTCATTGTATGGTTTGGTTTTATAGGAGGATGTGTAATTTTCTTTGGATCCGATATATTCATAAATTTTTTTTACGGTTCACACTTTTTACCTGCTATCTTAGTGTGTAAAATATTAGCATTTTTACCTTTGATAATAGCAGTTAGCCATATTGCCGGTACTCATGTAGCACTAAATCTTAAGATGCAAAAGGCTTTTTTGATAATTAACGTTGTTGGCGCTTTGATATGTGTCATTTTGAATTTATTTCTTGTGAAAAAGTTTGGATATGTTGGTTCGGCTATATCATGGTTTCTTACTGAGTTTTTTATTTTGATTATGTTTTATTTCCTTCTTAAAAAGAGGGGTATAATTTTCATTCATTTGAGATATTTTAGACTAAAATCACTTGCTGTTGATTTAGGGAAAATATTTGAGTAAGGTTTACTTTTGTGAGCTTGAAGAAGTAAATATGCCTTTACTGATTTCATTGAGAGGCTATGAATAGAAGCACCAAAATATTTAGAAGATGAAAGTTTTAATGATGTCTATTTATCATGATAGAGGAGGGGCTGGGAAGATTGCGAACATACTCTTTAATAGTCTCTTGGAAAGAGAGCACGAAGTGTTATTCCTTTATGGTTTTGAAAATGGTGGATTTCAAAAAACTCATACAAGTAATATTCGTGGAGTTTCAAATTGTTCTATCTTTACTCCTTTTCTTAATTTTTTATTTCATAAATTTATTGGAATTGATATTTTCAAATCCAAAACGAGGCAATTAAAAAAAAATATTGAATGGGCTGATGTTATCCATTTGCATGTGATTCATTCGCACGGATTTAATTACAGGCAAATTTTTTCTCTTCTTATTGCTTCGAATAAAAAGGTTGTAATTACCAATCATGATAGTTGGTACTATACAGGGAGATGTGCTATACGTGGAGAATGCGAAACATGGAAAAAGGGGTGTGTAGTATGTGAGTTTAAATATCAATATCCTTCTTCTCTTCTTGATTTTGCTCATAGTGAGTTTAAAACCAAGACTGATATGATTAACAAAATTAATAATCTTACGCTAGTTTCTCCTTCAAGTTGGATAGCAGAAGATTTGAAAGTTGTCTACCCAAATAAATCCGTATTACAAATAAGAAATGGTATTGAGACAAAGGCATTCCATAGAAAGATTAACAAATTAGAAAATAGTAATGAAAGCACGGCCGAAAAACCTCTAAAGGTATTGTTCGTTACAACCGATTTTCGAGAAAAAGTTAAGGTGGATCTAAGTGTCATTGAATATCTGATAGAAAAAGAGATTGATATTCGACTTGTTGGTAAAAATAGCCCTTTTCGAGGCGATCGGGTTCAGAATTTTGGATATGTTAGTGAGAAGCAGGCGCTTATTGAGACTATGTTCGAAAGTGATGTATTGCTTTTTTTTTCTAAAATAGATAACTTTCCGACAACGGTTATCGAAGCATGTTGTGCAGGTATGTATGTTGCGGCTTATCCGAGTAAAGGAATAGCCGAAATTTTAGAACCTATTGGAGATAGGTATTGTTACTTTAAGACTCCAGAAGATCTGGTACATCTTCTTTCTTGTCCTTCTAGAGTTGCTAAGATTAGAAATAAAAAGAACAGAATTGAGTCATCAAATAGAGCTCAGGTTTTTTTTTCAAAAGAAAATATGATTGAAGATTATTTGAATATTTTACTTTAATTATTGAAAATGAAGTCAAATATCGATAACTCTAGTCAGAGTTTTAACCTCTTATCGGTGAAGGTTGATTTGTTTCAATTTTTTTTGGGGGCTTTTACTATTTTTATTTTAATTACGCTGCATTTAAAAATTTTTACTGTAGTAGGATTTGACTTATCGGTAGCTTTTTTACTTATTCCGATTTGGGCAATATTATGCTTTAGATGGAGTCCATTTCGATATTATAAGTATGGTTTACTTTTTTTTCTATTAAGCGCTTTGCTGCCTTTTGTTCCATTTAATATTTCTGATTTTGAAGAGTTTTTTAAAACTTATTTTCAGCTTATTTGTAGTTCTTCGATAGTGTTTCTCATTGCATTATATAACGAAGTAAGAATAAAGAGAAATACATTAATAATTTCGTTGAAATTATTTCAAATTATATTGTCGGTCGTTGTTGCTGTTCAGGCAATTGATTTTTTTTTTACTGGAGGTAATTTTTTTTATAATATTTGGGGTGGCTTTCAGTTGTATTATGAACTTCCACCGAGTGATAGAATGAAGGGATTCTATTTGGAGCCTAGCTATTTGGGGTTTGTATTTACCAATGTATTTTGGTTGCTTATGTTTTTACAGCGACGTATATCTCTATTTAATTTAGTTATAACAATCATCTTACTTTTCTTTTGTAAATCTGCTTTTGCTTATTTGTCCATTTTTTTGTTAATCGGACATTATATTATTCGCAGTAAATTGCCGATAATACCTGTGATTTTTAGATTTACTCTTGGAGTGACTATAGTTATTTTTTTTTCTTTTTTCTTACAAGACTTTATTAGAGTTACCCGATTATATGAACTTTGGGAAGGACAGGCTTCTGGTTATATAAGAATGATATTGCCTTTATTTATAATAGCTAAAATAGCGTCAGAAGGAAATTATCTTGGTTTGGCATTTGGACAAGCGGAATCCTTGATATCTGAATTCATAACATTTGATTTTGGCGAGACGGGTGTAAATAATAGTTTGTATTTATTAGTCATACATTTTGGAATTCTAGCTATTTTTGGTATTCTATATTTAGCGCGATTTTTATTTCTAAAAAGAGATTTTTATACTCATTCATTTATTTTGTTAACGTTTATGAATTTATTTAGCTCTGGATCGTTTGTTACATCTCTTTTTGTATTTATTTCTTTTTTGCTACCAATAATTGCATTTAGATTAGCTAAAGATGAAGCTTTTGTGTTATGAATAATAGACTTTCAATAATTACTGTAGTTAAGAATAATTTACAGGGTTTAAAAAGAACTTTTGAAAGTATTGAGACTTTTTCTTCAAAATCGGTTGAGTGGATTGTAGTGGATGGTAACTCTAATGACAATACGGTACAATTTCTTAATAGTATTCTTATAGATAATTTTCAATTTATTTCGGAGAGTGATAGGGGTATGTATGATGCGATGAATAAAGGAATACTTTTGTCCAAAGGCGAATATCTTTTGTTTTTAAATGCTGGCGATTTGATTCGAGAACCTCTGGATAAAGTTCTTGAAAGATTAGACGGAAGTGATTTGATTTTTTTTAATATCGAGAAAGTAGATCGTAACTTGAATAGAGTCGCTTGGAAGTTGCCTTCTGGGTTTCTTGGGGAATTAAAGTCTAAGCCGATCATCCCTCATCAAAGCACTTTGATCAAGAGGGAGATTTTTGATAAATATGGATTATACGATACTTCGTATCGTTATCTTGGTGATTATGATTTTTTTAGTAGAATTTTAACCGACGCTTCATATATCTCTACTAGATTCTTTCTTGACTTAAGTATTTCTGTATTTGTTTTGGATGGAGTAACAGCTGATTGGAGATCTTCTATTAAAATATTAAGAGAAATTGTTCGAGTACAAAAGAAGTATTTTAATAGTATTGATTTTTCTACTTATATATTACATATTTCCAAGTATTTAATTAGTTTTCTTCTCCCTTCTTCGTATTTAGCATATATAAGAAGATTCATTTAACTCGGCAGTTTAATTTCTTTTTTTGATTAATCTCTATTGAAAGTTATCTATTTAAGTAATATATTTTGTGAATACCTAGGTAAATGGCCAATTTTCTTCAAAATACGACAAAGACTATTAAGAGGTTATTAGAAATTGCTAGTATCGCTACGCACTCTAAAGGCGGGATTCGTTATCTTAGCAAACCCAATACTTCTATAGCTTCTTTTAATATTCTTGACCAGCTATCACACCATATTTCTGATTTAGGTACAGTAATAGATGTGGGAGCCAATCAGGGACAGTTTGCTTATGCGGTTACTCGTTTTTTTTCGAATGCAGTTGTTCATTCTTTTGAGCCTGTACCTGATACTTATGAAAAGTTGAGATTTAACACGAGATTTTCTTCTAAAATTATAACATATAATTTCGGACTAGGTAGCAACAGCGGAAAAATTGACTTTTACCAGAACGAACACTCGCATGCCAGTTCGGCTTTGCCTATTTCGGACTATCAAAAGAGCCAGTTACCTAAGACGTCGAAGGTTAGGCTAATTACGGTACCTGTAGAGAGGTTGGACAATATAGCGATGGCTATAGGAACCATTGAGAGGCCGTTATTGCTGAAGCTAGATGTTCAGGGTTATGAAAAGGAGGTTTTACTTGGTGCGGGTTCATTTATGGATGAGATAGACTATCTTCTATTTGAAGCGTCATTTGTCAGCATGTATGAGGGAGAGCCGTTGTTTGAAGAAATGCACGAACTGGTTTGCAGTATGGGATTCAGATTGATCGGGCCCGTAGGTTCTCTTGAAGTAGGTGCTTCTCAAATAGCTCAAATGGATATGTTGTATGCAAAGAGGTGATGGAATCAGAATTACTTCCTGTAGCTGTAAAAAAGGTTAAAAATGAACTCCATAATTTAACATTCCGCCCCACGACGAATTTAGCAATTTTCCCGAATCATATCCCACTTGTCCTCCCCAATAGGGAGTAAGTTCTCGCTTTTTATGATTCTTTTTTAAGATGTTACGCTGTACAGAGAGAAAAGAAGAAAATTGGTGCACCGGCTCAAATACAAAATCAGGTGACGGATATACAATCTGCTCGAAAGGGCTTCGGTACGGCTTCCCGCTTGTAGCATACGTCCCCTTGTTATAGGAATAGGTAGCCATTGCTTTGATCTGGTACTTTTGCCAGTTCCCTGAAAATCCGCCGTGGCACGCCAATATTCGGTTATTAATGTAATACTGACCGGCTGAAGTCTGTCCGGGTTTGGCCTCCCTGATGGTTGTGAACAGTGGAGTGCCGAGTCCTGCTCCTTTATAGCTCCAGCCTTCCCGGTAGAGGTAGTGATTGTAGTAGCTTTCGGTTCCACTGGGAGTTGCCGGACTCGACAGACTTCCCGCCTGGTCCATACTGTATAGGACTTCCAAAAGGAGCTTATTCCATTGCAGGTGCTTTTGAGAGGAATCGAAACGTTTATTGGTCAGGCTTACCCCGTTCAATCCATCTTCAATATTAGCCAAATGGGCTAAAGCTCCCGCTTCATAAAAAAACTGACGATAGGCCAACAACCTGACGGAATTAAAATCTAAATGAAATCCGAGATCTATCGAGCCAAGATGATTACCCACCTTACTTTGAGCCCACATCTGCCCGAACAATACCGACTTATATGATTTCCAGGGGGAAAAGTCGTAATTGGCTCCAAATATTTTGGCTTCGTTTCCCCAGAACGCCTGGTGGGTAAACCCGCCGTAAATTCCTAACACTCCTTTTGGTTTAGCTAGTCGTCCGTATAATGATTTGTGGTGAAAATAGGTCTCAGCGTTGTTAACCCAATAAAATTCATCAATGGGCAACTGTCCCAGCCATCCGTGGCTAAAAGAGCCTTTAAATGCAATCCAATCATTAGTAAAAGCAAGCGGATAGAATTCAGGAATAGAAATTTGTACCTGCGGGATTCCCAAGGCATTACCAGATACGGAAAAAGCCCCTGAAGTCAGCAGCGTATCGGTCAGCCCTACCTGTTCCTGCCACCTGCCAGCCCTTATCTCGAACATTGCCAGCTTAATTTTAGTGTTGGCCTGTACCAGGATTATATTTGTTGTCATCTCGCTGACATTGGCCCTGCCTTCCAGCCCGATCCCCCAGTCGAACGTTCGTCGTCGGGTCGTATCGTAATCCTTATAAATATTGCCGACGAGGCTCCCAGAGAGTCCGGGAAGCGGTACGTTGCCGCCTTGTCTTGCTCTGAACCAGAAGGGTATTCCATCTGTTGGAGTGGCGATAGCCTGGGCTTCCAGCTGAAAATTAACTGTATTGATTTGGCCAATGGAATCCGGGGAAGATAAAAGGAAAATGAGCGCCAGCGCTTTTAACACGAATTGGGGTGTCCATAGTTCGAGTTTCGCTTTTCCCTTGCTCTTTTTTAAGTTCTGATGGTGATGGATCATGAAAAACGGAGAGTATTTTTTTCAGTGCAAAGGCAAGGACCTTAGCATTTTCAATATCTGGTACTTAACAAAGGTGGTTGTTATTTTGTGAAAATTAATATTTCGATTCCGATAATAGTAATAACATTTTAACTTTGGGCCAATTAAATATTTGGAGTTTTTTTAATTTTATCTGTAAGATGGTTTTCTCTGCTACCTGATGAGATGCCGAAATAAAAATGAAAATTACAATATTAGTGCATGAATACGGTGGCTATCCTTTTGCCTATCATCTTAGTAAGGGCCTGGCTGCCAAGGGCTATTCCGTTATGCATGTGTACAATTCGGCAAGTGGGTCGCCCGGCGGCGATTTTAAAGAATCGGAAAATCTACATGTGCTGGATCTTGGCAAGGGTCGGCGTCGCGTTAATAAAAATTCATTTATACAGCGATACTGGCAGGAGAATGACTACGGTAATCTAATTGCCCGAAAGATCCGAGAATTGAAGCCTGCCCTTGTCATATCGGGCAATACGCCTTTGGAAGCAGAGAAAAAGATGGTCAGGGTATGCGGGGAAGAAGGGATTTACCTGATCCACTGGCTTCAGGACATTCTTAGTATAGCTGCCGAAAAGATATTATACAAAAGGAATAGGTTGCTGGCTAAGCTGATAGGCATCTATTTCCATAACATTGAAAAAAAATGTCTTTGTAAGGCTGACCATGTAGTTGCGATTTGCGATGATTTTGCGAAAATTCTGTTGGATTGGGGGGTTAACTCCGATAGAATTTCGGTTATTGAGAATTGGGCGAACATCACCGAAATGCCTGTAGTTGCCAAGCAAAATTCTTTTTCCGTCAAATATGGGCTTACCGACACCTTTAACTTGGTTTATACCGGAACTCTGGGAATGAAACAGAATCCGGACCTGCTATTGGAGCTGGCTGAGATATACAGGTCTAGGATAAATGTCAGGTTTGTGGTGGTTGCAACGGGTTCGGGCGTTCGCTATGTTAAGGAACAGGGGGAGAAGCGCAGATTAGATAACCTGCTGGTGCTTCCTCTGCAGCCTTTCAGCGAGCTCCCTAATGTATTGGGTTGCGGAGATATGCTTATGTCCATGCTGGATTCCGACGCTTCGATTTATTGCGTTCCCTCCAAAGTACTGACTTATTATTGTGCGGGAAGACCTTCTCTCCAGATCATGTCAAAAGACAATCTGGCTGCCCAGATAACGTTGAGGAACGAATTAGGTTTTGTAGTTGAGCCGGGCGACTTAAAAAGCCTGATAGATGTTATTGATTCCGCCATACAAAATTCCCCTATATTGACCGAATATGGACTGCGTGCTCGCGCATATGCCGAAGAGCACTTTGACCTCGACAAGGTAGCCCAACAATTTTTACCCATTATAAGGAATGCAATATCATGAATTACCTGGTTTTTGGCGGAGAAGGTTTCATAGGCAGGCATCTGATACGGTACCTGATCAGCGAACAATCGGTAAATTCGGCTCAGGTATACTCCTTTGACATCAGGCGAGTCTCAGATCATCCTAATTTTCAGAAAGTAGATGTGCGGGAAGAAATCCGTCTTGATATCCCCAACCTGCAGAACTCCATCATTTTCAATCTGGCAGCAGTGCATACCACACCCGGGCATCCAGATCATGAATACTTCGAAGCCAATATATTGGGAGCCAATCGCATCTGCGCGTTTGCGGAGCAAAACGGTATTTCGAAAATCGTATTTACCAGCTCAATTGCGCCGTACGGCGCTTCAGAAAAAAATAAAACGGAGGGTTCACTTCCTATGCCCAATACACCCTACGGGATCTCTAAGCTTGTGGCAGAGCATGTCTTCAAAACCTGGCAGGCGAAAGATATCGGAAACAGAAAACTGTCGATCGTCCGCCCCGGTGTTGTTTTCGGGAAAGATGAGGGAGGGAACTTTACCCGTCTCTACAATGCGCAAAAAAAAGGAGCTTTCTTTTACCCCGGCCGAAAGGACACCCTCAAGGCCAGTGTTTACGTAAAAGATGTCGTCCGGATTTTGTATCAGACGATTACATCGGGTCTTTCCGACAACTTTTGTCTTTACAATCTCACTTATTATCCGGCACCCACTATTGAAAAGATCTGCAGTACAATTTCAGAAGTAACCGGGGTTTCCAAACCTGGGATCATCGTTCCTGGCTGGATATTGAGGACAGCTGCGGTGATTATTTACAACATCGGAGCTATTTTCGGTATAAAATTTAACGGGATACATCCCGACCGGGTCAAAAAGCTAATGATCTCGACTAATATCAACGGAGAGAAGCTAAGTAAGAGTGAATTTAGGCTGCAGTATGGTCTGAAATCGGCTATAGAAGACTGGAGAAAAGAAAGCGGAGGGGATCACTTAACTTAGAGTAGTTTGCCTGGCTACGGATACATTGCCGTTGCAGGTGATTTCGACACGCTCGGGGTAATCTCCCGTTGTGTAATAGCAGGGCTATTCCTTATATTTGTTACATTTTACATCTAAATAAATTAAGTATGAAAAAAGTGCTAGTACTCGGAGCCGGCGGTTTTATTGGTGGTCATCTTGTAAACCGTTTGAAGTATGAGGGGTATTATGTAAGGGGTGTTGATCTTAAAGAAAATGAATATGGCAATGGCAATGCCGACGAATTCATTGTAGGTGATTTGCGAGATCCGGAACTTGTTGCAGATGTTATATCTCCTGATATAGATGAAATATACCAACTGGCTGCAGATATGGGTGGAGCGGGATTTGTATTTACGGGTGAAAACGATGCGGATATTATGCATAATAGCGCATTGATAAATCTGAATGTACTGGAAGAAGCTAAGCATAAAAATGTAAAAAGAATATTCTACTCTTCCTCTGCCTGCGCTTATCCCGAATATAACCAGCTCGATCCCGATAATCCGAAGTGTTCGGAAGACTCGGCTTATCCTGCCGCTCCCGACAGTGAATATGGTTGGGAAAAATTATTCAGCGAACGTTTGTATCTTACTTATCATCGTAATCATGGCATAGAAGTACGTATAGCACGTTTTCATAACATTTTTGGGCCTCAGGGGACCTGGGAAGGCGGCAGAGAAAAAGCTCCGGCTGCAGTATGCAGAAAGGTCGCTGCCGCACCTGAAGGAGGAGAGATTGAAATTTGGGGCGATGGTAAACAAACCCGTTCTTTTCTGATTGTCCATGAGTGTGTAGAGGGTATAAGGAGGTTAATGGAAAGCGACTTTACTGGTCCCGTTAATATTGGTTCTGAAGAGATGATCTCTCTAAATGATTTTGCCGAAATGGTCATAGGCATTTCGGGTAAATCATTATCGGTAAAAAATATTAAAGGGCCTACGGGTGTCAGAGGTAGAAATTCTGATAATGCATTGATAATGGAAAAGCTGGGTTGGACACCTTCGCGGCCATTGAAAAATGGCGTAGAGGAAACTTATAACTGGATTGCTTCGGAACTCGAAAAAAAACAAAAACTTGAGCAAAAAGATACATCAGTCGCTTAGTGATATCCAATCGGTTTCGACGACTCATAACCAGGGTGAAAAATTTGTTTTTCTTTCCGCACAGGATTCGGAAACGGCAATCACACAATTTGCCTTCGGCAGATTATCGTCTGGTGAGTATGTAGAGGAGCACCTTCATCCTACAATGGAAGAATGTTTTTATTTTATTGAAGGTGAAGGTGAATATATAATCGGAGAAAAAAAATACATTATTAGGCCCAAAGATTTTTTCAGAATTCCGGCCAATACCAAACATGCTTTAAAAGTAACTAGTGGGGAAAGTCTCACGTTTGTTTATTTTGGCGTTGCAGTGTAGGGTCATCAGAGGAGGTTACGATACCTCCTCCTGCCTACTCACAAACATTGCTGGCCTCGTTTTGGCGTTAGTCTAGGCTAGGATCTCTGGTCTACTACCTTATCTCATCCTTCCAGATTCCTGTTCCTTTTGTGTTTACCTCATGCTACTCGTTTTTCTCAATTTGTTATAGCGACCTTATGGTGTTCGCGTCCGCCATCCTCAAAACTTACTACAGTAATATAAATTCCGGGGGGAATATTGCTGATATCGATCGACTGTTCCGGATTATCGATTCGGTTGAAAACTGTTATGCCCAGGGCGTTGAGAATGGAAACGGAAGATATTTTCCTGCGGATATTTTCTGGTTTATATTTCAATATCCCTTTGGCTGGATTTGGATAAACACTGCCTGAACTGCCTTGTATTACTGTACTGGTGGCAATAGACTTGATAACGCTATATTCATGACTTCCATCAAAATCTGTTGTTTTAAGCCTATAATAGCCGATTCCCGGTATGGGGTAGTCATCGAATAGGTAGTAGCTGGATTTGCCTTCAGCATAGGCAATGTTACAGAGAGTGGTCCATTCGCCCTTTCCGCTCAGACTACGCTCTACGGAGAAAGAGTTTACATTGAATGATTCTGCAATCGACCATTCTACTTTTACCCTATTCTCGCTGTTATTAAGATTGAAAGACTCCAACTTTACCGGTAGGGCAGTTTCGTACATATAATTAAAATAATTGTCCAAATAGCTAAAGCGGGAGTCAATCCAATTATTGATATAGTCTAACTGATCCTGGCCAAAATTTAAAATATCCGGATTCCAGGAATTGTGTTCCTCATCAGTCTCCATTACCAATAATTCCCGAGTATAGACTCCTTGTAAGAGGAGGTAATGATGAAGTTCGAAAAACCGAGACTTGAAGCTATCAGTAGACAAAAGCCCTTGCCTAAGTGTTTTCCAGCGTAAGGCTAAACTGAGTTTAAAATTCTGAGGATTTGTATCTAAAAGACGTAAAAATAGATTATTTACTAATATTTCGGTTGTCGTAGGGTCTTTATTGCCGTTCCAATAAGTACCGATTACTCCATCCAAATCCCATACACCGTAGAAATACGGTTCGTCATTGGCGTACTTTCCGAATAAAGTATTTTTAGCTTCGTTATCGGATGCTTTTATAACATTTATAAATATAAAATAGTCGATCATTAAATATCTCAAAGAGAAGGCTCGGTACGACTGGCACCTATCCAATCTGGTAACCTTTATCCGATTGAACTTATTCGTGAAGATCGAATTGATGAAATGGCTAAACAATCCGTTTTACAAGCCTACCAGGCATGTCGAAAGGGGACAACTGCGTATAGACTACGGGTAAAGGGGGGGCTTGATTTGGAAAATCAACAGAAAACAAGCTTGGAAGTGTATAATCCCCGATTTTTCAGGCTAAAAAAACGTTTTGGACGCCAGTGAGCGCAAGCCAAAAAATAAGTTTGATTGACTTTGATATTCTACTGGCAATGTCGTTTACTTAGGGGCATCTCTATTAACTCAAAAACGGGAAATTTGAGTTAATAGAGATTCCCTTAAACTTTAACTAAAGTAAATGCTGTTTATCTTCTATTTGTTACCGTTTAATAACTTTTCGCGGAATGCCTGCCAGAAAGAGTATATGTAGGGGGATAGTTATTTCAATATCGAAAGTTCTTTTTTAATGCTGCTCCGTATTCGTAACTCTCCCTCTCACCCCGCAATCACCTTCAACCCATCAATCATCTCACACGGATCCGCAGCGTTAAACACAAAGCTTCCCGCGATCAATATATCAGCTCCTGTTTCAACGAGGCGGCCTGCGTTTTCTGTAGTTACGCCTCCGTCGATACCGATCGTAAACCCAAGCCCGGCATTTTTCCTCATGGCAGCCAGCCTGCTTATTTTTGAATAGGTATTTTCAATAAACTTCTGTCCGCCGAAGCCCGGATTGACCGACATAAGCAATACGGTGTCTACTTCAGGCAGTATGTCAACCAGCAGCTCGACCGGCGTATGCGGGTTAACCGCTACTCCTGCGGCGGCTCCCAGCTCCCTGATGCTCTGTATGGAACGGTGAAGGTTCGGGCAGGCTTCGATATGGATGGTAAGGCGGGCGGCCCCGGCCTGGCGGAACTGAGCCAGGTATTTTTCCGGCTCTACCATCATCAGGTGGACATCCAAAGGCTTGGTCGCGTGCCGGGCAATTGCTTCACAAACAGGCAGCCCGAACGAGATGTTAGGTACAAACCTACCGTCCATTATATCGACATGGATCAGGTCGGCATCGCTATGGTTGATCATTTCGACATCCCGCTGAAGATTTGCAAAGTCGGCGGATAATATGGAAGGAGCGATTAATGCCATAGATGGAATGAAGATAAAACGGTTGTCCGGGCAAAGATAAAGCAATGTGCTGATTAGTTGACTAGATGATGTGGTGATTCGTTGATTAGATGATGTGGTGATTAGTTGGCGCTCTCCGGTAGCCGACCCGGTAACTATGAGGAACCGCCGGCCGGGCAATCCCCACATCACCACATCATCTGATCATCACATCCTCTTATTACATTTAAGAGATATATTTGTCTTCCAAAATATGCGAGCGAGTATAAAACCGATATCTATGATGCCCGTACAGCAACAGATAAACGACCTGACCGACAGGCTTAATTACTATAACGACCGGTACTATCAGGACAGCGTTTCCGAGATTTCCGACCAGGAGTTCGATGCCCTTCTGAAGCTGCTGGGCGATCTTGAAAAGTCCCATCCGGAATTCAGAAGAGACGATTCTCCGACCCAGCGGGTGGGCGGTACCATCAGCAAGACCTTCGAGACGGTGTATCATCGTTACCCTATGCTGTCGCTGGACAATACCTATAGCGAGGATGAGCTGCGGCAGTTCGACGCGCGGGTAAGAAAGGCATTGGGCGGGGAAGAATACGAATATGTTTGCGAGCTGAAGTTCGACGGGATTTCCCTGAGCTTTACCTATGAAGGCGGGGTGTTGAAACGGGGCGTCACGCGGGGCGACGGCAGGAGAGGCGATGATATTACACATAATATTAAAACGATAAAAAGTCTGCCGCTGCGTATCAGGGGCACGGATGTACCGCCGGTTTTCGAGGTAAGGGGGGAGGGCTTTATGCCTTTTTCGTCTTTTCAAAAGCTGAATGCAGACCTGGAAGAGATGGGAGAGCAGACCTATGCCAACCCGAGAAATGCAGCCTCAGGAGCCTTTAAGCTCCAGGACTCCTCGGAAACGGCGCGAAGGAGCCTCGACTGCTACATCTATTCCTTTCTAAGCGATGACGATTTTTTCCAGACCCACGAAAGCAGCCTTGCCGGTCTTAAAAAGATGGGTTTCAATGTGTCGCCGGGTTGGCGGAAGTGCGGTGATATTGAAGAGGCTATCCTGTATATCAGGGAATGGCAGGAAAAGCGTTTTGAGCTGCCCCTTGCGACAGACGGCATTGTTATCAAAGTCAATTCGTATGACCAGCAGCAGGAGCTGGGGGCAACGGCCAAAAGTCCGAGATGGGCCATTTCATTCAAGTACCAGGCAGAAAATAAGCCTGCTGTCTTAAGAAAGGTTTCCTACCAGGTCGGCCGTACCGGCGCGGTAACTCCGGTAGCCAATCTGTGCGCGATCGAAGAGCGTGACCTGCCTTACGACAAAGTTAAAGGCGTGCACCTTTCCGGGACCAGGGTGAAGCGTGCTACTCTGCATAATGCCAATGAGCTTGAAAGACTGGGTCTGAGAACCGGAGATGTGGTGTTCGTTGAAAAAAGCGGGGAGATCATCCCGAAAGTCACCGGCGTGGATGTTGCCCAGAGAGATTTTTTCCTTACCGAGCCGGTTACCTTCCCCACCCGCTGTCCTGAGTGCGGAGCGGAACTGATACGCCGGGAAGGCGAAGCCGCCTGGTACTGCCCCGACGAGAAGGGGTGCCCGCCGCAGATAAAGGGCAGGATAGAGCATTTTATCCACCGGAAAGCGATGAACATCGAGAGCCTCGGCGAGGGGAAGATCGAGCTTCTTTTCGATAAAGATCTTTTAAAAAGCCCGGCCGATCTTTATGACCTTACTTATGACCAGTTGCTGGGGCTGGAGAAAAATATCCTGAACGAGGAAACCGGTAAATCCAAGAAAATAAGCTTTAGGGAAAAAACGGTCGACAACATCCTGAAGGGTATTGAACTATCAAAAACCGTACCTTTCCGAAACCTGCTTTTTGCGCTTGGGATCCGTTTTGTCGGCGCTACCGTGGCCGAAAAGCTGGCGGCTTATTTCGGGACGATGGAAGCCCTGCAATCGGCTTCCTATGAGCAGCTTATAGCCGTACCTGAGATCGGCGATAAGATCGCGCTGAGCCTTCAGGCATATTTCGGGGATGCGTATAACCTGCACGAGATTGCCAGGCTGAAGGCTGCAGGATTGAAATTTGAAAGCGACGACAAGCCCCTCGATGTCGAAAGCGATGTGCTTGCGGGGAAAACTTTCGTGATATCAGGCGTATTCCGTGACTTTGACCGCGATGAGCTGAAACTGAAAATAGAGGCGAATGGTGGTAAGGTGCTCAGCGGCGTTTCGGGTAAGCTCAACTACCTCCTTGCCGGCGACAACATGGGACCCTCCAAGCTGGAAAAGGCGCAGAAGCTGGGTGTTACCATCATTTCGGAAGAGGATTTTATCGGAATGTTGTCGGGAGCATAGCGAAAGTACATGAAGCTCATTACATTTGCGGATTGAACAGCCCAGGGGCAGCCCTGGGCTCCAGGTCCCTAAAAAACGAAAGTACATCATCGATAATGTCAGTTGATCAGCGATTTAAAGGAGTAGGAGTAGCAGTTGTTACCCCGTTTAACGAGAAACAGGAAGTCGATTACGATACGTACGTCAGGCTTCTCGGGTATCTTAGTGAAGGAGGAGTAGATTATTTTGTGGTACAGGGTACTACAGGCGAGTCTCCGACAGTAACTGCTTCCGAAAAAAAACGCCTGCTGGAGCTGACCAAACAAAACAATCCGAAAAAGCTCCCGATAGTATACGGTATAGGCGGTAATGACACCCGGTCGGTTCTGGAAGCGATAGCCCAGGCGGACCTGAGCGGTGTAGATGCTATTTTGTCGGTAACGCCTTATTATAACAAGCCACCCCAAGCAGGGTTGGTTGCTCATTTTACAGCCATTGCCGACGCTTCTCCCGTGCCGGTCATTCTATACAATGTACCGGGCAGAACAGTGGTATCACTGTCGCTCGATACGGTACTGACGCTGGCAGAGCATCCCAATATTATCGGGATCAAAGATGCTACCAGCAGCCTTGAGTTTGCAATGCAGCTTGCCTGGAAGGCGCCAAAAGACTTTTTGCTGCTTTCCGGAGATGATAACCTTGTTACCCCTATGGTCAGCGTAGGCTGGCATGGCGTTATTTCCGTTATAGCCAATGCTTTTCCGAAAGAATTCGGAGCTATGACGTGGCATGCGCTTGAGGGACGTTTTGAGGAAGCGTCGAAAATACAGTATTCCTTCATAGATTTCGACACCCTTCTTTATGTGGAATCTAACCCGGTCGGTATAAAAAAATGCCTCGAAATCAAAGGTTGGGCTTCTGCCGAGGTTCGTCTTCCGCTTGTAAAAGCTACTGAAGGTCTGGGTGAAAAATTGAAAGCTGCAATGGTCAGAGAGGGATTTATCGCTCCGGCACATTCGTAACTCACAATTCTTAACCCATAATTACCCACAAAATATAGGTAGCTGCCAATGCAGTGAGCCCCATGCACACGGAGGCAACTGTGTAGACTTTCAGCATGGTTTTCATTTCCAGGCCTGAGAATTTGGCTATCACCCAGAAATAGGCATCGTTTGCGTGCGATATCATCATAGATCCCGCACCCATAGCAAGGGCGGCCATGAGAGTCCCCGTCTGGCTGTCCAGGTGCAGGACGGGCAGAAGCGGATGGATCAGTGAGGCGGTTGTGATAATAGCTACTGTTGATGAGCCCTGCGCCGTCTTGAGTACGAAAGCTACCAGGAAAGGAAAAAGAATTCCCCATGAGCCGCTTTGGGCAGCAGATGTAAAGTGGGAAGCGGGGTTGGTAGCGGCAAGCACAGCTCCGAATGCGCCTCCTGCTCCTATGATAACGAGTATTCCTCCCGCTTTTTCTGCGGCTTCCGACAATGAAGCGGTGATCGTACTACTTCCTTTTCGGTTTTTGAAATTAAGAAGGGAAAGAACGATACCGATAGTAAGGGCGATGGACGGCTCGCCTGCTACTTCCGTAAAGTGCGTCAAGAAAGTTTCTTCTGCACCCGGTGTGTTTAAGAACGGTTTCAGTGCGATAAGGAGTATCGGTATGGCGACCGGCGCAAATGCCATCGTCGTAGATGGCATCCTTCCTGTTTCCGGGTTTTCTTCTTCTTTTGCGACAGGGATAATCTCACCTTCCCACTTCCTGCCGGCATAGGTAGTCCATAAGTAGCCTGCAACACTGGACGGTATGGCGACCAGGATTCCCATGAGGATCAGCCTTCCGAAATCGACCTGCAGATGGGCTGCCGCTGCGCTCATACCCGGATGAGGCGGGATCATGCAATGCACCGAATAAAGCCCTGTCGCAAGAGCGCCTGCCAGGATTGCCATTGAAATGCCCGTCCGGCGGGCCAGAGAATTGGCCAACCCGCTCAACACGATGTATCCTGAGTCGCAGAAAATCGGCAGTCCTACAATGAACCCGGTGATTCCCATAGCCATCGGAGCCCTCTTTTCACCCGTTTTCTTAAGGATCCACTCGGCCATCACCCGGGTGCTTCCCGATTTCTCAAGTAGAATGCCCAGGGCAGTGCCAAGCACGATGATGAGCGCAAGCGATTTCATGACGTGGCCAAAACCTGATTTTGCATGCTCCAGGATACTTTCGACAGGCATACCGACACCCAGGCCCACAACGAAGCATGCGATCAGCAAAGCATAAAAGGCGTGTAATTTGTACCGGGCCGTGAGAATGATAATGACTGAAATACCGGCTGCCAGCGAAAGCAGCAAATGGGCCAGAGAGATCTCGATATGGTGCATTAACGGAAATTTATGTACTTTCGTACCACACAAAAGACATTCGGACAGTCAGATTTACTGTAAAATCATTCCCGGGCTTGTAACGGTCTGTGTGTTAATAGTATGACCTGTGTTACCATTTCTCTTAATTAAATTGCAAGGAATTTTTATGCTCCGTTTTTTTAGAACATTTTGTTTCCTTTTCCTCACAGTTATTACCCTTCGTGCGCAAATCCCTGCAGATGATGTCAGGCACCTGAAAGTTTATCACGAGCCCGGGCGCTATGCCGGCTGGCCGGCCAACACGGGCATCTGGATATGGGGCAACGAAATCCTGACAGGTTTTTCGATAGGATATCATAAGCAAACGAAAACGAGCCTGCACTATATTGACCGTGAGAAAACCGAAATACACGTACTCGCCAGAAGTAAGGATGGAGGTGAGTCATGGGAGATCGAGGACCCGGCAAAAGCAGGTGTGCTGGTATTTGAATCGGAATTCGGCACTCAACGGACCGATGTACCGCTTCCCAAGCCTAAAAAGCTTACCCGGCCTATCAATTTTAAAGATCCCAACCTCGCTTTTGTTACCAGGTTCGGGAAGAATAAGAAGTCTTATTTCTGGGTTTCGGCAAACCGGGGAAAAAGTTGGGCAGGTCCGTATGAACTACCTGATTTTGGCATGACGGGCCTGGAGGCGCGTACAGAGTACATCGTGAATTCTGAAAAAGAATGTATGCTTTTTATCACAGCCACAAAATCTGATGGTAAGGAAGGGCGTGTCATTTGCGTAAAGACGGAAGATGGGGGAATGAACTGGTCGCTCGTATCGCCGATAGGAGTGGAGCCTGAGGGTTTTGCAATCATGCCGGCTGCAGTACAGATTTCCAGGCGTGAGCTGCTGGTGACCATTCGAAACCGGGAAGACGGGGCCGATTTTATAAGCACATATTATTCCAGGAATAACGGGAAATCATGGAAACAACTCGGCAATGCTTCCGATGATACCGGGAAGGGAGGGAGCCCCCCGGCTATGCTTCGTCTTAAGGACGGCCGGATCTGCCTGGTATACGGATACCGTTCCGATCCTTCAACGGGCCGGAATGCGGCCATGATAGCGAAGCTCAGCTCCGATAATGGTAAGAGCTGGAGCAAGGAATACATACTTCGCAACGACGGGGCTGCCAGGGATATCGGTTATCCGAAAATGGTACAACGCCCGGACGGCAGCATCGTAATCGTCTATTATTTCACCGATCTGCTGACAGGCCCTGAAAGGTACATAGGGGCCACTATCTGGAATGCTCCCAGAACTGAGTCCGTAGCGCCTGAGCTGGAGAAATACTAACGAAACTTTTTATTCGGGTCCCGCCCGATCCTCGCAGGGGCACCATACACATAACCGTAAGCACAGCCGGTGGATTCAGAAGCTCTAACGAGCAGGAAGCCCCGCAGGGGCGACATGTGCATAACCGTGGGCGAAGCCTGCGGATTCAGAAGCTCTAACGAGCAGGAAGCCCCGCAGGGGCGACATGTGCATAACC
>CAZLTN010000032.1:22518-49883 GCA_964562455.1 uncultured Cytophagales bacterium
GTGGGCGAAGCCTGCGGAAGCGGGTGCAGGACGCTCCCGCGAGCAGGAAGCCCCGCAGGGGCGACACGATCCGTCTCAGGTATAGCTAATCCTATTGAACTAACTACATTATTATCCATCCAACCGTTAAATAAACCTAAGAAGAAGCACTATCCCGGCAAGTCTCAGGCGATCTGTCGGGATTTTCATTTACTTGCCGCAGGAATACTGACATTCATGACGAAATGGAAGCAAAAATTGGCAAGATGTTTCGGCTGGTCCTCCGGTTTTACCGCAGATTCTGCCTCATTTCCCTGGCAATATCCCTGTTTATTGTTATGAAAAGCGTGGCACATGGAGTAGCCGAGATAATCTTTGCTTTCTGGATCAAAGTCATCACAACGTCCATTATAGGAGGATTCGTCTACTATACATATCAGCTTGAATTTCAGTATTATAAAAACCTCGGAATAGGTAAAAGGACGCTGCTGATCACAACCATTTCCCTGGACATTCTTTTGTATATATTGATGTCTGTCGTTGTTTCAGGTTTGTATGATTAATCTTCTTGAAATAGATAGTGTGCAGCTCAGTTTCGGAACAAGAAAGATTCTTCAGAGCGTCTATTTAAAAGCTGAAACAGGGAAAGTGACCGGTATATTAGGCAGGAATGGCTGCGGGAAATCGAGCCTTTTAAAGCTGATTTTCGGGGAGCTGGCGGCTGAAATGTCGCTGAGATTAAACGGCAAAGCACTGCTTTCCCGCTACCGGAACCCATCCGATATGCGAATGCTGCCACACCATCATCTTATTCCCGAAGATTTTTGTATTTCCAGGGTATTCGATGACTTCGAATTGGACTATGCCGTTTTCAGGGACTGTTTTGATGAGTTTAAGAAATCCGGAGACCTGAAGATCGGGCAACTATCAGGCGGGAATGTCCGGATAATCGAAGTCTATATTATTTTGAAATCTGACGCCAGGTTCTGTCTCCTGGACGAACCGTTTACCCATTTATCACCAAAAAATGTCCATTTATTTACTGACCTGATCAACGAAGAAAAAAAGAAGAAAGGGATTATCATTACAGATCATCTGTACCGCTCGGTTGTTCACATAAGTGATGATCTCTATCTGTTGCGGGATGGATCGACGTATAAAGCCCGAGATGCTGGCGACCTGGTAAGGTTGGGATATTTACCCGGGGAGTAATCCGTATGCCAGCCCCGCAGGGGCGGCACGTGCATAACCGTGGGCGAAGCCCGCGGATGCAGAGGCTCCTGTGAGAAGGAAGCCCCACAGGGGCGACACTATCTGCTCAAGCCGGGAAGACCTTGTCAGAGTGGGATATCTCCCGGTGTAGCCATATATTTGGGACCCGAAATTAACTTACAGGTATAAAAAGTAATGGCTAAAAAGCAGAAGTATTATGTAGTATGGCAGGGAAGAAAAACCGGGATTTTTACTGACTGGAAAGAATGTGAGAAGCAGATCAAAGGGCTTGAAGGCAGTCAGTATAAGTCTTTTGACTCCTTATCCGAAGCCGAATCAGCCATTCGTCGGAACTACTGGGAATTTGTAAAAAAGGCATCGGCCAAACCGGTTTTGAAAGCCGCACCCGCCTCAGTGGGAAAGCCGATACTGAACAGCCTGGTGGTCGATGCGGCCTGGAATACGGCCAGCGGCGATATGGAGTACCAGGGGATTTATCTCCAGACAAAAGAAAAGTTATTCCTCCAGGGACCGTATGCCGATGCGACAAATAATATAGGAGAGTTCCTGGCCATCGTGCACGCGCTTGCCTATCTGCAGAAACACAATAGCGAGATACCCATATACTCTGACTCGAAAACTGCGATAGGATGGGTTAAAAAGAAGCATGCCAATACCAAACTTGAGCTGACACCCCGCAATAAACCTGTTTTTGAGCTGCTGCAGCGGGCCGAGCGCTGGCTGGCAACCAATGCCTACAAAAATCCGGTTCTGAAATGGGAAACGGAGTATTGGGGCGAAAACCCGGCTGATTTCGGGAGGAAATAACATATGCCCGGTACATGGATTGGGATTTTAATCTGATGGACGACTGATGAGTCTGTATAAAGTAGCGGCCCGCTACGGTTTCGATGGTTTTTTGCTTTCCCTTCTGGGCGTTATCCTGCTGGCCTGGCTATATCCTTATCCCGGGACGGATGCAAGTCCCTACCATTTGGGAGAGGTCGCCGATTTTGGAGTTTCGGTTATTTTCTTTCTTTACGGTTTGCGGCTCGGTTTCCGCCGGCTGCGCGACGGCTTCAGTCAATGGCGGCTGCACCTCTTTGTACAGGCTGCTACGTTTATCGTGTTCCCTTTGATCGGACTGGCTATCCGCCCTTTCTTTACCGGGCAGGAAGCCCATACGCTCTGGCTCGGGATTTTCTTTCTCTGTATACTCCCGTCTACGGTTTCGTCGTCGGTGGTAATGGTGAGCATTGCCGGGGGAAATCTCCCGGCAGCGATTTTCAATGCCAGTATCTCCAGCCTGATGGGCGTTTTTATCACACCGTTGTGGCTGGGATTGGTATTTACCGGCGAGGGGAACCTGATCTCTATGAACGACGTAATGCTTCAATTGTCGCTCCAGGTACTGGTTCCGGTAGTGTTGGGTATGATGCTATATGGCAGGCTCGGCGACTGGGCCAACCGCAATGCCCGGTTTACCCGCCTTTTTGACCAGACGATTATTTTGCTGATCGTCTATTGTTCTTTTTGCCAGTCCTTCAGCGATCGGCTGTTTGCAGGAATGTCGTATCGTGGTCTCGCGCTCCTGGCGCTGGGTATGATCGCTTTATTTTATGCCGTGTTTTATTTTATAAAAGTGGTGTCAACGCTACTGGGCTTCAACAGGGAGGACAGGATCACGGCGGTATTTTGCGGTTCCAAGAAGTCGCTGATGCAGGGAGCGCTGATGTCGAATGTGATGTTTGCAGGCAGTCCCTATGCCGGGATCGTATTATTGCCGGTCATGGTATACCATTCGTTACAGCTCGTTATTGTGGGGATCATTGCACAACGATACGCAGGAAAAGAATGACTTTTCCGGATGACCTCATCCGGCATTTTCCAGGCACGCAAGCATCTCCCCGATGTTTCCGGCGATTTGTGTGTTGCCGTTTTCGATGATAATCCAGCGTACAGACTGCCCGTTTTTTCCGACATCGACCACACAGTCCGTCCCGTCGGAGTCGATGACTGTATGCCCTGTCCGGATCAGCGCTTTCTTCGTCCAGAGATGTTCGGGGCCTTCTCCCGACAATCTGATTCTTTTCTTCGGAGGAAAAGGAGCGGGTGCTACAATTTCACCTGTAGCTATATCGAAGCCCCATTCACCTGGCTGTGAATATAGCCGGCTGATATGGCCCTGCAGGACGAGGTCTTCAGGAGTACCGGTTAACAAAGCTCCCTTTCCGTCAAACAGCCACAACTGATCGCTCATCTGGAGGGCAAGCTCGAGATCATGTGTCGAAAAAAGCACGGACTTCGACTCATTATGGGCTGTTTGCCTTAAAATCCTTATGAGCTCTATCCTGCTGAGAATGTCGAGGTGCGCGGTCGGTTCGTCAAGGAGTATAATCGGGGTTTCCTGGGCCAGCGCCCTTGCAAACATTGCTTTCTGCCGCTCGCCGTCACTAAGCAGGTGGGTTCCACGCCCGGACAATTCCGCTATACCGGCCTTGCGGATGCTCTCTGAAACGATGTCGCTGTCTTCCTTGCTCAGGGTTCCAAGCCAGTTGGTATAGGGTGTTCGTCCCAGGGCAACCAGCTCGTACACTGTCAGGTTAGGATTCCTTACCTGCTCCTGGAGCACAACGGCCATTTTCATGGATAAGTCCGGGCTTGCCCATTCCCCGATATCCCGCCCTTCCAGCGTTATACTTCCGGCTACGGGCTTTTGAAGGCCGGCCAGTGTACGGATCAGGGTCGATTTACCGGAGCCGTTTCTTCCGAGCAAAGCAGTCAGCTTTCCGGCGCTCAGGCTGAAATTTATGCCCGAAGCGACCTGCATATGGCTACCTGTCTTTGTATATCCTATCGAAAGCTTGTGAGTGATCAGCGCCATATCTAAAATGAATTACGCAGGTTGTTCATTTTCAGGATAATCCATATCACTATAGGCGCGCCTACAAGCGAAGTAGCTACGTTGATCGGGAGTACAAACCCGCTTCCGGGGAGCTGCGCTATGATGTCACATGCCAATAAAAGCATGGCGCCGGTAAAGCAACAGGCTGGCAGCAGGATGAGGTGATTGGAAGTGTTCAGGAGCGACCGCGTAAGATGAGGTACCGCTATGCCTATAAATCCTATCGGGCCGCAGAACGCAGTCACCGTCCCTGTAAGAATACAGGTATTGATCAGTATGAAGGTCCTGGCTCTTAATATGGAAATCCCCAGCGTAGCCGCATTGTGCTCTCCTAAAAGAAGTGCGTTCAACGTCTTGGACAATGAAAAAGAGGCCAGGATCCCAATAATCGAAACACATGTAAGTACCGTCAGTTGGTGACCGGAAACACCGCCCAGGCTACCGAATGTCCAGGAAATAAATGCCTGCAATTGCTCCGGTTTACTATAATATTGCCAGATCGTCGTCAGCGATAATGTCAATGTGCCCAAAAGCAGGCCGACGATCAGCAGAACGACATGATCACGTACAAAGCGGGAAATTACGAGGAGCACCGAAAAAATCAGAGCGGCTCCAAGGGAAGCGCTCAGGGCCAGCAGCCAGGATGTTCCGATACCCAGCCGGTGAAGGTTGATGATACCACCTGCCGAGCCGCCGGCGAAGATAAGGAACCCGGTGCCCAGCGCCGCTCCTGCACTGATTCCGAGCTCTGACGGGCTTGCCAGCGGGTTTCTGAAAAGAGTCTGCATCTGTAACCCGCTTACGGAGAGCGCGGCGCCGGCAAGCGTCGCTGTTAATGCCTTGGGGATGCGTATGTTGTATATAATATAGCTCCACGCCTTCACTTCACTCTCTCCTCCTGCAAGAATGGACAAAGCGTCGCGAAGGGGTATATGTACCGATCCCAGGAGTATATCGGAAAGGAAAAGTACTAAGAAGCCCGGGAACAGGATCGACAGCCGGAGATATCTGGAAGGGATCGGGTACAAAATAGTCTGGCTTATTCCAATTTTCTGCAATAATACAACGTATGTTCGGGAAGTAAATCCGGGTAGAGGATTTTCACGTAATCGGCAAGAAGCAGGTCAGGCCGGAAAGAAGAGGACTCCCAGTAATCGTTTGCGCCGTTTTCGTTTACCCGGTTGGCCATGCTGTAAAGCCGGCCGTTTCTGACAGATTTGAAATCCGAATACCTGCTGTCTGAAGCTACCAGTTCCTTTTTTCCATCCTCCGGTGAAGAAACATATATATTGAGCCAGAAATCTGCATCGAGCGCGACGGGGTATACCGCTTCAAAGTTGAGTGGGATAGCACCGGTCAGATCGTTATCTTTCCAATGATAATCTGCTCCTGCATCCGAGAGGAGGGTAGCCATGAAGCTCTTTCCCCCAGGCATATACCAGGTACCCTTGTATTCGTTCCCGAGTAGAATTCCCGGTTTCTTCCCGGTCGTTTTCCCGGCGAGTTCCGCAGTGTGAAGGTAGGACGATTCCACAAATGCAAACTGGTGATCGGCAAAATTCTGCCGGTCGAGCAGCGCCGCCATCAGTTTGATCCATTCGGCGCGCCCCAATGGGGAGTTCTCCAGCCATTCGGAATTGATAATGACCGGGATACCCGATTTTACGATATTTGAAAAAGCGTCCGGGCCGGCTTCCGGGCTTCCTGTCACCATCAGGACATCAGGCTGCAGTTCCAGGACTTTCTCCTGGTTTAATGTATTTCCCTTATAAATTTCCTTTATTGCTCCGGCACGGATTTTCTCCCTGATCTTCGGTGAATAAAGCTGGTCGCCGTCACCGGCTGCGACCAGGAAATCCCAGGCCTCCAGGCGGTCAATAGCGCCCGCATGTAGGTTCGAGGTAACTGCAATAGACTTAACAGGGACATAAATGACCTGGTTTTGAGAAAAACCTTCGGGAATGCCGTCCCCTTTTTTCAGAAGGACATACCGGAGCGTATCCGCCGGTGTGCGAAAAGGCGTAATGATGTCCAGGAGCTGGTAGCCTTCTTCTTTCCGTATCTGGAAGCCCTGTGCATGACGGATAAGCCCTTCCCGAGCACCTGAAGCTACGGTGGAAGCATCGTCCCGGGAAGATGTCTGGTAGCAGCCTGCTAAGGCCGCGAGCCAGATAAACGCCTGGTGCCGGTTAATGACAACTTTTGCGATATATACCAGCTTCAACCACATTTTATACGAAATTTTTGTTGTAAAAGTAAAGCTCTTCCGGTCAGGATTTCCCGGGAAAAGCAGGGTTCTGTTTTCAAAGTAACGCGATACAAAGCTAATAAGCATCAGGGCCAGGAAGCGGATATTGATGCGTCATTTTGGAAATTGATAGTCTTTTTAGATTATTTATCTATAATATGTGCTTAAATATAAGTTTTTTGATTTTATAATTATTAAACTATGGATATTTTGTTTATCATCAACTTGCTATATTTGCTCCCGGAAAATGGAGGACGGTTGTGTGATTAAACCCCTGGATCAGAAAATAAAAATGTTAAGGTCAAAGCTTGAAAATAGTGAGTCGGGTATCTTGTTGTACGGTATTACGCCGCCCAAGTCGGGACATTCTCCGGAAAAGATTATGGAGATAGCCGACCGGCAGCGCAGGAGGATAGAGAGCCTTGACATAGATGGCCTCGTTCTTTATGATATCCAGGACGAGTCGTCACGGAATTCGCAGCCGAGACCGTTTCCTTTTATAGAGACAATCGATCCCTGGACTTACAGCCGCGAATACCTGGGCGGCCTGGACGTACCGAGGGTTATCTATAACGGGGTGGGCAGGTATACGCCTGAGTCGTTCGCGGGCTGGCTTGGTCTTGAGGGGGCCGGCCTCGACCTTATGGTACTGGTAGGTTCGCCCTCCCGCCAAAGTACCGGGGGGCTGTCGCTGCACGACGCATATAACCTTAAAAGAGAGCTTAATGATTCGGCGCTGATGGGAGGGGTAACCATTCCGGAACGGCATGCCAGGAAGGCGGACGAGCATTTGCGTGTAGCTTCCAAGACACTGGCAGGCTGTCGGTTTTTTATCTCGCAATGCGTATACAATGTCCGGAACGCATTGATTTTCCTGACAGACTATTGTAATTTCCTGAATGAGACAGGAGGTAAGCCGGTGCCTATCATCTTTACGATTACACCCTGCGGCTCTTTGAAAACCCTGCATTTTATGGAATGGCTGGGGATCGAGATCCCGGAGCAGCTCCGTAAAGAGCTCGAAACGTCGCCCGACATGCTGGCGCGTTCGGTTGAAGCATGCAGGAGCATCGTAGATGAGCTGGTGAGCCACGGCTCCTCACTTTGCGTCCCGATAGGCTTCAACGTGGAAAGCGTAGCGGTCAGAAAAGACGAGATTGAAGCCTCACTGGCACTGGTGCGGTATATAAAAGATAAATACCGGAGATAAAATAGTTGCTCAAAGCATCACGAACGGCTTCGGGCTGAAGCACAGTACGAATACAACCAGCGCGAGAATGCCCAGGATGAAGCGCCCGGCGCCCAAAGGCCTGTTGTCGGTGGTTTCGGGATGTGTAATGCCCAGGAATCTTCCCAATATAAAGAGAAAGAACAGGAAGCCCGGATAACCCGCCCAGTCGGGTTTGAAATGGGAAAATCCGAGCTGCGACAGTACGATCGTAAGGCTTACGATCACAGCGTTCAGCGGATTTTCGAATATTCTCCTGAAACAGATAAAAAGGAAGCCTGCATAGACAGCCAGTGAAAAGAGCGCCGCGTAAAATTCCGAATCCTGTATCCCTGAGAAATCCGACAGCTTGTATAGCCCCATACCGGAGTAGGCGACAAAAAGGATAAACAATACGGGTACAACCTTGTCGAACCATTTCTTACCGATCATGCCATACAGAATGTGCCCGCCATCGAGCTGGCCTATCGGCAGTAGGTTGAGAGAGGTAAAGAATAAGGCCAGGTAACCTGCAAAAAGATAGGGGTAATGAATCATCTCAAAGCGATGGGGAACCAGCTCCGGGTCAGCAATGTAAGTCTTGAAAAACCAGAAAAGGATATTGTCGCCGAGCGCAATGTTGCCGGCCGGATTTTCATACACAAAATGTGAGTAGTTCAGGCCATGCTCCAGGTATTCGGGATGAATAGTAAAAATGTGCTCCGGAGGAGGCAGATGCGTAAATCCGTACCAGAGCAGGCCTAATGCGGCTACAAACCCCGCCAGTGGACCGGCGACTCCGATATCGAAAAATTTGATCCTGGACTGGACGACATCCTTTATCCTGATAAAAGCGCCCATCGTGCCTATGCTGGGAGAAATTCCGAACCACAGCGGTATATAGTAAGGAAGAGAAACCCTGACCTGGTGCCTTCGTGCTATAAAATAATGCCCGAATTCGTGGATAGTGAGCACTCCCAGGAAGGGAATGGAAAAATGGAAACCCTGGAGAAACTCCTTCCATCCAAGCCGGTTTTCTACAAATACGAAAAGATTCCCGAACATCCACTCGGCTCCCGCAAGCGTTGTCGTGACAAGGGTAATGACAAGTAATAAAAGCTGGATGAAAAGCGTACGGCTATTTTCAGACATATGCAGACAGGTATTCGAGAATGGTGGTTGGTTTTTGCACGTGTATGATATGGATGCCCAGTTTTCCGGCAGCTTCTACATTAGCCAGGTTATCGTCCAGAAATAATGTTTCGCCGGCTTCTATTCCTGCCTTCTCCAGCACATCCAGGAAAATCCGGGAATCGGGTTTCATAACGCCCATTTCATAAGATAAGTATACTTCTTTGAAAAGCTGCTGCAGGTCCCCGATACCGGAAGTCTCGTGGAGGATCTGGTTGACTTTCGTGATGTGAATGCTGCTGGTGTTGCTTAGCAGATACAGCTGATACCGGTCTGCCAGCTTTTTCAATAGCTCTATCCGTGCCGGCGGGATGTCCAGCAGAAGTGCGTTCCAGGCAATGTCAATTTCGGTATCTTCCAGGCCTGGCATTTCCAGTATTTCCCTGACCAGGTCCCGGAAACCTTCTTCACCCAGGCTCCCTGTCTCGAATTTCCTGAATAGCTCATTTTCTGTGAAAACCTTTTGCAGGTGCTGATCGGAATGGCCGCTCAGATCGGCAAAGGCACGTATTGTTTTCGGAATATCTATATTGAGAATAACATCTCCCAGGTCGAAAATGATGTTCTTAACATTGTTTTTCATTTAGAATCGGGATGATCGTTTGATTAAATGATAAGTTGATGTGTCAAAGCTAGGAACAAATGAACAATTGTAATAAGCGCAGGTAGGATTTTTACGGGAAAAGGCTTGTAAAGGTCTTTTCACTAATTTTGTAAAGAAAACACCCGGGTAACTACCGGGTAAAATATACAAAAAAACCAGCCTTGAAGAGGCGACGTTATGCCAGCCGCATGCGCAGCGCGCGGAAAACGGAAACCTGTGTAACGTGACGGATACCGGAATGAACGACGATAATATAGAAATCAGGGAAGAGGTTTTACTACCTGTTATGGAGGCGTTTTATACCCTCCAGGGGGAAGGTATGCACAATGGGCGCGCGGCCTATTTCATCCGTCTCGGCGGGTGCGACGTCGGCTGTCACTGGTGCGACGTCAAGGAGTCGTGGGATGCCGGCCGCCACCCCGGATTGCCCGTCGGGCAAATTGTAAGCGGGGCATTACAATATCCCGGGCGTTTGGCAGTTATTACTGGTGGAGAACCGCTCATGTACGATCTGGAAGACCTCACTGACGGTTTGCGCAGCGAAGGGTTTCAGACTAATATAGAAACCTCGGGAGTGTATCCTCTGTCGGGAAAGTGGGATTGGATTTGCTTTTCGCCGAAGAAATTCAAAGAACCGCATCCCGGGATCTATAGTGCAGCTAACGAGCTTAAAGTGATCATTTTCAATAAAAGCGATTTTGAATTCGCGGAATATCACGCACAGAAGGTTCCCGAAAGCTGTCATTTGATCCTGCAGGTAGAGTGGAGCAGGAGAGAGCAGATGATGGAACAGGTAATTGAATACATTATGGAAAACCCTCGGTGGCGCATGTCGCTGCAAACGCATAAATATATGAATATACCCTGATGCGTAATTTATCGGTATGCTTCGGAATCTGGCTGCTCACTTTCGTTGGAGTTTTCGGCCAGGGTATACAGTTGAGTCGGAAAGGCAGGGACCTGGAGGAAAAAGCTAACAGGGCGTGGGACGCGCGTGACCTTGAAAAAGCACGTGAATTGTACAGGCAACTTTCTGAGCAGGAACCGAAGTATGTGTTGCCCCATCTGAGGCTTGCCCAGATATATGAATGGAGCAGGCAGTCCGACCTGGTAAAGCAGCATTACGAAGCAGCTGTAAAACTGGCACCTGATTCGAAGGACATGCTCGCAGCCTACCAATGGCTCGGGAAAAAAGCCCAGGAAAGAGAAGACTATCGCGGAGCCGAAGGCTATTGGCAGAAAGTCCTGGACATACTTGGCGGACAGAAAAGCAATAACCTGTCGAAACTCGCGGAACGCCAGCTCGAATCCGCAAAATTTGCCCTCAAAGCGCTCGAAAACCCTCTCAATATCCATCCCCGCGCATTGAGCGATACCGTCAACCGTCTCCAGTTACAATTCTTCCCGGTACTGACTGCCGATCGCGAAAAGCTGATTTTCACCGCTCTCGACCGTGGAGGTAATGAGGATATATTCATTTCCACCTGGGAAAAAGGCTCCTGGTCCGTACCTGTTTCCATCTCGGATAATATCAACACATCGGGCAACGAAGGGACATGCACTGTGTCTGCCGACGGTCATACGCTTGTTTTTACTGCCTGTAACCGCGCAGACGGCCTCGGGAGCTGTGACCTGTATATAAGCTATCTAAGGAACGGGAAATGGTCCGGGCCGGAAAATATCGGCGAGCCGGTAAATTCCAGGCATTGGGAGTCACAACCTTCGTTATCGGCCGACGGGAGCGTCCTTTATTTTGCATCCGACCGCCCGGGTGGAGCGGGTAAGTCGGACGTCTGGAAATCGGTCAAAAATGAAAAAGGCAAATGGGGTGAACCCTTTAACCTGGGCGCTGGGATTAATACGCCTGACGACGAAAATGCCCCTTTTATCCATGCAAACGGCACCACCCTTTTCTACGCTTCGAAAGGCTTGCCCGGAATGGGTGGGTTTGACATTTTCATGGCAGATATAGCGGAGGGAGTTTTTGCGAAACCGGTTAACCTGGGATATCCGATCAATAACAATGCCGACCAGGTGGGGCTTTTTATTACTGCCGACGGTAAGACTGCTTACTATACCGAAGACCGGTCGGAGCAGGGAAAAGGGCGCTCTTCAAGGCTGTACCATTTTGAAATCCCGGAAAAGCTGCAGGAACTCTTTGTTTCCAGCCGTTATGTCAAAGGGCGCGTCCTCGATAGCGAAACACAGGCGCCTGTCAGGGCCAGGATTAAGTTGTACGATCTGGCTACGCGCCAGCTTGTGTCCGAGTTTGCTTCCGATGAAAGCACGGGCGAATTTCTTGCAGTTGTGAATAAGGACAGCCACTATGCGCTGTATGTGGAAAGCACCGGCTACCTCTTTAAAAGCATGTCTTTTGACGTAACCGACAAAGACGCAGCCGTGCGGAAGGACATCCTCGTGGAAAAGGCAAAAAAAGACAAAGCGGAAGTGCTGACGAACGTCTATTTTGAAACCGGGGATTTCAACCTCAGCGAAAAATCGAAGCTGGAGCTTGACAAGCTTGTTGCCTTCCTGTCTGAAAACAGGAACCTCTCAATTGAAGTATCGGGCCATACGGACGATGTAGGCTCGGATGACGATAACCTGAAATTGTCGGAAAAAAGGGCGGAGTCGGTCGTCGGATACCTGACCGACAAAGGGGTTGCCTCATCAAGGCTTCATCATAAAGGATATGGGGAAAGCAGGCCGCGCGTACCCAACAGCAGCGAGGAAAACCGGAGTATAAACAGGAGAATAGAATGGCGGATTCTGTAAGTCAGTTGCTTTTTTTTACAAAAAGGCACACTTTTGCGCAGGTTTACGTTGTCATTATGAGGGACGGAACGTAAGTTCTCCGGTAACAGGCTGAGGCGGATCTTTTGAAATTACCAATAATATTTACCCAATATTTCTGATATTAATGTCCAGAGAAATTATAGATTGCTTGATTATCGGTTCCGGCCCGGCCGGTTATACAGCTGCGATTTATGCGGCGAGAGCAGGGATGAAACCGGTTTTATACCAGGGAGGGCAACCCGGGGGACAGTTGACCATTACAACTGATGTCGAAAATTACCCGGGGTATCCAGACGGGATAGAAGGTCCGCAAATGATGATGGAATTTGAAAAGCAGGCGCGGAGGTTTGAAACAGATATAAGGTACGGCCTCGTTACGTCGGTCGACTTTTCCGGCTATCCTCACCTAGTGGTAGTCGACGGGAAGAAAGAGATAGAAGCAAAAGCAGTGATCATCGCAACCGGAGCTTCGGCCAAATGGCTGGGTCTTCCGGCGGAAGACAGGCTGAACGGAAAAGGTGTTTCTGCCTGTGCCGTTTGTGACGGGTTCTTTTTCAGGAAACAGGAAGTAGTTGTAGTGGGTGGCGGTGATACCGCGCTGGAAGAGGCTTCTTACCTTGCCAAATTGTGCAGCAAAGTCTACCTGCTGGTAAGGCGGGACGAGTTGAGGGCTTCGAGGATAATGCAGAAACGGTTGTTTTCTCTCGAAAATGTAGAGGTATTGTGGAATACGGAGGCTGTTGACCTGGTTGGTGAAGATACGCTGGAAGGTGTTGTCGTCAGGAACAATGTAACCGGTGTCGTGACTACGCTGAATGTGACCGGCTTTTTTGTTGCTATCGGTCACAAGCCCAATACCGATATTTTTAAAGAATTCCTGGATTTGGATGGCCACGGGTATATCAAAACTGTGCCGGGTTCAACCAGGACTAATATCGAAGGAGTGTTTGCCTGCGGTGATGCGCAGGATAATATATACCGCCAGGCCGTTACTGCGGCAGGGACCGGTTGTATGGCCGCTTTGGATGCGGAGAGATTTTTAGTGGCGAGAGAGGCAGAATTGCTGGATCAGGCTTAACCCCGGATGAAATATTTTTGGCGCTCTTTGATGCCAGCCCCCCTGGCTGCCGGTTATGGGTTTTAGGTAAAAGGGCGACAATTCATGTTATGAAAAGATTGACCGCTGTTAGACATCTGAAAAGATTTGCTTTTCCGCTGGCTTTGCTGTTTTCCCTGTCCGTTTTCGAAGCGGCAGGGCAGGAAAGAGGCCGGGTGAAGCAGGCTCCAAGGATCAACCAGGGTACTTCCAAGACCCCTGAAGCTCCGAAAAAGGACAAAAAGGATGAAACGGAGGAGTTTGAAATTCAGACTTCGAATATCCAGTTTCAGAGCCAGTTTGAACCGGTAAAACCAGTCAATCCCGTTGTAAACGAGGACCCCGACGAGTTGCTGCCGACGGAACTGACCGTGTCGGAAGTGACCGATTCGATGCAGGTGGGGGATGATATGGTCAAAGTCGCGGAATATTTCGTGATCTGGGACGACAGGAATATCAACCCCTATAATATCAACCCGCTTGAGTTTGACGAAAGCGTCGTCCTTGACCTGTATAACGAGGAAGAAGGAAGGAATGTAGCTATGCCGCTTCGCGAGATAAGGCCAACTTCCCAGTTTGGGCTTAGGTGGGGTAGAAATCATACCGGGACAGACCTCAATCTCAATACCGGCGACACCATTACAAGCGTATTTGACGGCATGGTAAGGGTCGTTGGTGTAGACGGGCGAGGTTACGGGAGGTTTGTGCTGGTCCGCCATTATAACGGCCTGGAAACACTTTACGGGCATATGTCGAAGCCGCTGGCTGAATCAGGACTGGTCGTAAAAGCCGGCGACGTTATCGGCCTTGGCGGAAGCACGGGCCGCAGTACCGGTCCGCATCTTCACTTTGAGGTACGTTATGAGGGGAATGCGTTCGATCCGAGACATATTTTTGACTGGTCTGTCCCGGCAGCCAAATCCAGAGAATTCGAACTGACCAAATCGGTTTGGGATTACAGGCGGGGAAGCCGTAGTTACAAGAGCGAATTTGAATCGGGAGACCAGGCGCCGGCGTACAAATCGGCGGTATGGCACAAAATCCGCTCGGGTGAAACGCTGTCGTCCATTGCCCGGAAGTACGGTACTACTGTTGCCAGTGTCGCAAGGATGAACAAGCTGAGCGTAAGATCGACACTCAGGGTCGGACAGCGCCTGAGAGTTCGGTAGCTTTTTTTAGATTACCAGATTATATAAGCCGATGAAGTTAGATATCCTGGCTATTGCCGTCCATCCTGACGATGTCGAGCTCGGTTGCTCGGGCACCCTCATGGTATCGTTATTGCAGGGCAAAAAAGCAGGCATACTCGACCTCACGAAAGGGGAGCTCGGAACAAGAGGAACCCCGGAGGGGAGGATGGAAGAAGCGGCTTCGGCTGCAGCCGTTATGGGGATAACCATAAGGGAAAATGCCGGTATGGCCGATGGTTTTTTTCGTAATGACGAGGAGCATCAGAAGAAGATCATCACTTTTATCCGCAAATACCAGCCCGATATCGTGCTTGCCAATGCCCTTACAGACCGGCACCCCGACCATGGGCGGGCTTCAGAGCTTATTTATGACGCCTGTTTTTATTCGGGCCTCAGAAAAGTCGTAACTTTTGATGAAGAAGGACGGCCACAGGATCCCTGGCGCCCGGGTAATGTGTTCCACTTTATACAGGACCGTTATATCAAGCCCGATTTCATAGTCGATATTTCTGAGGTAATGGACAGGAAGATTGAAGCGATTACCGCATTCAAAAGCCAGTTTTTTGTGCCTTCCTATAAAGAAAACGAGCCGCAGAGCTATATTTCTTCTCCCGGGTTCCTGGATTTTATCAAAGCCAGGGCCGCAGAAATGGGGCACGCCATCGGAGTTGCCTACGGAGAAGGGTTTACTTCTTCGAGAGCTTTGGGCATAAAGGATATCGACTCTTTCCTTTAGGGAGCGAGCCGCGATATTTCCCATTGCTGATTCGCCTCTGATAAGGAATAAAGGATCCGGTCGTGCAGGCGGCTTGCCCTGCCCTGCCAGAACTCAATTCTGAAAGGACTGACCCTGAATCCACCCCAGTAAGGCGGTCTTCCGATGGATTTTCCTTCAAATTCCCGTTCAAGCTTTTGCTGCTTTTCTTCCAGTTCCCGGCGGCTCGTGAGAGGCCTGCTCTGATCAGATACCCAGGCGCCGATCTGGCTCGATCGCGGCCGGCTCCCGAAATAGACGTCCGATTCCTCCTGGCCGGCCAATGATATGGTGCCTTGTACCCGAACCTGCCGTTCCAGTTCCGGCCAGAAGAACGTAAGCGAAGCAAAAGGGTGAGCCGTCAGCTCCTTACCCTTTTCGCTATGGTAATTAGTGAAAAAAGTAAACCCTCCTTCGTCGCAGCTTTTCAGGAGTACTATCCGCCCGTTAGGAACATTGTTCCTGCCTAGCGTGCCCAGATGCATTGCATTAGGCTCATTTACGGTCGCGTCGAGGGCTTCCCGGAACCACAGCCTGAACTGATCAAGCGGGTTTTTCTCTACATTTTCCTCGTTTAACGTTCTCAACGTGTATTCTTTGCGTATATCCGCTATATTCGTGCTCATCACTTAGGTTGATTCTTAAGGTTAAATGACAAAAATACTTGTTTCAATAGAAAGATTCTTACTTTTGTAATATCAGGGTATAGAATTGAAAGAGTAACAAACGATGGCACAGGACGATATCACCGTAAATGGTGGAAACGGAGAAAACGATCAGATCGAAAAGAAACAGGAAGCGGATCTGGACAGTCTTGAAATTCAGGAGGAGCTTCAGGAAGAAGAGGCTGTTGAAGAAGCTGTTTCCGAATCGGCAGATGAGCAACCACTTCAGGAAGAAGAGGCTGTTGAAGAAGTTGTTTCCGAATCGGCAGATCAGCAATCACTTCCGGAAGAAGAGGTCGTTGAAGAAGCTGTTTCCGAATCGGCAGATGAGGCGCTTCAGGAGGAGCCGGTAGATGAGGATCAGCCGCTTCAGGAAGAAATAGTCGTTGAAGACGTTGTTGATTCTCCGGTGGATGACCAGCCTCTTCAGGCGGATAATGAAGCCGCGGAAACTACAAGCTCCGTAGAGCCGGATGAAAGCGATCATCCGGAGGCAGCAGATGACGCCGCTGAAGAAGATGAGGTTGCGCAGGAAAGCATCGATCTGACTGAACTGGACAAGCCGGCCCTGATCACCCTGCTTACCAAAGAGCTTACGTTGCTTCAGCACGGTGAAAATCTTACTCTTTCGGTTTTCCGCCGCCTCGATAACCTGTTGAAGGACTTCAGGCCGATTCTCGATAGTTTTCAGAGTGCGGAACAGGGTGCTGCCCTGGAGAAGTTTATTGCAGAAAACGGAAGCGAGGAAGGATTCGAATACCGGCCCGATGGGCAGACCAGTCAACTGGAGGAGCTGAAGAAGAAGCTCAAAGCAGAAAGAGCCAAGTTCTTCAGGCAGCTTGATAAAGCCAAAGAAGATAATTTTAATGTAAAAACCACGCTTTTACAGCGGTTGCGAGAACTGGTCGAGGAGGAGGAGAACAAGGAATCTGACGATTCCAACATGAAAGCCGGCTGGCAGGATTTCAAGAAGATACAGGAAGAGTGGAGAAGTGCAGGAAATATCAATTCGCCTCATAACGGAACATTGTGGGCCACGTACAACGCGCTTGTAGACAGGTACTTCAATATCAGGAATATGTTTTTCGAGCTCAAGGAGCTTGACCGGAAGCGTAATGCCGAGGTGAAGACTGAGCTATGCGAAAAAGTAGAGGCCGTTGCGGAGGCAATGGAGAAGAATGGGTTTTCAAAGCAGTACCTCGACGAAGCCCTGCATCTTTTCGAAGACTATAAACACGTCGGGCCCGCGCCTAAAGAAGATCAGGAAGTGTTGTGGCAACGCTTTAAAGCGGCACTCGATAAGGTATATGATGCCAAGCGTCTTCAATCCGGAGAGCTGAGAAAGCAGGCTGCGGAGGTCTACGAACTGAAGTCGAAAATATACGAGGAGGTAATTCCTTATACTTCTTTTTCTTCCGGAAGCATCAACGAATGGAATGCCAGGACCAAGGAGCTGCTTGCTTTTCAGACCAGGTGGGAGGAGATTAAAGGAGGCATGCCGAGAGAAGAAGGCAAAGTATTGAGTAAAAAATTCTGGTCGGCGCTTAAGACGTTTTTCAATAACAAAGGTGAGTTTTTCCGTCAGCTCGAGTCTAAACGGGAAGTTAACCTGAGAGCGAAAACCGAGCTTTGCGAGCAGGCCGAGGAAATACTGAGCCTCGGCGAGGACAACCCGCAGAACACCCAGAAAATAATCGAGCTGCAAAAACGATGGAAATCCATAGGGCAGGTGCCGGAAAAATTCAAGGATTCTATCTTTGTTCGCTTCAAGACAGCCTGTGATGCATACTTCGATAAAAAGAGAGGGAAAAACCAGGCGGTAGAAAAGGAATTCGAGGATAATCTGAAGAAGAAAGAGGATTTGTGCACCCGCATCGAAAAGCTGGCTGAAGAGCCTGATGCCAATATTGATCAGTTGAATGCGTTTAAGGCAGAATGGAAGGGGGTCGGGTTTGTACCCAGGGGAGAAATGCAGAATATACAGAAAAGGTATATCGCCGCCATCAATAAGTATGTCAGCTCTATCGGTAAACTAAGCTCGAAAGAGAGGGAAATCGTGCTCCTTCAAAGTGAGGTCGACGTGGTGAAGGGCAGCGATTCGGACCGGAATCTTTACCGGAAAGAAAACGATCTCCGTAAGAAAGTCAGCCAACTTGAAGAAGATATCTCTTTGTGGCAGAATAACATACAGTTTTTTGCCAAGTCAAAAAATTCGGATAAGCTGAAGGCCGATTTTGAAAAGAAAATAGGAAAGGCAGAAGAGCAGCTTGCTGATCTGAAACACCAGCTCAGGGTATTGCAGGAGGCATTCTGACCGGGGTGAGAGACTCATGACTGCATTTTCAACCATTAATCTGCAGCTTCCACCTGGTAAAAGTATTTTCTTTGCTTCAGATTTTCACCTGGGCTCGCTGAAAGGAGAGAAGGGGAAAGAACAGGAAAGAATCATTTCAGGATGGTTAAAGTCCGTCAGGGAAGACACCGCCTGTCTTTTCCTGGTGGGTGACGTATTCGACTACTGGTTTGAATATAAATATGTTGTCCATAAGGGGAGCATCAGGTTTTTCGGACAGCTTGCCGAGTTTGCAGATGCCGGCATACCCATCTACTATTTTCCGGGCAACCACGACATGTGGGTACGCGACTATTTCAAAACCGAGCTGGGTGCCGTGGTAAGCCGGGCTCCGGTGAGCTTCAATGTTTCTTTCCACGGCGGGACGCCCCGTAAATTTCTTATAGGTCACGGAGATGGCCTGGGCCCCGGCGACAGTACCTACAAATTGCTGAAAGTACTTTTTGAAAGCCGGTTGGCAAGATTTTTATTCAGACAGGTTCATCCGGATCTTGCGACACGGCTTGCTTTCGCATGGTCCGGACAGAGCAGGGCAGCCAACAACCGGAAAGGAGAGGATGCTTTCAAAGGAAATGAAAAAGAGTGGCTGTACCAGTATTGCCTGGAAGTGGAGCGGCAGGAGCATCATGACTACTATATCTTCGGGCACCGCCATTTGCCGCTGGACCTGGAAGTCGGCGTCAATAGCCGTTATATCAACCTGGGTGAGTGGTTCAGCCTCGCAAGCAGGTTACCTTACGGCAGATTTGATGGGGTAAATATGGAGCTGCTGTACTATCGTCAGCCCTGATCCGGAAATTATTCCCTATATCAGTCGAAGTTCTTTTTCGGTGGCTCCGTGGGAGTCATGAAATCCTGGCGGGTCACATTTTCACGCGGTGCCTGGTTAAGGTCTTTATGCCATTCTTTCCGCTTCAGATCCCCATTTTTCACTCCTTTGATAAAGTTGGCCCAGGCAAAAGGGTTGAGGAATGGCATCGTGGTGCTGAACCCTTTGTTGGCATAGGATTCTCTTCCGAAAAGCTGCTGGTCCATCGAGTGCCGGAAATTGGTCTGCGCATTATTGGGGACCATCATAGCCATCCTGTTGATATAGTCCGGATCGGTGCTTTTCGCAAGGGCATCGCGGTCGGCCTGATCGGGCAGTCGCATTTCCAGGAATGCTTTTTTGAATTCTTCTTCCGTATTATAGGGCCATACCCTGACCTCGGCAAGCATCTGTATCTCTTCCCTCATAGCGATAATAGCCGAGAACGTTTCCCTGTTCATCCCTGTCGGGATCTTGAAGTATTGATTCTTGTACCCGACATAAGTGAAGACAATACTGTCGCCGGGAAAAACGGGTATTGAAAAGTAGCCGTCAAGGTCTGCAAGAGTACCTTTTCCCGCCCTGGGGATGATAATACTTGCCCTGGGAAGACGCTCCTGATCTCCACCTACCACTATCCCGGTGAACATGATTGCTTTCCTTTCTCCCTGCCCCCAAGCGGGTAAAAAAGAGGCAAAGTTCAATAGGAAAACAGATATGACTACTAACAGACTATTTCTCATTACTAGGGTCGTTTCTCTTGTATTTCACGATAATACTACTGAATACCGCACTTACCGTCAAGAGATTTATAACAGGCTCTTTGTTTTATCAGGCTTCCGATGATCATATAAAATTAGAGATTAGAGTTGAAACTACCGAACGGATTATGAAAAAAGCTTGATAAAAGTAGCGATAAACGGCATTGACAGCAGAAGCCCGTCGAAGCGGTCCAGAAAACCACCGTGTCCTGGAATGCTGTTACCGGAATCTTTTATTGCGATGCTCCGCTTAAAGAGCGACTCTACAAGATCTCCGTAAATGCCGGTAATGACAATGATAGCGCCGATGCAATACCACTGCCAGGGGAGATAGGTCGTGAAAAAAATACCGAGCAGAAACGCGATAAGTGCAGCGAAGACCGCTCCTCCGATGGCTCCTTCCCATGATTTCTTGGGAGATACCCTTTCAAAAAGCTTTCTTTTCCCGAACTTGGTGCCTGCAAAGTACCCTCCTATATCGGAAGCCCACAGGAGCAGAAGGCTTCCCAATACGATCTGATAGTTATAGATACCCCCTCTCATGGCCATTACCGAAAGCAAGGCAAAAGGAAGTGCTACGTATATGAGACCAAGAAAGGTAAAGCCGATATTCATAAAGGGTTTTATGTCTTTTTTCTTATAAAGCTTGATAAAAAAAATCAGCGATAGGAGGGGAGACATTACGAAATAATACTGCCCCGACAAGCTTCCTTTCTCGATAAGGAAGGTAAGCACATTTAATACTATCCCGCAGAATGTCCCGTAATTGGTAAGAGGCTGGTTGCCGTCAAGGCCCAACAGCCTGTAGAATTCGTACTGGGTCAGCGCACATAAGATGCATACGAAGAGTAAAAAGGTTGCTTCATTATATAAAATCAGCGCCAGTATGACAAAAAAACCGAACAGAGCAGCTATTACACGCTGTTCAAGATTACTTCTTTCCCTAATTCGTAATTTCATTGTTAAGAATTTGCATTGCAAATGCTGCCTGGTCTACAGGCACGTATACCTCGAAAACACCCAACAGGTAACTGCTGTCTTTTTTATTAAGAAGTACAGCCTGCACCCCATTGTTCTCGAGAACCATCCGGCTGATTTCGGCTTTGGAGCTTATTTCCGTGACCATTACTTTTTCCCATTTGTCGAGCATCTGAAAGGTTTATTTAATGGTTTTTTATCAAATTCCTGGCGGGTATCATTGGCCGGACTGCCCCGACGAAGTCCTGTAAACAACCCGTAAAAGCCATACTGAAACGACAAGCGACGCAGCTCCCATCCAGAGAGGAATAGCCTGGGAGGAGGAAATATCCAGGCTTATAACCTGCTGCCTGTACATCCACATCATCAGCACCGTAACGGCATTATTGATAAAGTGGGCGAAAATAGCCATTGAAAGCCGTCCGGTCCAGAAGTAAAGGTAGCCGAACATGGCTCCAAGGAAAAGCCGCGGCAGGAAACCGTAAAACTGGAAATGTATAGCGCTGAAAAGAAAGGCGCTTACCCAGATTCCCAGGTGAACGTTGGCCCAATGTTCGGCCAGCTTGCGCTGCAGGATCCCTCTGAATAATACCTCTTCACCAATGGCAGGTATCACCGCAATTACAAAAACTGCGATCACCAGCTCGGGAATATTACGGAATGACAGCAAAAATTCAGTCAGGCGGGCAAGGGTCGATTCGCTGTTTTTCATCCATTCTTCGATACCCGAGAGACTGTCAGGCAGGATCATGGATTCGTTCCATTCGGCTACCAGCCCGGTGAAAGGCATCAGTACGATCATAAGGAAAAAAATAGGAACGAGGTCGCGGTAGGAATCCCTGGACTGGAGGCAAAAAGCGCTCGCAGGCTTCCGTTCAACGATTTTCCAGTAGAACAAAGCAGGTAGCAAAAAAGTGAAAAGGTGCCCCACAGCCTGCAGAACAATGATTTTGTACCAGTTTTCCGGGCTGTATACAGGGGCCTGGTCAAGCGTATTGATTTCGGTCAGGATGCTGGTATCTCCCCAGATAGATGATATCAGGAGGACGCCGGCAATACTACCTGCCGCCATTCCGATCAGGATCAATCCGACAAGTATCAGTAAAGAACCCCAGGTGCCGGGAACCAGGGAGCGCCTGGATTGAGGGTGCATTTCTACCATAATTCCCGTAAATTTACGTCAAATTTTTACAGTTCGCTCGTTTAGGACTGTTGGAAAATACTAAAGCCGGAAAAATGCCAAATATAGGAAATATAATGCTCGGAGAATTCCCGTTATTGCTCGCGCCGATGGAAGACGTAAGCGATCCGCCTTTCCGGGCCGTCTGCAAAGACAATGGTGCGGACCTGATGTACACGGAATTCATTTCCTCAGAGGGACTTATCCGGGACGCTGCCAAAAGCGTAAAAAAGCTCGATATCTTTGAATATGAGCGTCCGATCGGTATACAGCTCTTCGGGAGCGACATTGAAACCATGCGCTCGTGTGCAGAGATAGCCACTGCCGCCGGACCGGACCTGATCGATATCAACTATGGCTGCCCGGTAAAAAATGTAGCCTGCCGGGGAGCAGGAGCTGCTTTGCTGCAGGATATCCCGAAAATGGTGAAGATGACCGAGGCGGTAGTGAAGGCGACGGGTTTGCCCGTAACTGTAAAAACCCGTCTCGGATGGGACGCCGGTACCCTGAATGTTATTGAAGTGGCTGAACGGCTCCAGGATATCGGTATAAAAGCTTTGACTGTTCACGGCCGGACCCGCGTACAGATGTACAAAGGAAGCGCGGACTGGACTTTGATAGGGAGAATAAAGGAGAATCCGCGGGTAACCATTCCCATTTTCGGCAACGGAGATATTGACAGTCCGGAAAAAGCCCTTGAATATAAAGATCGGTATGGGGTCGACGGGATCATGATCGGCAGGGCTTCCATTGGCAATCCCTGGATATTTAACCAAATCAAACATTTTTTAAAAACCGGGGAGCATCTGCCTGCGCCGGGAATAGAAGAAAGGGCGGCTGCATGCAGGAAGCACCTCGATTTCTCCGTTAGTTGGAAGGGGGATATTACCGGTCTGCTGGAAATGCGGAGGCACTATACCAACTACTTCAAAGGCCTCGATAACTTCAAACCTTTCAGGATGCGCCTTGTGGAAAGTCTGTCGTACGCAGAAGTACTGTCGGTTTTGGACGAAATTGTTCATTACTATCACCAGGTACCTGATCTGGCGCACCTGTAAAGACGCAAGTCCTTGCGTCTCCACAATAAAAATTGTTTGTATTTTCGGCCCTACGGATTTATTATTGCCGCGTCAACTACTAATCTAAACTTTATGTCGGAACTGGCTTACCAACGTATATTGCTAAAACTCAGCGGCGAAGCGCTTAACGGGGGGGATAAAACACAGGTTATTGATTTTAATATTCTTGATAAGTATGCGCTTGAAGTGAAGGAAGTGGTGGATTCGGGCGTGCAGGTAGCCATCGTGATCGGAGGCGGGAATATTTTCAGGGGAGCTTCGGTCGAGAAATCCGGCATCGACAGGGTACAGGGTGATCATATGGGGATGCTGGCTACGGTAATCAACGGCATGGCCATACAGAGCGCACTGGAAAAGCATGGTATCAGGACCAGGCTGATGTCGGCCATCAAGATGGAGCAGGTATGCGAGCCCCTGATCAGGAGAAGGGCTGTGAGGCACCTTGAAAAAGGAAGAGTGGTGATTTTCGGTGCAGGTACGGGCAATCCTTATTTTACAACCGATACTACCGCCGGCCTGAGAGCGATCGAGATAGAAGCGGATGTAGTATTGAAAGGTACACGGGTTGACGGTATTTATGATAAGGACCCGGAAAAGGATCCTGCTGCTAAAAAATACGATTCGCTCACTTTTGACGAAGCTATTTCGAGAAAATTAAAGATCATGGACCAGACTGCGTTTACATTGTGTATGGAAAACGAGCTGCCCATCGTAGTCTTTGATATGAACAAGCCCGGCAACCTGCTTAGACTGGTTGCGGGTGATAAAGTCGGCACCCGGGTCGGATAATAAACAGTTGATAAATACTCTTATCGAATTATAATCAATTAGCATGGAAGAAATAGAATTTTATCTGGAAGAAGCGAAAGAAACAATGGAAGGGGCCATTAAGCACCTGGGCATTGAACTGGCCAAAATAAGGGCAGGCAAAGCATCTCCTCAAATGCTGGACGGGATCAGGATCGACTATTACGGCTCGTTGTCACCTCTTCACAACGTAGCCTCCGTCACTACTCCCGACCCGCGGACCATTGTTGTAAAGCCATTTGAAAGAAAGCTTATTTCTGATATCGAAAGAGCGATTATCAATAGCAATATCGGACTTTCTCCTGCTAATGATGGTGAGGTTATACGCCTTTCAATTCCACCCCTGACCGAAGAACGGAGAAAAGAACTTGCCAAACGTTCGAAAGCCGAAGTAGAAACCGCCAAGATAAACATCCGGAATATACGCCAGGACGCGAACAATTCCATCCGCAAACTGACGAAAGAAGGCGCTTCGGAAGACTTAGTCAAACAGGGTGAGGAGCGTGTTCAGAAAATTACCGACGGCTTTATCGTAAGGATCGACCAGATCTACCTGGCAAAAGAAAAGGACATAATGGAGGTGTAGTTACTCCGGCACCAATGTATACTCATTTACCGTACCCCCGGTTTTCGGGTTTGGCGTTTCTCCGTAAATTGTTGCCCGGACAGCTCGGTGAATATGACGGTCGAAGGAGTGAAGCCGACGCTGAACTGCGCATAGCCCGGGTATATAGCATGGCGACAGTGTTGGAGTGATCATTCGATTTCCCGTTTTCTGTTGAGAGGCTGTAGCTTCCAATAGGTTAGAGACCTCCACAACCATTCAAGAGGGCCGAAACGGAAATGGCGGAGCCATAAAGGACTGAGCAGGCATTCAAACAGGCAGATGGCTGCAGCTACATAGAATATCTGGTGGTATTTCAGCTCGGCGTAATAGTTCAGCCCGTAGCCATAGAACAACAGGGTGCAGATGACGGTCTGCAGGACATAGTTGGTCAGCGCCATTTTGCCGACAGCGGCCAGGTTCCGGAAGAGGCCGCCGAGCGCCCCTGACCGGACCAGCAGCATGATCAGGCTGACGTGCGCCATCATGATCAGTATTCTCTGGACAGGGTAGATCAGGTTGATCCATTCCACTGCAGCCTTGTCCAGGCTTGCCAGGTAGGCCGGGAGATCGGGGTAGTATTTTACTCTGTATGCGATTTCGAAGATTACGAGCGGTATACCCAGCCCGTAACCTATCCACATCGTTTTTTTATATTGCCCCGTTGTCCATTCATTCTGTAAAAATCTCCATTTTAGTAATGCCATCCCTAAAAGCATCAATGCCAGCGGGTCCCATATCCCGTAAACCAGGTAGGTGGTCTGGAGGAGAAAGGCGGCATGCCTGATTTTCGCGGCGATTTCGACATAGCCCGATTTCATGATGCGCGTATTTTCCGTAACGTCTGCGTCGTTGGGCATGAATTCCTTTTCGATTTCACGCCAGGTATCTATCGCTTTCTGTTCTTCCTCAGACCGTTCTTTCCTGTTCTCATCACTTTTGGTTACTTCAAGGTAGTCAAGGCGTTTTTCCCGGATATCCTGGCGTATCATAATTCCCATAGCGAATTCAGCTATGGCTACCAGGACAATCCCCATGGCCAGGTACCGGGGTTGCATTTTGCGAAAGAGGAATGCGATCATCCCGATAACACCATAGAAAAAGAGGATATCACCATCCCATAGGAGCAGGTGCGCGTCAGCAAGGCCGAACATAATAAGCCAGCCCATACGACTGCAGAACAGGCTTGTCAGTTTTATTTTGGAAACGTTTTTCCCGGAGAGAAAGAGGAGAATTCCTGCGCCGAAGAGCAGCGAGAACAGCGCCCGCATTTTACCTTCGACAAAGACAAGGAGAAATGCCCTGACCCAGAAACTGCCGTTAGATGGGTCTGACCGGAAAGCCTCCGAATAGCGGTCAGGCATGGAAAATTCGGGAATATTGATCAACAGGATCCCGAGTACCGCAACCCCTCTGAGCACGTCTACCGACAATATCCTGTCTTTGTCCGCGACCGGGGCTGCTGCTGTTCCGGGTGTCGGCGAGAAAGAATGCAGGTCGCTCGGCATATCGATGGGGTTTAGGGGTGGTTGTCTCGTGCTAAGGGAAACCTATACGGGGCGCGGTTCCCTGTTGCCTGATTGCCCGGATCACCAGGCTTTCGTCTTTCAAATTTCAGACGTATGCCGTTTATTGGCAATCCCTAAAATAAGTGATATGCGATTTCGAAGATTACGAGCGGTATACCCAGCCCGTAACCTATCCACATCGTTTTTTTATATTGCCCCGTTGTCCATTCATTCTGTAAAAATCTCCATTTTAGTAATGCCATCCCTAAAAGCATCAATGCCAGCGGGTCCCATATCCCGTAAACCAGGTAGGTGGTCTGGAGGAGAAAGGCGGCATGCCTGATTTTCGCGGCGATTTCGACATAGCCCGATTTCATGATGCGCGTATTTTCCGTAACGTCTGCGTCGTTGGGCATGAATTCCTTTTCGATTTCACGCCAGGTATCTATCGCTTTCTGTTCTTCCTCAGACCGTTCTTTCCTGTTCTCATCACTTTTGGTTACTTCAAGGTAGTCAAGGCGTTTTTCCCGGATATCCTGGCGTATCATAATTCCCATAGCGAATTCAGCTATGGCTACCAGGACAATCCCCATGGCCAGGTACCGGGGTTGCATTTTGCGAAAGAGGAATGCGATCATCCCGATAACACCATAGAAAAAGAGGATATCACCATCCCATAGGAGCAGGTGCGCGTCAGCAAGGCCGAACATAATAAGCCAGCCCATACGACTGCAGAACAGGCTTGTCAGTTTTATTTTGGAAACGTTTTTCCCGGAGAGAAAGAGGAGAATTCCTGCGCCGAAGAGCAGCGAGAACAGCGCCCGCATTTTACCTTCGACAAAGACAAGGAGAAATGCCCTGACCCAGAAACTGCCGTTAGATGGGTCTGACCGGAAAGCCTCCGAATAGCGGTCAGGCATGGAAAATTCGGGAATATTGATCAACAGGATCCCGAGTACCGCAACCCCTCTGAGCACGTCTACCGACAATATCCTGTCTTTGTCCGCGACCGGGGCTGCTGCTGTTCCGGGTGTCGGCGAGAAAGAATGCAGGTCGCTCGGCATATCGATGGGGTTTAGGGGTGGTTGTCTCGTGCTAAGGGAAACCTATACGGGGCGCGGTTCCCTGTTGCCTGATTGCCCGGATCACCAGGCTTTCGTCTTTCAAATTTCAGACGTATGCCGTTTATTGGCAATCCCTAAAATAAGTGATATGAGTAAACGGTAGAGAGGAAAGGGTAGCGTACTTAATATGTATGGTGGAGGAGGGATTTACTTTTTGAATCTTAAAATACCCGTCCTTAAAGAAAAAAAATCCCGAAAAACAAAGCTCCTCCTCCCGGCTATCAGGAGGAGGAGCTTTTAACTACTAACCTTATTAAAGACTAAAGTAAAGCAGCGCTGTCTTTATCGACAAACAGCCGGGCGTCGGGATGCTCTC
>CAZLTN010000033.1:0-48720 GCA_964562455.1 uncultured Cytophagales bacterium
CATACCGTCGCATCGGTTCCCTTTTTTCTATAGACAGGTAGTGCCTGACGGCACATCGGACCCTGAAAAAGCGCATGCCAAACAGTATTTTAAAAAAACACATACACTATCTTTTTAGACACCCTCTACGGCTCTAAATATTAATATAAATTATTAAAACACAGATAGTTGTGGTTTTATAAAAATGAATTAACCATAAGAACAGGCTAGTTTTATGTCATGTATGAAATGACGTATAAATGTGTAACTTTTATGAAAAACATGCTAAAGTGTATAGTGTCTAAAAATCTCCTCAAATGCTTATCAATTCACGGATGATGCGCCGTTTCAAGGGATTAGCTATTATCGCTTAAAAGAGGTAGACTCCAATGGTAAGACGACCGCTTATCCGTGGCATAAAGTAGTTCTGAAACGCGATTATATGGTTTTCCCGAATCCAGCCTCTAAAAGAAGCTTTCAATAGGCGGTAGAGGAGCCTGAAAAAGCAGTCATACGGCTTTACGACGTCAGTGGCAGACGCTAGTTTATTCCCAAATACCGCCTGATAAACGCTTCCAGCTCTTTTCCATGCAGGTTTTGGGCTACGATTTTCCCCTGCCCGTCTATGACGACGTTAAACGGGAGCTCTTCGATGTGATAGGCCTTTGCCACCGGGCTGCGCCAGAATTTAAGATCGCTTACCTGCGGCCAGGGAATGCGCAGGCGTTCAATTGCTTTTACCCAGTTTTCCCTGCTTTTGTCGAGCGATACGCCCACTATTTCGAACTTCCCTTCCCGGACCTGCTTTTCCAGCCCCTCATACAGGCTTTTCAGTTCCGGCTGTTCTTTTATGCAGGGGGCGCACCACGTTGCCCAGAAGTCGATGAGCACCAGTCGGCCTCTCAGCGATGAAAGGGCGAAGGAATCGTTTGCTGCGGTCAGAAGCCTGATATCCGGCGCTATATCCCCGGTTTTCAACCCCTGCTCCTGTGCCCGGGTAGTTGCAACCGCCGAGATGAAAACCAGGAAAGAGAGTAGTCTTTTCAATTTTCTTCTTTTACAGGATAATCCTTATCCAGCCAGTCCGCTTTTATATTCTTCGGAATATCGAGCAATTTCGCATTCTTAAAGCCCATATCATTCAGCGTTTGAAAGGCGGGCCTGATATTGGGGCACCTGTCGAACGGGCAGCACCCGCAATAAATGACGACTTCCTTGTCTTTAGGGGTCTTTGCAAGCAGCGATTTCAAAGCAGTTATGCTCTCCTTATTTTTCCCGGGGCCGATATTAACCGACCCTTCAATCGGATCGTCCGGGCCTATCGATACAATCAGCATATTGCCGGTTTGTTTTGCAGCTATCCTGTCTGCCAGCACCTTCGCAGGCATAAGCTGGCCGGGTTTCCACGGGTCCTTTTTCTGCTGCGCATTCGCGTGGAAAACAAGTAAAGCTAGCGCGCTTATAAGGAAAATGCGGTATCTCATATCGTGTATTTTTTAAAGGTGTATTAATAAATCTCCCTCTCTTTTTGTGAGAACACCGAAAGATACCAGGTTATGGCCCTGCGTGCGCATTTCGGTTTCAAATTCAAATGCATATCCTGGTTCGACAGCTACCAGTAGGCCCCCGCTTGTCTGAGGGTCGGCCAGTATATGTCGCTGCGTTTCGGTAACGGGCCCTATCTTATGCCCGTAGCTTTTCCAGTTCCGGACGGTTCCGCCGGGATAGCAGCCTTGCTCAAGATAATGGGGCAGCGAGTTAATAACGGGTACTTTTCCAAAATCTATCGAGGCTGCCAGACCGCTTCCTTCGCACATTTCCGCAAGATGCCCGAGAAGCCCGAAGCCGGTAACATCGGTCATTGCCTTTACCGCCGGCATTTTTCCCAGTGTTTCGCCCAGGCTGTTCAGCCGAGTCATGCTTTCGAGTGCAATGGCCGCGTCTTCGGGCTTCAGCAGCCCGCGTTTCTGCGCAGTGGATAAAATGCCTACTCCCAGCGGTTTGGTCAGGTAAAGCCTGCAGCCCTCTGTAGCGGTTGAATTTTGCTTCAGGTGTTCTGTCCGGACGATCCCGTTGACCGCAAGACCGAAAACCGGCTCCGGGCAGTCGATGCTATGTCCCCCCGCGAGAGTAATCCCGGCGTCGGTACAAACGGCTCTGCCGCCTTCCAGTACGCGCTGTGCCACCTCAGGCGGTAATTTATCGATCGGCCAGCCCAATATAGCGATGGCCAGTACCGGCTTTCCTCCCATGGCGTACACGTCGCTGATTGCATTGGTAGCGGCTATCCGGCCGAAATCAAAAGGGTCGTCCACGATGGGCATGAAAAAGTCGGTGGTGGAGATGAGCGCAGTCCCGTTGCCCAAATCGAGCACTGCGGCGTCGTCCCGCTTATCGTTTCCCACAAGAAGCCGCGGATCGACCGGCACCGGTGAAGTACTGTGCAGGATCGTATCAAGAACAGCCGGGCTGATTTTGCAACCGCACCCCGCACCATGAGAGTATTGTGTAAGCCTGATCTCCTGAATATCCATAAAAATTATCGGCTACTTAACAGCAGCGATCGTCTGGTTAAAATCTAAAAGCAGCCGGGCATTTTCCGCATCCCGGTTGCCGGTCAGCCGGATGGTAAATAAGCTTCCGGGATCTTTTTTTGCAAGTGCTTTCAGGTACGCCTTGTCATAGTAGCCCAGTACCAACCTTATAAAGTCGGCCATCCGGTTTTCGCGTATGGCGGCTATCGCCTGTGTCGTTTGCAACGGTCCCAGCCGCTTGTGAATGCGTTTTGTGCATTCCGTCAGAAAATCCGGATCGAGAGAACCGTATTCTTCTGTAAGATAGGCTATCCTGTCGTCCGCGTCTGTTTCTATATTGAGAGTGGGGGCCGGCTTTATGTTTTCCCAAAGAGGTCCCGGAACGACTATCCTGCCAATATTCATATTTTCATCCTCAATCCACACCTGCCGGGCGGCGTCCAGGTTTTTGAACTGCCAGGCAAGGTTGTTCTCGAATTGTTCCTGGGTGGGTTGCACCATTTTATTCATGGTTCCGTACGACGAACCCTGGTGCTGAGCCAGGTCTTCCAGGTCTATGACCTGCTCTCCCATAGCCTGCAGGGTACGAAGGAGCCTCGTTTTTCCGGAGCCGGTCATTCCGCCCAGGATCCTGAAGTCGTAAGGGAAGGCAAATTGCCGGCGCGCCCATTGCCGGTAGCTTTTATAACCACCCTGTATTACGAAAACTTCAAACCCGTACAGATCCAGAGCCCAGGCCATAACGCCGCTCCGCATACCACCACGCCAGCAATGTACCGCTATCCGCTTATCGGGCGCCATTTCAAGCGCTGTCCGGATAAAGCCTGACCATTTACCGCCTGTCAGGTCAAATCCCAGTAAGATAGCCGGCTCTCTACCCTCCTGTTTGTAAGTAGTGCCGATAAGGGCGCGTTCTTCATCGCTGAACAACGCCAGGCTTACTGCACATGGAATGTGCCCGTGCGCATATTCACCGGGCGAACGGACATCCGCCAGTACTATCTTTTCTTCAAGACCGAGAAAATCCTCTATTGATATATTCCTGATCATAAACTCCCCCGTAAATCATCGCTGCAAAGTTACCCTTTTTCCGGTCCTGAGGAGGCCCATATCCAGTCGGGGCGGTCCGATGGCTTTTCCCCCAGGTACATCCTCATAAAGCTGCGTTGGACCTTAAAGCCGCGTGACCCTGCCCATCGTACCGCGGGCTCGTTGTCGGCCGGTATATCGATAAAACAAGCCTTTCCGGGGAAATCCGCCAGCACGGCGTCGAGCAACATTTGCCCTGTCTGAACGGTAAAAGCTACGGCAGGACCGATCTGAACGGCATTCCTGCCTGTCCTGAACCCGGCATATCCTTCCGCAGTGCCGTCCCGGCTCATTTTGAACCAGTAGGTAGCGGCCTTCGTTGCGTCAAGGTTTTCAAGGAACTCACTCCGCTCTGCTCCGGTAGCCTTTTTGTCGAGGCCGGCTATTTGCGTCAACAATGTTCCGGTCGAAAGAATGACCTGTAATGAATCCCGGTTCCCGGATACTTCTTCTCCTGCCGTGCCCTCATAACGTATTACTTCGTACTCGTCTCTGAATCCCAGTTTCCGATAAACCTTTTGTCCCATAGCGGTTGCATCCAGGCGAATACTTTTCACTCCCCGGCCCTGCAGGTATGCAATTGCATGCTGCATCAGGCTTCCTGCTATACCGGATCCCCGGTATTCCGGATCGACCAGTACCATGGCGATCCAGCCGGTTTCTCCAAACCCGCAGCAGGTAGTGGTAGCTACGGCAACGCTTCCTTTTTCTGCAACAAAGCATCCGTCAGGGGCCAGCTTCATGGCACGTATCCAGTCACCATCTGTCTGGTTCCAGCCGGCTGCGCTTACCAGGCGCCTGCAAAGCGGTAAATCCGCCGGTACCATCGTCCGGATAAGTAGCGGGTCACTCCCAGGGGCATTATGAAAAATTGCTGAAGACACTATAACCGGGTTGTTTTCGAAGTTAGTCTGTTACCGGAACGACTTCATATAAATAATAGTTTTCATCAGGAACGATAGCGCCTGCAAAAAGTTTTACCGAACTGATCCTGTATTTATGGTTCCCGGCTAAGGTTTCCAGGCTTGTCCCGGGCTCGATGGCTTCCTTTTCGGCATCTTCCGGAAGCCGGTAGTTCATGATCAGCAGGTACCTGGCATTCCGCCCCGCAATATACTGATCCATACGCCGGAATAATTCATCGTGTCCGAAGCTGTAGTTTTGCCGGTTCCAGTAATCTTTGCTCCATACCACGTAGCTTCCGTAGCGCCCGTCGTTGAGAAAATAGACTTTTCTTTGAAGATAGCCGGCCACTGGTGTCGCCAGGTCATTGTAGGCCCCGATAACAGGAATGTCGGCGGGATAATTGTCACGGATATAGCCGGCAATATACCTGGAATAGGAGAAAGGATGCCGGATGTCGGTATAGCAGGCAAATAGCCCGGCAGATAGCTGAATGAGAAGTATAAGAATAACCGGGGCGACGGTAAATCTTCTTTCATAGCCTGCGATCCACAATGCAAATACCAGTGCCATACTGAAATGTCCGTGATGACGGAGATGCCCCGAAAATTTCAGGTTCATAAATACTGCGAGTCCTGCGAAGGAAATAACCAGGAAAGTAAGCGCATAGGGAGAGCGGCGCAGGCAATAAATAAGGGTGGCCAGCGTGAAAAATCCCAGTGCGGCTGCTATTTCCCTGTTCTTTATCACATTTGATCCCCAGAAAGTAATCTCCGGTTCAGGGATCGTGACGATGCCTTTGTAGAGATTGGACAGGATCAGCTTTATACCTTCGAAGTCAAATGTGAAGTTCCACCCTGACGCATAGGAACCGTCGGAAGGAGGATTTGTCGTAACAACAAAGAAAATCAGGCCGGAGAGGACAATCACACTACCGGAAATGGTCATGGAATTCCACAGCGATTTGCTGTTCCAATGCCTGAGCAGCAGGGTTGCGAAAACAGCGAGCGCAATGCATGCCATGTAAGCATTGGTCTGCATGAGCATCCATAGCAGGATACAGATCGCGATCCATTGCCGCTGGTAGGACTTCCAGAGTGCGCCGATGGCAAAGAGTATCAGTACCCCGATCATATAGTTGCGGCTTATCGTGCCGTATTCGAATATGAAGAAATATCCGAAAAGGATGAGCCCTTTTTCAACAAGGGTAAACGGGCTCTTGTAAATCAAAAGGCCGGCTGCCGCTACCGCGATTAACCAGTTGACGACCTGGACCGCGATCGGGGAGTGCGTCAGCCAACTGGCCGGGTAAAGTACCAGGAACCATAGTGAAGGATGCCCTTCGTATACTTTGTTCCGGAAAAGTTCTAAAACGCCTGACGAGCTGGTTACGATGTTCCAGGCCTGTAGCTCGTCTCTCCAGAATTCATGGCGATAAAGGCTGAGGGCAAGTAAAGATGCATAAGCCAATAGAAGCCCAGGTCGGAAAAACGCTGAAAAGCCGGTGTGGGTGCTTTGCAAGCCGGGATTCGTCGGGTACATCATAGCTGGGAACGATATTGGATAGTAATGATATCAAACAAATGAAATCCGGGAGATAAAAGAGAGAATATTTGAATATAATACGGCTAAGTTGGCTAAATATACCTAAAGTAACCTGTTTCTTTTATCGAACGGCATAGTAATATCTCTCCGGGTATAGTCGTGCATCCTGAATAGGAAGCCTTCGGGAAATCTTTGGGGTTAAGAGAATATCGGCGGTAAATTTGCGATATTAGCAGGGAGTATGGTACGAGGTGAAAGGTCCTGATAATTTAATTGGTTGTCCGAATGAAACGAATCCTGAGCTTAAGCATATGCTTTGCCGCATGTTTTCTCCTGAATGTCTCTGCACAAGAGATTAAAACACCTGAGGTCAGGATACAGTACCCGGACATCCCGTTGATAAAAAGAAAGGCTCAGAGCCCGCTTGTGTGCCTTAAGCTTTTTGTAAGCGAACCGCGTAAAGATGATGCCGTACAAGGTATCCGTGCCGCCATTAACAGGGATGTTTCGCAATTCGAGCATCTGATCATTTATACAAACGGCAGCGAATCGGATTTCGATACCAATTTCCCGGGAGTGAATTTTGTGCCGGTGGCAGGGACCATGACCATACCTGTAAACATCCCTTTGAAGCAGGGCTGGAACTATATCTGGATAGCGGCTTCGCTTAAAGAAAATGCAGATATGGATGCTATGCCGTCCGTCGAAATACTCAGCTTGAACGGCAATGGAGGGAAACAGTACCCCATAGCTGCTGCTACGGGGAGTCCTGCCAAGCGGATCGGGACCGCTTTGCGCCTGGCGGGCGAAGACCAGATCCATACCTATCGCATTCCGGGTATCGCACAGACTGATAAAGGAACGCTCATAGCCGTTTACGACAACCGGTATAATAAGAGCGGTGACCTGCCGGGCAATATCGATGTCGGTATGAGCAGGAGTACAGACGGAGGGAAAACCTGGGAGCCCATGAAAGTAATTATGGATATGGGTGAGCCTCACGAAAATAATGGCATCGGAGATCCGACTGTGCTGTTCGACCCCGCGACGAAAACGATCTGGGTAGCAGCCCTATGGAGCAAGGGCAACCGGTCCATAGCCGGCTCGGAGCCGGGCCTTTCGCCCGACGAATCCGGGCAGTTCGTACTGGTGAGCAGCCGGGACGACGGGCTTACCTGGTCGGCGCCATATAATATTACAGCGCAGGTAAAGAATCCCAGGTGGCACATCTATTTCAACGGGCCGGGCTCCGGCATCGTGATGGCCGACGGCACGCTGGTGTTCCCGTCCCAATATTGGGATGAGAGCAAAAAACCCGGTATGCCGCATTCTTCCGTTATCTACAGTAAGGATCACGGCAAGACCTGGCATTCAGGCGTTGGTGCCAAGCGCAATACGACAGAAAGCCAGGTAGTAGAAACCACTCCCGGTACGCTGATGCTCAATATGCGTGATAACCGCGGCCTGTTCCGGTCGGTGGCTACGACTACAGACCTGGGCAAAACGTGGCGCGAGCACCCGACTTCCTATAGTGCTTTACCCGATCCGATCTGTATGGCCAGTATTATAAAAGCCAGTGTGCGTGTAAAGGGTGAAATGAAAGATGTGCTTTTTTTTAGTAATGTGAATATGTCGTCGGTAGAGCACAGCAGGAAAAACATGACGGTTAAAGCCAGCCTCGATCTGGGTGAAACATGGCAACCGGCCCATCAGCTTCTCCTGGATGAAAGATATTGCTACGGCTATTCCTCGCTGACAAGGATCGACGAAAAGACTATCGGTATCCTGTATGAAGGCCGGGGCGACCTGTTTTTTATGCGGATTCCGGTTGCTGCTGTTTTGCGGTAGGAAGCTCTCTTGAGCAATACTACCTATAAAAATGACCATTACTGCCTATTTACTTCGCCTGCTATGGCCGGTAGTTTTGTGGTCATTTTTATCTTAAACAAAATATGAAACGTTATTTAGTGATTGTTCTGCAGGGCTTATTATTTGGCTGCTGCAGAGAAAACCAACACGATCCTCTTCCTGTAGCGGAATGTCTTTCGCCAACCGAACTCAGTGAGGAGATCGTACCTGCTTCGGATATTAAAAGTATCCTGGATAACTATACATCTGATGAACTGCCGGGTGTTACATTTATGGCGCGTAAAGGAGGACGTTACTGGCAGTACAATAGCGGCAGCTATAATGTGGAGAAAGGATTGGAAATGAAGGGATGTCTTGTCTGGCCCGGCTACAGCATCAGTAAAATGTACACCGCCACGGCCATCTTGAAGCTGGCGGAGGAAGGGAAAATTACGCTTGATCAGAAAATCGGGACTTATTTGCCTGCAGGTATATCTGCCAAAGTTCCCGGAGCAGACAAGATAACGGTACGTATGCTGCTGAATCACAGCTCAGGTATTGAGAATTTCTGGCAGAATCCGGGTTTTATCGCAGCTTATATGGAAAATCCCGCGCGTACTTACAGCCTGGACGATTATCTTGAAGCCGGCCGCGCACGCCTGTTTGAGCCGGGCGCCGATATCGGTTATTCCAATACCAATTACCTGCTTCTGTCGGTTATTATTGATCATTTGAGTGGAGAAGACCACGAGAAAGTATTTAAAAAATACATTTATACCCCGCTGAGCTTATCCGGTACATTTTACAAAACTCTTCCTGTATCCCGGCAAAATGATACGCCGCGGTTATATGCTGATGTAGAAGGCGCCGGAGATCTGATTGACTATACCGAGCTTTCGTATGTACAGTTCCGTAACGAATCCGGAAGCAACAGCATCATGGCTACTCCCCGTGACTTTGTTGATTTTATTCATGGGCTTACGCATGGCAAACTATTGAATAATACCGCATTTTCTGAAATGAAGAAGGAGTATGCAGGAAGCGATAGCGCTGATCTCTACGGACTTGGCCTGGAGTACTTTGAAAAAAACGGAACCAAAATGTACGGGCACAGCGGTAGCAGCTTTGGAGGGCGCACGCTGCTTCTCTACAATCCAGAAACCGATACCAGCTTTTTTGTCGGAGTGAATGCAGGAGCCGAATTGGGAGGGCCTGTACTGGAAACCATTGCAGGGCTGATGAATGCACTTATTTCCAGGCTGGCGCAATAGTTTTCCGGGTAGGAGCGAATGAAGTAAGGACCTGCTATCTTTGAAATTATATGAGAGCATCCATCTTATATATTGTATTGGCGATGACCTGGCTACAGTTACCGGCACAGGTGATCACCCTATCGGATACGCTTCAAAAATATGCCGTTACCTACCCGTACTACCGGGAAGACCCCCTGGCTTCTTTCACTTTTGAGGAGATAAAAAAGGAACATTTTGTGCAGGCTCACACTAAAGTACCTGACTTTCTGGGCAATTTCTCCGAAGCCATATGGTATCGTTTTGAGGTGCAGAATAACAGCCGTTCTGATGATTGGTACCTTGAAATCAAGGGCGGTTTCATGCACCATCTCACGGTTTACCAGGTGAATGAAAACGGTAGCACTGATTCCCTGACTTTAAGCGGCGACAGTGATTTCCGGGCCAGGCCCGTGTTCTCGAATAACCTTATCTTTCCACTGAAAATACCTGTCGATACCAGCGCCGGAATATATGTACGCGCCACCAGCAAAACATTGATAAGGAGCTCGATGAACATCAGCACGCTGCAGAAATTGTATGAAGACAGCCTGTTCAATATTTATGGAGACGGTTTCTTTACCGCGGTGGTCGTGGCCCTGCTGCTATACAACCTGTTTGTCTATTTTTCTCTGCGCGAAAAGGTATACCTGTATTATATCGGGTATATGTTCACGGCGATACTGCATACTAACCTCGTGGCGGGGCATTTGCAGGTATTTCTGCCCTGGCTCGACGGGCTCAATACCACTACCGTACTTCCGTTCATTTCCTTGTTCAGCATACTGTTTACCAACTCGTTTCTGCAAACCAGGCAGTATGCTCCGTTCATTTATAAAATGCGCTTGCCGCTGATCATCATATGCCTGCTTCCCCTCGCATGTTATGCGGCGGGAGACTACGGACCGGCTATTTTGCTGGCGGCGGTATTCATTTTTATGCTTTTTGCCTACTGGCTCTCGGCAGGCATCCTGGCTTACCGGAAAGGTTTTGCTCCTGCCATTTTTTATATTGCCGGCTTTGGGGCGCTGGTATTGATGAGTGTGGTGTTCGAATTTAAAATGAGAGGCTGGCTGGAAGAAAGCTACTGGACAGACTCCTCTTTGTTTATCGGCGGCGCTGTTGAAGCCGTCATATTGTCATTTGCCCTCGCCAGCAAGATCAACTTTTACAAAAAGGAACAGGAGCGCCTACAGGAGCAGGCCTATCAGCAGGCCATCCGGTTTTCCAGGGAACTGATCAGTATGCAGGAAGCGGAGAGAAAGAGGATAGCTTCCGAGCTGCACGACGGACTGGGGCAAAAGCTCATCCTGATTAAAAACAAGATACTGAGGGCCGCACAGCCGGGTGCCGCCGCTTCCATTCACCTGTCGGGTGAGGCCTTAACGCAGAATGTAGCTGACGCCATCCAGGAGGTCAGGGATATTTCCTATGCGCTACGACCTTACCAGTTGGACCTGCTGGGACTGACCAGCTCGGTTAGGAGCCTGGTGCAGGAAAGCCTGGATGCGGTGCAGATAGACTACAGGATCGACATTGACAATATAGATGGGCTATTTGACAACGATGCACAAATCAACGTCTACCGGATCATCCAGGAGTGCATCAACAATATTGTAAAGCACGCCGGAGCAAAAAATGTGGATGTAGTCATCAAACGCGGCAGCGGCCGGTTAAAAATAGGCGTTGCCGATGACGGCGCCGGCTTTGATGTAAGCGGGAACCACCCCGGCTTCGGGTTAAAAGGGATAAAAGAAAGGTTGCAAATATTGGGAGGTACTATGACAGTTACTTCAGCCTCGCCCCAGGGCACATTGTTTGAATTTCACGTGCCGGAACAGCTATGAGCTTATGAAAACAAAAATACTGATAGCCGATGACCATCCCATTTTCCTGAAGGGTTTGCAGGAGGTCATAGAAGATAAAAATCACCTTGAAGTGGTGTACAAAGCCCATAATGGCACTGACGCCATCCATGCTGCGCTGACATATGAGTTGGACATTGCCATCCTTGATATCGATATGCCCGGCGCTAACGGGCTGCAGGTAGCCGAACGGATTCTTGCCGGCAAGCCTGAAGTGGCCATTATTCTCCTGACCATGCACAAGGCCCGGGACGGTTTTCTGAAAGCGCTCGAAATCGGTGTTTCGGGATATGTATTAAAAGAAAACGCCGTGGTAGACATTATCAGTGCCATTGCTGCGGTAAGCAGGCACCAGTCGTATATCAGCCCGGAGATGTCTTCCTTTTTATTGAAACATAAAAACCGCAACCGGAATGACGTATCATCCCGCCTGGAACAGCTTACTCCTTCCGAAATGAATATCCTGGAAAAAGTAGCGCAATACAAGTCAACCAAAGAGATAGCGGAAGAACTGTTCATCAGCGAAAAAACCGTTTCCAATCACCGGATGAATATTGCGAAGAAACTGGATCTCAGCGGCAAAAACAGCCTGCTGCGCTTTGCCATTGAGCATATAAATGCCTGATTATAAGTAATACTACCTATAAATTTGAGCTGGACTGCCCATTGTGGCCCTGGAGCAATGGAAATAATTTTGTGCTCAGATAAAATGAGTATGAAATTTAATAAAACCAGCAACATTTTGAATATGAAGCAATTATTGACGAGCGTCTTGGTCTTTTTAAGTAGTTTTTTGTTTTCCTGTACGGGAGAAGAAGTCCTCCCGAACCCGGATGGGGCGGATGGGAAAGCCTATGCCATTAGTGGCGTGGTAAGGGATGCATCCGGTAAACCTGTTAAAGGCGCGCGGATAAGAGTGGAAAACCCTAACGGCAACAATATTCATTACACGGCTACCAGCGATGAAGCAGGTAAATACAGTATCGGTGTAAGCGCAATCGGTGGATATAAGATTTACGCGTGGAAAGAAGCCGAGTATGAAAACCATACCTACCAGGTGAGGCTGGGCATGGAAAAAGAAAGTGACTACGATGCATTCAGTGTGCCGCCAGGTGGTGTAACGAAGAATTTTACGTGGAAGCTGGACGGCCGCATTCCTGACCGGGTCGTAAGTAAAGAGAACGGTAGCGGATACTTCGGGGGAACTATAAAGTTCATCAACTACAATGCTCTTACCGATGAAATGCCGGCCGGTATGGAGGTTACCATCAGGCTTACACCGGTACCCAATGCAAAATTCCTGGATGGCACATCGGCTGCCGGTAAGATTGTTGAGAAGAGGTTCACTATCAGAGACGGGGTCGGCCAGGCGTACTATGTCAATGATATCCCCGCAACAAAATACAGGATTACGGCTTCAGGTATGTTAAACGGTGTAGCGAAAAGTGTAGATATCGGGAGTGAGAGTCCTGAAGACTTTACCATAAGCGCCGAGTACTATTTCAAACCCGAAGGCGGTTCCGGCTCGTATGAAAACGGGCTGATTTCTCCTAACGAATACTATTTCTATCTTTTGAGCAAATAGCCGTCAAAACGTGACTATTTGAGGCAATACTATAACAATTCCGATGATGCGACACCAGTTATAGTATTTGCGACATGGCTTATAGCCCGGGATTTCATTGCAATCCAATTTTGCAGCAGAAAATAATCTGTCACAAAATTGAAATGAAAAATTTTACCAGACCGCATTTTTTAAGAGATTGGACTTCCCGTATTTTATGGCTGCTATTATTTATGTCGTCCGGTGCCGGTTGCGCACTTGCTCAGGCGATACGTTATGTAAAACAGAACGGCACGGGCGATGGATCCACTTGGGAGCAGGCCAGCGGAAGCTTCCAGGCCATGGTCGATGCCTCGGCCCCGGGTGACCATGTATGGGTAGCCGCCGGGATTTATCAGCCCGCTGCCGGGCAGTCTTTCAGTATGAAGGAGGGCGTCAGAATCTATGGCGGCTTCACGGGAAATGAAACAGCGTTCATCCAGAGAAGCGTTTCACCGGATACGTACAGGAGCATTCTGCTCGGAAACGGCACCAGGGTAATATCGAACCAGGGCCTGACCGGGGCTTCGGTTATAGATGGATTTACAATTAAAGGGGGTGAAGGGGCAGCCGGTGCGGGCATGTACAATGAGCACTCGTCTCCTGTTATCGCTAATTGTATTTTCACAGAAAACAGAACAAGCTTTGCACAGAATGGCGGCGGAATTCAGAATACGAATTCATCGCCTGTAATTTATAATAGTGTATTTTTAAATAACTACGGTTATCGGGGCGGAGGAATCTCCTGTAATGATAATTCATTGCCGGTTTTGTATAATTGCTTGATTATTAACAATGTAGGTTTGATGGGTGCCGGCATCTATGCCTATGGAGGAACCTCTCCGGAATTTACTAATTGTACCGTCTACAACAATATAAGTAATGGTAATTTTGGAGGCATTTACATCAGCTCTAACACTGGAACCACTTTCAAAAATTCGATTATTCACAGCTCTGCTACTTACCTGGACCTTATCAGCTTCGACCCGATCGTCAGGCTCAACTGTCTTCTGGACCAGGATCCCGGGTTTGTAAATGCTGCCGTCCCCGCCGGTGCCGACGGCATATTCGGCACTAACGATGACGGGTTTCGCATTGGTTCGTATAGCTCCGCCAGGAACCTGGGAAACAACACCTATTTCCCTTCTGTCAACCAGGCCGCCGACCTGGCCAGGAATCCCCGCATTGCTCAGCAGAATATCGATATCGGAGCTTATGAGTACTTTGAGCCAGCCAGCGTCGGTAAAAGATATGTAAAGCGTGGTGGTACAGGTAACGGCTACACTTGGGGGACAGCCAGCGGCGATCTCCAGGCGATGATCAACGAGTCAGGAAGCGGCAATGAAGTGTGGATAGCCGCAGGCGAATACCAGCCAGCGCCCGGTCAATCGTTTTCGATGAAGGAAGGGGTGAAAATTTATGGAGGGTTTGCCAATAGCGGTACGCCGGCTTTTGAGGAAAGAGACTATGCTACCTATGTAACGACGCTGAAGGGCAACGATGCGCGGGTAATAACGAACAACGAGAACAATCTTACCCGGGAAGCGTTGCTGGACGGGTTTACCATCAGAAACGGCAACTCGGGCGAGCACGGGGGTGGAATGTACAACCGGAATGCGTATCCGACGGTATCTAACTGTATTTTTACGAATAACCAGGCCGCTGAATGGGGAGGCGGGGTCTACAACGAAGGGGACGGTGCGCCGCAGTTTGTCAATATACTTTTTACCGGCAACACAGCCGAGGGAGGAGGAGCTGTCTTCAATTATGCGTCAAAAGCCGTCTTTACCAATGTTACCATCACGGGGAACAGCGCGACGGTCAACGGCGGAGCATATCACGACTACCAACCTCAGGCGGCAACTATTCTGCGGAACTCCATTATCTGGAACAATGCGAGTCCCGGGGCAAAAATCCTGTCGGGCGGATCTATTACAATTTCGCACTGCCTGCTGGATGGCGGGACCGGGTCTGTCTGGGGCGATTATTCTGCCAGCGATGTGATGCTTCTCGATCCCGCGTTTGTGAATGCCGGTGCGGGAGATTTCAGGCTCAGCGCAACGAGCCCTGCAATTAATGCAGGAAATGCCGGTTTTTTTACAGATGCATCTTCCGTTAAGGATCTGTCCGGTGGAAACAGGTTGATTGCAGGCCGGATAGATATCGGGGCTTACGAAAAGCAGTCATTTTCCGATGTCGGCTTCAGGTATGTTAAGCAGGGCTCTTCGGGCAATGGTTATAGCTGGGCTTCTCCGAGCGGGGACCTGCAGGCGATGATCGACGAATCGGAGAGCGGCAACCAGGTATGGGTTGCAGCCGGTGAATACCAGCAGGGGGAAGGCCAGTTTTTTTCCATGAAAGAGGGTGTGAAAATATATGGCGGGTTTGCCAACGCAGGAAACCCGGCCATGACCGACCGCAACTGGACAGTAAACCTGACGACCCTGAAAGGGAATGGCAGCCACGTGATCCGTAACAGCGGCAACGGGCTTACCAATGCGGCTTTGCTCGACGGGTTTACGATCATGGGAGGAGGTGCTCAGAACGGCGGCGGGATCTATAATGATGGCAGTTATCCGCTGATCAACCACTGTGTTTTCAGGGGGAACCAGGCTACGCAATGGGGCGGCGGGATCTACAACACCGGGCCGGGAATGACTGTCATTGCGAACTCGCTTTTTTATGGTAACCAGGCGCAGAGCGGGGGAGCGGCATTCAGCAACAGCGATGCCACGCCACGATTTACAAACGTAACGATAGCCGGCAATACCGCGACTGAAAATGGCGGCGCTTTGCACAACTACCAGGGAGCGGCTTCAAGCCTGGTCAACGCGATAGTCTGGGGCAATACGCAAACGAGCAGCAGCAGTCAGCTTTATACTGTCGGGCCTGGTGAAACCCAGGTATATTTCAGCGTGCTGGAAGGCGGAGTACAGGCTATTATCGGTGGAAAAACAGTTGTCGATAACGTCTCACTAGAACCACTTTTTGTCGATGCCGCCAACCATGATTATCGCCTCCGGACCTGCAGCCCGGCGATCAATATCGGTACGGCGGGCGTGCTCAACGGGCTTACGACCGATCTGGCCGGCAATACCCGTATTTTCAATACCATCGTAGATGCGGGGGCATATGAGTATCAGTCTGTAAGCGGAACCGGCGCCGACAGGCTTGCCGTAAACGGGAATATTAGCTCCGTCGATGTGACGCCCGGGCAGACTTATTACATCCAGGTGTCGGGCGATGTGTGCCGTAATGTAGGCGTGATTGAATCAAAAGGCCCGTCTCCCATATCGGGGAACGTAACCGTTACCACCTGGGTGGATGGTGATATACAGTTCCACAACGGACGCCCTTATGTGCAGCGGCATTACGATATTTCTGCTGCGGGCAGCGCTTCTCCGGCGACAGCCAGGGTTACGCTGTATTTTACCCAGGAGGAATTCAATGCCTACAACATTGGCCTGGGGACAAACGAATTGCCGACCGGAGTATCGGACAACGCAGGTCGGGGGAATGTCAGGATATACCAATATCACGGCGAGGCCACCAACGGAAACGGGCCGGGCAACTACGAGGGGGCTGCCGTCACGATTATTCCTGACGTTTATTGGAACTATGCCCTGGCACGATGGGAGCTCGGATTTGACGTGACGGGCTTCAGCGGGTTCTTTGTCGGGTCGGCCAACGCCGCTTTACCGGTGAAGCTGGTAAATTTCAGCGGGAAGCCTGGCGAAAACAATACCGTTTTGCTTGAATGGCAGGTGAGCGAGCAGGTCGACATGTCGGAGTATGTGATAGAATACAGTCCGAACGGGAAGGACTTCATTCCTATAGGTTCGGTTCCTGCCGGCGAAACGGCAGAAAGCCGCTACCGGTTTGCGTACGATCACGTACAGCCGGGTACAATTGCTTATTATCGCCTGAAGATGATCGGGCTGGACGGCGGCTCCACCCACAGCAGGATTGTGAGTGTGTCCTTGTCGGGTCACCGGAACGAAGCGATCGCTTATCCGATACCCGCGCGCGACCTGGTATGGGTCAAAGGGGCGGGAAGCGTCGGATCTTCGCTAAACCTGATAAATATACAAGGTCTGGTTCTGAAAGTCGTACCCGTCAGTTCGGATAACCAGGAAATCGATATATCCGCCCTGCCTGCAGGTATATACTTTGTCCGTACTGCTGCCGGTCGTACGCTGAGGATCATTAAAGAGTAAGGGCAGCTTTGTCAAAAAGGGAGGGGCCGGGCAGACACCCGGCCCCTCTCCATGAAAAGGCGCCCGTTGATGCTATACTCGACCACATAGTCGGTAATATCGTGCGGTGCCTGAAGCGGGAAATGCGGAGCAGTGTACGTCAGGCACAGTGGAAACGGCGCCACTTGCCGGACATAAGAGTAATAATATCCGGCTGTCGAAGCAGCAGAACTTTACAGGATCAGTTCTACGATCTCACTCTGCTGAAAACCAATACGATGCGCAACAACGAGCACCCGCTCACCTGGTTTAAGCGTAAAGGGACCGGTGTAAACCCGCCATGCCTTATCGTTTTTATTGATTTTATACCCTATGGAAGCGCCGTTGGTAACACATGAGAGCGTCACCTGGTTTTTGTCGACCATTATCTTGGGAGTTGCTGTAAAAGGAGGCTCATTCCGCCCGTTCCACCACACCCGGACGATGGATTTTTCATCCACGGCCCCCAGGTCGCCAAAATTTCTTATCCATTGATAGTGAGCCTCTCTCAACTCATTGAGCTTCGAGGCATACCGGGGGTCATCCGCCAGGTTTTTCAATTCGAGCGGGTCATTTTCCGTATCAAAGAGCTCCTCCTCCGGCTTGCCGGATCTGAACCAATGCATTTGTAAGCCGCTAAGCTTTCCCTCATCGCGAAGCCTGAGCATTTCGGTAATGCCTTTCATCTGATTGCGATAGAGCAGATCCTGGTAGTAGGGTAGCTCCGGGTAATAGTTTTTAAAGTATTTGAAGCGGCCGTCACCTACCGCTCTGACCCTGTCCACTTTATTGGAAATCCTGTCGCGGGCGGCGTAGATGTATTTTCTGGGTGTCCGGGCCTTGGCTGCACCGGCAAATGCCTGACCCTGCATGTAGCCGGGTATTTCCACATTGGCGAGTGATAAAACGGTGGGTGCAAAATCCACAAAGCTCACCAGGTCATTGACCACCGTACCTGCACCTGCCGCATAGGGATACCGTATGATCAGCGGAATGCGCAGCCCGCGATCATAGACCTCTCTTTTGACATAAGGCAGGCCGTCTCCATGATCGCTGTAGAAAAAAATAATCGTATTGTCATACAGCCCGTCATCTTTTAACCTTTGTATGACTTCGCCGACCTTCCTGTCCATATCTTCGATGTTGCTCAGGTGGCGGGCCACATCTTTGCGCATAACGGGCGTATCCTGGTAAAAGGGGAGGAGCGTTACTCCGGCAGGGTCTACGGTGAGAGGCAGGTTATCCCGGCTGAAGATCTGGCTCTCGTGCGTATCCATGAAGTTGATAATGCTGAAAAAGGGCTGGCCGTCAGCCCTGCCCCGCCAGTCGGCGGTCTTGCTGTTTTCGTCCCAGACCGTTACAGGCGACTTTAACTGGTAATCCTGCTTATCCCGGTTGGTACAATAGTATCCGGCCGCCCTGAGAAATTCGGGGTAGCAACGCATTTCTTCAGGAGTTACGATAGAGTAGGAGGCGGGAGCGCCCTGCTGAAAGGCGGCTGCGCCGGCATTCTCCTGGTAGTTCCGCATATTGTGCCCGCCAATGGAAGTGGGGTACATCCCGCTGATGATGGCGTTGCGGCTGGGAGAGCATACGCCTGCCGTTGAATAAGCGTGCGTGTACCTGACACCCTCCTTTGCCAACCGGTCGATGTTAGGTGTTCTGGCCACTTTACCGCCGTAGCAGCCCAGGTGGCCGGGCGACATGTCTTCAGTTGTGATCCACAGGATGTTCGGGCGGGTGTTACGCGTTTGGGATTGGCCGTAACCGGGCTGCAGCGTGCCCGCAAGGCATAACATAACAAGTAACAGATGTTTCATAGGTTAAGAGTATTGGGGGCGCCCCGGACAGCGGTTTCTCCTTATAAATGCGGTTTCATCTATGAATTCCGTTGTTTCATGAACCCTGACATTTCGGGGGTAGCAGGAATGGGTCAATTTTGACACCATAAAACAACATCTGCTAATTTACCATGAAAAAGCTTTTTGTACGGCGTTTATTCGCCTTTATTCTCGGTCTGGTGGTTGCTGCCGGACTGGTATCCTGCAAGAATGAAATTGAACCGTCACCCGATGGCGAAGGAACAGGGCAGCCACAGGAACGGCCCGGCAAGGTATGCCCGGTTGGTGTGCGATTGGGAGAGGCTATCACTACAACTATCGGCCCGGCGGGGGGGATGCTTGCTTCGCCCGATGAACGCCTGACCATCCGTGTACCGGCCGGCGCAGTGGAGGCCAGCCAGACCTTCAGTATGCAGCCGATTACAGGCACAGGTCCCCAGGCGTTAGGGAACGCCTTCCGGTTTGAACCGCATGGTGTCGTCTTTAAAAAGCCGGTGACAATAACTGTTCGCTATAATCCTGACAATCTTGAAGGTACGATCGCTGAAGCCCTTGCGCTGGCCTACCAGGGCGGGAATGGAGTCTGGCGGCTGGCCGCCGGGAGCAAGGTGGATACTGTAGCACATACAGTGAGTGTCGAGACGACGCATTTCAGCGATTGGGCGGTATTGCAGCGGGCGCTTTTAGCTCCCTCTGTGGGCTTCGTAAAGCCTGGGGGGAACCTTGGCCTGGAGGTGCGTCTGCTTGATGACAATCTTTTGGTTCCGATGGTCAATGATACGGATGTTCCCGAGCCTTTTGAGTCACCATCCGCAGTCGTTGACTATACGAGCTGGAAACTGGCCGGCGCCGGCAACCTGACACCTGCTGCCTGGAAAGCGCTTTATTATGCACCATCAACACCCCCTGCCCGAAACCCGATGGCGGTATCGATCAAGCTGAAGGGCCCTACGATTATTGACGGTAAGCCTTACAAGGAGCTATGGTTGGTGTCGAATATTTACGTGGGCGACGAAGGTATTACCTACCGCATCAACGGCGGCAAATGGGTCAATACAAAAGTAGCGCTGGGAGCCCGGTACATCAGCACTCCGAAAGGCCCCCTGCTTATGATGACCGGCGGAGGAATGAACGATGGAAAACCTGTGGGTATGACGATAATGCAATTAAATCCGTCAGCGTATAGTCCGGAAGGTGGAGACTTCGGTTCTATTGGCGGAGTACATCAAGCCTGGCAGGTGGGCGAGGAGGGGCCGCAGTTTCAGCTATCCGATCAGGGAGGGGCATTATTATACCTGCATTATTACAGGATCGGCAAGACTCCCTATCCCAGTCCCGGCGCCTTCACCGTTTCCCAGTTTGGCCAGGTGGGAGAAATGGTTACCGGTAAGTTTGAACTGGGGAAAGCAGGTATTATTTATCCAGGTAACGAGGCGCTTAGCACGACAGGCCGGATCGAAGGTTTCTTCCGTGTGACGCGGACTAAGTAGGATTTGACAGTCTGATCTTCCTTAATCCGGAACCCGCCGGTAACCCGTTAGCCGTAGGTACGGCCGGCGGGTTACCGGCGGTTGTCTGCGTTGTCCCGGACCGGAATTTATTCACAGAATAAATTCCTTGAAAAATCTTTAAAAAAAATTAAATAGCTTTGCCAAAAAGCAAACACTATATCGATAATCCTAAAAAACACCAGGGAAAGGAGGGTCAACATCGCCAGAATCTGCACGTTGAGCGGATTTATCCTTTTTCGGTATTAGAACTCGGTTAGGGTCGCTATAACATCCTATTTAAGAACAAGTTAATTAATTTAAGGTGCTACCCCTCACGTCCCTCATTATTGCCACCTACAACTGGCCTGAAGCTCTGCGTTGTTGCCTGACCAGCGTATCAAAGCAAAAAATTTTACCAAATGAAGTCGTTATCGCCGATGATGGGTCAGGTCAGGAGACCAGAAGACTCATCGAGCAGTTCACGCCCTGTTTTCCTGTGCCGATTACGCATGTCTGGCACGAAGACCTGGGATTCAGAAAAGCGGAGATCCTTAACAAGGCTGTAAAAGCCTGTTCCGGTGAATACCTGATACAGGTCGACGGGGATACCATTCTCCACAGGAATTTTATCTCGGATCATCTCCTGGCAATAGAACAAGGCACGTTTGTGAGAGGATCCCGCGCACGGCTAACTCCTCAAAAAACCAATGAAGTCCTGAATGACCCGGAAAAGCATCTTAGCTTTTTATCGAAGGGGCTTCTCAATAAGCTGAATGCGATCCATCTGCCGCAATTAAGTTTCCTGGCCCACCGGAAAGAAATGCGCTCACGTAGTGTGCGGGGCAGTAATCTCGCTTACTGGAAACAGGATTTTGTTTTGGCAAATGGTTATAATAACGACCTGCAGGGATGGGGGCATGAAGACGAAGAACTTGCCGCCCGGTTCATCAATAATAGTGTTATCAAAAAAATTGTAAAACTGAGTGCCATTCAATTTCACCTGCATCATCCTGAACTGAAAAAAGATCAGGAGGCTGCTCATACTAAAGCTCTGAACGAGGTTGTCATCAAAAAAATCAAAACATGTCCAAATGGTTTTGGACAACTTGTTTCATGAGCCGCCGTCCCAAAATTTCCCTGATTGTAGCTACCTACAATTGGCCTGAGGCATTAAAACTATGCCTTGCAAGCATCGCTGCTCAATCGGTACTGCCTGATGAAGTGATCATCGCTGACGATGGATCTACCGGTGAAACAGGTGATCTGATAGAAGCTATGCGCCCGCTTCTTCCTGTACCCCTGATACATGTGTGGCAGGACGACAAAGGTTTCCGTCTTACAAAGATCCGCAACAAAGCTATTGCAAAGGCTTCTCATGAATATATCATCCAGACAGACGGGGACCTTATCCTGCATAAGCATTTTGTCCGCGACCACCTGGAAGTTTGTGAACCCGGGCATTTTGTTGCCGGCAGCCGGACGATAATCGATCAGCCATTATCGGCACATTTGCTGCGTTCAGGAAAACTGTTATTAAGCCCGCTACAACCGGGCGTTAGAAACCGGTTAAACGCAATACGGATCAAAGCATTGAGAAACCTGCTTGCGTGCAGATACCACAGGGGGAACCTGGAAAAGCTGCGGGGATGCAATATGGCGTTCTGGAAAAAAGATCTTGTGGCGGTTAACGGCTATAATGAAGCATTTGAAGGATGGGGAAAAGAGGATAATGAGATCGCTTTCCGTTTGGCAAATGCCCGTATCACAAAACGCGCCCTGAAGTTTGGCGGCGTGGCATACCATTTATATCACCGGGAACAATGCCGGGCATTGCACGGGAAAAACAAAGAATTGCTTCTTCACACAGTTCAGTCAGGGATAACCAGGTGTGATCCCGGGCTCGACCAGTATGCGATCACAACGCCTGCAAGCAGCCTGCCTCTTATTTCAATTATTATCGTAACATTGAACGCTGTAAGATTTCTGCAACGCTGCCTCGACAGCATTTACAGGCAGGACTACCCTTCCCTGCAAATTATCGTAATGGATGGAGGCAGTTCGGACGGCACGACAACTATTCTCGAAGAAAATACCGGCAGGATCAGCTACTGGGCTAGTGAAAGAGATGGCGGGATCTATTATGCGATGAATAAAGGAGTAAAAAGAGCTGAAGGTGAATGGGTATACTTCATAGGAGCCGATGATGAATTGACGCCGGACTTTTCAAAGCTCGCTGAAAAACTCACCCATAAAAACACGATCTACTACGGAAGCGTCTGGAAAAGCCAGGAAAAATACCTGGGAAAACTTTCGGCCTATACACACGCAAAAACGGGAATCAACCACCAGGCCATGATTTATCCTGCTTCGGTATTCCGGAAATACAGTTACGATACGGACTACACGATCTCTGCTGACCATGTGCTCAACATGTGGTGCTGGAAAGACCCGACACTACGGTTTGAGTTCATTGACTATGTAATTGCCAGTTTCAGTATCGATGGAATTTCTTCAAACTACAAAGACCAGTTATTTGAAAAAAGAAAAGCCGGGCTGATTCTTCAAAACTACGGACCAGTTATTTGGGCAAGATTTCTTTTTAAAGAATTTAAAGCCCGGAAAAAAGCCAAACCCGAAAATAAAGAAACCGGTCATGCATTGATACCGGTCAACATCCTGGAGTAAGACCGTTCTTATGATCTCATTTATTACGGAATACAAAGCCGGTTGCCCGTTCAAATCCGATCCTGGGAGGAATATTCAATAGACGGAAGACGATTTTCCTTCGCCATTTAGGTAATACCGCCAGCCAGGTCAACGGCATTACCAACCGGCAAAGGAGCAGATATGGTGTTGCACCTGTCGATTTTGTTTCGCCGGCCAGTAAATTGTGAACCTGTTTCAGATATTCAGACCGGAACCGGTCGCTGAGTTGCCCGTCTCTCCGGATGCGGAAACCAGCCAGTAAAAAAGATGTGCTGTAAAGTTTATCGTGGCGGAAGAAACGCAGCCAGAGTTCGAAATCGGCTGCCAGCGGATAGTCCTGTGATATATGACTCCCGGCAGCTACCCAAAGATCGCGTTTCCAGAAAACAGATTCCTGCTGAATAAACTTCCCGTCGAAAAGATACATTCGCCACTTAGACCACCGCTCATCAAATCTATCCCGTTCATACGTGAAGCAATTCCCTTCTTCATCAAAAAAGGTGTTACTTCCCATAAGCCATCGTACCTCAGGGAATCGTTGAAACAGGGAAGCTACTGTTGCAAACGCCCGGCGGTGATACAGGTCATCCGAGTTGATCCAGGCCATAATTTCACCGGTCGCTTTTTCAAATCCCTTCTGCAATGCATGATAGAGCCCCCGGTCTTTTTCTGAAACCCAATAAGAAAGTTGCTGTTCATACTTCCTGATAATCTCGACGGACCCGTCGGTACTCCCTCCGTCGATCACAATATATTCAAGATTAGGATAGCCTTGTGAAAGGACTGACAGGATGGTCTGCTCCAGGTACGCTACCTGGTTGTAGCAGGCAGTTACAACGGATATCTTTGGAAATAAATCTGGCATGGTCGGATGTTGGATTCAGTCAAACTTTGTCTGCGGCCGCCGCCGGAAGCAAAAACCTCTGGAATAAGCAACAGGTTTATGATCAATCTCCATCGTTGCTTCTCCCTGTACATAACTTTCAAAGGAAGCACGCAATGTATAGTCTTTACTGAAATGTGACACAAAACCATTTTGGTCGAAAAACCAGGCAGGATAAGAAGCTTCGTAAACAGATGGCCAGACCCTCTGTACGGTAAGCCGGTCAGGCCCCTCCTTTACAAAAGCGGTGCGGTCGACAAGTATTGTATCAAATCCATAGGAAACTATTTCATCCAGGAACTGATGAGGATCAGGCAGATATTGCACAACGCTGGATAAAACGACAAAATCAATCGGCCCGGACCTTATACAGTCGGGAATTGAATAGTAAAATTTCAGTGTATCATCTTCAAAAAACTTCTTTCCACAATCAATGTAATGATGCTGCTCGACAATATTCCACCCTGCACAAATCTCGGGAGATAAAAACTCCTTTACCTGAAAATAGGTGCTCCCGAGTGAACCTCCGAAATCCAGCACATTCAACGGCCGTTTTTTCTGCTGTGCAGCATTCAGCAGGAATGTCAGCAATGGGTAAGGATATTCGCTTTGTGTAAAAAGGACCGAATCACGCTCGTAAACCGCTTCGTTGTTCCTGACCGAAAGTAATGCCTGCCTGGTCTTGTCCAGTATATTCTCCTGTTCATAACCGCCGGATAACTGAATGGCTTCTTCCCACGATCTGTAATCGCCAAACCAACCATAGTCCGGCTTTCTCTTTCTTTTTCTGAATAAACGCATGGTTATGAAGGTAGGTGAAAGGGTGTGTTTCCGGTCTTATTTAAGTCTCGATCGCCTGTAATAATTTTTATAAAAGCCTCGCAAACCAAATGTTAGTTTACGGCCTATGTTCCCGTAGATCCAGGATAATGAGTCTGGTTTTTCATGAAAAACAACCGCGTTCCCCAGTCGCCGGATTTCGTTCTCCGCATCCATAAGCGCGCGCTGATAAGGCTTGTAGATCAATTGCACAGCTTCTTTCTTTATCTTGTATTGAGGTGATGTCAGCCTGATCACATTATTCTTGCAGTATCTGAAGTCATGGTAGTGATAGAACACTAACGGATATGCTGAATTATGGTGCATTATTCGTACTTCATCCCCTTTTTGCTCGTATCTGTACTCCATGTTATTCCAGGGAGCTACCCCACCACCATGATGCTGCAATACATGAACGCCCCGGAAACGTTCGGTCCAGTCATCGAGATATTTCTGATCACCGAATTTTCCATCCTCGAACTTCCGGTAACACCATTTGATACACTCCTTCCGCCACCAGTCAAGGGCCGTCAAACCTTCGGGATTATTTTTGAACGTGACGAACTGAACGCAATAAATTCCACTCGATGCACTCTGATCATGTTGAGGGCTGTAGCGATGCCCGGTGATCATTACTGCATCGTTTCCCATTTCCTGCAATAAAACTTTAGGGTCTGAAAAGAACAAAAGATCGGCATCGATATACGTGCAGTGGTCCGGCGAGTAGGTGTGCAAACAATGCCAGATCGTAGACGAGGTACAGGTCCAGCAATATTCACCAGGTGTTCTTGTTGGTTTTACCGCCAGCAACGCTTCATTCTCGAAGTCGCTAAGCCGGATCGCTGTCGCGTGACGGAGTTTCAGCCTCTGAAGTATTTCATAACAGTCATCATCAAATGCAAAAATGTATAAATGAAAATCCCGTGCATGACGTTCCAGGGATCTGTACATGGCAAGCCCTCTCGACAGGTAAACGGAGTTAAAAAGGGTGCAGTAATATTGCATAGATCATGTTGTTATTCTTATACTCCCCTAATTACCGTTACAGCCGGAAAATAACCTAATGTAAATAAGGATACTCTCCAATTTTACTATTCTCTATAGGATTACTTCGGTATTTATATTCGAGGTTATCCATAACTTTTGGTTATATCCTATAAAAAAATGTCGTTTAAACTCCGGCGTCACAGACAATAGATTTGCTCCAGGAAACAATCCCAGCTCCTATGGCAAATCTGAACAGTACGAAAGATTTAAGCGCTTTTTTAAAGCTCATCAAATACCTGACGCTTCTTATCTCGATCAGCATTTTTCTTATCATATCTATCGCGGTGATGATGCACTTTCCCCGATTGGCGGTTATAAATAATACAGGTAATATGAATTCGCAATTGCTCCCCGATCACAAACAGAAGAAAGCGGGGGAATTTGTGTTGCCTGATGATTTTGAAATTCCTCCTTTCGAAGACAATAAAGAAGGAGAAGCTGCCGCCTACGGCTACAGGCTCATTACCGAAACCTATTCCCTCGTTGGTCCGGGAACCCAAAACCCTGTGACGGGCAACCGGCTGGCGTGCAGCAGCTGCCATTTGAACGGGGGTACAAAACCCTTTGCGGCTCCCTACATAGGATTGAGCGGATTATTTCCCATCTACATTGGCAGAGAGAATAAGATTGAATCATTGGAGGAGCGCATCAATGGCTGTTTCGAGCGGAGCATGAACGGGAAAGCAATTGACGTAAACGACGAAATTATGAGAGCGATGGTGACCTATATCAAGCATATCAGCAAAGACGCTCCCGTAGGCGCAAGGCTTGAAGGTCAGGGATTTGTCGGATTCACACCGCCCGAACGCGCCGCCGATCCGGGAAAAGGAGCGCTGATTTACAGGAAACACTGCCAGTCGTGTCATGGCGCTGACGGAGAGGGAGTCAAAGGCCTGCCGGGAAACCGCGAAGGAGGGTACCTCTATCCTCCTCTCTGGGGGCCGGATTCGTACAACGATGGCGCCGGGATGTCGCGCATCATCACCGCGGCTAAATTTATAAAAGGGAATATGCCTTTGGGAGTAACTTATAGCAATCCTGCCTTAACCGATGACGAGGCTTATGACGTTGCTGCCTACATCAACAGTCATTCGCGGCCTGTAAAAGCCAACAAGGAAAGCGATTATCCCGACCTGGCTAAAAAACCTAAGGATTGCCCGTATCCTCCTTATGCGGATGATATCCCGGCACAGCAACACAAATACGGTCCTTTTAACTTTTGATATCCAAACAATAAATTCATATGACTAAAAGATTCTTTTTTTTGCTCGCTGGTCTTTTCCTGGGCATAGCGTCTCTTTCGGCTGCCCAGGACAAGCTTCAGCAAAACAGCCGGTACACCGGGGCGCCTGCAACTCAGGCTCAGTACAAAGCTATTTACCAGATGGACCAGGCTTCTCCTGAGATCATCAGGAAAACGATCCGGAACATTAATAACCTGCTGAAGGACCCGCGCCTGGAAGGAAAAATACAAGTTGAGCTTGTGGCCTTTTCGGGCGGAACGGAAGCTTACCGGAAAGGCAGCGGGTTTGAGGAAGGGATAAAAGCGCTCGCGGAGCAGGGCGTGATTGTTGCTCAATGCCTGAACACGCTTAAAGAACGAAAAATTGACAAAAATGAACTCTACGACTTCCTGTCGTATGTTCCGACCGGTAACGGCGAACTGGTTATCCGTTCAGGCGAAGGCTGGACCATTATCAAACCATGATCAGAACCCATCGCCTCATCATTTCCCTAATTATTTTCTTATGAAAACTCTGATTCACAATCTCGTGACCCTGGCGATTTTCATAGCGGCCGTTCCTGCCATAAAAGCCCAGACTCCGCACCAATATGATCCTCCCTGAAATACGCCTCCCTCTTCGGCGGTGGAGTTTACGGTTCCGGGCATCAATAATGTTCCTGATCTTTACGGAGATATCGTTGATCCACAGTTGATTGTCTTTTTTGCCGGAAACCAGTTTATGTGCGTAGACGATCTTTTAGCCGGGTTTCGCCGCAGGCATCCGTACATAGAACGGATTTTCGTCGAAACACTCCCGCCGGGAATACTGGCAAAGCAGATCGAAGGCGGCTCGCTTACCCTGGGCAATTTGCGGATCACGCATAAACCGGATGTCTATACGGCGGGCAAATCGCGGATAGAGTCGATGGAGCGCTTTTTCAGCCGTACGGAAATATATGCTTACAACAAATTGAGCCTTATGGTCCCGGAAGGAAATCCCGCCAGAATTCGCGGCTTGCCGGACCTCCGGAATCCTTCGATAAGGATCAGCATGCCGAACCCGGCCTGGGAAGGTATCGGGAGGCAAATAGAAATCGCCTATAAAAAAGCTGGAGGAGATGCTTTACATGAAGCGATCATGATCAAAAAGGTGGCTGACGGTTCTACTTATCTTACGCGGATCCATCACAGGGAAAGTCCCTTGCGGATTTTGTACAAGCAAAGCGATGTCGCCCCCGTATGGACTTCGGAAGTTGTCTACCAGAAAATGATCGGGCACCCGGTCGAAGAGATCTCTATCGCGCAGAAAGACAACATCAGGTCGACTTATATTGCAGGCCAGCTGAAAAATGCGCCGCATCCTGAAGCAGCGAAACTATTTATCGACTATCTTACTTCCGATGAAGCTAAACAGATCTATAGGAAGTATGGATTTGAGACCGAATAACTAAGCAACTGCGCAACACGTGATAGCGATCGATTTCAGGATAAAGGTATTCATTTCTGCAGCAAGGTACCTCAATTTTACGAAGGCAGCCCAGGAACTCAATATTTCCCAGCCGGCCGTCAGCAAGAACATACATGAGCTCGAGCTGCAAACCGGTAGGAATCTCTTCGAGAGATCGGGCAACAGGTTATCGCTTACGGAAGCCGGTCACATCCTGCTGAGCCATGCCCAGCAGCTTTCGGTTGTTTACCAGCAGCTTAATGAAAGCCTTGAGTTTCTGGAAGGGAGGAATGCCGGGGAAATCAGGCTCGGCGCTTCTACTACGCTATCGCATTATATTATTCCTCAGATCCTTGTAGATTTCCACAGCGCGCTGCCAAATATAAAAATCAAGATACTGCACGGGAATTCCAGGCAGATCGAGGAATGGCTGCTTGACAAGACAATTGATTTGGGGATAGTGGAGGGGCTTACCGACAATATCGCAATGAAGTATGAGTCATTCCTGGAAGACGAAATCGTTCTGGTTACACGTACCGGTAACCCGAAAGTCAAAGAAGCTATCATCGAGCCTGCATTACTGAAAGAGCTCGAATTTGTCTTGAGAGAACAGGGTTCCGGGACCAACGAAATCATAAGAAAGGCGCTGGTGAGAATGGGGATAGCATGGCAGGACCTGAATGTAAAGGTAATACTGGCCAGTACGGAAAGCATCAAAAGCTTCCTGCTCAAAACGGATTGCTTTTCATTTTTATCGGTTCATGCTATTGCGAAGGAGGTAAGCAACGGGGAGCTACAGATCATTGAATTAGACGGATTTGACATTATGAGGGATTTTTACTTTGTACATCCCCAGGGAATAATCGGCAGAATACCCGATACTTTCCGCCGCTTTGCAATACGCCGGTTTTCAAAAAAGTAAGATATTGCGTTTAAGCCATTCCCCGGGTTTGTGATAGATGACAGTTCCGGAAAATTGATATTAAGCTCTCATTTTGCCATTTATATTAAAAACTCATAAAAAATATGAATTGGATTATTTTAATTATTGCAGGGTTATTTGAAGTTGTCTTTGCCTTCTGTTTGGGGAAGGCTAAATCCGCCGAGGGAAATGAAATGTATTTATGGTATACAGGTTTTTTGATCGCCCTCGGCATTAGCATGGGGCTTTTAATAAAAGCAACCCACACTTTACCGATCGGAACAGCTTACGCAGTATGGACAGGAATCGGCGCCGTAGGGACTGTTTTGATAGGTATTATCGTATTCAAAGAGCCGGCAACTTTTTTACGGTTGTTCTTCATTGCCACTTTAATCGGGTCAATTATAGGGTTGAAAGCTTTTTCCGATTAAATGCCAACCGGTTTTTTCGTAAAGTACAGGAGGATGATAGGCTTGTGAATTGCGGATCCTTTGCATAACAGGAACCGGCGGGCATTTCTACCGGAATCGAGATCCCAGACAACCAGTGGCAGTGCTATAGCCCACCAAAGGTCTGAGAAAGCGGAGATGCCTTTTAACTCTATATTATCCAGCCTGCAAACATATAAATGGTGAGTAATGCTGTCGAGTATTTCATGGGTTTGAACTGTTAAATAATCGGGGTTTTAAACGCGAGTATGAATATAGGGAATAGATTAACTGATGAGTAAAAAGACCATCGCTCCGGGCAAACAAAACGGTCAGTCCTTGACGTCTATCAATCGTTGCAGAGCTCTTTTACCATCTTCATTATCAGGTGATAGCTTAAGCGATTTTCGGTACATGGCTATGGCTGGCTCTTTTTTGCCGGTTTCGGCAAGAGCATGCGCATAGCTGTCATAGGTGTTGCTGCTGTTCGGGAAAAGCAAGGTATTGACTTTGAATACTTCGACGGCATACTCTCTGAGCTTTTCGGATCCAGCCCGTAATAAGTCAAATCCTAACCGGTTGATTTCGAACTCATCAATGTAATAGCGGTTAGTGTCGCTTTTTAGCTCGTTGAATTTCGCCAACGCAAAATCAGGGCCTTTCATGACAATCGTCTCCCCATAAACCCGTGCAAGCGAACGCGCGGTATTGATGCCTGGAGGTTGAAGACCATTGAGGAGATTGGAGACGCCTATCATGAGCTGAATCGCGTTGTTGTCCAAGTTGTCAAAGAGGATTATGGTTTGGTCTTTGCTCAGGTTCTTGTGAAGCACCGTGGAAAGACCCACAATATGGCCGTCGTGGAAGACGAAATGATCAAAGGGCGCAGTCTTGCCTGTATATACATTCCATCCTAAGCCATAGGAACGGGTGCTTGCTCCTATAAAAAAGGTTTTACCTGAATTAAGGACGACCGGTTTAAATGCTTCCGCCAGGGTCTCGGCAGAGACTAGCTTCCCTGCATCCAGTGCCTGATCGAAAAGCCAGAGATCCTGAATAGTGCTGATCACGTTGTTCGGGCCGATGACCGAGCCCAGGTTGTAATAGGTATATTCACGTGTGCGGTCGAGCGAGTCTACGTTTAGGTGCGTTTGCGTATACATATTTGGGCGTACATAACGGGTCGTATTTTTCATTTCGGGTTGCCGCACAAAAGTTTTTTTCATTCCGGCCCGTACGAAAAGATGTTTATGCATATATTCTCCGAATGAGATTCCACTGATCTTTTCTACCAGCATGGCCAGCAGTAGATAGTTTGTGTTGTTGTAACGCCAGTTTTCGCCGGGCATAAAAAGCAGGGGTGGTTTTTTGCTAATTAGATGTACATAGGCCTGTTGGTTGCTAATAACTTCATTAGGATGCGCTTTGATATATTCGTTCTCATATCGTTCAAGAATGGGCAAGCCGGAGGTGTGATTGAGCAGATGCCTGATAGTAACCTGCGGATAGGCAAAATCAGGAAAGAACTTTATGAAGGGATCCTCCACTTTAATTTTCTTTTTTTCAATCAGTTGCAGAACGGCTATGGCCGTAAATGGTTTAGAGAGTGAAGCCAGATTGAACCGGGTTGTATCCGTATGAGGGGTTCTATTGGCAAAATCCAGGTATCCCAGTGACTTTTGGTAAATGGGTCGCCCGTGTTCAGTGACTATGATACTCCCATTGAACAGTTGGGATGCTGCCAACTTTGTTAAAAAGGAGTCAATTTTGGCTATACGATCTGCATTTCCCTGTGAGAAGCCACTCCTTGCCTGACCTGACAATACAATTAAGTACATAAGCGTAAAAATGTGCATGCTTTTCATAGCTACATAGTTAAGTGATCAATAAGAAATTTTTCTTGTAGGTACCTCATTGTAAATCAAGGCGCACACAAACATAAGAAAAGATTCTTATTAATAAGAAATCTTTCTTATTAATTCTAAGAAGTTTTTCTTACATTTGGCGAATGAAAGAGAAAATCAGGGAAAAAGATCCGCTGCCGGAGCCGACTAAATCGGAGCTGGAAATTCTTCAAGTGCTGTGGGAGTTTGGTCCGTCTACGGCCCGTTTTGTCAATGACCATCTGAATGAGCATAAGCGAAAGGTCATTTATATGTCAACTCTCAAATTGATGCAGATCATGGTCGACAAGCGGCTTTTGAAGAAAGACGATAGCCAACTCAAACACATTTACAGTCCGGCGCAGGAGGAGCGTAAGACAAAGAGTGTTTTGCTCGACCGCGTTGTAGATACGCTTTTTAATGGTTCGGCCGGGAAGCTGATGATGCAGCTTTTGGGCAATAAGGAAATCTCTGATAAGGAAATGGAGGTCTTTCAGGAAGTGATCAGAAAAATCGACCAGAAACCTTAATAGGTATGCATTTTATGACGCAACTTTGGTCAGAAACTGCGGTCCGTGCGGTCTGCTGGACACTCGTGCATTCACTTTGGCTTGGTATCCTTGCCGCTGGTGCTGGCGGGTTGGTGGTGCTGATGACCGTTCGCTCGTCGGCACGATTACGGTACAATCTGTTAAGCGGATGTTTGGCGGTTTTTGCCGCAGTAACTGCCGGCATTTTCTTGTATGAATGGGGCCGGCAGACACGGGTTAATCCTGCACCGGATGGTTTTTCGCCTGCTTTTTTATCGACGCCTGGTTTCATTCACGGCCAACGGCCTATCGCTGGGATAGGAGATTGGTTAATTTTTTTCATCGATCAGCATTCCCGGGTCATCTTCATGATCTGGTTATCGTTTTTTCTGTTCAAAACTTTGCAATTTACCGGAGGCTTCGTTCATATTCATCGAATTCGCACCCGGCGCGTAAGCGGAGTACCGGGTGAATGGGAAGCTAATTTGGCATCGTTAAGTCAAAAACTAGGTATTAAGCAATCAGTAAGATTGTTACAATCAGAGCTGGTGAATGTTCCGGTGACCGTGGGGCATTTCAAGCCTGTCATCCTGGTGCCGGTCGGAATTTTTTTGCAACTGCCTCCTGCACAAATTGAAACAATTATCCTGCATGAGTTAGCCCACATCCGGCGACGGGATTATCTGGTGAATATTTTACAAACCATGCTTGAAACGCTTTTTTTCTTCAATCCGGCGGTTCTCTGGCTCTCGGGACTGATCCGCGAAGAGCGGGAGGCGTGTTGCGATGATATTGTCTTGGCTCAAAATCCGATAAGAAGGACCTATTTGGAGGCGCTGCTGGCCTTTCATCCGCGCGGGGAAGCAATATCGGATTCCCTGGCAGTAGGATTAGGTGGAAATGGACTGGTTAATCGTTTGAAAAGGATAATTGACCGGAAAAATAGGTGTCTGGAAGTTCCGGAGAAACTTATGCTGCTGGCAAGTGTGATGGTGATATGTGCATGTTGCTATAAAACAGATTCGGAAGTGAAAACGAAGGTACATGCCGTAAGAGCTGCGCCGAACAAAGCTGACAAACCGGCACGGGGAATTCCCTTGGAAATAAGCCCGAAACAGGCGGTTTCAGCTATAAAAAAAGAAGTGATGCACTCAGCTTCTTCTTTGCAAGCCGTAGAATCGCCCCCATATGATATCCCGCGGCATTTCGAAAGTATCCGATTCATTGATAACAATCACGACCTTGCAAACCGCCAGATGATTGTGCGGGATGAACATGGCGATGTGTATCAATTGAAATTTACGGATAATATTCTTGTTACATTGGAGGTAAACGGCAATGGAGTGCCCACAAATGAAATGATGCAGTATCAGAAACTGGTTTTAGAAATCGAACAGGCACGGCAAGACGCACAAGCACGCAAAGCCCGCGCGATAAAGGAAAGAATTATGCTAAAATAGAAAGAGCGAGAGAAATGAGCCAGACGTGTTAGCTCCTTTATTTGTTTAACATTTCGCTGTAGATCATTTATATACCGTCCTGTTGTTCAAAGGAGGACGGAGATAGTCTCGCAATATCTGTAAACTACTCTTTCCCAGATGTTCCAAAACTTGATATGATTTCAATTCAGGCTCCGGAGAAACACTTGCAACGCACTTTCTGATATGCATTTTTTAAGTATATTTGCACATTAAAAAGTGCAAAATGGAAAAGCTACTTCAGCAATCGGAAGGTTTGGTTACGCGTACTCTTTCCCTGAAACACCGCTACCTTTTCGACCAGGTAAACTGGAAAAACCGTTTGATAGGAATTAAAGGAGCCCGCGGCACCGGAAAGACCACTATGTTGCTTCAGCGGCTGAAATCCCTTGATCTACCGGCAACAGTGGCAGCTTATTTTTCACTGGATGACCTTTATTTTACCGTGCACCAGCTTTCCGGAGTAGTGGAGAAATTCTACCGGCAGGGTGGAAAATATTTGTTTCTCGATGAAGTGCACAAATACCCGGGATGGAGCACTCACATCAAAAATCTGTATGATTTTTATCCCGATCTGAGTATTGTCTTCACCGGTTCATCGATTATCGATATTACCCGGCAGGAAGCTGATCTGAGTCGTCGTGCCCTTATGTACGAACTGTTCGGTCTCTCCTACCGGGAATTCCTTGAATTTTCAGAGATAGGGACCTTTCATCCCATTTCTTTGGATACGCTGATATCTCCTGCCCGGGAATGGCGCCGCAACTTTCCCACTGACTTCAGGCCATTACAGCATTTCCGTGATTATCTGCAATTGGGCTATTATCCCTTTTCGTTGGAGGATAAAGAAGGCTATGGTGCCCGGCTCAACCAGCTTATCCGTACCATTGTGGAATACGACATGGCCGAGCTTCACGACTTTGATATCCGCAATGCAAAAAAAATGCTTCAGTTACTATATGTGCTATCAGCCAATGTGCCTTTTAAGCCCAACTTAAAAAAGCTGGCTGAAAAAAGCGATATACATCGGAATACCGTGAACTCTTACCTTCATTTTCTGGAACAGGCAAGGCTTATTCGCCAGCTTTACCCGGCCGGGATCAGCGTTGCTATTCTGCAAAAGCCCGAGAAAATTTACCTGGATAACACTAACCTGGCCTACGCACTACATCCAGGTGAGCCGGACAAAGGTAATCTACGCGAAACTTTCTTCGCCTCCCAGCTACGGGTAGGTCATCAACTGACCTATCCGTCACATGGCGATTTCCTGGTTGACGAAAATTATGTTTTTGAGGTGGGGGGCAAAAGTAAAGGCAATAAACAACTACAGCATATTCGCAACGGTTACGTCGTAGCCGATGATACGGAATATCCTGTGTCACAGCTTCCTCTCTGGATTTTCGGATTTTTGTATTAAAAGATTGAGATCGGATAAAGTGTTCGACACTCCCCTCCACTAAGAAAACAAAAAGCGCTGATAGTCAGCGCTTTCCAAAATCCGCAGAGAGTGAGGGATTCGAACCCCCGGTACCTTGCGGTACAACGGTTTTCAAGACCGCCGCGATCGACCACTCCGCCAACTCTCTAAACTATAGTAACACCTCATTCAGGTGTTTTGTGGGTGCAAAAGTAACGGTTGTTTTGATTTGCACCAAATCCTTTGGTTAAATTATTTCCATTGCCGCCTGATGTTATCGCAGATGACAGCGGCGGCAATGCCGGCGTTGAGCGACTCGGCCCCGCCGAAGCGGGGGATCGATACCCGGCCGGTGACCAGGGCCGCTACCTCATCGCTGATGCCGTTGGCTTCGTTTCCGAGCACCAGGTAGCCTCCGGATGCAGAGAAGCTGTAATCGTAAAGAGAGGTTCCGTCGAGGAAAGTACCTGTGATGGGCGCGGGAGAGGCCTTCTCAAAATAATCGGTGAGATTGCTGTAGTAGATCCGGATCCTGGTAAATGACCCCATGCTTGCCGCAATTACTTTCGGATTGTAAAAATCGGTAGTCGTTTCCGAGCATACAATCTTGTTAAAACCGTACCAGTCGGCAATCCGGATGATAGTCCCCAGGTTTCCGGGGTCCCGGATATCGTCGAGCACAATCACAAATTCTTTGCCTGCTGCATCTATAAACACGTTTTCTTTCGTTTTAGCAATAGCCACGCAAGCATTGTTGCTCTGGTAGCTGCCTATCTGGGCAAGGTCGTTGGCCGTAGCTGTGACGATTTGCACATCAGTTGCTTCCAGGATGGAAGAATGAGCTGACCTGAATTCTTGAGTTACAGCCACAAGCTCCACCTCGAAGTCCGATGTCAGAAGCTCGGTCACGCTTTTGGCTCCTTCTACGGTGAAAGATTGGTGAATCTGTCTGAACTTTTTAATTTGCAGCGATTTATAATATTTGATCTGGTTTTTTGAAAGCATATTTTCAGTATCTGCGCCTTATAAGTCTGTCGCTCTTTGCTTTTTTATCCCTGTGGTTTTCGGGTTGCGCAACCGTGAAAACGAATGGTGAAAAAGAGTATTTACTGGGGAATACGGTATTTAAAGGCAATAAAGTTATTAAAAATGAGGATATGGAAGCGCTTATCCCGACAAAACCCAATCGTCGGTTCCTGGCGCTTCCGCTTTACCCTTACCTGTGGCTGTACCGGGTTGGGTCCAGCGGGTACAACCGCGACCACTTCCGTCGCAGGCTCTCAGACCTGACGCTGGAATACCAGTCGAAATCGGCTGACACGAGTCTCACCGTACGGCAGCAGAACAGGCTCAGGAAAAAGTATGCAAAACGCATCGAGAAAGCCCGGCTCGGGGTAGACGAGGGAAACTGGTGGATGCGGGTGCCAGGCGAACCGCCGGTGTACCATTCCAAAGCCGAGGCAGATAAAAACCTGGAGAAAATCAAAGGTTATCTTTTTAACAAAGGTTTTTTTGACGCGCAGGTGTCCTATAAGTCCGATACGTCGTTTCAACGGGTTAAAAATACATACTATATTACGGAAGGCCGTCCGACGATCATACGGGAAGTAGCAGCGCGAAGCCGGAACGAGGAAATAGATAGCCTGATTAATCATGGAAAGGGCGCCGTAAGCAAGCTCAGGCCGGGCGATCGCTACGACCAGGCTGTTTTTGAAGAAGAAAGGATCCGGATAGAAACATTGCTCAAAAACAGCGGTTTTTTTGCATTTACGAGGCAGAACATCTCCTTCCTGGTTAACGACACGATCAGGCTGGAGACCGATAGTGCCAGGAAAACCATTGATATCAGGACTTTTGTCGCCAATACGCCGCCGCCGGGGGGACAAAAGAAATTCACGATTTCTTCCATGACCGTGGAGGTGCAGCCGTCATCGGGACTGCCCGCAGAGCTTGATGTCAAGGATACAGCCGTCTACGAGGGGATTACCTATATTCACAGCGATAAGAAGTATTCGCCCCGTATCCTGAACTCGATGATCCGGCTGCGGCCTGACAGCACCTACAGCCAGTTGGATGAGCGATATACACAAAGGCAGCTTTCACTTACCGACCAGTTCCAGTTCGTAAACCTTTCTTTCGATTCTACTGCTACACGCCTGGCGGGGAAGATCAATGCCATCCCGCTGAATAAATACGAGCTGTCGACGGACCTCGGGCTGAATGTGATCCAATCGCAGGCGCCAGGCCCTTTTGCCACCTTGTCTTACAAAATCAGGAATGTATTTAACGGGCTTGAAAACTTCGAGATCAATCTCCGGGGCGGTATCGAGGCGGTATCGGGGTATGGCGTCAGAAACCTCCTGTACCGCAGTACGGAGCTGGGCTTGAACAGCTCGCTTACCTTCCCTCAACTGCTTGTGCCCATTGGCGCGATACGGCACCGGTATGGGTATCTGAACCCCAAAACCCAGGTGAATATCGGTTACAACTATGTCGACAGGCCGGAATATGTCCGTACGAGCATCAAATCGGCGGCGACCTATTCGCTACAGCCAAATAATAACGTTTTCTACAGCCTGTCCCTGATCGACCTGAGCATTCTGAATACACAGAAACTGAATCCTGAATTCCAGCAACTGCTCGATTCGCTTGCCTTGCAGGGTAACAACCTGAGAAACAGCTTCCTGCGTTCCTTTGTTTCAGGGGTTAATTTTACGTTTGTCTATAATACAAACCCAATTTTCGGGGCTCCCGAAAATGCAAAATACCTCAGGGCAGTGCTGGAGTCGGGTGGGACAACCCTCAATTTTTTCCCCGGGCAGATGAACTTCATCAATAAGGTCGTCAACCCGGGTGCGGAACGGGATACGCTCCAGTTTTTTAAATTCATACGCTGGAACATCGATTTCAGGAAATACTGGCGGATCAACAATTCTTCATCCTTTGTTGCCCGTGTCAACACAGGCGGCGTGCATAGCTATGGGGGGAGCAGAAAGGGGATCAGCAGCGTACCGCCCTACGAGAAATATTTCTTTGCGGGCGGATCAAACAGTGTCAGGGCCTGGCTACCCCGGAGATTAGGGCCAGGATCAACCCGTCCGAAGTATACATCCAATAATCTTTCCATCGAATCGCCTGGAGAGTTTTTGCTGGAAGGAAACCTCGAGCTCCGGGGACACCTGGCAGACTTTTTCGGGAAAATCAACTATGCCCTTTTCCTGGATGCCGGGAACGTCTGGAATTTGTCAGGAGCTGACGTTGAGTCAGGGAAGTTTAAAATAAACCGCTTCTATAAGCAATTTGCGGTTGGTACCGGTTTTGGATTACGTTATGATTTCGGATTTGTGGTACTTCGCTTCGATTTCGGTGCAAAAGTGTACGATCCTTACCTGCAGCGGTTCGTGCTGGATGAGCTGAAATTCAGCAAATTATTCAATAACCGACAGCCAAACTTCCTCAACCTGAACATCGGCGTCGGCTATCCTTTCTAATTCACAATTCATAACTACTTTTCCAGAATCTCCATAGAAGTCAGCTCCGGCCCGCCTCCCCGGTTGCCCGAACCGGTTACTATATATACTTTTCCGTTCAGCGTAACGGCTTGTGTACCGTGCCGTCCCTGGGTAAGGGGCATCAGGTCTTCCCAGCGTTGCAGTTTCGGGTTGTAGGCTTCCACTTCCCGGTGAGCGGGAACCTGCACGCCACTCTCGCCGCCTATGACAAGTACGCGCTGACCAAACGCCATTACTGTGTGGCCGGCTCTTTCGGTAGGCAGGTTATTGGCGGGCGGGAGAGTTTCCCAGCTTCCTTTTTTGAAATCGTATACGTCTATCTCCTTCACCGTCAGGTTAATAGTCTGGTTCGTTTTTGCGCTTGAAAGGCGGCCGCCGGCCACATATAGTTTGTCTTTCAGCACATCCACCTGTAAATGGTCACGGGGGCGGGGCGCATCAGGCAGCTTCTCCCATTTGCCGGTAGCAGGGTCGAATACATCAAACCACGCGACATGCCCGTCATAGTGCCCGTCCTGTATACCACAAACCACGTAGATTTTGTCCCTGTACGTAAATGCCCCTGCAGCTCCCCTGAGGCGGTCGGCAGGTAGCCCCGGGCCTTTCCGCCAGTCGTTCCTGACGGGATTGTAAATGTAGATATCCGGTATTGGAGTTTCGTGGGGAAAACTCCCTGAAAAAGCGCCCAGCACGTAGATTTCATTTTTAAAAGCAACCGCCTGAAAATGGTGCATCTCCATCGGCGCCTGGGTTTTGATAGTCCATATATCCTTTTTGGGATCATATTCTTCAACCGGCCGGTCGCCGCGCCCACCCAGAAGGTAGAGTTTACCGTTGGCGGCAGCCATGCCGTTTTCATGACGTGCAGTGGGCAGAGAGAGTGGTTCGGCAGGTTTCCAGGCCTGTGCGTTTACAAACCGGATGGCGCCCAGCAGAACCATACAGATGAGAGTAACAGGTTTTTCCATAGCCATGAAGTAATTTCTGCTGATGAGATTGTATCATAAATATACGCTTTAACCTTAAAGAATGCAAGTGAGTTAATTTGTTGAACACTATCTGTTATTTAAGAGAGTTTACCGTAAATTGTCCGGTGAAAGGACTGAACCCGTTCGTATCCTGTGATCCATAATTCCAATCTGAAATGCAGAAAAACAATCCCCGGATTATAAATGCCTGGTGTATGTACGATTGGGCCAATTCGGTTCATAACCTTGTAATTACGGCAAGTGTATTCCCGGTTTATTTCAGCGCTACCGCACTGGCGGAAGACGGAAGCGACGTAGTGAGTTTTTTTGGTATGCAGGTAAAAAATACGGTACTGTTTTCCTGGTCCGTTTCATTTTCTTTCCTGCTGATAGCGCTTTTGATCCCGTTTTGTACCGCTATTGCCGATTACACAGGGAGGAAAAAGACATTTATGAAGTTTTTCTGCTACCTCGGCGCCGTCAGTTGTGCATGCCTTTTCTTCTTCAAAAGGGATACGCTGGAGGTTTCGGTGCTTGCTTTCATGGCAAGCCTGATCGGCTGGAGCGGAAGCATCGTTTTTTACAATTCATTCCTGCCGGAAATCGCTACTGAGGACAATTACGACCGTTTCAGCGCCAGGGGATTTGCGCTGGGTTATCTTGGGGCTGTCATCCTGCTTCTTTTTAACCTGTCGATGATCATGTTTCCTGCCTGGTACGGCATTACTGATAAGTCGCTTCCTGCGCGGCTGTCATTCTTATCGGTAGGGATCTGGTGGATCGCATTTGCCCAGATCCCTTTCCGGCGATTGCCCGACAACGTTTATAACAGGGCGCCGGAGGGCAACTGGATTTTCAATGGTTTCAGGAAGCTTGGCATTGTGTTCAGGCAGCTGCAGAAGCAGGTGCTTCTTCCGCGTTACCTGGTAGCGTTCTTCATTTTCAATATGGGTGTACAGACCGTGATGTACGTTGCCACTCTTTTCGGGGCAAACGAATTAAAACTTCCGCCGAAGAGTCTTATTACGACAATCCTGCTGATCCAGATCATCGGGATAGCCGGTTCTTATTTTTTTTCGTGGCTATCGGGTAAGCTGGGAAATATCTACGCGCTCATGATCGGTGTAGCAACCTGGATCGGAATTTGCGCCGCCGCTTATTTTGTGACGAAGGAAGAAGAGTTTTATATGCTTGCCGCCACGGTAGGCATGGTCATGGGAGGTATTCAGGCACTTTCCCGTGCTACCTATACGAAGCTGATCCCGGACGATACGAAAGACACTGCTTCTTATTTCAGCTTCTATGATGTTACCGAAAAGACCTCGCTTGTCCTGGGGACTTTCACGTTTGGCTTTATTGAGGCGGTTACCGGCAGTATGCGAAACAGTATACTCGCCCTGCTCGTTTATTTTGTAATAGGGCTTCTGCTGCTGACCAGAATCCCTTCGCAGAAGGTTTACCGGTACCGGCTGGAGGAAGAGGTCTGAGGGCGTTTATGCCCGGATTTGAGTGGATTTTATTATCCTTCACTCAAGAAAACCTGGTATCTTTCCACATGCTATGGAACCCCGAAAAAAAGTGGAAGAACCCGAAGCTGCTTGCGGAGCTGAAGAGAAATTCTTTCCAGAACTCGTCCATTGTAACCACAAACTTGCGGTATTGATCGGCTATGCGGACAAGTTCTGAAAACTCGCGTTCGGCGGTCTGCGGATTTTCCAGTTTGTATGCTACCTGTACATATATTTTGCTACCCTGTTTTTCCGCCACAAAGTCTATCTCTCTGGTATCCGATTTGCCTACATAGTTATACCCTTAAATTTTTCTAAGGATAGGTAGTGCCACTACAAGGTTAGCCGCCCCGTCATGCGATACGACATAGACTGAATCCGGGCTTAATTTCCTACCTTTACCAAAGCCACTTTATATTATACTTAAACACTATGGAACCAGATAAAAAAGTCGAAGAACCAGCAGTAGCCTACGGACAGGAAATCACTTCGCTGGACCAATTAGACCTGACGAAGCTATATTCTTATGCCGATTATTTTAAATGGAAGTTTCGCGACAGAGTCGAATTGATCAGGGGGCTTATCCACAAAATGTCCCCGGCGCCGAGTCCGACGCATCAGTTGGTCTCGGGGAAGCTATTTTTGGAGATCGGGTTGTTTTTTAGAAACAGAGCCTGTAAGGTTTTCCCGGCTCCCTTCGACGTACGCCTTCCTGATTCCAAGAAGCAAATCGCCGATAAGCAGGTATTTACCGTAGTTCAGCCGGATATCTGTGTGATATGCGATCCGGACAAGATAGATGCCCGCGGGTGTATCGGTGCTCCTGACCTGGTAGTCGAAATCCTTTCTCCGGGCAATACGGAGAAGGAGATGGGGATCAAATTTGATCTGTACGAAGAAAACGGGGTAAAGGAATATTGGATTGTGGAACCGGCGGATAAAACGATCCTGGTATATACACTCCGGGACGGGAAGTATGCCGGCCTCAAGCCTTTTACAGAAGAAGACGAGATGACTTCGCCGTTGTTCCCGGAGCTGAAATTTAAGGTAGGGGAGGTGTTTGCAAACGGGAACTGGATAACGTCGGAAGACGGACCGGAAAATACAGTCGAGGAATCCGCAGTAGTCTACGGACAGGAAATCACTTCGCTGGACCAGTTAGACCTGACGAAGCTGTACTCCTATGCCGATTATTTTAAATGGAAGTTTGAGGAAAGAGTTGAGCTTTTCAGGGGGTTGATTCACAAAATGAGCCCGGCGCCCAATCCCATACATCAGAAAGTTGCCAAAAAGCTTGTATTGAGAATCGAGGGCCTACTGCAGAATAAAAGGTGTGAATTGTTCTTCGCCCCTTTTGATGTCCGTCTTCCTGATTCCAAAAAAAGAACCGAAGATGAACAGGTCTTCACAGTCGTTCAGCCGGATTTGTGCGTCATATGCGATCCCGCGAAAATCGACAACCGCGGTTGTATCGGTGCTCCTGATCTGGTAGTCGAAATCCTTTCTCCGGGCAATACGGAGAAGGAGATGGGGATCAAATTTGATCTGTACGAAGAAAACGGGGTAAAGGAATATTGGATTGTGGAACCGGCAGATAAAACGATCCTGGTATATACGCTCCGGGACGGGAAGTATGTCGGCCTCAAGCCTTTTACAGAAGAAGACGAGATGGCTTCGCCGTTGTTCCCGGAGCTGAAATTCAGAGTAGGGGAGGTGTTTGAGTGAAAAAACATTTATTCCACCACCACCTTGTACCCTATGCCATCATTGGAGATCAGATACACCCCCGGCTGAAGGCTGGCGTGTGGCTGGAGCTCTATTACTTCCCCATCTATACGCTTATACGTAAACGGAATATCCCTCCCCGACAAATCCGTCAGTTTCAACGCTGCCGCATCGCGGGCTTCTATGCGGATCGTTCCGCCTTTGGCCGGGTTGGGGTAGGGGGCGTCTGTGCCGGTGGTACGTACGCTGACGACTTTCGAATAGGTATAGCTGCCATCCCGGTCCACCTGGCGGAGCCGGTAGTAACTCCGGCCCCGGAGCGGTGTTTCGTCGGTGTGGATATAAGATCTGATTTCGTAGGAATCTCCTTTTGCGGCTACTTTTGCGATTTCTCCGAAGATCCTGGCGTCTGTGCTGCGTTCCACGCCGAAGTGGCCGGCGTTCAGCTCGGCAGCGGTGGACCAGGCAAGCTTCACCAGGTTGGCCGACGTGGCTTCGGCGGTGAAAGAGAGGAGGGAGACGGGGAGGGCGCCCTCTTTAGCCGCAAAATAGAAGGTGGAAAAGGAGGTAGCGCTGATCGTAAAAACATAGTCCTCGCCCCAGGAGTCCACCGTCATATCCACAGTCGCGGCGGAAGAGGGCGCCTGGTCGTTGCATTGGCTGCCGGGAATTTTGAACACGCCGACGTCACTGATGGAAGCGATGCCTGGCGACTGTCCCTGTGAATTGACCCCTGATGCCAAAGCCTCGTATTCGCTTTTGAGGACGTACAGCCGGGCCTGCACCGAAGTGCCGGGCTGCAGATCGGGATTCTCCACATTAATGGTAAGGTTGCGGTCCAAAAAGAGCGTATGGCTGGTGTTTTCCCGGGGAGCACCGTCGTGGACGAACAAAGATACCTCTACCTGCCCAAGGTTGTTGCCGTTGGCTTTGATTTCGGCCACGGCGTTGCCGTCGTCATCGATGACGGGCACCCAGGTGTTGTTGTTAGTCGCATCGATGGTGACGGAGGCGACGGCCTGGCAGTTGCCGGGCGTGCCTGCGGCCACGGGAGCGGGCAGGGGAGTCAGGTCTCCGTAAGGGCTATGTCCAGTGGCGGCAGAAAGATCTTTGATTTTTCGAAAGGTATTGGAGACAGGATCCCATTCGAAGACAACACCCTGATTATTGGCTCCGCCCAACTCGGTCATCCCGTAAAGTTTCCCGTTCAGCAGCGTCAGGCTGCCAGAGGGAGCCCTGCCGTTTGTTCCGTTGAAATCCTGTTTTTTAGTATAGGTATTGGTGGTCGGATCCAATTCGAAAATTATGCCCCATCCGTAGGCACCGCCACCGTAGGTCATCCCGTAGAGTTTCCCGTCTTTCGGCGTCAGACTGCCATAGGGTTGGCTACCGTTTGTTATATTGAAATCCAGTTTTTTGAAATAGGTATCCGCGATCGGGTTCCACTCGAAAATCACGCCCCATCCGTAGGCTCCTTTACTAGTCATTCCGTATAGCTTCCCATCTTTCAACGTCAAGCTGCCGTAAGGCTGACTACCGTTTGTTATATTGAAATCCAGTTTTTTGGTGTAGGTATTAGTGGCTGGATCCCATTCAAAAAAAACACCCAACCCGTATGCTCCACCGTAATACGTCATTCCATACAGTTTTCCGTCTTTCAGCGTCAGATTGCCGTAGGGGAGGCCGCCATTTGTTCCATTGAAATTCTGTTTTTTGGTGTAGGTATTGGTGGCCGGGTCCCATTCGAAAATCACACCGTATCCGTTTGTGCCGCCGTAGCCAGTCATCCCGTAAAGTTTCCCATTCACCAGCGTCAGGCTGCCACGGGGATTCCAACCGTTCATACCATTTAAATCCTGTTTTTTGGTGTAGGTATTGGTGGCTGGGTCCCATTCGAAAATCACACCGTATCCGTTTGTGCCGCCGGAATAGGTCATTCCGTAGAGTTTTCCGTCCTTTAGTGTTAGACTGCCTTGGGGATAACTGCCATTTGTTCCGTTGAAATCCTGCTTTTTTGTATTGGTATTGGTGGTCGGATCCCATTCGAAAATCACGCCGCGATTGTTTGCTCCGCCGGAATTGGTCATTCCATATAGCTTCCCGTCCTTCAGCGTCAGGCTGCCTTGGGGATAACTGCCGTTCGTACCATCGAAATCCTGTTTTTTGGTGTAGGTGTTGGCGGCCGGGTCCCATTCGAAAATCACACCGTATCCGTTTGTGCCGCCGGAACCAGTCATCCCGTACAGCTTCCCATCCTTCAGCGTCAGACTGCCTTGGGGATAACTGCCGTTCGTACCATCGAAATCTTGTTTTTTGGTGTAGGTATTGGTGGCCGGGTCCCATTCAAAGATCACTCCATTGCCGTTGGCGCCGCCGTTACCGGTTGTGCCATAGAGCTTCCCGTCCTTCAGCGTTAAGCCGCCTTGGGGATTGTTGCCGTTCAAGCCGTTGAAATCCAGCTTTTTGGTGTAGATATTGGTGGCCGGATCCCATTCGAAAATCACGCCGCGATTGTTTGCTCCGCCGGAATAGGTCATTCCGTAGAGTTTCCCATCCTTCAGCGTTAGGCTGCCATTGGGACTACTGCCGTTTGTTTCGTTGAAATCCTGTTTTTTGGTGTGGGTGTTGGTGGCCGGGTCCCATTCGAAAATCACGCCGCGATTGTTTGCTCCCCCGGAATAGGTTATCCCGTAAAATTTCCCATCCTTCAGCGTCAGGCTGCCAATGGGACTACTGCCGTTTGTGTCGTTGAAATCTTGTTTTTTTGTGTAGGTATTGGTGGCTGGGTCCCATTCAAAAATCACGCCGCGATTGTTTGCTCCGCCGGAATAGGTCATTCCGTAGAGTTTCCCATCCTTCAGCGTCAGGCTGCCTTGGGGATTCCCGCCGTTCGTGCCGTTGAAATGCTGTTTTGTGGTATAGGTATTGGTAGCCGGGTCCCATTCGAAAATCACACCGTATCCGTTTACGTCGCCGGAACGAGCCATCCCGTAGAATTTACCATTATAGGCGGTCAATTCACTATAGATTGGGTTTGCTCCCGCCGTACCGGTGAAAGTATACTGGCTACCGATTGCCCCGGTTTGGGGCTCGATGGTAAAAAGGCTTCCAAGGCCGTCAACACCTCCGGAGGATGTCATACCGGCCAGGTCGCGGTAAATTCCTTGTGCATGGAGCAACGATCCGGCGAAAATGCCCGAGAGGAGTACTAAAAAGAGTGATATTTTTTTCATGCAGAGCAGTATTTACTTTGAAGCTTCTTTCTATCCTTTATTCCACTACCACCCGATAACCCACGCCATCTTTCGAGATCACATACACTCCCGGCTGAAGGTGGGCAAAAGGCTGTAATTCCACTACTTCCTCATCTATACGCTTATGTGTAAACGGTATATCCCTCCCCGACAAATCCGTTAGCTTCAACCTGGATGTATCTCGGGCTTCTATGCGGATTGTTCCGCCCTTGGCAGGGTTGGGGTAGGGGGCATCGGTGCCGGTGGTGCGTACGCTCACGACTTTCGAATAGGTATAGCTGCCGTCAAGGTCCACCTGCCGGAGCCGGTAGTAACTCCGGCCCCGGAGCGGTGTTTCGTCGGTGTGGATATAAGATCTGATTTCGTAGGAATCTCCTTTTGCGGCTACTTTTGCGATTTCTCCGAAGATCCTGGCGTCTGTGCTGCGTTCCACGCCGAAGTGGCCGGCGTTCAGCTCGGCAGCGGTGGACCAGGCAAGCTTCACCAGGTTGGCCGACGTGGCTTCGGCGGTGAAAGAGAGGAGGGAGACGGGGAGAGAGGAGGATTTACAGATATCGCCGGAAAGCCCGTAGCCATTGCTCCAGTCCCCGCAGGGAGGGTTTGCGCCGGCATCGTTGATGTTGTAAGACAGTACAGTTTCGGAGGACATCCGTGCCGAAGGATTCACCAGTACCAGTTCCCAGCGTGAAAGTGTGGCGTTCCATTGTACGGTTACCTTCTCACCAGGAGCCCCGCCGGTAACCGGGATTTCATAGGCGTTTTTCCCGTTGACAAGCCCGGTGGTCTGAGCGGCCGAAGCGTTCATGACCGGGGCGCCCGGGGGAGCCTGCACGGCTACCGCAGGCGTGGCGCAGTCGCCTGTCAGGCTGAAGCCGTTGCTCCAGCCCGTGCAGGGCGGTTTGGGTGCGGTATTGAGGCCGTTGAAGGCATATTGAGGGTTGGACATCCAGGTGCCTCCGGTGTAGTAGCTCTTGTCGGAGTGTTGCCCCTTCCATTGCGAACCATCCCACTCTACTGAAAATTTGCTGGCCGTGGGTGTCAGCGCGTCGCCGTTAATATAGGCGAGGTACTGGCTGCGGCTGTTGGCATCCTCAATTTTAAACAGTGTCTGGTTGCAATCTGAGCACCAGCCGAGATGGGTGGTAAAGTGAGCATCGACCGTCACGGGGCTTACTTCCCGGGGCTTTAGCTTGAGAATGAAGATGTCAGACTCTCCCGCAGCCGTCATTGCGAACGTACCTATATTGGGGTCGAAATCGACCGTGCCTTCAAAAGAACCTGTCGTATAAATATGGCCGGAAGCGTCTATTAATATGGAACGGCCCCGGTCATACCCCCCAGCCCCTATGCGTTTGGCCCATACGTAGTTGCCGCCGGCATCCAGCTTGCTGATAAAAATGTCATCGTTCCCGGCGGCAGTCAGGTAGGCTGTGCTTTCGCCCGGATCGAAATCAACGGCGCTACCAAACATATTATCAAACCTGTTAAAAGAACCGGTGGTGTAGATATTGCCGGAGGCATCTACAGCGATGGAACTGCCACTATCATAGCCGGATCCTCCCATGCTTCTGGCCCACAGGTAGTTGCCGTTGGCATCCAGCTTGCTGACAAAAATGTCGGAGCCTCCGGCCGATTCCAGGTTGGCTGTGCCTTCGCCCGGGTCGAAATCGAATGTGCCGCTAAAATTGCCCGTAGTATAAACATTACCGGAGGCGTCCACCGCTATGGAAGAGCTGCGTATTTTTTTGGCCCACAGGTAGTTTCCGTTGACATCCAGTTTGCTGATAAACATTTCGGGGGGGCCGGCCGATGTCAGGTTTGCTTCGCCTTCACCCGGGTCGAAATCGGCGGTACCCGAAAAACTGCCCCTCGTATAAACATTGCCTGAGGCATCCAGTGCGATGGAATAGACCTCATATTGAAACGACCCGCTGCCTATACTTTTGGCCCAGACATAGTTACCATTGGCATCCAGCTTGCTGATAAATGCGCTGAATCCTCCGGTCGGTGTCAGGTAGGCATCGTCTTCACCCGGGTCGAAATCGACTGTACGCTGAAAACTGCCTGCTGTATAGACATTACCCGAGGCATCTAACGCAATGGAACTCCCATTCGAGGTGGAACTTCCATTTTCAGTGTCGGTACTACCCATACTCCTGGCCCATACATAGTTCCCGTTGGTATCAAGCTTCAGGATAAAAATGTTGGAGTTCCCGTACATCGACTCCAGGCGGGCTGTGCCCGGACCCGGGTCGAAATCGACGCCGAGAACGTAACCGACGCCGGAGACGAAATCCTGGTTCCACCCGAAATAGCCCGTGATATAGACATTGCCGGACGGATCCACTGTGATGGAATAACCTTCGTCGTTGGCTGAGCCGCCTATACGTTTGGCCCAGAGGTAGTTGCCGTTTGCGTCGAGCTTGCTGATAAAAATGTCGGGACCGCCGGTTGATTCCAGGTTGGCAGTACCTTCACCCGGGTCGAAATCAACCGTGTTATAAAAACTGCCTGTAGCATAGACATTGCCTGAGGCATCTGTTACGATAGACCTGATTTGAGGAGGCGAATAGCCAGCCCTACCTATGTGTTTGGCCCATCCCAACTCCACCTCCTGGGCATTGATAACAGGAGGTGCAATCAGGTACAGCGCCGCAATAAGCGCTTTTGTAATTTGAAAGGATAGATTTTTCGGTATTGTTAAACACATATAGATAACTGATTATTGAGTTTCATCATCAGTAGAT
>CAZLTN010000034.1:0-48584 GCA_964562455.1 uncultured Cytophagales bacterium
GCTGCTGCCTCTTCCGCCGATGTTCCGGACTGCCTCGACTACGGCCGGTCTTTCCTCTGCAATTCGGGCAAATCCAAAGCGTCCAATTCGGTAAGGATGTGGATAGAAAGCCGTACCATTGTGCGCAATACCAAAACCGGGGAAGAGACTGCCTACTACCAGGGCGCTTCCTGTAAAAGTGAAGATACCTTTGCTGAAAAGAACCTATTCTACAAAGACAACTACGACTTTCTTCCGGTTTTCGGGAAAGATAAAGTACTGATCTTCAGGCGTCATTTCGACGAAAGACCGTCATACCGTAAGGTTCAGCTCATGTCCGATACCTGGGGAGCCGACCCTGATATCCGCCTGCCACAGCCGAAATCCATTACATTGCTCGACACTTTTGAAAAAATAAAGGAAGCGACGCTGGAAGGCATTCCTATTGTGACGCAAACCGAGATCGCTGATGAAAACACCGGCCTCTCCGCCATGATCGAATGTCCCTGCAAAACGATGAACATCAATTCGGAGACAAAGATGTACCAGACCGATACCGGTCCCGTAGTGCTGCCGGACATTTCCAGGCATTACGACGAACCTATGGATGCACTGCGCCTCGCTTTCATCGCGTTTAATGTGCCTCACTTCGCTGATTTTGTAGTAGAAGCGCCTGTTCCGATCGTAGAAAACGGGAAAACGGTTAAAATGGTGCTGCACTACTCAGAATTGATCACCCATAAAGCTGTAAACAAAATCTTTGCTGTAGAATAAGCGGGCCTCAGCGATCTCTGCAAGGAACCTCGTAAATGTTAATCTTTGATAATGTCAGTAAATTGTATTAAAGTAATCTGTATCCTGGTGATGTCTGGGCTATTCCTGAACCTGAATACCTTTGCCCAAACCTCAACCACATCTCTCCGGATCCTTCCCGGGAATGACAATCCCCGCAACAGCGAAGGCGATTTCGTCACTTTAAAAGACGGCTCCATCCTTTTCGTTTATACCCGCTTCACCGGCAATACTTCAAGCGATTTCGGGGGCGCGGATCTTGCATCCAGGATTTCGTACGATAAAGGTAAAACCTGGACAAAAGACGACCGGATCGTGCTTAAAAACGAGGGGAAAATGAATACTATGAGCGTTTCTCTTCTAAGGCTCCGTTCCGGGAAAATCGCACTTTTCTATGCCCGGAAAAACTCCATTGCCGACTGTATGCCGCTCATGAGAACATCCTCCGACGAAGGAAAAACATGGAGTGAGCCTACCGTTTGTATACAGGATGAGGTCGGCTACTATGTTCTGAACAATAACCGGGTAATCCAGCTGCCATCAGGCAGGCTTCTGATGCCGGTAGCGCTTCATAACTCCAGTGTCAATCCGGATGCCAGTATTCATGAATTGGAAAAGAGCTTTAACAACTACGGGAAAATCTTCTGCTATTATTCGGATGATGAGGGCCGGTCGTGGAAAAGAAGCGCTCAGGTGGCGGTGCCGGAAAAGGTAATGGCGCAGGAACCGGGTGTTGTTGAACTGGCCAATGGTAATATACTGATGTTCATCAGGACCGATGCCGGAGTCCAATATTACGCTACTTCAGAAGATAACGGCGAAAGCTGGAACAACATCCGGCCCTCGTCGCTCGTGTCGCCTGTATCTCCTGCCAGCATCGTGCGGCTACCAAAGAGTAAAACACTGTTTGCCGTCTGGAACAACAACGACCAAAAGGAAGAAGCCAGAAAAGGCAAAAGGACACCCCTGACGATAGCCACCTCGAAGGACAACGGAAAGACCTGGACAGGGCTGACCGATATTGAGACCGACCCTAAGGGCTCTTACTGCTATACGGCCATTCTCTTTACCAAAAATGAAGTACTGCTCAGTTACTTCGACTGGCATACCCGTGGGGTTTTTGTTACCAGTATTCCACTGAAAATGATTCGTTAATATGATAATCAATAGCGTCATCCGAAGTTTGTCTTTTCCTCTATACCTGGCAGCAATCCCTGTTATGCTGGCGTTCTCCGCTCCTTCTGTCAAAGCACAGTTGAAGGGTCCTGCGGTTACCCTTCAACTGACTCCCGGGCCCGATAACCCGCGAAACAGCGAAGGCGACTTTGTAGAACTGCGCGACGGGCGGATTCTCTATATCTATTCCCGCTTTACAGGTAAATCATCCAGTGATTTCGGAAGCTCCGACCTTGCAGCACGCTGGTCGGAGGACAATGGAATGACGTGGACTCCTGAAGACAAAATCGTGGTTAAAAATGAAGCTGCCACCAACGTGATGTCAGTTTCACTGCTGAGGCTCAGGAGTGGCAAAATCGCCCTTTTCTACGCCCGTAAAAATTCCATCGCCGACTGTATACCGATGATGCGGACTTCTGATGACGAAGGGAAAACATGGAGTTCGGCTGTCACCTGCATTACCGACCAGCCGGGGTATTATGTGCTGAACAATGCCCGGATAATCCAGCTTCCCGGAGGAAGGCTCCTGATGCCTGTCGCACTGCACAATACCGAAGCCAAAGGCTTGACACATGAAGAACTGGAGAAAAAGTTCAACAACTACGGCATCCTTTATTGCTACTATTCCGACGATGAAGGTAAAACCTGGAAAAGAAGCCGGAAAGTAGAGGTACCGGAAAGCGTCATGGCCCAGGAGCCGGGGCTCATCGAGCTCCGGAACGGCTCCGTTATGATGTATATCCGGACAGACGCCGGCATGCAGTACGCTTCTTATTCTGCCGACAAAGGCAAATCGTGGACCGCAGCGGCGCCCTCCAATATTCCGTCGCCCCTTTCTCCGGCCACCATCGTCCGCGATCCGAAAACAGGGAATCTCGTACTCGTATGGAACAATTTCGGCGTCATGGGCCTTAAATATGGCAAAAGGACACCGTTCAATATAGCCGTATCGAACAATGAAGGACAAACCTGGCAACATATTAAAACCCTGCATGACAATCCTGACGGCCACTATTGCTATACCGCCGCACGCTTTCTCGGCAGCGGGCAATTGTTGTTAAGCTACTGTGCCGGCGAACGCTCAAAAGGGACCGGGCTTTCTATTACCAATATTACCAGGATCGACTCCGGCTGGCTCTATGAAAAGTAACGTCATATATATTTTAGCGCTATGGCTGTACTGTGCCTGTCCGGCGTGGAGTCAGCAGTCCACTGCCGGAAAAACGGTGCTGCACCTGACCACGGATGCCAACAACCCGAGAAATTCGGAAGGCAGCTTCATCGGGCTGAAAAACGGGAAGATCCTGTATGTGTATTCCCGGTTTGAAGGGTCGTCAAGCGACCATGCACCCGCGCGCCTGATGGGCCGGTTTTCGGGTGACAACGGCCAGACCTGGACCAAAACCGACAAGCTGATCATCGACCGGGAAGGCGATATGAACGTGATGTCGGTTTCGCTGCTTCGCCTGCAGAACGGCAGTATCGCACTGGTGTACGCCCGAAAAAATTCCATCGACGACTGTATTCCCCAAATCAGGATCTCAAACGATGAAGGCAATACCTGGTCTGAACCGAAATCCGTTATCACCGATCAGTCGGGCTACTTTGTCGTGAACAACGACCGGGTCATCCAGCTTGCCGGCGGCCGCATCCTGGTTCCCGTTTCCCTGCATAAGACCAAAGCTACCGAATGGAGTAACAAAGGTACCTTAAGCTGCTACTACTCAGACGACAACGGCAACTCGTGGAAGAACGGGCAGATAGTCCCTACACCCGGTTCGGTGGTCACCCAGGAGCCCGGGGTGGTGGAATTACCCGATGGGCGGGTCATGATGATTATCCGGGCCAGCGGCGGGCGTCAGTACCAGGCATTCTCTTCCGACGGCGGAGTAAGCTGGACTCATGCGGTACCTTCAGCTCTCAGATCGCCGATTTCGCCGGCTTCCGTTAAACGCGTGCCCGGCACTAACGATTTGCTGGCTGTTACCAACAACAACGGTGAGTACGGCCCGGGATATCATAAGGCCAAACGCACCCCGCTCACGGTCTTCCTGTCGGGCGACAGCGGGATTACCTGGCAGGCCATTGCCGACATCGAGAACAATCCTGATGAAACATACGCCTACACGGCCATTCATTTCCAGGGCGACCACGTCCTGTTTGCCTACTATGTCAAACCTGACAACGACCCGGGCTACAGCATCAAGATCAAACGCGTAAGCCTGAAGGAGCTTTACAATACACAAAAGAAACTCCCCATCCTTCTTGCTGCCAATAAGCATTCCAACACGCTTGCCTTCATCGATCCCAAAGGCTTTGATGTCCTGGAAACCATTTCGACCGGCCCCAACCCGCATGAAATAATCGTTACGCCCGACCGGCGGTTCGCTTACCTTTCCAACTATGCTCCGCCGGGTAATACGATTTCTGTTATTGATCTCCGGAACCGCAGGCACATCAAACAGATATCGACCGGGGAAATAGGCAGGATCCACGGAACTGCTATGGCTCCGGACGGCAAGCACGCCTACTTCACCGCTGGTCAGACAGGTTACGTCGTGGAAGTCGATACCAAAACCAATGAAGTGGTAAGAACCATCCCGACCCACGGCAAGATATCACATATGGTTTATCTCTCTCCCGATGCAAAATATCTCCTGACCGCCAACATCGTCTCCGAAAACATCTCGGTTATCGACCGTAAAACAGGGGCTCTTGTAAAGCAGATCCCTGCCGGGAATGGTGTAGAAGGAATGGCTTTCACGCCTGACGGCCAAAAGCTCTGGGCGCTCAACCAGACGGGCGGTTCCATTACGATCATCGACGTGAAATCGTGGGAGCCGGAAGAAACTTTTACCTGTGAAGGAATGCCGGTCCGGATCCGCTTTACAAAAGACGGCTCACGGGCGCTCATCGCAAACTGGGTCAAAGAGGGTAAGCTGACTGTTATCGATACCCGTACCCGGAAGGAAATCAAACGCATACCCGTAGGCGACTATGCGATCGGGATCGAGCTCTCGCCTGACGAGCGTTTTGCCTTCGTAGGCTGTGAAGATGCTAAAAAGGCGGAAGTCCTGAAGGACGGCTCCGAAAAAACCGACGCGCATAAAAATATTTCCGACGGGATACATGTAGTGGATCTCGATAAACTTGAAGTAATCGACATCATCAGGACCGGCCTCGGCCCCGACCCGATGATTATGTGGTACCCATAATAGCCCCGCAGGGGCGACATTTACATATCCCGGGATCAGCGTAGCGCAGTCCCGGGGATCTAACCAGCAAGAACCATGAACACATTCAAAAACATCCTCTCAACCCTTCTGCTCCTGACCAGCCTCTCCGTCTGCGTCAATGCCCAGAAAAACAAATCCCAAACCCTGGCCCTGCAGCTTAACCCGGGCCCGGACAACCCGCGTAACAGCGAAGGAGACTTCATTACCCTCAAAGACGGACGCATCCTCTTTATCTACAGCCATTACACCGGCACTTCCACCAGCGACCACGCACCTGCCTACCTGGCAGGAAGGTATTCGTCCGACGGTGGAAAAACCTGGAGCCAGACAGACCGCCTCATCGTAGACCGGGAAGGAGATATGAACGTAATGTCCGTGTCGCTGCTCAGGCTCAATGACGGTACGATAGGGCTCTGGTACCTCAAGAAAAACTCGGAAACCGATTGTAAGCCGCTCTTAAGGATCTCCCGGGACGAAGGCGAAACCTGGAGCGCTCCCATCGCCTGCATTACAGACAAAAACGGGTATTTTGTACTGAACAACAACCGGGTTATACAGCTTAAAAACGGGCGCCTGCTGATGGCGGTAGCACTGCACAGATCTGAAAACGGCAAATGGTCGGCCAAAGCGACACTCTACAGCTACTTCTCCGACGACAATGGGAAAACCTGGAAATCAGGCGCTGCCGTCCCCAACGATACCGACATTATTACCCAGGAGCCCGGTGTGATCGAGTTGAAAGACGGCCGTGTCATGATGTTTATCCGGGCAAGCGGCGGGAAGCAGCAACTGTCTTTTTCTTCCGACAAAGGCGAAACCTGGAGCCACATAGAAGAAAGCAATATTTATTCACCCATTTCGCCCGCTTCGATAGCTCGTATTCCTAAAACCGGGGACCTGTTGCTGGTGTGGAATAACAACAAAAAAACCGAAGCAGGATGGCACGGAGGAGTGAGAACACCGTTGACTATAGCTGTTTCGAAAGACGAGGGCAAAACCTGGCAGCACATTAAAAATATAGAAGCGGACCCGGACGGCTGGTATTGCTACATCGCCATCCATTTCACCAAAAAGGAGGTGCTGCTTGGTTACTGCGCCGGAAGCCAGTCAAAAAAGACGCATCTGTCGGTAACCAATATTACACGCTTAAACCAAAAATGGCTGTATAAATGAACTTTCACAGGAGAACCTTTCTGAAAGCACTGGGCACCGGAATACCTGCCGTTATGCTTCCTCTCGTTTCCGGCGCAGAAGAATCGACCGGCACTGTTGTCAGCCAGGTACCTGACCTTGACCTGGTAAAAGAGCTTCTCAAAAAGAAAGAGCCGAACATCTGGCTGTTTACCGGCGACAGCATCACGCACGGTGCCAAGCACACCATGGGCTACCGCTCCTACCCTGAGATATTCGAGGAGAGAATGCGCTGGGAAATGGGCCGTACCCGCGACTGGGTCATCAACACCGGGATAAGCTCTCAGACTATAAAACTGATCCTCGCAGATTTCGAATGGCGGGTCAGCAGGTTTGCTCCGTCGGTGGTATCTATTATGATCGGCACCAACGATTGCGCCAAAGCCGATATACCGGTAGACGTTTTCGAAAAAGAGCTTACTGTTTTTGTCCGGAAAGTCCGCGATCTTAAGGCAATACCAATCCTGCATACTCCCAACCCCATCATTCTCGATATGGCGGGCGAACGGAAAACGCTTCCGGAATATATCCCGGTTATAAGAAAGGTGGCCCGGGAGCAGCAAACGATACTGGTTGATAACTACCAATACTGGACCGATCGTCATAAGCGGTATCTCAATCATGTTTACAGGCAATGGCTGAACGACTACCTGCATCCCAACCAGACCGGGCATCAGCAGATCGCCCGCCTGATGTTTAAAACATTGGGAATCTTTGATCCGGAACAACCGACCTGCGGCGGAGAATACTATGAAGCAGAACACTGAAAATATCAGCACTTTCCGACTGAGCGGTCCGCTAGAAGGTCCTCACATACTCCTGCTCGCCGGTGTACACGGCGACGAGTACGAACCTATGGCGGCCTGCAACCGGCTGTACCGCGAGCTGGAAGGCCGGCTCCTGAAGGGTAAAATTACCTTTATCCCTCATTCCAACCCGACCGCCTATGAAAGCTGCTCTAGATACGGCAGCGATGGGCAGGATATGGCACGGATATGTCCCGGGAAAGCCGGTGGAAGCCCCTCGGAAGAAGCTGCCAGCGCCGTCAGTGAAATCATCCGTACTGCCGATTACCTGGTAGATATGCATACAGGGGGAGTCATGTACGATATTTTCCCCCTGGCAGGCTACATGCTTCATCCCGACCCTGCAGTTCTCGACCGGCAAAGACAAATGGCTCTTTCCTATGGATTGCCGGTCGTATGGGGAACCGATCCGCTTCCGTCAGGCCGCACGCTCTCCGTCGCCCGGGATGCGGGTGTACCTTCCATTTACCTCGAATACGGCGGAGGCACCGGTTTCCGGAAACACGTTGTAGAAGCCTACGTTTCCGGGTTTCTGAACTTGCTCCGCTCCATGGAAATGATCCCGGGCGAATACATTGCCCCGGATGTTGAAAACGTCTATCGGGTGGAAGATCCCAGGCCCGACAGCGGCTTTCTTCAGGGCAAGATGCCTTCTCCGGCAGACGGGATTTTCATTTCTGAAATATCTCTTGGAAGCCAGGTAAAAAAAGGCGACGTATGGGGCAAAATCCTCGACCCGGAGACCGGCGAAACCACGAAAGTCCTGGCCGATATCGACGGGCTTGCCTTCCTGATGCGCAACATCGTCAAAGTCGCAAGGGGCGACGCCCTTGGCGGTATCCTGCCGATTACCGAACCAGGCCTCGTTACCATCAGTGAAGACGGCTCCGTTACCGCGGAGCCCCGCAGGGGCGACACGTGCATAACCCCGGGTAAGCGTAGCGCAGCCCGGGGGTTGACGGGGGATGTGGGTGAAGCCCGGGGACTCCCCGCCGCCCTCATCACCGGCGCAGCCGGAGGTATCGGCAGCGCGACGGCGCGCCGCCTGGGAGCGGCGGGACATGCACTCCTCCTGGCCGACATCGACGCTGAGAAGCTTGCCGGCCTGGCAGATGAGCTGGAAAATGATAACATCCGGGTTAGCTGGGTCCGATGCGACCTGGCTGAGGATGCTTCCTGGGAAGGTTTGATTGAGGCTACGCTCAGCAAATACGGCCGGATAGATGTCCTGGTTAACAACGCTGCCTGGCGTGTTGCGGGATCGCTCCGATCGACTTCATTCGATTCATGGGAAAAGACCCTGAAAGTATGCCTCACCGCCCCGGTATTCCTGGCAAAAGCGGCTGCCCGGGCAATGGAGCAGCAGAATTCCGGCGGGGTGATTATCAATATTTCAAGCGTAATGGCCGAGCGTCCTTCCGGCCTCGCACCGGCTTATATGGCTGCGAAAGGGGCTTTGAATAACCTTACCCGGGAGCTGGCAGTAACTTACGGCCGGAGCGGGATCAGGGTCGTCGGAATTGCTCCCGGCTATATCGACACCGAGCTGAGCAATGACTATGTAGACCCCGACGGCGAAAACATCAGCGCCAGGCTTATCTCGCAGCTCACTGATTTTATCCCGCTGGGAAGGGGCGGAAGGGCAGAAGAAATAGCGGATGTCATTGCCTGGGCCTCCTCAGATCAGGCTTCCTACGTTACCGGCACTACCCTTACCGTAGACGGCGGCTTCCAGCCCAACTTTAACCCGTATTCAGTAAAAAAACTACAATATCCGGAAGAATTTTGAACCACTATCCCACATACAGAATGACGGAAAACGACCTGGCGGTATTCGGTCTCGGCGAGGGCAACACGCCCCTGGTAAGGTCAAAATCCATAGGCCCTTCCCTCGGCATTCCCAACCTCTATTTCAAGCTCGAAAATCTTAATCCTACCGGGTCGTACAAGGACAGGTTTGCCGCCATACTGGTACGTGAAATGATGGATAAAAGGCAGAAAACCTGTATGGCGACCTCAAGCGGCAATACCGGCGCAGCCCTGGCTGCCTATACTGCGGCAGCAGGGATCTCCTGCATCATCCTGGTTGTCGACGGCGCGCCGCTACCCAAGCTCCGGCAGATGCAGCTATATGGTGCACAGTTGCTGATGATCCGCGATTTCGGGAAATCCGCCGAAATTACTGAAGGCGTCTTTACGGCTCTTCAGGCGTTGAGCAGCCGGTATAGCCTGCCGCTACCCATCAGCGCCTATAAATTCTGCCCGGAAGGTATGCGCGGGGTAGAAACCCTGGCGCACGAGATCGTTGATTCGCTCGGCGGACAAGGTGAAATATTCGTTCCTGCCGGCGGCGGCGGCCTTACCCTTGCCGTCGCAAACGGAGTCATTTCGCGGAAAGGGAACTACAAGGTACATTGTGTTCAGCCGGAAGGAAACGACACCATCGCATCATCGCTCCGGGAGGGAACGGCGGCCCGGTCCGTATCCCGCTCCACGACATCGGTAAGCGGCCTCCAGGTTGCAAATGTCCTCGACGGACAGGAGGTAATCGAAGCCTGTACACAATCAGGCGGGACCGGCTACGTAGTCTCGGACGAAAATGTTTTCAGGTGGCACCGCGAGCTGGCCATGAAAGAGGGGATCTTTTCCGAACCCGCCGGGGCAGTGGCTTTAGCCGGCCTGGAGGAGGCGGTCAGGAGAGGGGAAGCAGACGCAAACGGCCGCTATGTATGCCTGGTAACAGGAAGCGGGTTTAAAGACATGGCGACTGTTGAAGGCCGGTTTTCCCTGCCGGATATAAGCTCCGTCCCCGCCGGAACAGCCATCGAACATCTTAATAAACTCTTTACATGAACCAGCCCCGCAGGGGCGACACATGCATAACCCCGGCTAGCCCTGCGCAGCCCGGGGAACTAACACTAACCACAGTCAAACAAAAACAATGAGTACACAAAAATTCAAAGGCGTATGGCCGGCACTATTCACACCTGTCCATGCCGACGGCAAACTTAACATCTCCGAGCTGGAAAAGCTCATCGAACTCCTGATAAGCCAGGAAATGGACGGCATCTACATCCTGGGCTCCACCGGGCAGGGCTTCCTGTTCAGCGAGGAAGAAAGGAAAGAAATTACCGCTCACACCCTGCAGATCGTCAAAGAAAGAGTCCCGGTCATCGTCCAGGTCGGAGCTATGAATACCGAAGAGTCGATACGCCTCGCCCGGCATGCGGCGGATCACGGCGCAGACGGTATCTCGTCAGTAGGCCCGATTTACTATGGCGGAAGCGGCGAAATGGCCTTTACCCACTACCGGCGTATCGCCGAGGCTACGGACCGGCCGTTTTTTCCGTACCAGATCGGCGGTGCGGCCAGCCACGAGGTAATTAAAAAGCTGCTGGACCTCCCTCAGGTCAAAGGAATGAAGCTGACTACCGGCAAGCTCCTTGAGATCGGCACTATCAGGAATATGGCAGGGGATAAATGGCAGCTCTTTAGCGGCGCTGACGAACTGATGTGCCAGGCCGCTATCACCGGTACGGTTGGAGCCATCGGTACGTTCTACAACATGTTCGGCCCTACATGCAAATATGTGAGAGCGACTTTCCTCGAAGGAAAAGTAACTGAAGCCCACGAATTCATGCTCACTTTCCAGGGATTCATCGAGAAAATCCTGCCTTACGTATGGAGCTTTATAAACAAAGGCATGGCCTTGAAATACGACATCCACATAGGCCCGCCCAAACCGCCTTTGCTGGCCCCGGCTATGCCCTGGAGCGACGAGGAAATCGTTGATATGATGGAACAGGTCGATAGTTACGGACTTCTGAAGGAAACCATATAACCGGCCGTCATGTCTGTTGATTTTGAATTCATAAAAAACGAGCTCTACACAGCCGTTATCTCCGATGTCCTCGACTCGATGGGCTATCCCAACCAGGCCACGCGGATTCCATTTGTTCCCTATACAGGAGTCGGCAGGCTCGCGGGAAGATGTAAAACCACGCTGTGGACGGACATGTTTCATAAAGATGACAATCCTTATGACCTGGAGCTTAAGGCAGTAGACTCCTGCAGACCGGAAGAAGTTTTGATCGCTGCTGCCCACGGTAGTAACAGATCGGGTATATTCGGGGAGCTGCTGGCCACTGCCTCACGCAACCGGGGCTGTGCCGGTGTAATAGTTCATGGTGCAGTAAGAGATGTGGCCAAGATGCGGGAAATGGGCTTTCCCGTATTTGCTACGTCTAAAAATCCTTACGACAGTCAGAACCGCCAACGGGTAGTCGACATGGATATCCCCGTTGTCATCGACGGCGTCACTTTCAACCCGGGTGATATCGTAGTGGCCGACGAGGATGGCATAGTGGTAATCCCCCAACCTGTAGAAGACAGGGTTATATCAGCCGCATTGAAAAAAGTAAAAGCAGAAAACCAGTCGCGCGATGCCATCAGGATGGGCATGAAAGCACAGGAAGCATATCAAACATTCGGAGTATTATGAGTAATAAAAAAGTTGTTAAAGGCGGGAACATCCCAACCAGTCATTTGCCGTTCTCACCGGGTATCATCTCCGGGGGGCATCTGTTTGTTTCGGGTCAGGCTTCCGTCGACGATAAAGGCGCCATTGTAACCGACACTTTTGAAGGAGAATGCAGGCGCTCGTTCGAAAACCTGAAACGTATCGTGGAGGCTGCGGGAGCTACCCTCGACGATGCGGTGCAGGTTCGTAACTATGTGGGAAAGCAGGAGTATCTGGCAGAATTCAACGCGATTTATAGAGAGTATTTTAACGAACCTTATCCTGCCAGAACTACCCTGATCGGCTGCCTCGGCGACCTGCTTAAGTTTGAGGTGGATGCGGTATTCTTTATTGATAAATAATCCGTTTATTTGAAACAGCCGACCCGGCCGATAGCCGGCTTCCGATAGTTGAAAGCCGGCTTCTGAAACCTGAACCCCTGACATTTTATGAAAAAGCGTATCGCTCTGCTGGGCATCTACCACGAAACCAATACATTCTCAAAGCAGCTTACCACGCTGGCTGAGTTCAGGTCGGGCTTCTGGCTGGAAGAGGGAGCCATTACAAAAGAATACCGTGGCGCTCATCACGAAATAAGCGGCATAATCGATGTTATCGAAAGCTCGGATGAGTATGAACTGGTACCGGTATTTTATGCTTATGCCACCCCCAGCGGTATGGTTACGGCAGATGCTCTGGAAGGTATTCTCTCCAGGTTATGGGAGTTATACGATAAAAACGGTCCTTATGACGGCATTTTTGTCGTCCCTCATGGAGCCGGCGTTGCTGAAAACCACCCCGACATGGACGGCTACTGGCTGCAGCAGTTGCGCGCCCGGGCAGGGAATGAAATTCCTATCGTGGGCACATTGGATCCCCACGCTAATGTAAGCCAGCTGATGACGGATTCGACCGACGGCCTGTTTCCTTACCAGACCAACCCTCATATCGATCAGGCAAGAGTCGGCCGGGAAGCCGCCAGGATGATGATAGCCATCCTTTCGGAAGGACGGAAATTTACCCAGACGCTCCTCCAGTTGCCCCTGGCTATCAGCATAGAGCAGCAATACACATCCGAATCACCTTGTCTTGATCTCCTCCAATTCGCGGAAAGCGTAAGAGAGCGGCACGGGCTTTATTCCGTCAGCCTCCTGCTGGGCTTCCCCTATGCCGACGTTGCCGAACTGGGCTCGGCATTTATCCTTATTTCGGAACAATTTCCTGTTGCGGTACAGACGCACGGCCGTGCGTCTTCTTCACAACGTATTGTACAGACGCAGGGCCCTGCGTCTCTTCCACAACGTATTGCGGAGACGCAGACGCACGCCCGTGCGTCTCTACGGCAATACGCATTCCGGAACATGCATCATTTTAACGGCAAAAAACTACATATCCGGGACTGGATCCCCCTTTTTACGGAAATGGAAAAACCCGTCCTGCTGCTCGATATGGGCGACAATGTAGGGGGTGGAAGCAGTGCTCAGAGCACCCATTTACTGGAGGAGCTCGACCTGGCCGGTCTTTCCCGTACTTTCATCTGTATTTATGACCCTGTTGCGGTATCAATCCTGGAAAACTCTTCCGGTGTCCCTGCGGAACTTACAATAGGTGAAAGCGGATACGTGATCATTCCCGAAAGCTATCGCCTCATCGAAGGAAAATTCAAGGAGCTGACGCCTAAGCACGGCGGTTTTGTCAATTACGACATGGGCGCTTCCGCAATCATTAAAACGGTTAACGGCCAGACGATTATGCTCACTTCCCTGAGAACTGTCCCCTTCAGCCTCCAGCAATTGCTGGCTTACGATCTGCAGCCCGAAGACTTCGACTTTATCGTTGCCAAAGGGGTCAATGCGCCCATAGCTGCTTACAAGGATGTTTGTAAGCACCTATGCAAGGTCGACACTCCGGGCGACACCAGCGCCGATATGACCCGCTTTGTCTTTAACAACAGGCGCATTCCACTGTTCCCCTTCGAAGAACCGGCCGAAAAAGACTTTTCCTGATGATAGAATACAGATTAGAGAAGCTCCTCGACCTGGAATACTACACCGAAGGGCCGGCTATAGACCGGGAAGGAAACCTGTTCTTCACGACCCTGACGGGGCAAAAAATACTGCAATGGCTTCCGGGAGACGGCGGGAGGGTATGGGCGGATGGAGATTGTCCCAACGGACAGGTTATAATGAGTAACGGAGAGCACTGGTTTTGCGAAAGCCTAACGGGCTGTATCTCGGCTTATCATTCCGACGGAAGCTTCAAAGCAAAAATAATAGACGGGCAGTGCGCCGGTTTCTCTTTTTCAACTCCCAATGATCTCATTACCGACACGGAGGGCAGCCTTTTTTTTACGAATTCGGTCAGGAAAGAAGGGAAAGTATTCATGGTAACTTCCGACGGCAGGGAAAGGCTGATCGCCGGAGGTATCGATTATGCCAACGGGCTGGCGCTTAACCCCTCCGGAGATATACTCTATGTTGCGGAAAGCTATGGAAACCGGATACTGGCTTTTCCTCTCACAGAGGAGGCCGGGAATAACACCGGGCGCAGAATCCTGATCGATCTACCTTCCCATTCGTCGGGCGATCCCTTGAAAAACCTGCCTGACGGACTGGCCGCAGACCTTGAAGGCCGTATATGGGTTGCCCACTACGGCATGCAGGCTATCCAGGTAATTTCTCCGGAAGGAGTCCTGCTGCATACAATCGATACCGGCCTTCCGTTGACCAGCAACCTTGCGTTTATAAAAGACACTCCCGGAAAAAAAGAGCTGCTCGTAACCGGAGGCTACGGCGAGCCCGGCCCCGGTGCAGCCCTGATCCTTACTGTTGATTTTTGAAGGGAAGTATGGACATGTAAATCAAGAGTTCATGAAAAAAATGCAAAAATTATCAAGGCTGGCCTATCTCTTCATTTTTCTAAATCCGATACTCTCTATGTCTCAAACCGATCAGATCAGATGGTCAGAATTCCCATCCCTACCCGACCAACTGGGATTTGCAGGCATGTATGCCGGTGTGACTTCGGGGACTCTCGTAACGATGGGAGGCGCCAATTTTCCTGACCGGTATCCCTGGGAAGGGGGGAAAAAGAAATGGTATGACCATATTTATGTCTTACCCGAAGGCGGGCAATGGCAGCTTTCAGGGCAAACACTGCCATTGCCATCGGGGTACGGTGTATCGGTAAACTACAAAGACAGGTTCATCATCGCCGGCGGCTGCACGGACACGCATCATCTTGCATCGGTTTACAGCTACCGCTGGAACGGGAACAGGCTTGAAAAAGAAAGCCTCCCCGATCTTCCGCGGCCTCTCGCCTACATGACCGGGGCTATCCTCGGCGATGCACTGATCGTCCTCGGAGGCACGGAAAACCCGGGGGGACCTCCGCTCAAGGACGCATTGCTGCTGGATCTTCTGGCGCCTGAAAAAGGCTGGCAGAAAATCGAATCCTGGCCGGGGCCGGAGCGTATACTACCTGTTAGCGGCGTATGGAATGAACAGCTATTCCTGATGAGCGGAGAAAACAGCGCGGTTAACTCTTTCGGGGAAAAGTACCGCGACATTCTTACCGACAACTATGCGCTTACCATCCATAAGGAAAGAGAAAAATGGAAAGCACGTTGGAAAAAGCTGTCTCCCATACCGAGAGGTGTGGCAGCGGCAGGGACACTTCCCCTTTTAAACGGCAGCAGATTCATTATTTGGGGTGGCGTCGATGCCGTCACCGCTCAATACCGGAATCCGTCTACCCATCCCGGCATAATCAGGAGCGTTCTATGCTACTATCCCGGCAACGATACCTGGGAATTCCTGGGAGATCAGGATAAATACCCTTCTCTTGTCACGATGCCCGTAATCCCTTACCAGGACGGGTGGCTGTACATCAGCGGCGAGATCAAACCGGGGATACGGACCCCTTCCATCATTAAAATAAGCGAGTAGTCGCTGCACATCGTGAAATATACTCCTTTTCATCAATACCGTATCTCGCAGCTTGCGTTGGGCACTATCCAATTGGGTATGAACTACGGGATTGCCAATACCACCGGTGCTCCGCCAAAAGAAGAAGCCTTCTCTATCCTCGACCTGGCAAGAAAATCGGGCATCAATACGTTCGATACCGCCCGTACCTACGGCCAGGCGGAAAAGGTGCTGGGTGATTATTTTGCCCAAAACCCGTCGGATAAGGATCTCGTTATTTCGAAGTTCAAATACGATTGGACTCCCGGCATCACCCTTGAAACCGCCTGGAAAGCGGTCAGAAGCAGCGTTGAACGGTCGCTCTCAGAACTGGATATCAGCCTTCTACCGTTGGTACTCTATCACAAAGGTCCCGACGAACCGATGGAAGAGGTATTGCGGCTGGTTCCGGGCCTGATTACCCGGCTGAAGGAAGAAGGACTGATCGGGCATGGCGGCATTTCTCTTAATTATTCCGAAGACGCCAGGCATCTTGCCGGACACGCATCCATTGAGGCCATCCAGGTCCCTCTTAACATTTTAGATCAGAAGATTATCCTCGACGGCACGCTCGAAAGCCTGCATAAGGCCGGAAAAGTCATTTTTATAAGAAGTGTTTTCCTCCAGGGACTATTTTTCAGGGATCCGCACGAACTGACCGGTGTCTTAAAACAAGCTGCCCCTTACCTGATAAAACTACACTCCCTGGCAAACGATTACCGCCTCCCGGTAGCAGAGCTGGCCTTCGCTTTCATACGCGACCTTCCGGAAGCGGACAGCCTGGTGGTCGGCGCTGAAAATATCGCCCAGGTACAATCCAACCTGGCCCTGCTGACCGGCCCCGGATTACCCGGATCATTGAGAACCGAGCTGGAAACCCTGGCAGCCGACGTCCCGAAGCAGGTAATCACCCCGGGAATGTGGCGTTAACAAACAATCACCAATCACAACATCAGCGTTTCAAATGAACGAACTTTTCGATCTTACCGGCAAGGTAGCCGTCGTAACCGGCGGAACAGGCCTTTTCGGCGCCCCTATCTCACGCGCCCTCGCAGAGGCAGGAGCACATGTTGTTATTGCTTCCCGGAGCGTTCAGCGCTGCCGGGAGTTTGCGGCAGAATTGACTGATGCCGGACTGGAAGCAAGCGGGTGGGAGCTCGACCTTTCAGACGAACTACAGATAAAACATTTTGTGTCTTCCGTAGCCGAACGTTTCGGACAAATCGATATCCTGGTAAACAACGCCGTTTCCAGGGATGGCTTCAAAAACCTGCAAGACATGGAAGCGACAGATTGGGAGGCGGCCCAGAAAATCAACTCCACCGGCCTCATGCTTATTACCAAAGCCGTGGTACCGCATATGCAGGCGCGTTTAAGCGGGAACATCATTAATATCAGCTCGATACAGGGCACGGTCGGGCCCAACTTCCCTGTATACGGCGATACCGGTATGACCAGCCCGGTCAACTATACCTACGACAAATGGGGAATGGTAGGATTTACCAAATGGCTGGCCAATTACTACGGGAAATACGGCATACGTGCAAATTGCATCAGCCCGGGCGGTTACGGGCCGGGAGTGGAGCAGATGACCGGTAAAGAAGAATTTATTGCCAATTACAAACGTCTTACCCCCCTCGGGAGGTTTGCCGGCGACAAAGATATCCAGGGGCCGGTCGTATTCCTCGCTTCGGAAGCTTCATCGTACATCACCGGCCACAACCTCGTTGTAGATGGCGGCTGGACGTCGTGGTAAACCCACGGGGGATATGTTCACAGTTTCACCTTTTTTATTCGCATGACATTAAATCAAAAATCAAATAGTCGTAGGGATTTCTTCAGGAAATGCACGGCTTTGCTGGTTGTGTCAGGGAATGAGATTACCGGTTTAAACGGAAAATCATTTCTTTTCCGGGATAAAATCACTTCTTCCAAAAGAATCGAAATACTGGAAATAGAACTTGTTTTTGTGAGCGATCAACCGGGGGACAGATCCTTTCGGCCTGTCCCTCGGGATTTTATACACAGTCAATTTCCCCCGATACCTGAGGTACCCGAAACCATACCGGTGGAATATTCCTGGAAAACAGAGACCTGTGCTCTTTTTAAAGAGAGGTCACTTAATGGATTCGGAGCTATAAATGACGGGATTTATGCAGAAGGAGAGCACCTTTTACAGATTGTAGCCACTACACCGGGTGCGCCGGATACACAGGCAGGATCTCCATTGTACAAATGCTGGTACCGGATCTCTGCCGATGCCGGGAAAACTTTTTCACCATTTCGGTTAATTATGCAGGCCGGCAACTCAAAAGATGAACCGGTAAAAGGAGTCAAAATTGGCAGGAACGGCTACACGATCCCTCTTACTTCAGCATTTATAAAGAGCTCTAACGGTGAAATCATGGTTCCTGTCCACCTGCATCCGTGGGACTCTGAAAAGCAGACCATTTACAATCCGGCAAACGCATATTTATTCGGTGATTCGGGTGTATTAATCGGAAAGTGGATAAACAACAAGCAGGATATCCGGTGGGAGTTTGGAGAATGGGCGCGGATTGATCATAAATTATCGACGCGCGGATTGTTCGAGCCTTCCATTGCGGAATTATCTCCCGGTAGGTTTGCAATGATAATGAGGGGTTCAAACTACACAAACAGCAACTTACCCGGTTATTCATGGATCTCTTATTCGACGGATTATTGCCGGACCTGGTCTGCCCCTAAGCCGTTTACATATGCAGACGGGAGCAACTTTTACACTCCGGCGTCGTGCTCGACGTTATTCCGGTCGGTCCATAACGGCATTCTATACTGGGTGGGGAACATTACCGGTAAAAATCCAAACGGAAATCATCCCCGTCATCCCCTGGTTATCGGGAGAGTAGATGAAAAAAACTTCGGGTTGATTAAAGATACGGTAGTTACCATTGACCAAAGACACCCGGAAAAGGAAAATGAACGGGTAGAATTGTCTAACTACAAAATTATGGAACATTCCCGTTCGGCGGAAATAGTGATTGCATTAACCAGGCGGGTGGATGGTGTATGGGCTCATGCCCCCTCGTGGTACAGGATAAAGCTGGCATGACAAGCCGGGTAAAAAAACTAAGATGTTTTTTGATGACAGGGAATATTTTTCAGACATAATTAATAACTATTGACAGACATGATCGGCAAAAATTTAGCAGCGTCGTTAAAACAGGGTAAATATGTTTTTGGAACGGCAATGGTCTCCCGTCTGGACGCGTGGTGGCCAAGTATCCTTGCATCGCTTAAGATGGATCTGGCGTTTATCGATTCGGAACATACCCCTGCAGATCGCCAGCCTGTCAGTACTACATGCCATCTTTACAGAGCCCATGGCGTAGTTCCGGTAGTTCGGATACCCAGCCCCGATCCTTACCAGGCTACAATGGCGCTTGACGGAGGTGCGTTGGGTGTTATCGGACCATACGTGGAAAGTGCCGAACAAGTACAAAAACTGGCCGGTGCAGTGAAATATAAGCCCCTTAAGGGAAAACGGCTGGAAGACTTTCTGAGCAATAAAGCCGGTTTGGAACCCGGCCTATTGTCCTACCTGGAAAAAATCAACGAAGAGAATGTACTCATAGTTAATATCGAAAGTGTCCCCGCACTGGATAACCTGGACGAGATTTTATCCGTAAAAGGATTAGATGCTGTTCTGGTTGGCCCTCACGACCTGACGTGCAGCCTGGGTATCCCGGAACAATACGATCATCCGCTGTTTAAAGAATCTATCGAGTTCATTATAAGAAAATCGCGGGAAGCCGGGGTCGGGGTCGGGGTACATACCTGGGAAGAGGTAGGATTTGATAACGAATTGGATTGGGCACGGAAAGGAGCGAACCTGATTATGCACAGCAACGATCTTTCCATATTCACTCATGCCATTTCCGGGCACCTGGACCTGTTAAGAAAAGAGCTTCAACTTTCAACGGAAACAAACAAAGTGCATGACGCAAATATCTGATACTGTCAACACCTCCTCCCCCGCTTCCGCATCGAAATCCTATGCCTGGCTCGTCGTAGGATTGTTAAGTGTAGTTGGCTGTCTGAACTACCTCGACAGGATGATGATTACGACGATGCGGTTTTCTATCATCGAATCGATCCCTATGACCGACGCACAGTTCGGGCTGCTTACATCGCTTTTCTTATGGATATACGGGTTTCTCAGCCCGGTGGGAGGCTTCCTGGCCGACCGGTTTAAAAGAACCTGGGTGATTATCGGCAGCCTGTTTGTATGGTCGGCGGTAACCTGGCTCACTTCTTATGTGACCACTTATGAAGGGTTGCTCGCAACACGGGCCCTTATGGGGGTTAGTGAAGCCTGTTACATTCCGGCAGGACTCGCCATGATTATGGACTATCATAAGGGCGCCACCCGTTCGCTCGCCAACGGTATACATATGGCCGGGATCATGGTCGGCCAAAGCCTCGGATTCATAGGTGGCTGGCTGGCCGAAACACATACCTGGAACTTTGCATTCAGCACTTTCGGCATTGTCGGAGTCGTATATGCCCTTGTACTCCTGGCTGTCCTGCGCGAAGCTCCCCGTGAAAATGATGAGACTACCGGCTCCGGCGCCCCGGCGGAAGCCAGGGTTTCTTTTATTGAAACCCTGAAGACCTTATCTGCGAATAAGGAATACCTGAAGACTCTTTTATTCTGGGGTACAGGAGGGGTCGTAGCCTGGCTGGTAGTGGGTTGGCTGCCCACTTATTTCAAAGAGCACTTCAATCTTTCCCAAAGCGTAGCCGGGTTTTATTCGACGGGATATTTTCATGCTGCCTCACTGGTGGGAGTTATTGTTGGCGGGCTTTTTGCCGACCGGTGGAGCAGGCGGCATCCAAAAGGACGTATACTTGTGCCAATGCTGGGTCTTTCGATAGCTGCTCCGGCTGTTTTCCTGGCCAGCAGCACCGATGCACTGTATCCGGCCCTGGCGGGATTTATGATTTTCGCTTTTTTCAGGGTATTCCTCGACGCCAACATGATGCCGATTCTGACCTTACTGATAGACAGGAAATACCTGGCTACAGGCTACGGTATCCTTAATTTCGTAGCCTGCCTTGTAGGGGGAGCGAGCCTCTATGCAGGGGGCGCAATGCGCGATATGGATATCAACATCGGGCTCTTGTTTAAAATATCTTCCGGACTTATGCTTTTTATCGTCTTCGTACTGTGGAGGCTGAAGCCCGGAAAAGCTTAAGATTTGGCAAATCCGCTCTTCCCCGTCTCCGACGGAGGAAGCGTGAAGGCCGGTCTCTGACCGGCTTATTTACTACCGTCATTATTCACCGGTCGGAGACCGGATATCACCCTCCCGTCGTCAGGAGACGAGGGAGAGCTAAGAAAGCTTAAGGTTTGGCAAATATGCTCTTCCCCGTCTCCGACGGAGGAAGCGTGAAGGCCGGTCTCTGACCGGCTTATTTACTACCGTCATTATTCACCGGTCGGAGACCGGATATCACCCTCCCGTCGTCAGGAGACGAGGGAGAGCTAAGAAAGCTTAAGATTTGGCAAATAGCCGATTTATCTTCAATTTCGTGAACATATCTTTCATGAAAGCTGCCACACTTATGCACAAACTCATCCTGCTGCTTCAGGTTTTAGTCGTCGTTTTGCCCGTATTACAGGCCGGTGCGCAGACCCGGAATCACGAAACCTTACCGGCAAATCTCGATCTCCACATTATGCCGCTCGCATTTGCACATCCTGATCCGTCACTCCGCATCGGGGTGGAACGTATGACTGGAAGCAGGTGGAGCTACGGTCTGAGCGCAGGCGTCGGCAATAATCCCATTACTACCTTGTTGATGAAAGACGACAGGCGCACTAATTACCAGTTGTGGGAAATCAGGCCGGAAATTAAGTTTTACCTGCTTCAGCGGGAAGACATGGGATGGTACCTGGCTGCCGAAGGGCTTTATGTAAACAGCAGCTATATCGCGGGCAGCTCCTATTATATTCTTTCCTTTGACCAGAAAGTCGTATTCGACAAAGCTGAATTCCGGAAAGAAAAGTTTGGCGGGATAAACAAAATGGGCGTTAAGTTCCTGGTCGGAAGAAAGCTCACCCTGGATTTATTTTCAGGATTAGGCCTGGCTCGGACTCATGTTTCGTACTCCGATGTGGAAAACCCGCGAAATGAAACCCATGATCCTTTTTTCGATGGAGAGAATTACTATCTAGGGAAAAGATGGACAGGGCTTTTTTCAATAGGAGTTAAAGTAGGTATCAGACTCTGGGAAGAGTAACCTCCTGATAGATCATTTATTCGTAACTTGCGTTTCCAAATACCTTTCCGGTATAGGCATAATACGAATTGCATGATTGACAGCACTTTGAAATCCGTTTTAGTTAGTCCCCGGCAGCAGCCGATCCGTACTGCCATACAGTTGGCGTCATCCAAAAGCGAAAGCAACCGGTCGCTGATTATCAGTGCGCTCACCGGGTTTGAAAGTATCCTGAGCAACGTGTCCGAGGCGAGGGATACCCAAACCCTTGAAAAGCTCCTTCACGATAGCGGCGAAACGGCGGACGTCATAGATGCCGGCGCTCCCATGCGGTTTCTTACCGCTTATTTTGCTGTAACAGGCCAGCAAAAGGTAATGACCGGGACTCCGCGTATGTGCGAGCGCCCTATCGGGATACTCGTGGATGCGCTCAGGGAGCTGGGTGCGACTATTACCTGGCTCGGAAAAGAAGGCTATCCGCCTATGCGGCTGGAAGGTTTTGAATATTCAGGAAAAAATACACTTACTGTCAAAAGCAACGTAAGCAGCCAGTATATTTCAGCGTTGCTTCTGGTATCTCCCACACTACCGGAGGGGCTTATTCTTCACCTCGACGGGGAAATAGGCTCTCGTCCCTACATAGAAATGACGCTGCAGCAAATGGCTCATTTCGGGATTTCTTACACAGCCGACTGGAATAACAAAACGATACACGTTCCGCATCAGGCCTATCAGCCGGCCGCTTTTTCCGTAGAATCCGACTGGTCAGGGGCCAGCTATTGGTACAGCGTGGTCTCTTTGGCGGAAGACGCCGAAATCGAGCTGCTCGGGCTTAAGCAGGAATCTCTGCAGGGAGACAGTGCGATTGCCGGCATTATGGACCCGCTGGGCGTAAAAACTACCTATACCGGCAGGGGTGTATTGCTACAGAAAAAGGAAGCTGTGGCGGAACTGAACCGCGATTTTTCAGGCTGCCCCGACCTGGTACAGACCGTTGCAGTCTGCTGTGCCGCTAAGCGCATCAAGCTGATAATGACCGGTATCGAGAGCCTTAAAATTAAAGAAACCGACCGCGTAGCAGCCCTTCAGGCGGAGCTTTTGAAAATAGGCGCTGAACTTACTGAAACAGAGCCTGATCACAGGTACGAAGTTAATACAACCGGCGAAGGAGACAAACTTCCGGTTATTGATACTTACGACGATCATCGTATGGCTATGGCCTTTGCTCCTGTAGGAGTTTCGCGGGCTATTGTAATTGAGGAACCTGGCGTAGTCGTCAAATCCTATCCCGGGTTTTGGAAGGACCTCGGGACTGTCACAAAGCTGGAAAGCTATGCCGGAGCTTCTGTCTGAAATTCCCTGGTGGGTAAAAGCCTGTGCAAAGCTCTTCGCTTTTGCGCTCGTTCTCGGAAACGGAACGAGCGTTCAGGCTCAAACCTCCCAGCGTTACCTCATCCTTCTGAAGGATAAAAACGGTACTCCTCATACTACGACACAGCCCGGGACTTTTCTTTCAGACAGAGCGATACAGAGGCGCAGCACCAGGAACATTGCGATTTCAGAAAGAGATTTACCCGTAAATCCCGCTTATACCGCTGCAATCGGCTCTACCGGCGCGCAGGTACTTCATACTACCAAATGGTTTAACGGTGTAGTAGTGAGCGCTTCCCAATCCCAGTTGCAGGCCATACAGGCTCTCCCCTGCTACAAAGGGATCGAACGCGGCATGGCGCTCACAGGTACTAACTACTCTGCCAGGATAACCCAACCGGATACAAAATTCGGGTCTTACGAAGCTATCGACTACGGGAACAGCCGCTTCCAGCTCGACATGCTGGGCGTACAACAGCTACATGCCATCGGTCATACCGGACAGGGCCTTCTGATCGGGGTCTTCGATTCGGGATTTACGAACGCCGATCAACAGGTGTATTTAAGCCATCTTTTTGAAAACGGCCAGATCGTTGATACTTATGATTTTATTTCGCGCAATGAGAATGTCTATGATGACCACAGCCATGGTTTGCAGGTACTCAGCGTAATGGCTTCAAAGTGGGAAGGCAAGCTGGTAGGCCCGGCGTTTGATGCTGATTATGTCCTTTACAGGACTGAAAATGATGCCAGCGAGACGCCCTACGAAGAAGTCGCATGGCTATTGGCCGCCGAGCGTGCAGACAGCCTGGGCGTGGACGTCATCAACACGTCGCTTGGATATAACTATTTTGACAACTCCGCCCATGATTATACCTATGCCCAAATGGACGGAAAGACCACCATCATATCCAGGGCGGCACGCTTTGCCGCCAGGACCGGTATGCTGCTGGTTGCGTCGGCCGGGAATGAAGGCAACAACTCCTGGAAGCACATAACTGCGCCGGCAGATGTCGATTCAGTCCTGACTGTCGGGGCGGTGACCTCCACCGGCGCCCGGTCTTCTTTCAGCTCATTGGGTCCTAATGCAGAAGGTGTTATCAAACCTGATGTAGCTGCGCTCGGCTCGGGTGTCAGTCTTGGATCAGTGTCGGGCACGGTTACTTCCTCCAACGGCACCTCTTTCTCATCACCGCTTGTGGCTTCTTTTGCTGCACTGCTGTGGCAGGTATACCCTGAAAAAACTGCGCAGGAACTGGCCGCCTATATCCGTTCTATAGGGAATAAAGCAGGTCAGCCTGACAATGAGACAGGCTACGGCATTCCTTATTATAACGAAACCCTTAGTATCATGGCGCCTACCGCTTTTACTGCGTCACTCAACGGGAATCTCGTATATCTTTCATGGGAACACCTCTACGGCGGTATGCTCAGCTACGAGATCGAAAGATCGACCGGAAACAGGCCATTTGTCAGGATAGCCACCGTCACCGGGGCAGACCAGCCGATCGATACGCTGCACGTGTCGGGTTCATATCGCTACCGGGTGCGGACACTGTTGAATTTCCGGACCGGTAACTATTCCGAAATTGCAGCAGTCGATTTCCGGGATAGTTTCGGGGCGGGCTCCGGCAGCCTGCCGCTCTGGCCGAATCCTGCCCGCGGGTATATCTTCCTGGATCTGCGTTCCTTCCCCGACGGGGAAATTTTCAAACCGGAAATTGTAAACCTTTCAGGCACTGTTCAGTCAGTCCCCGAGCTTTTTAAATCCCCCAACGGCACCGCCAGAATAGCTGTCGGCGACCTTCCTCCAGGACTCTACTTTCTCCGGCTCACTTCAGAAGGAAGCGGAACATATCTTCGAAAATTCATTAAACAATAACCAAACTATCCAAAACACATGAAAAAAAATCTCTTCGTATTCCTTTTCTTTTTCGCGGTTGCTGCTTCTTCCGTTGCACAGCGTACACCTGCACCCAGCCCGTCGTCTACCATCCAGCAGGCTGTGGGGGTGACCGATTTCACGGTGAGTTATTCCCGTCCGAGCCTGAAAGGGCGGCAGGCTTTCGGCCCCGGCTCGCCTTTGGCGCCCACCGGGCAGGTATGGCGCACGGGAGCCAACCAGGCTACTACGCTCGAAGCCAGCACTGATTTTACTTTTGGGGGCAAAAAAGTACCTGCAGGGAAATACGCTCTTTTCTCTATTCCAAACAGCGGTTCTTGGACTATCATTCTTAATAAAAACTTCCAGGGAGGAATTGGCGCGTACTCCGAATCAAACGACGTAGCCCGTGTCTCCGCCTCAACTGTAAGCACCCCGGCAACCGAAACTTTTACGATCGGCTTCAGTGATCTGACCGAGACCTCCGCTATACTCAGTTTATCCTGGGCAGGCGTGGCCGTCCCGGTTAAGCTGGAGGTAGCCACCGACGAACTGACTTCCGCCAACATCAGGGAAGCAGTTGCCAAAAACCCTGAAAACCCGGCTACCCTGCAAAACGCAGCAAACTATATGCTGGGAAAAGGAAAAGATCTTGACCAGGCGCTGGCGCTGGCCGACAAGTCTATAGGTTTGAAGGAAACGTTCGGAAATGTCTGGCTGAAAGCCCAGATCCTGAACAAGCTAGGCAAAGTAGCTGAGGCTGTACCACTCGCGCAAAAGGCTCTTACCTTAGGTCAGGCATCGGGCGACGGCAATTTCGCCAGCTTCTACAAAGGACAGATCGAAACCGCACTGGCGGACTGGAAAACCAAGCTGCCTGCGGAAATACCGGTGAAAAAGAAAGGCAAAAAGAAATAAGCAGGGATTCCTATTTCTTTTCAATCCCTTCCAGGATCCTCCTGATATCATTTGAACGCGTCATGTACTCAAGGCTGCTATCCAACTCGTCGGAGTCGATGGCAGCCTTAAATTTTTGAAGGTACTCGATGTAATCTCCCAGCGCCCGGCTCACATTCTCCTTATTCTGGCTAAAGATGGGCGCCCACATCTGAGGTGAGCTTTTGGCAAGGCGGACGGTCGACGAAAAACCGGTCCCGGCCATCCTGAAAATTGCCTTTTCGTCCTTTTCCTTTTCAAGCACCGTAAGGCCGAGAGCAAAAGAGCTCACGTGACTCAGGTGAGAAACATAAGCCAGATGGAGATCGTGCTCGACCGGGTTCATATAATGTATTTTCATCCCGATATCGCGCAGCAGCGCCTCAATCAGCGCTACCGAATCGGGGTTGCTCTTCTCTCTGTCGCAGATAATAACGTGCTGATGGGGAAGCAATTCCTTAAATGCTGCTCCAGGCCCTGAATTCTCGGTTCCGGCCATAGGGTGCACCGCTACAAACTGCATTCTTTTGGGATGGCGGTCGGCAATACCACAGATCAGCTCTTTCGTCGAACCGAAATCCATTACAGTCCGGCCAGCCGGGATCTTGTCCAGCACTTCCGGCAAAAGTCCCGATATAACATCTACCGGCGTTGCCAGTACCAGCAGCTCTGAGAGCTCGATCGCTTCATCAAGGCTTACCACCCGGTCGACAATTCCCTTCGCAATGGCAATTTTCTGGTGCACTACCGAATTGTCCACACCTAAAAGAGTCATTTTAGGGTACTTTTCACGCAGCGACAACGCAAGTGAGCCCCCCAGCAGACCTATTCCTACAATACTGACAATCATGTACTTGTTTATTTATCGTTCCCTGTAATTCTTTCCACTGCTTCCCAGATCCGCTCTTTGGGAGTACAAAGCGAGATCCGCACATACCTTTTCCCTTTCTCCCCGAAAATAAACCCGGGAGCCAGAAAAATATGCCTATGGTAAAGCAGGTCATCGATAACCGCTCCCGCATCGGGAGAACCCGCAGGCAACCTGCCCCAGAGAAACAGGCCTTCCTGCCGGTTATCCCAGGTACATCCCAAGGCACGCAGCAAAGCCTCTGCAGCCTCCAACCGGCCGTGGTATACGGAATTCCTTTCAGAATGCCACTCCTTTGAATTGCCCAGCGCTGCCGCACCCGCCTCCTGGAGAGCCCTGAACATACCCGAATCAATATTCGTCTTAATCTTCAGTATGGCGCTGATATACGGTTCGCTCCCGGCGAGCCAGCCAAGGCGCCACCCGGCCATATTATGGGATTTACTCATTGAATTAAGCTCTATCGCCACTTCCTTTGCCCCCTCGGTCGACAGCAGACTGATCGGTTCCTTTTTGTTCAGGATAAGGCTGTAAGGATTATCATGGCATATCAGTACCCGGTTTCTTTTCGCAAAGGCAACAGCCTGCTCAAAAAGTTCAGGTGTGGCGGGCGCCCCGGTAGGCATGTGGGGATAGTTCAACCAAAGGATCTTCGTCCTGGGCGTAACCAGAGCATCCATGGCCTTCCAGTCGGGCTGCCATCCCGAGGTTTCGAGCAAGGGATATTCCTTTACCACTCCCCCTACCATTTGTGATACCGCCCTGTAAGTCGGGTAGCCCAGCTCCGGTACAAGAACCTCGTCACCGGGGTCCAGGAATGTAAGTGAAATATGGGTTATACCCTCTTTCGAGCCGATCAGGGGTAATATTTCCTTTACAGGATCGAGCGTTACCCCGTATGTTTCGTGGTAGAACTGAGCAACGGCTTCCTTAAAGACAGGCAGACCGGTATAAGGTTGGTAACCATGGGCCGATGCTTCGCCGACCGACCGCCTGATAGTATCCAAAGTAGCCTGCGAAGGTTCCATATCAGGGTTTCCTATTCCCAGATTAATTACATCATGGCCTTCGGCTACCAGCTTCCTTACTTCCCCCAGTTTGACGGAAAAGTAATATTCTGTAGCTTGTTTCGCCCGTTGGGCAGGTTCAATAATCATCGCTTTACATTCAAAGTGCGCAAGTTACTATATAAACAGCTATCAGCTATCGGAAATTGAGCGCAATCCCATTCATAACTTTCAACCGCAGCTGCAGCCACTCTCAACTTTCCACTCTCAACTTTCAACTCTCAACTCTCAACTTTCAACTCCTAATTCCGCCCCAGCAGTAAAGTACAGGTAGCTTTTTAAATTATTCCAATGAATATTTGCGCAAATTTTATCCAGGCGCATCTCTAACCTTTTCTGCATGCAAGCTTTATTCGGAGTAATTTTCCATTTCATAGGCGGTTTTGCCTCCGGCAGTTTCTATATACCCTATAAAAAAGTAAAGCAGTGGTCCTGGGAATCTTATTGGCTGGTAGGCGGGATTTTCTCCTGGCTGATCGTACCTTTTGTATCGGCCTGGCTTACAATCCCGGACTACATGGAGATCATACGCCATACCGATGGGGGGATCCTCTGGCTTACTTATTTCTTCGGAGTACTATGGGGAGTCGGCGGATTAACTTACGGGCTGGGAGTCCGGTACCTGGGCGTCGCCCTGGGCAGCTCCATCATCCTGGGGCTATGCTCCGTTTTCGGAGCGTTGCTGCCTTCTGTCTACTACCAGTTCTATCCTGTTTCAGGTAAGGACACCATCGGCGATCTCGTTTCGAACGGGTGGGGGCAAATGGTACTGCTGGGGCTTTTAGTCTGTGTAATCGGAATCATTTTGTGCGGGAAAGCCGGGGGGATGAAAGATAAGGATCTCAAGCAGGCCGGGAATACAGGAGCTTCCGGCACCGAATATAAAATAGGGCTCGGCCTTTTTGTATCTATCGTTTCAGGTGTTCTGAGCGCCTGTTTTGCCTTCGGGATCGACGCCGGGAAGGTGATGGCCGAAGAGGCGAATGAAGCCTGGAAGGCCCTGAACCCGGGGCAGGGAGAATTCCTGTTTCAAAATAACGTCACCTATATCATCATCCTGCTGGGAGGCCTGACCACCAACTTTATCTGGTGCATGGGGCTGAATATCAAAAACAAAAGCTTCGGCGATTATACCAATTCAGAAACTCCCCTGCTGTCCAATTACATTTTTTCTGCAATCGCCGGCACCACCTGGTTTATGCAGTTTTTCTTTTACGGAATGGGTGAAAGCAAGCTGGGGAACGGTCCCAGTTCCTGGATACTCCACATGGCATTTATCATACTTACCGCCAATAGCTGGGGGCTGATACTGAATGAATGGAAAGGGGTAAAACGCAGAACACTCCGGACCATTATCTGGGGAATTATCACTATTCTGCTTTCAGTACTCATAGTCGGATACGGCAACTACCTGAAACAATAAGACATTGTTCCGGGGTTCTGATCTTTTTTTTGTTTCTTTAAGGCAGAAACCGGGTCATCCCTTAGCCTCTCTTTACTCACAGTGCTCAAAAAGATTGTTACGAACCTCGCATTCCAGGTACTTCTAGCTATTATCAGCGGCATTTTACTGGGGCATTTCTACCCGTCGGTCGCGGTAAAAATGGATATCGTCGGCCGTTCCTTTATCAATCTTATCAAGCTGTTCATAGGCCCCATCATCTTCTCTACCATAGTGCTCGGCATGAGCAGCGTGGGTGACCTGAAAAAAGTAGGCAGGCTGGGCCTTAAAGCGGTGGTCTATTTCGAAATCGTCACGACGGCGGCCCTCGTCCTCGGAATCCTGATCGCATGGTATGCAGAACCCGGCAAAATAGACATTTCCGGTCTCGCCGCGCAGGATGCTTCAAAATTTACCAGTTCCCCGCAGAAGGAATTCAGTTGGTGGAACTTCTTTAAGTCCAATTTTACCCTGCAGGTGCTGGCAGCTGCCATGATTTGCGGAATAGTCGTAAACCGAATTCCCCAGCGGGAGATGCTCGTGGCAAAGCTGTCGAAATTCTCCATGGTCGTTTTCAAGCTCCTGAGATGGGTAATGTACCTGGCCCCGCTCGGCGCTTTCGGAGGAATAGCCTATGCTGTAGGCAATTTCGGCCTTCAAACTCTGATCCCGCTAGGGAAACTGATGCTCAGCGTCTATGCCACCATGATTATTTTCGTCTTTTTTGTCCTGGGGGCTATCATGCGCTATTTCAAAATGAGCATCCTGAGCTTTCTCAAGTACATAAAGGAAGAGCTGCTGCTGGTCTTCGCTACCTCTTCGTCCGAATCCGCCCTGCCTTCTATCATGGAAAAGCTGCAGAAAATGGGCTGCAGCAAAGCGGTGGTAGGCCTGGTAGTACCCACCGGGTATTCTTTCAATCTCGACGGAACCTCTATCTACCTGTCTATGGCCGTACTGTTTATCGCACAACTGTATGGCGTGCACCTCACGCTCTGGGAGCTTATCGGGATACTCGGGATCCTGATGATCACCTCCAAAGGGGCAGCCGGGGTTACAGGCAGTGGATTCATCGTACTCGCCTCAACACTTACCGCTTTCCCTAAAATCCCTATCGAAGGACTTGCTTTCCTGCTCGGCATCGACAAATTCCTGAGCGAAGCCAGGGCTATTACCAACATCATCGGCAACGCAGTAGCTACCGTTGTCATCGCCAAAAGCGAAGGAGAGTTCTTCCCTCCGGAAGAATGATGCTGAGGTGACTTCCCAAAGCCGCACCCGCCTGTCCAAGACTAAAGTTTTTTGAATTCATGACTTTCGTCATACTCCTTTCCTTTTAAGCTATTTAGCTTTGCAACATACATTTAAATACAATACCACTATTATGAAACGCAGAGAACCCGTATCGGCTATAATGACTCAAAACGTGCAGACAGTCAACCTGAATGATGAATTGTCTGATGTGGTCGATACCTTGAAGAAGCATAAGATTCGCCATATCCCCGTAGTGGATGGCAAGGAAGTAGCAGGCATTATCAGCAGGACGGATATCAACCGTCTTACATTTGGTTCGTTGTTCGAAAACCAGGAAGGAGCGGATGAGGCCGTACTGACTATGCTCTCCGTTTCACAGGTAATGACCGCCAGGCCCCGCCTGGTCAGCATCGATGCTACGGTAAAAGATGTCGCCGAAGTATTTGCACAGGAAGAATTTCACGCTTTGCCCGTGGTTGACGACAACTCAGCCCTGGTCGGAATCGTGACTACAACTGACATTATCAAATATCTTCTGGAGCAGTACTGATCCGGAAGTCAAGATTTCATAGTAATAGAGAATTCTGAAAGGAGGTTGCCACTGGCGACCTTCTTTTTTGTTACATAGTGACAGGATAAAGGAGTGAGTATAATAAGACAAACTTGAACTTATCAAAGAAATTAACTACTGATCTGTCTTAAAAGCCTCCCCTATGCAGGAAAGCGTACTCTCCACCGTCATCTTACCCCTTGCCCTGGGCATTATTATGCTCGGCCTTGGGCTATCGCTCACCATTGCCGACTTTACACGCGTTGTGAAGTATCCGAAAGCCGTGTTTGTAGGATTGCTATGCCAGATGGTCATTCTGCCTGTGGGCGCATTCCTGATCGCTGCTTCATTTTCGCTCTCACCGGAACTCGCAGTAGGCCTCATGCTGCTTGCTGCTTCTCCCGGCGGTCCTACCGCCAACCTGTTTAGTCATCTCGCAAACGGTGACGTCGCCCTCAACATCACCCTGACTGCTATCAACAGCGTACTGACCCTGTTTTCACTGCCGTTTATAGTCGGTTTGTCCATGGATTACTTTCTCGGTGCTTCCCAGGCTATTGCAATGCCTTTCAATAAAATTATTTCTGTGTTCGCTATCGTACTGGTACCCGTGGCGATAGGGATGATCCTTCACCGATACCAGCCGTCTTTCTCCGAAAAACTCCGTAAACCTGTCAAAACAGCTTCCGCGATCCTGCTCGTACTTGTAATCGTGGCCGCCATCGTCAAGGATAAGGAAGTCTTAGCCGAATATTTCGCCCAGATCGGCCTGGCTGCACTTTCTTTCAACCTGCTAAGCCTTCTCGGCGGCTATTTCATCCCGAAGCTGTTCAATATTGAAAACCGCCAGGCCATTGCTATCGGTATGGAAATCGGCATTCATAACGGCACGTTGGCGATCTTCCTGGCGCTTACCGTCCTTAACAATTCCGTTATGTCGGTCCCTCCCGCCATATACAGTATCATTATGTTTTTTACCGCCGGCATTTTCGGGTATTTCGTCAATAGCAGAATGAAGAAGGAAGCGTAAAAAAGCCTGCTTTCTGTTAAAAACTGAAAGCAGGCCGATACAGGTGTGGATATGGTTTCTCTATCTACTAATTACTATTCTACGCGATTCTACAGTATGATTTTCATATGTAATCTTAACGAAATACAGCCCTGAAGGTAATTCCCGTACATCGAGCTTACCATCTAAGCTTCCGGCATAACCGGCGACCTTTCGGCCGGAGGCATTGAACAGGTCCAAACTACTGACAGAAAAAGAAGAGGAGGGTGAAATAACAATATAGTCGGTGGCCGGATTAGGGTATACGGCGAGGTCACCTGGTATTGATCCGGCAACATTTATGATTCGTATGTCGCTGTATTCCAGGCTTCCGCCGATGTCTGCTATCCTAAGCCGGTAGTAATTGTTGCCCTTAACAGGACCCGCATGCAAATAAGTATATTTTACAGTAGACAAGCCTGTGCCGTTCGCCGGGATCCGGTCCAAAGCCTTCCACGATCTCGCATCTACGCTATGCTCTACTTCGAAATAATCGTTGTCGGTCTCTGCCGTCGTAATCCATCGAAGCTGTACAAACTGCCCTTCCTTTACCGCTGAAAATTCTGCCAGCTTCACCGGCAGGGGATTAGCTTCCGAATTGATCGTAGCCAGCGTAAAGGGGCTGAAGCTGCTTATCGCATTTTGGGTTTTAACCGCTCCTTCCGTTGTTGTGCTGCCCCCTTCCAGCACGCCACCCATGCTTTCCCATTTCCCGCCGCTCCAATGTGCGACATGCAGGTCGGTAGGTTCGGTAATAAAACCTGCCGGAACATTATAGGGCAACGTAAGGTATACCGCATTTCCGCCTTCCAGCTTCTGCATCTCCCAATACCCCTGATCCGAAACTTTTTCCAATGGCGCTTCGAAAACTGCAGGGTTAAAGTTAACCGGGTCAGCAGGCTTGTACTCGGCGCTGAAGACATGTGCGGTACCCCCCGGAGCCGAAATTGCAACCGGATGATAGGTGCTTCCGTTACCGACCGGGAAAGTAAAAGCTGCGGTGCCCGTCTTATGTACAGGCCCCTTTACATGGCTATCGTTACCGGCGCCGCTATGGCCGGAGCTATTACCTGCAAAATTGAGATAGTTGACAGCATCGGTATACAGGAAACCGTTTGTAAAAGTGACTGCACCGGAAACACTCACCTGGCTGCCAAGCGTCACTTTTGCATGACTGCTTTTATCCAGTATCAGCCCTCCGAGCTGAAGCGACTGTGTTCCGGTTTGTTGAAATATTCCGTCGCTGCTACCGGCAAAACGAAGTGGTTGGCCAAACGAAAGGCCTGACAAAGTATTGACCGTAAGACTTTTATGAAACTCCGGCGTCCTGTGATAAGCTATACTCAAAGGCGCCGCTCCCGATCTTGTAAAAGAGGTATTCCCTTTGTAAACATTGCCGTCCGGAGCGCTGTTGTAGCTTTCAAAAAACTGGCTGGCAGCGACCCCGTTGAAAGTAAAACCCGATGCACCGTCGAAAATATTACCATAGCTGTAAAGAGCACCGGTATTCGTACCCGCGTCTGAATATGTGAATATCCCTGAAATCACGTTATTACCCAGGCTGCTGCCCCCACCGTTCTTGTTCAGCACTTTCATCTCTGTCACAGAAAGATGGTTATCTATAATATTGAATGTCCCCGCATTTTTGATCTCTATTTCCCCCCCTGTCGTTTCGTTCGACAGCCTGTAAAGAGAGAAAGACGGGTTGTCCTCCGGCGCATCAGTCAGTATGTCCACCTTACCGGTAACTGTTACCGAACCGCCATCTTTCCCGATCGTGGTGCCCCCGCCGGCTTCATTGGTATAGCTGAAATTACCGCCGACACTTCCGTTGTTTACCAAAATGCCAGTCGCTCCGGCGACAGTCCGTGTTACCGAAAGACCTGCTTCGAACGTTACAGAACGATGGTAACCGATGGTCAGAGGGGCGGGGCTGGCAGTCGTAAAGACAGCATTCCCTTTGTAAACATTGCCGTCCGGAGCGCTGTTGTAGCTTTCAAAAAACTGGCTGGCAGCGACCCCGTTGAAAGTAAAACCCGATGCACCGTCGAAAATATTACCATAGCTGTAAAGAGCACCGGTATTCGTACCCGCGTCTGAATATGTGAATATCCCTGAAATCACGTTATTACCCAGGCTGCTGCCCCCACCGTTCTTGTTCAGCACTTTCATCCCGGTAACGGAAAGATTATTATCAATAATATTGAATGTCCCCGCATTTTTAATCTCTATTTCCCCGCCTGTCGTTTCGTTCGACAGCTTGTAAAGAGAGAAAGACGGGTTGCCCTCAGACGCATCGGTCAGTATGTCCACCTTACCGGTAACTGTTACCGAACCGCCATCTTTCCCGATCGTGGTGCCCCCGCCGGCTTCATTGGTATAGCTGAAATTACCGCCGACACTTCCGTTGTTTACCAAAATGCCAGTCGCTCCGGCGACAGTCCGTGTTACCGAAAGACCTGCTTCGAACGTTACAGAACGATGGTAACCGATGGTCAGAGGGGCGGGGCTGGCAGTCGTAAAGACAGCATTCCCTTTGTAAACATTGCCGTCCGGAGCGCTGTTGTAGCTTTCAAAAAACTGGCTGGCAGCGACCCCGTTGAAAGTAAAACCCGATGCACCGTCGAAAATATTACCATAGCTGTAAAGAGCACCGGTATTCGTACCCGCGTCTGAATATGTGAATATCCCTGAAATCACGTTATTACCCAGGCTGCTGCCCCCACCGTTCTTGTTCAGCACTTTCATCCCGGTAACGGAAAGATTATTATCAATAATATTGAATGTCCCCGCATTTTTAATCTCTATTTTCCCGCCTGTCGTTTCGTTCGACAGTTTGTAAAGATCGAAAGCCGGGTTGCCCGCCAGCGCACCGGTCAGTATGTCCACCTTACCGGCAACTGTTACCGAACCAGTGTTTTTCCCGATCGCAGTGACACCGCCGGCTTCATTGGTATAACTGAAGTCGCCGCCTACACTCCCGCTATTTACCAAAATGCCAGTTCCTCCGGCGACAGTCCGTGTTACCGAAAGACCTGCTTCGAACGTTACAGAACGATGGTAACCGATGGTCAGATCGGCAGGACTGGCAGTAGTAAAGACAGCATTCCCTTTATAAACATTGCCATTCGGAGCGCTGTTGTAGCTTTCAAAGAACGAGCCGGCAACGGTCCCATTGAAAGTAAAGCCCGATGCACCGTCGAAAGTGTTCCCGTAACTGTACAGGGATCCGGCATTTGTACCCGCGTCCGAATATGTGAATACGCCTGAAATCAAGTTAGCCGCAAGGTTACTGACTCCTCCGTTCTTGCCGCTTATCGTGAAGCCCGCCAGTTTGAGTGTATCGCTGATAATGTTAAGAGTTCCGGGATTAATGACCGATATGTTGCCTCCTCCCGTACCATTTTTGTTATCGAGCCTTCTTAATGTAAAGGAGGGGTTGCTACCGGTAGTTTCCACGTCGATGTTCACATCCTTTTCCAGTATGGCTTTTTTGTCCGTTCCTCCGATAGTCGTACTTCCTCCCGAATGATTTTTATAGGTAAAACTCCCTTTAACCGCTACTGATGTCGCCGCATTGCTGGTAAACACATTAGTCGTACCGGCGGCAGTACGTTCGATCGTCAGGTTACCCTTGAATAGTGACCTGTAAATGTTGGAGATATTATGGTCACCGGTAGCAGCTATAGTAAACTTCACATCGCCCTCATAGGTATTGGCGCCGGTATTATCGGCTTCGTACAACACGGAATTACCATTGGTTTTAAAATCGAGGGCTGCCGTAAATGTCGAGTTACGGATATAAGAAGACCCGCCGCTGACTACACCTACATCGATCCTGATAGCGCCTGCTCCACTGTTAGCCACCGTAGCGCCGGTGATATTTACCGCCCCGGAAACAGTCATTTTGTGGCCGTTTACATCCAACTGGCTGCCCGCGTTGAGGGTAAGACTACCGGCTACCGCATCGGCATTCACCAATACAGGCCAGGGTTTTCCGGCTGCAAGCGTAGTAGGTATAATTACCGCCGAAGAAGCAGTGGGTGCCGAGCCCTCACCCCAGTTGCCGTTATTGGCCCAGTCATTACTTATATTGCCTGTCCAGGTCCGGGTTTGCGAGATCGCCAGGTTGCTGATCATCACAAGCAGCAACGTTAATGACAAAGTAGAATTCCTCATAAAAGATACCGTTGATTACATTAATGATCCCGGGTTCAGAAGGCTAAGATTCCGTCACCACAAAGTTCAGAAGCAATAAAAGTATTGTAAATCCATGTTTACCTATAAAGTGCCTATAGGTAAACCTGTATTTTAACAGTATGAAGCAGGAATTAATAAGGATGAACCAAAATCAAGTCTTTCGGCAGACTTTCGCTAAAGCAGGTTATGCTTCATAGCGTACTTTATAATGCCGACGGCATTTTTTACACCCAGCTTGCGTAGTATGTTATGGCGGTGTGTCTCTACCGTTCCGGTGCTGAGATACAGCCTTTCGGCTATTTCCGGGGTGGACATTTCCTGGGCGATGAGACGGATGATCTCAAGCTCTCTTTTAGTAACATTGTCAACAGGTCCTTCTTCGGACAGAGAAGAAGGGTTTATCAGTTCCCTGAGCACTTCGTTCCCGAAATACTCACCACCTCTTCCCACCGTCAGCAGGGCAGTTTCCAGCTCCTTCCGGTCGGCTTTCTTCATCACGTATCCCTTCACCCCTGCCCTGATCGCCATTTTAATGGTCGTCTCGTCCTCAGCAACAGTCAACATCAGCACTTTCATCTCGGGATGGGTTTTCAATACCTCCTGCGCCAGCTCGACCCCGTTCAGGAAAGGCATCGTCATATCTGTCAGCAAAATATCTACATCCAGCCGGGCGATCAGGCCGGGAACTTCTCTCGGATCATTGACGGTTTCTGCCACTTCCAACTCCTTCATCGTCGAGATCAGCAGGGAAAGGCTGTCCAGAACAATACGATGATCATCACAAATAAGTACGCGATAGGGCATTCCGAACAGGTTAGGGGGAGAACGGGCAGTCAAAATACACAAAGTTCTTCAGGAGTGCAAATGAGATCATTCAAATATGGGTGCATTGACGATCCCATTTAATCTTTTTATCTTTACACTGATTTTACAACATCATCAGAATACTAATGACGAAGGTAAAGGATACATTAAGAGAACACGACCTGAGAAATACCTCCTGCAGGGAGGATGTGCTGGCTATCCTGACCCAAAACAATGCTGCGCTTTCGCACGGAGAGATTGAAAGGGAGCTTGACAACCGGTTTGACAGAGTGACGATATACCGTACCCTGAAAACATTTGTCGATAAGGGGATTATCCATAAAGTGCTGGATGAGGATGGCCTGCGGTATGCGGTCTGCAAGGACCAGTGCAGCGGCCCGCATCACAACCACGATCACCTGCATTTCAAATGTACTGTTTGCGGGCTGACCAATTGCATTGAAAATATAACGATCCCCGCTATTCAGCTTCCTGCCGGGTACAGGAGCATTGAAACCAACCTCCTCATCCAGGGAGTTTGCCCGCTATGTAATTCTGATAACTAGGACAATTCAAGGTTGGGTCTTTTCTCGAGAGGCACAGAAAGGTAAAGCACAAAAGAATATCACATTAATATTTGCATCGCTGTTGCACTCAACGGATATTTGCACTTTGCTAGTTTAGACCGTTGAGATATCTTTTCCTTTTCATCACCATTTTCATGCTTCCGGCATTTGCAGCCGGCCAGCACGAGCTCAGCGGCACGGTAAGCAACGCCGCTACAGGCGCCCCTCTGCAGGGAGCCATAGTTGAAATACACGAGCTTAACCTGACTACGTCGTCCGGCCCTGACGGCAGGTACAGCTTTGTCAACCTGCGCCAGGCTTTATATCATATTCACATTACACACGTCGGGTTCAGCGCCCTGACCGAATCGGTCAGGGTTGACGGAGATAACCAAACGGCTCATTTCAGGCTCAAGCCCACATCCATCGAACTGCAGGAAATCCTTGTCGAATCCAATCACTTTAAAACGGGAGCAAAAGAGCATACCCTGGCAATGGAAATACTGGATAGCGGCTTCCTCCGCAAAAAGGGAAAGAGTACGCTTGCCAATGCCCTGGAGGATATCCCCGGGATCAACGCGATCAATACCGGCGTAGGCATAGCAAAGCCTGTCATCAGGGGTATGAGCCATAATCGCATTATTGTCAACAACCAGGGTATCAAGCAGGAAGGCCAGCAGTGGGGATCGGATCACGGGTTGGAAATCGACGTTTTCGAGCCGGGCCGGATAGAAATTATAAAAGGCCCTTCTTCCCTGCGCTACGGGTCCGACGGGCTTGGCGGGGTCATCAACATTTTTTCTCCGGCGCTACCTGAAGACAGCACTTTTTCAGGATCGTTCCAGACCACGTACAAAACCAACAACGGGCTCCTGGGTGTCTCTGCCATGGCCCAGGGAGGAAAAAATTCAAAAATTTTCCGCATCCGGCTGTCTTCGCAGGATTTCGGCGACTATCGCATCCCGGCGGAGACTTTCACTTATAATTCCTATGTGCTGCCGATTTATAATAACCGTCTCAAAAATACGGCCGGTAACGAACGGAACATATCCGTGATGGGAGGCATCAAGAAAAACTGGGGATATACTACCCTGACAGCAAGCAATTTCCACCAGAAATCGGCCCTGTTCGTGGGTGCCGTAGGGATACCCAGGTCGTACCAGCTTGCTCCCGACGGCAACAACCGTAATATCGACCTTCCCTACCAGCAGACCGATCATCTGAAAATTGTGTCGAATACAAGTATGCTGTGGGGGAAAAACTGGGCGGAAATGGATGTCGCCTACCAGATGAACTTACGCCGGGAACGATCCAACCCGCATGCACACGGCAAAGGCCCCGGACCTGAGGGAACGCTCGCTCACGGCCTGAATCTCCAGACCTTGTCTGCCAACCTCCGTTATTTTCAACAGAAAGAAAATGAGTCGCGGGTATGGGGAATACAGGCGGAAGCTCAGCAAAACACGCGTAAAGGATTTGAGTACCTGATGCCGCAGTACAGCCGGCTATCATCCGGTATCTACCTGATAGAGGAGTTTTCATGGAAAGATAAATACAGCTTTTCGGGGGGAATACGCGCTGATTACGGGTTTATCGACATCCTGGAAACCAAAGAAGCCATATATCTCGACAACAGGACCGTCGAACGCTACTATCAGCGCAACGCGCCTGTCAGGAAAAGGTTCGCCAACCTTTCCGGCAGCGCAGGCCTTTCATATTACTCCGGCCAGGAACTGAATATGAAGCTCAACCTGGGTACCAGCTTCAGGATGCCAAGCGCCAACGAACTGGCGATCAACGGGATACACCATGGCACTTTCAGGCATGAACTGGGAAATGCCGGCCTGAAATCAGAAAGAGGCTACCAGGCCGACGCCAACGTGAGCTTCCAGAAAAAATTCCTGAGCATCGTCGCCAGTGGTTTCGGCGCTTACTACCAGGATTACATTTACCTGGCCCCAACGGCTATGTTCTCTTCTTCTCTCGACCCGGATGCCTTCCCGGAAGGTGGGCAGGTCTACCAGTTCCTGCAGAATAATGCCGTCCATGGAGGAGGTGAGCTGGCCGCAGATTTTCATCCGCTGCACCGCCTGCATATCAAATCAACTTTCGAATGCGTCTATAACCTCAACCTGGACTCCCGCTTACCGCTGCCGTTCACTCCGCCCCCTTCGGTATTTTCTGAAACCAGCTATAATTTCCCGCTGCCGGGACAACTTTTTACGGATCTCCTCATAGGGATAAGCCTGAAAAAGGCCTGGGCTCAGAACAGGACCGACCGTAACGAAAAACCGACCGGGGGCTACCATATTTTCGGCGCAACCGCAAGTGCTACGCTGCAGGCAGGCAGGTTCCGGGCCGATATCTCTGTAACCGCACAAAACCTGACTAACCGATTTTATATCAACCACCTCAGCCGCTACAAATTGTTAAACCTTCCCGAGCAGGGGCAGAATTTTTCTTTTAATCTGTTTATTCCTTTTGCAACAATGTAGCATTTGTCTATATTTGCACTGTTGTTGCAAATATAAAATCTTCAAAATTTGTCCAAATGCGCAGGTTCAATCATCTATCTCTGCTCCTTTTTGCGGGAGTATCATCCATCTTGCTAAACGCTTGTAAGGACGAAGAAAACAAACCGAAAGAGGGGATTCAACGCTCTGAGCTTATATTAACCGAAATAAGCGGCGACGGTGTCCATGGTCACAACGACCATTTCGACGGATTAGGCAATGCGGTAGAAGGCGAGTCGGTTACCGTAAAATTCGACGAAAAGGGAAATGCAGTGGAGAACGGTCACCTGCATCTGGAGGCCGATGCGATCTACAAGATAGAACTGAAAGTGTGGGATCATACCGGTAAGGAGGTACAAAACGACTATATTGCCTCAAAAGCTGTAGCAGATAATTATAAGGCCTTTTTAACCGGCGGGAACTTCAAGCTTGCGATCAATACGGAAGGTGGCGCTATCTTCCAGACCCGCGATCTGAAGTACGGAGACGGCACCGATGTAGCGGGCAAATACGAAACAACCGGCATTACCAGCTATTTTATCGCGGGTGATGCCAATACAGGGCCTACGGTCGAAGTTTCTTATATCTTACGCAAGCTCGATGCAGGTGTAAAAGCTAAAATTGAACGTGTCGACTGGAATGATAAAAATTACAAAACCAGGTTCCCCGGCACAGATATACTCGACTTACGCTTTGAGGTACACGTTGAGGAAGAAGGGCATCACGGGCATTGATGGGGGAACCAAACTGCTGCGTAATACTATGCATTCACTAGTTATTAACGCCCATGCTGTTTCGTCGTCTTCAGATCGCGTCGCGCAGACCTGATCTGAAGACGACGAACAGCAGTCTGAGCAAACATCATCACATCATCTCATCATCTCATCATCACATCGTCACATCATCACATCGTCTCATCATCACATCACCATGAAACTCCTAAAAAACATAATCATCTGCTTGACTATCGGGGTCGCCGGATGGGGCTGTGGAAACGACGATCCGGAAGCCCAGGATACCGAAGCGCCCGTCATTAAGGTAGCAAGCCCGGTTATGGGCGGCACGTTTGAAGCCGGCAGCCAGATCCGTTTTGAAGCCGAAATTGAAGACAATGTCGGGTTGGCAATCTGCAACGTGAACATCCATTCCAATTTTGACGGGCATTCTCATGCGAGAATGGCCGCATCACCGCTGACATTCGAGAAAAGCTTTACGCTCACCGGGAAAAAAGCTTCCGTAACAGAGCTGATCAACATCCCGGTCGATGCTACTCCCGGGAACTATCATTTTATCGTCAAAGCAATAGATGCGGCCCGCAATGCTACGGGCTATGCCGATGGTTCGACGAAAGAAATCGATATAACGATATCGGCAAAAATTCAATAAACGGGTAGCCCCTACGAGGCAAGGCTACCCATTTATTTTTATTTCAATCCCAGTTCTTCGCCGATCGATTTGACTTTCTGTTTCAGCTCTTCGTAAACACGATCGAAATCGCCGGCATCCTTCAATTCAGAACGAACTCCGACGTAGAATTTTATTTTAGGTTCTGTACCTGATGGCCGGCAGGTAAACTTCGTGCCGTCTTCAGTAAAAAACTGGAGCACGTTCGACGACTCGATTCCGAGTTTCCCTGAAGGAATTTCCGCAACCTCGCCCGTAATCGCATTCGTAGTCTTCAGCGACTTATAGTCATCTATGCGAACTACCCGGGAGCCTGCCAGCGTCTGCGGAGGCTTCGCCCTGAAATCACTCATCAACTGCTGGATTTCGTCGGCGCCGGATTTGCCTTTCTTAGTAAGCGAAATCAGACCTTCATAATAAAATCCAAACCGCTTGTAAATTTCGAAAAGAAGATCAAAAAGACTCAATCCTTTATCTTTCGCATACGCCGTCAGCTCCGCAATGAAAGCACAAGAAGCTATCGCGTCCTTATCACGCACTGCATCCCCGATCAGGTATCCGTAGCTCTCTTCGCCACCCCCGATGAATTTCTCCACACCTTCCGTTTCCCGAATCACCTGCGCAATATATTTGAAGCCGGTGAGCGTATTATAACATTTGACCCCATAAGCCGCCGCCATAGTATCGATAAGGTCGGTGGTCACAATGGTCTTGCAAACAAACTGGCTCCCTGTAAGCTTGCCGGCTTCCTTCCATGCGTTCAAAAGGTAATAAATCAGCAGGCTGGCAGTCTGGTTGCCATTCAGCAGCTGAATTTCGCCATGATGGTTCCTGGCGGCGATTCCTACCCTGTCCGAATCCGGATCGGTACCCATAACCAGGTCTGCGTCTATTTCCTTTGCTTTCCTTACAGCGAGATCCATCGCCTCCGTTTCCTCCGGGTTCGGATAAACGACGGTCGGGAACTGTCCGTTGCCATTCGGCTCGGCCTGCTCTTCTATAACGGTCACATTTTCAAAACCCATTTTGGAAAGCAACTGGGGCACAAGGGTTACACCGGTCCCATGAAGCGGCGTATAAACTATTTTCAGGTCTTTCTGCCTATTGATAGCATCCTTCGAAATCGAAAGTGACAATATCTGATCAAGATATTTTTCGTCTATTTCCGCCCCAATCATATGGATAAGATCAGGATTACCCTCGAACCTGATGTCTTCGACAGAAGAAATGGCATTTACTTCAGCAATAATATTTTTGTCGTGCGGAGCCACCACCTGCGAACCGTCCGTCCAATAGGCCTTATACCCGTTATATTCCTTCGGGTTGTGCGAAGCGGTAACTACCACCCCGCTGTGGCAACCGAGCAGCCGTATGGCGAAAGACAGCTCGGGTGTAGGCCTGAGCGCTTCGAAAAGATATACGGTGATCCCGTTTGCAGAAAAAATATTGGCAATAATACGGGCAAACTCGTCCGATTTGATTCGGCTGTCGTGCGCTATCGCTACCTTAATAGGCTCTCCTTCAAAATTTTTATTCAGATAATTGGCCAGCCCCTGGGTCGCCGCTCCCACTGTGTAGCGGTTCATCCGGTTCGATCCGATCCCTATGAGCCCGCGGAGCCCGCCCGTACCGAATTCCAGGTCTTTATAGAACGAGTCCGTCAGTTCCGTAATGCTGTTATCATCTATGAGTTTTCGGATAGAAGATTTGGTTTCCTGGTCATAGTTACCGGCCAGCCAGTTATTGATCTTCTGCTGTACTCCCGGTTCAAGTTGTTCTAACGACATGCAATAAGTTAGTTTAAAGGATGTAGTGATGTTAACTCTATCAAATATAGAGATTCGTCTATCCAAATTACAATAAAATATCGAAAAGAGATTAAAGGCTTTTAAAACGAAAAACCGGCCTGCTCACCTCTTCACTGCAGGCTGGTCATTACCTCCTTTTTACTTCCTTTCACCCTGGCTTTTGTCCTGGCCCTGCCGATCTGTAATATAAGATCTGCGACCAATCCGGTCCAGCCGGTCTGGTGTGAAGCCCCGCACCCTCTTCCGTCATCACCGTGGAAATACTCGTAGAAAAGTATGTAGTCCTTGAAATGGGGATCGCTCTGTTCTTTTTCAGATTGGGCATAGACAGCCCGCCGGCCATTCTTATCAGGTTTAAAAATATTGACCAGTCGCTTGGCTATGCCCACTGCTACCTGGTCGATAGAAGTCAGCCTGCCCGAATCGACGGGATATTCTACCTCGAAGTCGTCTCCGTAATAAGCATAAAACTTCACCAGGGAATCTACTATGAGGTAATTCAGAGGAAACCAGATCGGTCCTCTCCAGTTGGAATTTCCGCCCATAATGTCTGTCAAAGCTTCTCCGGGCACATAGTCCACCTGCATCATCTCACCATTGAGAAAAAATTTGTACGGATGCTCCTTATGGTACTTAGAAAGTGCACGCACCCCGTAGTCGGACAAAAACTCATCCTCATCAAGCATCTTTTTAAGGATCATTTTCATCCTGTGGCCCCGCAGGATTGAAAGCAGGTGATTTTCACCCTTCCCGGGTTCGTACCAGCGGGAAATCAGCCGGGCAAGGTCAGGGCGGTTAGAAACGATCCAATCCAGCCTCCGCTTAAAGACCGGCAGCTTTTCAAGCGTATTATGATCGAGGATCTCGACTGCAAAAAGCGGGATAAGCCCAACGATAGACCGCACTTTCAGGAGTATGCTCTGCCCGTTAGGGATATGTATCACATCGTAATAAAACTGGTCGGCCTCATCCCACAGACTGATGCTGTGATCTCCTCCGACAGCCTCCATAGCACCGGCTATATGGAGGAAATGTTCGAAAAATTTCGAAGCCATGTCCTGGTAAACGGGGCGCTGCAACGAAATCTCTACCGAAATACGGAGCATATTCAATGTAAACATCGCCATCCAGCCCGTAGCGTCCGCCTGTTCCAGCTTGCCTCCGAAAGGAAGCGGCATCGACCTGTCAAACACACCGATGTTATCAAGCCCCAGGAATCCGCCGCTGAAAATATTATTACCGGTATCGTCTTTCTGGTTTACCCACCATGTGAAATTCAGAAGAAGCTTATGGAAAATCTTCTCCAGGAAATCGATATCACCAACCCCGTTGTTCTGTTCCTTGTCTATTTCATATACCTTGAGCGTAGCCCAGGCATGGACCGGCGGGTTTACGTCGGAAAAATTCCACTCATAAGCAGGCATCTGCCCGTTAGGGTGCATATAGTATTCTCTCAGCAGGATTTCCAACTGCCTTTTCGCAAAATCCGGATCCACCCGCGCCAGGGGGATAGTATGGAAGGCCAGATCCCACGCGGCAAACCAGGGATACTCCCATTTGTCGGGCATTGAAATCAGGTTGGCGGCATACAGGTGTTTCCAGCCCGAATTCCGTCCCCATTTCCTGTGTTGTTCCGGCACAGGCTTACCCGGATCGCCTTTCAGCCATTCGTAAACGTTATAGTAATAGAATTGCTTGTTCCATAGCATTCCGGCATAGGCCTGCCTCCCTATCGCTTTCAGCTCGGGATATTCAACCTCCTGCTGCAGCTCTTCGTAAAACTCATCCGCTTCCCTGGTCCTTTTCTCAAAAATCTCATCGAAATCCAGGAAAGGATTCTCGTGAATCCGATCGGCAAAGCGCACTTTTATCGTAACGCTGCCACCGCCTTCCACTACACGCGCAAAACAGCCGGAAGCTTTTGTCCCGAATTTATTTTTATTGACGGTCGCAGCTTTCTTCCCGCTGACGATGTAGTCGTTGATCCCGTCTTTTACGTATTGCGAAGCATTGGGCGTATTGTAGAGCCTTTCGTAATTCGTTTCATTTTCGCAGAACAGAATCTCATCTGCATCCTCGAAGTACATGTTGTAACGACCGTGCCTGCGGTGGCTCACCTCAATTGTCTGCTTCGAAATACTCGTCAGCATCGGTTTGTAGTCGAATTCCTTATAACCCCACGACCAGGTATTCCTGAACCAGATAGTCGGCAGGACCGTAATCGGCGCAGCCTGGGCACCCCGGTTATGGACAGTTACCTTAAAAAGGAAATCCTCTTCATCCGCCTTGGCGTACTCTATAAAAACATCAAAGTACTCATCCTTATCGAAAACCCCGGTATCAAGCAGCTCGTACTCACCCTCGTTCTTTGTCAGCTTTGCGCTTTCCGACCTTAGCTTTTCGTAGGGAAAAGCACTCTGAGGATACTTGTAGAGCATCTTCATGTAGGAGTGGGTAGGCGTGCTATCCAGGTAATAATACAGCTCCTTTACATCCTCACCGTGATTGGACTCGCGATTTGTGAGCCCGAACAACCGCTCCTTGAGCATCTGGTCCTTATGGTTCCAGAAAGCAAAAGCGATAGAAATATGCTGCTTGTTGTCTGAGAACCCCCCTATGCCTTCCTCTCCCCACCGGTATGCCCTCGATCTTGCCGCTTCGTGCGTCACATAGTTCCACGCATCTCCATTCCCGCTGTAGTCCTCCCGTACCGTTCCCCATTGTCTTTCAGAAAGGTACGGGCCCCACTTTTTCCAGCCCCTGTTCTCCTTTTGCTTGGATAATCTCGTTTTCTCTACGCTTTTGATCATAGTAACTATTCAGATTCGGAGTCAGCACCCCTTAGGAATTACCCGGTACCGGCCTGGCTTCGAAATCAACGTCCCCTGCATATCGCAAGGTAATCTCTCTGCACTTTCGCCGTGTATCCTCAATTAACGGATCAATACCCCGATCCAATGCCGCAGTTACATCCTCTATAAAATCCTTGAACAGGAGGGAAACAGGTAACCGTACCAGCTTATTTTCATCTTTTCTCAAATAGACTTCCGCACAAATCTCATCCTCGGCACATTGCCGGGAGTACCATTTTTTAGCCTGGGAATAGGCTTCATCCGTAGCTTCGATCACAACCGGATCTACCGGCTTCCCGATTCTCCGCTGCACCTCTATCGAATCATCCAAGACTTTCAGCAGGGAGGTCAGCCTGACCGTATCCTTCGCCGTCCGTATTCTTACTTTAATCGATTGCCTGATCAGGTAAGTGAGCGCCTGGGTAATGTTGAGGCCGATCTCGGCCATCTGCTTGAAAATAAGAGATGCCGGCGACATGCCCGGTACAGTGTTGGGATCGTGAAGCACAACTGCTCCCTGTGGAGTAAGGAACCCGTCTATCCGGACGCAAACGTCCATTCCAAGGCTCGCAGCCGCCCGTGCGACACGCTCCTGTATCTTCAGGTTATTTTCGAGCGATGTATTGACAGGAATACGTTTTCTTGTTCCGCCCGGTTTATATTTCGAATTAAAATCGAAGACCTCCTCTACTTTAATCACTTCAGTAGGCGGCAATGCCACGTGTTCGCCGTTTTCGAGCTGTACGCACCCGCAGGAAAATTCCTGCCCGCTGATAAACTCTTCAAACAGCACTACCGGTTCGAAATCGGCGCTGAGCAGCAACTGCTCCGCAGCACCATCCTTAAACCGGTTGTCAAGCTCCCTGATCAGCTCATCGGGAGAAACGATCTTCGTATCTTCTATGTAAAGAGGATATCCCACACCGCTTTCCAGGTCGGCCTGAGATTCCGCCCAGGTCATTTTTGCCTGGCGATCCGAAGAATCCCAGAATTTTCGGGAAACCGAAGTGACAAAGAAACATTGATTTACGCCCTTACAGAAAGCTTCCAGGTCGTCGTCCTTTACAATCGCAACCCCAATAGACGACCCCTGATGAGGCGCCTTGATCACGACAGGAAGCCCCAGACCCAACTTAACTCTTTCAAAAACAGCATCTTGACCGCCTTCCTGTTGCCATTCTTCGAAAGTAACCACCCCGGTAGCCTTTTGCTGGCCCGTCACAGTACTCAGCATCTTATTCTGAAGTACCTTATCGATCCCGATAGAAGATCCTAAGAGACCGGGGCCGCTATACGGTATCCGGTACCACTCGAGCAGCCCCTGTATGCCGCCGTCCTCACAGTCGGGCCCATGCATCGCCAGGAAAGCAAAATCAATATGGTCCGAAAACCCGGACGGCTCAAGAAGCGTCCCGATTTCCACGGGTATATCCTGCTTTTCCAGCTCGGGAAAAGACTCTATATAGAGGCGGGAAGAAGGGGAAATACCGGCTCCGGGATAGAACGCCCTGATTTCGGGGGCGTACATATGCCCGTGCTTTAAAAGTATAAACCTGCCAAAGCCGTCTACGAAGACCGGCACCGGCAGGAATATTTTTTTATTAAGATGTTCAAAAGCAGTCTTTCCACCGGCGAAAGAGATCTCACGCTCTCTGGAAGGCCCTCCGAAAAAAATTCCGACACGTATCACTTGCTGGGATATTTAGCTGGCAGAGCAGGCCGGAAACCTACGCAGTTTCTATTTCTGATACGGCTTCGACCTTCACAACTTCAGGCACAGCACGGCGGATGGATTCTTCAAGACCTGCTTTAAAAGTCATGGCACTCATAGGGCACGACTGACAGGACCCCACAAGCTCGAGCCGGACCACCATATCGTCCGTGAGCTCATGAAGTTTAACATCACCGCCATCGGCCAGCAGATAAGGCCTTACGGAGTCGAGCGCCTCTTCGATCCTCCTCAACAAGTCCTCTTTATTTTCAACACTCATATTCGATCAACTTAGCTTTTTTGTTTCCCGGGTATCACCTGATACCGCAATTTACAAATAAATCAAACCTGAATCTCGACTTGCTTCGTTTTTTGTAACGA
>CAZLTN010000035.1:0-47906 GCA_964562455.1 uncultured Cytophagales bacterium
CAGAATTAAAGGTGCAGTCAGGGCGATTGAAAGAGATCGCGGTACAGATTAAAAGTTATCTGGAATGATAGGGCATGTATCCATCGGCGCTTCTTTTTATCACTGTATCAGCTACTGCCTGGAGGATAAGAAGGAACTATCCGAGCAGCAGAAACAGGAGCTTTCAATGCAGGACCGTTTGCAGCATAGAGAACGCGCCGAGGTGCTTGAATACAACATGTGCTTTGGCAACAAGCATGAACTGACCCGGCAGTTTAAGGACGTTCAGAAATTAAGCAGGCGGGTTGAAAAGCCGGTGCTGCACTTGTCCCTGCGACTTGCTCCGGGCGAAACGCTGACCAAAGATCAGCTCATCGAAATGGGCAGGGCCTGCGCTAAGGAATTTGGTGTGGCAGATCACCAGTACATCTGCGTACTGCACAAGGACACCAGAGAGCAGCATATCCATATCGCCGCCAACCGTGTCGGGTTTAACGGCAAGGTTGCCAGCGATAGCAACAGTTATAAACGTATGACCAGCCTCTGCCGGAGCCTGGAGAAGCAATATAATCTGCAACAAGTATTAAGCCCCCGTGCTTTCCTGTCACCGAAGGACAGGCTATTACCACGCCACGACCGGCGCAAGGAGAGATTAAGGGAAGATATCCGACAGACCTTAGAGAAAGCATACCATTATTCCGCCTTTGAAAAGCAGATGCAGGCATTGGGCTACAAGGTGATCAAAGGCAGGGGTATTTCCTTCATTGACGATAAGAAAGTGAAGATCAAGGGCAGCGAAGTCGGTTTTTCGTTGGCGAAGATCAATAGGATCATAAGCATTAACCAGCAACTGGAAATAAACAAAGCAAGCCAGCAAAAGCAGAGGGAGGGGAACTATTCATCCGCTCTCTATGCTGAAAGGAGGCTGCACAACTATAAAAGGGCTATTTCGGAATCTCCCGAAATGACTGAAAAGCCGCTTTCCGACTTGTTATACGATTTGTTGAAACCGGAATACGAAGCGACCTACCTCCCTGCCGAGCTTATTCGGGAGGCTAAGAAAAAACGTAAAAGAAAGAATAGACAAATCAGCAGATAAGACCCATTGTTATGAGTGCGACAGGAAAAAACGAACCGATAGAAAAGGAAACACTGGGATTGGTACTGGAAGAGTTCACCCAGGAACAGAAAACCACGAATCTGGCCATCAATGACCTGGTGGCAGCCGTTAACGCTATCAGCAGCAAGGTTGAGGATTTCAGAAACGAGCTGAACAAACCGAAGGCAGCTACCGTAATAGCGGATACCAGGCCCGTGCAACAAATCGTGCAAAAGGGCTTGACTGATATAAGAATAATGATCAGCACGCAGCCGAAGAACATTGTCAGGAAATTTCAGATACTGCTGTTTCCAGAAAGGGATGCCAGGTTATTTTATAAAGTGGTTTTCAGCCGCTGGTTTCTGTGGCTGGCCATCATGCTGTTTCTGACCAACCTTTATAAATGGGGTATCCATTATAGCGAGAACCAAAAGGAAATCAAACTGGTACAGGTTGAGAATGACAGGATAAGGAAGGCCTGGGATTATATGTATAACCATAATGGAAAAGAGGTAAGGAAGGCAATGGAGAAGGCTTATGCCCGTTCTGGACAGGTGGAAGGCGAATGATATCGGGGAGCAATTGCGAATACAGTGTGTTCGCGATTACAAAGATTGCCTTAATTATGTTTCGTAGTCGGCTAGTCAGGTTTGACCTGACTGATTGGATACAGACAGTGATAAAACTTGTAGTTATTGCGGGCAACGGCATATTGATACGGGGATCAAAGGAAACACCCCGTAACTCTTTGTAACTTTACAGAATTAAACCCTAAAGACATGTTTGTAAGTCAATCTGTAATAGCAGACATCAAGGCGATCATCCTTAATGCTAAAGAAAAGGCCGTCCGCTTAGTGGATCACGAGCGCACCTTAATGTACTGGCAGATAGGAAGACGTATTTTTGAAGAAGAGCAACAGGGAAAAGAGCGGGCAGATTATGGAAACTACCTGACCAAATTTGTAGCTGAACAGTTAGAACCAGAGTATGGAAGCGGTTTTTCCAAACGCCAGATAGAGCTTTTTCGCCAATTCTACCGGACATTTCCAATTGCGAATACACTGTATTCGCAATTGAGCTGGAGCCAATATAAATTACTTATAAGGCTTGATAATCAGGATAAAATAGATTTTTATATTGCAGAAACCGTTAAAAACAACTGGACTGTACGCCAGTTGGAGAGACAGATCCATAGCAGTTTATGGGAACGCCTGCTAATGAGCAATGATCGGGAGAGTGTCTTGTCTGTTGCCCGGAATGAAAAGCAACCTTCAGATGCGAAGGAAATTATCAAAGACCCGATGTATCTGGAATTTCTAGGACTGCACCGAGAAACTTCTTACTACGAGAAAGACTTAGAACAAGCGATCATTACCCATCTTCATGACTTTTTACTGGAGCTAGGCAACGGATTTGCATTTGTGGCAAGGCAAAAGCGATTACACATTGACGGAGACGAGTTCTTTATTGACCTTGTATTTTACAATCGGCTCCTACAATGTTTCGTGATTATAGAAATAAAGACCAAAAAGTTAACGCATCAGGACATCGGGCAGTTACAGATGTATGTAAATTACTACGATCGTAATGAGAAACGCGAGTTTGAAAATCCAACAATAGGCATTTTACTATGTGCCGAAAAAAATAACGCGGTAGTAAAAATATCGTTGCCTGAAGACAACAAGACAATATTTGCCAGCGAGTACAAGCTTTACTTACCTACCGAGCAGCAACTGATCGAAGAAGTGAAGAAAGAGATTGAAAAGAGGAAAAATGATACAAGTGTATAAACTGACTATCAACAAAGAGGTATAAACGCAGAGGTCTATCGGCATAAACTCAGGGATGAGACCGAACATTTCATGGTCATCCATCGTCCACCAAGGGAGTAGCTTAGTTAAATGCTCTTAGCCGCTAGTAATATCATAACTAACAGCCTTTCTTGCTTTTTACATCAATCATCCCTAAAAAAATATAGTAGATCGCTTGCATACATCGCAGTTCGATGTATATATTTGCCATACCTTGATCTGCAAGGTATATGCTTATGAATGATTTTAGTAAAGAACTGATCGCCGCCGCTTTAACACCACTGATTCTTTCGGTACTCGCTCAAGGGGAAACCTACGGCTACGAGATGATCCGAAAGGTAAAAGAGCTATCGGGTGGCAAACTCGATGTCGGTGAAGGAACCCTGTATCCCCTGCTGCGTAAGTTGGAGGAACGAGGCATTGTCGAAACCCAGTGGCGGCAAGCCCCCAACGACCGACAACGAAAATATTATCGGCTCAAACAGCAGGGACAACTCATGCTCGAAACCGAGCGCGCCAATTGGTTGGTAATTCATCAACTCCTACAAACGCTATGGAACCCCAGTTTAATGTAAGATGCGAAATGGATCGTTGGCTCGCTCAGTTCAACCGGCAAGGTAACTTAACGCGGGATGATTTTGAAGAACTACGTGCTCATTTTTTAGATAGCCTAGAAGCCCTGGAGCACATGGGGCTTAGTCCGCAAGAAGCGTTTCTAGTTGCTAAGCACCGCTTAGGCAATCCCCAGTTGATCCAGGCTGAATTTCATAAACTAGCTCGTCCCTTCACAACTCAACCCGAACCGGTTCTCCTGCTATTGGGCGCTTTTGGGTTTTTCATCGGTAAGAACCTGGTTCAGATCCTCTGTGATGGGGTGCTGGTCAGCTTAGCCGCCATTTGGGGGGATTCGCTAAAAACAGTCGTTTTGGATGCTGTTTTTTGCGGGATATTATTTGGGCTAGTTGTTATGGGGTTGCTCTGGTTTAGTCAGCGTGGCGGAAATCTGATGAACTGGTCGTTGCATCAACTGCAACGATGGCCCATTGGGTCCATAACCCTGGTGGCCCTGTTGATGGGAGTAAGCTCCCTAAGCACTTATTTTCTCCAGCATCAAGTCAATACCTTGAACCAAATTGCTTTAACAAGCTGGAATCATATCCAGTTTTGGCAGGTACATCAGCTATTCTGGATTGGGCTGGCCTTGAGCGGCCTGGTCCTCTTCCTGCATGTGCTGATTCAACACTATTCGACCGGGCACGCCACGCTGTTCGACTGGCTCGGACAGACGTCGGATTGCTGGCGACTGATCGCCGGTTTCTGCGGGTTTGTGTGCTGTTTAGGCATCAGCTTAGGTTTTTTTCGACTCCTGCACCCTGGCGATGAATGGTTTCGGTTTTATGCCAGTGCGCTGGTGGGTTGTTTAGTCAATGGCATATTGATGGCCCGACGACCAAACGATTCCCTACTGAAACGAAGCTGGATCAGCCTGGGTCCGGCGGTGATCTGGTATGGCCTGGCCTTAGTGGTTACCAGTGTCGGCTCGCTTCAACCATCTTATCTCGCTCAAAGCCTGTTTATTGAAAGGTTTTTCGGTGCTGCCTTCGTTGGCTATCTACTGAGTCTTTTACTGCCCACTAAACCAATTGGGCAGCAAGCCATCTTCCGGCAGCCTACTTAATGCTCTTTTCACGACAGTACTTATGTTATCCTCTTTGATCGAAGTCAATCAGTTAAGTTTTAGCTATCGGAAAAGTCATCCAATCCTCCAGGCGATCGACCTACACGTTGACCAAGGCACGATTTATGGCTTTTTAGGGCCGAATGGTGCCGGGAAAACCACCGTCATTCGGTTGTTGCTGGGCCTCTTGCCAGATGCTAGCCAATCCGTCCGTCTATTCGGTAAAAACTGGCCCGGAAATCAACTCGAGTTGCTGGCTAAAATAGGGTCGCTAATCGAACAGCCTTCGCTTTACGAGCACTTATCGGGGTGGAATAATCTGGGTATCGTCCGGCGGATGCGTGCCATTCCGCTCAATCGAGTTCCGCACGTGCTTAGCCTGGTGGGCCTAACCGATGCGGCTTCGTACCCGGTCCATACCTATTCCCTGGGCATGAAGCAACGCCTGGGACTAGCAATGGCTTTGTTGGGAGAGCCTCAATTATTAATTCTGGATGAACCCGTTAATGGCTTAGATCCCGCTGGCATGATCGAGATCCGACAGGTATTGCACCAACTCAATCAACAGATAGGCGTCACGATTTTCTTGTCAAGTCACCTGCTGGCGGAGTTGGAAAAACTGGTCACACATGTCGGCATTCTACATCAGGGGAAAATGCGATTTGAGGGAAGTATTTACCAGCTCAACGAGCGGAGCATACAACAAGCGCGCATTCATCTGCTGACAAACGACAATCGGTTTGCCTACGACTTGTTGTACGACCAGTGGTCGGTCGATCAGCAGGGCGATCACTTACAAATTCCGTTTCAAAGTCATCAGCAGACCGCTTATCTTGTCCATTGGCTCGTGCAGCACCAGGTAGATGTGTACGAACTGTCGATTAAACGGCCTGATCTGGAACAACTTTTTTTTCACCTGACGAACTAAACCCTGTGAAACAGCTATTCGCCGTTTATCAAACCGAGCTAATCAAGACTAAGCATTCGTTTGCATTGTGGTTAACGGTTTTAGGAGCTGGGTTTATGCCTAGCTTTATTTTGTTTGTCTATCTAAGTGAATGGGAACAAATAGCGGCTCAGGCGAAAGGCAATCCCTGGGATGAGCTGTTCGAAATGGCTTGGAAGGGAATGGGCTTTTTCTTTACCCCTTTCCTAGTGGTTCTGCTGATTTGTCTAATCTTCAACCTTGATCATAGAGCAAACACTTGGAAGCTGCTCTTTACACTACCTGTTCCTAAAGGGGCCATTTATGGGGCAAAACTATTGACCCTAATGACGGCAATCCTGGTTTTTTACGGGCTTTATATTCCGTTTTTGCTGCTAAGCGGTCTTGTAGCCGGTATGCTGTTTCCCGCCTTGGGTCTTTTATCACACATGCCCAACATCGGTGAACTCATCGTCGTAGCAGGCCGGTCCTTCATCGCTTTACAGGCGGTATTGGCTCTTCACTTCTGGCTGAGTATTCGTCTCAAAAACATGATTATTCCTATTGGCTTTGCTTTGGTGAGTAATATTGTGTTTGTGGCTCTTTTTCAGGGTCAATGGCCGTATATCATTTATTACCCGTATGCATTCAACTATCTGTCGGTGGCTCCCCCTCCGTTTTTAGGCGATTACGCTACGTCTGGAGCACAAGCCTCCCTGGCCCCTCATGAATATTGCAGCTTGCTGATGTTTTTGGTCATCACCTGTTTTAGTTATCTAGACTTCACTAGAAGGTACAAAGGGTAAGAACTTGTTTTGCTGTTTCTTTAAAGATCCGTTTTGGTCAGGTGTAAGTTGACGAGCAAAAGATTCGAAAAACAATCTCAAATTGTCGTCTTACAAATCAATGTCATTATTTTGAGTTGATGGAACGTATAGACTTCCTGCGACTGTTAGATTGCGCCTAGAAGTCAATCAACTTTCTGGTAGTAGCTACATGCATACTGACTCGTCTTCGGGGGTGACCAGCTCAGCGAGCTTGGCCGCAATATTTGCCATCGTATCTTCAGCAGTATTCAAGCCGCTTCGCGAGCCTAGTAAAGGGCTGACTTCACGGAGAGCTTCATATGTTGTATCGTGCACGATTGGAACGAGCAGGTCACGCGCTAGAAGTGCTGAAAGCTCTTTATCTGCGATACCCTCTCCTTGAACGCGGCGTAGGAGTGCAGGGGTCACTAACACGATCCCTACTCGAGATTTCGCCAAGCCCTTATCTATTTCTCGGAGCAATGGTGAGCCAAGGAGAACATCCTTCTCGCTAAACCATACCGACACACCGCGCGACTCTAGCAGATCATGTAGATCTTTGGCAGCCCCTTTCCGGTCGTCCCACGCGTGGCAAAGAAAAACATCCCGAAGTTCAGGCAGCGATGCTCGCTTCTCGAAGCTTTCCCGAATCGGCGTGAGCGTCCGGATCTCGGAAGGCGTATACACTACGAGCGACCCCGCTCGCGACCATCGAGGCCTTGAGCTACCACCGGACTTGCTACTGCTGCTCCCCGACGAGGAATAAGAGGAATAATAAGATGGATACGAGTATGAACTCGATCCGTAGCCACTGTAGCGGTTATAACCACCACCACATGCTGGGCAGGCCGCTCGCCCGCTTTCAGTGCGATGGCCATTTCTTGGTGCTGTGCATCTTGCCATATGAACAAAGATAACATTTTTGTTAAATAGAAACGCCGGAATCTTTCATATGCTTCATGCTATCGGGGGCAAGGCGGCTATCATCTCTGCTTTTCAGTCCCAAGCAGCAAGTGTCTACGGAGATACCTTAAATATCTCTCTTTTCACTTTCCCGATAAAAAAAGTTGTTGCCGAATCAATGAAAAGGAACCAGGCAACACACTTTTTAATGAAAATGGATACGAAGGCACCCTGATGAAAGACAACCATAAAGTCTTGATAAACAAGCTGATGATGAAAAATCCATATCACACGCAAACCAACGAAAGGGAAAAAGTCAGACATTTTCTAAACACTCATTCGGTTCTATTGTAAGTTCTGACTATTTATTACTCTTTAAATATTCTAACCACTTCTCAACCTCTTCCTTTATTTCACCAGCATCATTTTCCGGATAGTAGTTCTGGAGATACTCTACAAAATCCGCCTGCGTATCCCCCGTTTCCCATTCCATCACCGTAAGACTAAGCATTGGCCACTTCTTTGTTTGCTTCATAAAACCATACAGAGGCAGGTACGGCGGTGCATAGTAAAACGAATTCTCAACTAGCTCCTCATAGAAAGGCTTAGTAAACGCCCGCTTCATATCCCGCACCACATCATAGGCAATACGATACCGGCTGCCTTCCCTGACGGTTACGGCAAATGCAGGCATACCCTTGTCCTGAAAGAAGGTGTACATGTAATCGATAAAACCCTCTTCCATGATATCGCACAGATCCTTACTGTAAAAGGCATATTCCTGTTTGAAAAGATCCAATGAAAAATCGTCCGGATGCTTATTGATAATAAAATCGATCACCTCGTTTTCTTTGGTTGTTATTTCCTCGATAGACGGGCCGCGGCTTATTCCGGCAAAGGAGATAAAATACCTGGGCTTTGAAAACAGCTCAAAATAGTAGCTCTTAAAAAAGATGGTCTTCCGCTCGAAGGTCACCTGGACATATAAGGGATAGGTCTGCTGACCGTGCAGGTACACCTGCTTCAGCCGGTCGTTAAAGTAGGTTTTGTAGCTAACTTTGCCCATTGCATTGATTTGTGATACAAAGATAAAATGGTTTTGGTAAAATATAAATTATCAAAACTATTTATTATCTTAGCGCTTGAAAGTATCCTTCTGCACGAAGGAGTTGTGTGGGCGATCATGAGGAGGTGCAAAATGGAGAAGCTAAAACCCGAGCAGGCAGTAGAGCTGCTGCGAAAGAAAGGAATCGAAGTATCTTTGGAACAGGCCGGTGTCATTCTTGACTTCCTGCGCTTATTGGCAAACATCCTGGTCTCGGAATATTTGAAAAAGCCTTAGAGCAACATCCTATAGCAAATAATTGTTGGTTTTTACTTGAAGCGAGTATGAAGGTAGCTGATTTGTACATACGGGTAAGCACGGACGAGCAGGCCGATAAAGGCTACTCTCAGCGCAGTCAGGAAGAGCTGCTGCGTAAGTATTGCGACATTCATCACATCTCCATCCGCAGGGTGATGTTTGAAGACCATTCTGCAAAGACGTTTTCCCGTCCCGAATGGAAGGCGTATTTGTTAGAGCTTAAAAAGCACAAAGGGAAAGCCGACCTAGTTTTGTTCCTTAAATGGGACAGGTTTAGCCGTAATGCCGGGGATGCCTACCAGATGATAAACACGCTGCGAAAATTAGGTGTGGAGCCACAGGCAATAGAACAGCCGCTGGATTTATCTGTACCCGAAAACAAAATGATGCTGGCCTTTTATCTGGCCGCCCCTGAAGTGGAGAATGACCGGAGGGCATTAAATGTCATCAATGGAATGCGGCGGGCGAAAAAAGAAGGCCGCTATATGGGCCTGGCCCCTATCGGCTACCTCAACAAGACGGACGAAGCGGGAAGAAAATACATTGCTATCAACGAACCGCAGGCAGGTATTTTACGCTGGTCTTTTGAAGAAATTGCCAAAGGGGTATACAATACCGAACAAGTCTTTAAAACAGCAAGCGAGAAGGGGTTTACAGGCACCAAGAGTCTTTTCTGGTTTGCAATCCGAAATCCCGTCTACTGCGGGAAGATATTTATCCCCAAATACAAGGATGATGAAAGCCGCTTTGTCAAAGGCCTGCACGAGCCGCTGATAGGTGAAGATTTGTTCTACCAGGTACAGGACGTACTGGATGGCAGAAAACGAAATCAATACAGGCTAAAAGTCGTTTCCAACTCAACGCTGCCATTACGGGGCTTTCTGATTTGCCCTGCATGCGGCAGAATATTGACAGGGAGCGCATCAAAAGGACTCACAAAGCGCTATTCCTACTATCACTGTTCTACAGGCTGTAAATTCAGATTCAGGGCTGATGCGGTTAACCAGCAGTTTGTCCATGAACTGAAAAAGTACATCCCACGTCCGGAGATGGCAGAACTATATAAGATCGTTTTACAGGAAGCCTGGCGGAGCCAAACTGCCCATCTGTTGGACGACAGGAAACTACTCCAGAAGCAAATCAGGGAACTGGAAGACAAATTGTCCTATATCCGCGACCTGCTCTCTTCTAAACAGATAGAGCCGGAGGATTTCAGGGAAATGAAATCAGACTACAGCGGGAAGGTCGAAAAGCTGCAAGCGAAACTAAACGGGCTGGCTCATAACGATATAAACCTTAAAGCCCTGCTTGATAAAGGGATCGACAATCTCTTAAAGCTGGGCCATATCTATGAAACCGCCGATATTGACAAGAAACGGGAGGTAATCAGTTCGATCTTCCCCGAAAAACTGCATTTTGAAAATAGTTCACTTCGAACTGGCAGGATAAACGAAGCTGTCAAATATATCTACATGATAGACAGCAATTTAGGGCAAAATAAAAAAGGACAAACCAGAAATAATTCCGATTTGTCCTGTGAAGTCGGGATGACAGGATTCGAACCTGCGACCTCGTCGTCCCGAACGACGCGCGCTACCGGGCTGCGCTACATCCCGTAAACCGTTGGTTTCCCGAAAGCGAGCGCGAAGTTAAAAAAACTTACTATGACAAGCTATAATCTTTTTGAAATTCTTTGAGATACCGCTTTCCGACCGGTATCTCCATGTTTTTATACGACAGTCCTTTTTACTCCTTTAGCAGCTTTACCGTCTTCCCGTCGGAGGTACGCAGCAGGTATATGCCGGCAGGGTAGCCGTCCAGGCTGATGGTGAAAACCCGCTCTTTTATTGTAATTCGCTGCAGAAGGGTACCAGCCGGGGTGACCAGATTCACCTGGCTGCCCGCGTGTACATCGTCGAATTCGATGGTTACAGGTCCGCGCGCCGGGTTGGGATAAGCCTTCAGCGTAGCAATAGCCGTAGCGTGGATGCCGATGATCCTGCTGAAGCTGAAAGAACCATCCAGGTCTACCTGCCTGATCCTGTAATACGCCGTGCCGCTTACCGGCAGCGGGTCGGTGAACCGGTAAGCCGCTATCCCCTGCCCGGCCGCAGGTATCTCCGCTACGCGGCGGAATACCCGCGCGTCGGAGCTCCTTTCCAGCTCATAATGCCGGGTATTGGTCTCTTCCGCCTTCCATTGTAAAGCAGCCAGGCTGCCTTCACCGATATTCCCTGCGAATGAAATCCAGCGTACGGGAAGTACGGAGCCGAATTCGTACGCCCCTATGTCTATTGCAGTTCCCGATAAACGCGCGTTTCCTGCCAGGTCTTTGGTATTGACGTCAAGACCCGTAAAATAGGCATTATTTCCTGTGCCGATGGCCGGAGAATTGCTTGATAACGTATAGTCGCGCGTGGCCTCGTCTGTAAAAAGCGGATCTACGCCTGTCAGGTTGTTATCCACCGAATTACCCGTATCGTACCTTTGGGTGATGCTGTTTTTCAAAGTCACCGTCGAACCGCTGTTGAATATGTCGGCTCTTGCACTATTGGTGCTTCCGAAACTCACATTGCCCCAGAAAATGCTGTTGTAAATACCCGGAGATGAAAATTCATTGAAAATCCCTGTTCCAAGCTGATCGTCGCCCTCACCCCGGTTGTGGGCTATCGTTACATTGGTCAGCACAGGATTGGAATAACGATTGCAAATCGCCCCGCCGGCATAGTAGCACACGTTGCCGGAGAAGACCGAATTGGAGATCAAAGGAGAAGACGACACATTCAACATTCCGCCGCCGGAAGTAGCAGCGTTGCCTCTCACTACCAGGTTGGTTAGCACCGGGGAAGCATAGACGTTGTAAAAGCCGCCGCCTTCCGCCGGTGGACCTGCACTACCGGCTCCACCGGTAATCGTAAAACCGTCAAGCACGGCGGTGTTATCCAACGGGCTTCCTTCGGTAAAAACGTTCCATATGACAGGACGTACACCTTGCCCGTTCAGAATAGAGCCCCGGGCAGAAGACGGCCCGCTTGCGTCCGGCATGATCCGGGCGTGCGCCAGGTCGGTTATACCACTGCCGGGAGCGAAGCCGCCATAAATTTCCACCCCGTTTTTCATCACGAAGCTGTGGGCGCCCACATTGTAGTTGCCCGCGGCCACAAATACCTTTTTTACACCGGCGACATGAATGGCTAAGTGCAGATCGGCCATGGCGTTGAGCCAGCTATCGCCGCTGCCCTTGCCTGAGGCCTCAGTATTCACGTATATAATACCGTCGGCATCGGGGCCAATGATATTTTCATAAGCGCCCGGATCAATAGCCGTCCCTTTCAGCCTTGCGTTGCCTGCCAGATCTCTGGTATTGGCATCAAGCCCTGTAAAATAGCTGTTTTCTCCCGCATTGATCGCCGGCGAATTGTTTGATAACATATAGTTCCGGTTGGCCGCATCGACAAATAAAGGATCGGCACCGACTAAATTATGATCGGCAGGGTTGCCTGTCGTATAGCCTTGCGTGATGCTGTTTTTGAGCACGACCGTTCCGCTCGGGATATCTATATCAGCTCCCCCGACGGCGGCGCTGCCGCCTTTCTCATTACCCCATACGATGCTGTTGTAAACGATAAGCTGGGCATTTTCACTGACAATACCGCTTCCGTATAAAGTACTCCCTCCTGTAGCTTTATTCCGGGCGACGGTCAGGTTGGTCAGTACCAGCGGGCCACTGGTAGAGCTGTAAATCGCTCCGCCCGCCACCAGGTTGTTTCCGGTAACCGTGTTATCTGTAATACGCACGTTGGTCATGGCCGGATTGCCGGTAACATTGGCGATGCCGCCCCCGAAAGCGTAGGTAGCCGACGACGCAGTATTGCCCGAAATGATCACGTTGGTAATGGCCGGGCTGCCGCTCTCATTGTATATTCCGGCTCCCCTGGCCGCCGTATTATTTTTAATGACCAGGTTCGATAAAACAGGCGAAACACCCACATTCCTTATCCCACCGCCGCTGTTTTCGGTATATTTCCCGTTCATAATCGTAAATCCGTCGAGCACGGCGGAGGCAGTCAGGCCATTGTTTATGTTCCAGATGACCGGGCGAGTATTTTCTCCGTTCAGGACAGAACCCTTCGCCGGAAGTCCTTCGCCTGCATCCAGGACGATCCGGTTGTGTGTCAAAGCGGTAACGCCGTTGCCGGGATCGAAGCCGCCATAGATCTTCACCCCGTTTTTCATGATAAAGCTATGGTCGCCTACATTGTAATTCCCGATAGCAACAAATACTTTTTGCACCCCGGCGGCGTGAATGGCACTGTGCAGATCGGCCGTTGCGTCGTCCCAGCCTGAGCCGTTGCCCTCACCTGTAGCATTCGGCCTGACATAAATAATCCCGTTGCCGTCAGGAACGAACGCCTGGGCACGGTTTTCGTACGCCCCCATATCGATAGTACCGGCGCTGGTATATTCATGTATCCTCGGATTACCTGCGAGGTCAAGCCCTCCTGTAGCTCCTCTCAACGGCGGTGAGGGCGGAACGCCGCCACTGACGGCATCCCAATAAAGCTGGTTACTACCCGAATTGACAGCGGGAGAAACCCCGGACAGCGTGTAATCGCCGCTGCCGCTATTGGTAAACAGCGGGTCCGAACCTGTAAGATTATTATCTGCCGGGTTTCCCGTGTCATAGACTTGAGTAATGCTGTTCCTGAGGGTAACCCCTGTTGAAGAGGCATTTTGTATATCTGCGCCATAAACGGCCGCATTGCCACTTTTCTGGTTGCCCCATAAAATACTATTACTGATTTTCACATACCCTGCCAGGGTATACATGCCGCCACCCGATGCCGCCGAGTTATTGCTGATCGTTACGTTGGCCAGTTCGGGTTCGGCTGAACCATAATTTCCATTGTATATGCCACCGCCCCTGTCTTGGGCTATATTGTTTATAATGAGCGCGTTGGTAATGCGCACATTAATTGTTGCGGTCGGAGCGCTTCCGATGGCGATGCCCCCGCCAAAATAGGGTTGGGCGGTATTGTTGCGGATAATCACGTGGCTTATTTCGGACGTGGAATTGTAAATACTCACGCCGCCGCCCTGCCTGGCATTGTTCCCATGTACAATGACCCGGGTAATCTTCGGCGAGCTTTCATCAATATAAATCCCCCCGCCTTCGTACGATGGTGCATAGCGGTCGGTGTTGACGATTGCCACGCCGCCAATGTTTTCGTTGGCGTTTCCGCCGGTTATGGTAAACCCGTCGAGCTCGGCTGTTCCCACATTGCCGGCGGCAATTACTACATGATAGGCATTATTGCTAAGGTTATTATTTCCGTCGATATCGCCGCTGAGAATGGTTTCCGCAGCCTGGGGATTGCGACTTGCCATATCGGACCTGGAGTTTTCAGGATCGAAACCGCCGTACAGCTTCACGTCCTGAACCAACACAAAAGAGTTCTTCTGGTCGGCGGGGTTGGCCCCACTCAGGTTATCTGCCCGGTACAGCGGCTTGTAAGCGCCCTTGGCAACCCAGATTTCTTTGATATTGGTATTTGTTTGGGCAGCTTTCAGCGCATCTGCCAGCTCCGGCGTCGCGTCTGCCCAACTGCTCCCGTTGCCGGAGGCATTTTTGTTTACATATACAATCTTGTTTGCATCAGGCGTAATCTGCGCGGCCGTAAAAAGAGGGAACATCCACGCAACCACTATTATTGACGATTTCAGATAAAAGAGCTGGAACTTTCGCATTGGGCTTGATCGAATTTAGCAAGAAACCGTCTATACTAAGAAAACAATGCGGCATAGGGCAGAAAAGTCATCTTACAAAAACCTTACAAATAAAATCCCGCTTCATAAATCGACGACTTTCGCACACTACCGGTATATTTGCAGGCTTAAACACTATTCTATTCTCTGACCGTGAAACCAAAATACATTTACCTGCTTCAACCGGTCGCCCTGACGGGCGCCATGTTCCTTCTGGCCGGCTTTATATCCGCCAACCTCTTTAAAAAAGACAAATGGGTCAACCTCTTCGACGGGAAGGACCTCCGCGAATGGCATAGCTATAACCAGGATAAAGTGGTAGGCTGGATGATTGAAGACGGCATGCTTACAACCGACGGTAGCGGCGGTGACCTGACGACAAATAAAGAATACGGCGATTTTGACCTTCGGTTTGAATTCAAAATTCCCCCTGCCAGTAACAGCGGCGTGCTTTATAAAGTACTCGAAAGGCCCGATATCAAAAGAACGGTCTTTTCAGCTCCCGAATACCAGATCATCGACGACACCGGTTATGTTATTAAAACCGCTACCGGAGAACAGATCAGCCTGAAAGATACCCAGAAAACGGGCGCCAATTACGACATGCACCCGCCGCTTGACAAAACAGCCTTTAAACCCGCAGGTACATGGAACAAGGGCCGTATCGTCGTGGAAGGAACCCGCGTAAGGCATTTTCTCAACGATAAGCTGGTAGCAGATTACCAGTATGGCGACGAAAACTGGAAAAACCTGCTAAAACAAAGCAAGTTTGCCGAGTGGCCTTATGCCAATCCGCGCCATAAGGGCAAGATAGCGCTGCAAAGCCATAATGCGAAGGAGAAAATCTGGTTCAGGAATATCCGGATCAAAGAGCTTTCTCTCTAACGGGGGAATACAAAGAGTTTCTCAGTGAGCCTTTGTGTCCTCCGTGGTTATTTTTACCACAAAGGTTCTTACTTCCCTACCAGCCATTTGTTCGCGGTATTGTATTTCCCTTCCGCCACCACTTTAAAGAAACCTGAAGGTAGCCGGCTGACATCGATTTCTGCCTTTTCATTTTCAACCGGCACTTCGGCCGCCAGGAGATAGTGATCCATCCCGCCCTTTTCAAAATTGTTGGTAGTGGCAAGCCAGATTTTCACATTTTCTCCCTTTTGGAGCGCTTTCCACGAAAGCAGGATCTTCTGGCTGCTGTAAGAAATCTTATATTCGATAAATGAAAGCCTGCCGGTCAGGGGCGTGCCGTCAATTTCAAAAGCCTGGTCTTTCGGAACGTGGATACCGAGATGCCGGGCTATCGACGGCATAATATCCACTACCCCGGGCCGGGCATCCGTGAACTCCGCGTTCAGGTCCCGGGCGTTGGTTACAATCCACGTACCCCGTTCGCGATCGGATTGCCCGCCGTGGCCCTGGCCCGATTTAGAATCACGACCATGATCGGTGGTGATAAAAATCTGCCAGTTTTCCCCGTAGTACTGCTGACGGTGCTTAACTGCTTCCCAAATGCGCCCTACCTGCCGGTCCATCAACCTGACCGCATCATGAAACTGGTCGCTGTCACCGAATTGATGGCCCATATTGTCGGTATATTGAAGGTATACCCAGGAAAGATCGGGCCCCTCCTCCTTCAGGTAGCTTCCTGCCTCGGCAGAAACCAGCTCATCTATCCGGCGGATATAGTCCGACTCCTCGTCGTGAACGAAACGAAGGGTATCCAGCTCGAAGCCATCGAACGAATAGTCCAGCCGGAGATGCCCGGTTTGGGGCAGATTTTCTCCGATCAGCTTGGTACGGTTATCCAGCCAGGTAGAAAATACAGCTGAGCGCTTCCGGGGATATTGTGATTCCAGGAACCTGAAAATCGTCCAATAGTGATAATTAGGTTCCAGAATCCGGTTGTCCCAAACGTTATGCTTATTGACCCAGGTACCGGTCAGCAGGCTGTTGTAACCTACCGCCGAAATAGTGGGCGTTTGTGAATAGGTCCCTTTTTCCCCTCCGACATAAGCCTTCGCGTAGCCGCCCTGACGGGCAATCTCGTCCAGGTTCGGGGTTGGTATCAGTTCGATGGTGTTGGAAGAAATACCATCGACAATAATGAAAACAGCTTTATTCACCGCTTGCTGACTGAAAGCCGGAAACGAGAGGCAAAAAGTGAAAAGAGTGTTAAGAAAAATTTTATACATCATTTTAAGCTTTCTCTAATCGTTTTTTCAAAAGGCATAACACCCCAAGCTCTTCGAGTGAAAGCGCATCGTTTGTTTTAAGAAGCTGTTTTACTTCATCTTCAAAATAAGCCAGCGTCCGGCCTTGCGTATAGCTTTTTATCACACGAGGATCGATATAGGAGCTTCGGGCTATGGCAGGCGTATTCCCCAACTTTTCGCTGACAGCGATTACGGCATTGCGAATATTGCGGTTCAGCTTCTTCTGGTCTTTTCAGCTACCGCCCCTATCTCGTCAAGAGCGATAGCCGCTATGACGGTTCCCGCCCAGGTACGGAAATCTTTAGCCGAAAATTCCTCGCCCATTACCTCATGTATATAGTCGTTCAGGTGGCTGCTTTTTACGTCCTGTATATTATTTTCTTCATCGATAAACTTAAAGATTTCGTAGCCCGGCAGGTCATCCAGCTCTCTTACAATCTTCGCCAGGCGGGCATCAACAATATGTTTCTCGTGTTTTTTGCCAGATTTGCCGACAAAAGAAAATATCATTTCGTCTCCTTTTATCTCGAGGTGCCTGCTGCGGAGGGTCGTAAGCCCGTAACTGCCGTTTTTCCGGGCATAACGATCATTGCCCGGGCGGAAAAAAGCCGTATCCAGCAAGCGCAGCATCGCCGCCAGTACCTTTTCCCGGTTCAGCTTGCGCCTGCGTAAATGCTGCCCGGTAGTCCTTCTCATGCTCTCCAACTTACCGGCAAACCGGATGATCCGGTCAAACTTCCGCTCGTCCTGCCGCATCCGGAATTTTGTATTATAAATATACTGCTTCCTTTCCTTTGCGTCATAGCCGGTTGCCTGGATCTTTGCCCGCGGCGAGGTATCGATCCGCACGTTCTCCCAGGCCGGCGGAATTACCAGGGATTTAAAATAGGCTATTAAACTCTTGTCAGTTACTTTATTCCCCTGTTCGTCGATATAGCGGAACCCCTTTCCGCTCCGTTTCCTGTAGCAGATCATAGCGGTTTACTTCTTTTATCGTGCTATGAGGGCTTGTTCCTGTTGAACCATTCGATGTAGGCGTCCACAGCCTTTTGCAAAAATTTCCGGACGTTGTCATCGTTAAAATTGCCGTTTTCATCAAACAGCTTATTCGCCCCTGCGATGTATACTTCAGGTTGCTGCATAACAGGTACGTTCAGGCATACCAGGCACTGCCTCAAATGATGGTTGGCTCCAAAGCCGGACAGGTTACCCGGCGAATTACTGAAAACGGCGGCTGGCTTCCCATTCCATTTATTCTGGCCGGACGGCTTGGAAGCTACATCTATTGCATTCTTCAATGCTCCTGGTATCGAGCGGTTGTATTCTGGTGTCACGAAAATGATGCCGTCAAGCTGCTGGATGGTATTCCTGAAAGTCACATAGGACCGCGGCACGTCGTTGTCATCATCAAAATCCTGGTTGTATAGCGGGAGCTCATCAATAGAAATGAGCTTAAAATCATAGCCTTCGGGCGCCATTTCCTGCACGGCCCTGGCTATTTTCTTCGAGAATGATGCTCTGCGCAGGCTTCCTGCGATAAGGCCTATTGTCGTTTTCATGTTTATAAGATATTTAATAAGCTATTATCTGGATTATTGCTCGCGATACGAAAGCCGCAAGCCTTGCGGCTGTACCCGGGTATTTGAATGGCTTTCATGCGTATCAGATATCTAATACGCGGCTGTACTCCCCTTAGTGTGTAAAAAAAGAAAACAGGCCGGTTGCGATGAGCGTCAGGCCGGTGATGATACCGGCATTGTGCTCTATCTTGTGGGAGTCGAATTTCATCAGCCCCTTATATGCTATGCTTACCAGGATCAGCATACCCGCGATGGTAATGACGAAATAAAGCAGCGATATCAGCCCCACCAGCCAGCCCGAGACCGCTCCGGCCAACAGGAAATAAGCTTCTATCTCCATACAAGGCGAAAGGAACATGGCAAGGGAAAGCGACAGGATGATACTCGTCTTTGTCCTTGTCTTCATTTCCACATTTGCCAGGTGAAAATGCCGGTGGGTATAATGCCTGTAAACGAAAAATACTCCCATAAGAATCAGTATGACCGGTCCGGCGTGGTGAGTCATATGCTCCATCTCCTCCGGGAAATTTTGCCCGATCATGCCCAGTACCACCCCAATCGCAATTGTGCTCAGCGTATGCGCAAAGGCGGCGAAGAAAGTCACCCGGACAACCTCCGTCAACGGCCATTTTTCCTGTCGCCCGATAGCCAGGACCGGTAACCAGTGGCTCGGGATGATAGCGTGCAGCAGACTGATGATAGTGCTTCCCGTTAAAATCCCTATTGTGTCCATACTTTCCATTTTCCAGGTTGTTTTTAAAAGCGGCCGAAGACCGGCAACTGCCTCGTATTTAATGCTCGTGCCCCGCCGGGCTGCTCATTTTAGCGTTGATAAAAAATGCCCCTTTCGTAACCACACGGGCATGGGCAGGAACCGGGGCGACAGGCTGGATGGCTGTATAACCGAGATCAGAAACTCCTTTTGCTATCTCGATTTTCTCAAAATTCATTTTACCCCGCCCGTTGCCGGTTTTCTCCTGGTCATGCTCATCCGGGCCCTCTTCCCGGTGCCCGTCCCCATCATGATGATCGTGACTGTGACCATCATTTTCACTATGACTGTGATCGTGTCCATGGTGCGCATCGTGTACCGGTTCCTTCTCCTCTTTGTTGGTTTCGACAAAAATATAATATTTCCCGTCAGCCTCGACAATGGCACCGTTGGGAACTGCCGGACTTGTAATATTATTCAGGCCTACCAACCCGGTAATGTTCATCCCGTCAATCAGCCCGCTCCTGTTGCCGGTCACATTGCTGTGTATCGCAATGGTCTTGCTTTCATTTTCAAATGAAGCTCCTATCGTAAAGACCCTGGCAGTATAAGAAACTGAGGGATTGTTGGTTACGGTAAAATTAATTTCCTGCCCGACCCTGATATTGGGCAGGTCTTTTTCAAAAACCTGCAGATCGAGATGCAGCAAACTGTTATCGACAATCTCTGCTACCGGCGACGACACATCAACGTAGCTGCCGATCCTGGAAAATACATTGCTGATAGTGCCATTTATCGGGCTCGTTACGATCAGCGCTGATTTCAGGTTGGTGTCATCAAGCGTACCGGGATCTATTCCCATCATCTGTATCTGCTGGTGAAGGGACCCTCTTCTTATTTGTAGAGAGCTAACCGCCGCGACGGCAGCCTGCAGGTTTTTCTTCGCACCGGCATTCCCTTCGTTCAGCTCACGCTGGCGCTGCAATTCCTGCTCTGCGAGTGTCATCTGGCTTGCCAGGGTCAGGTATTCCTCCTGCAAACTGATGAACTGCGGGTTAACTATTGTCGCAATTACCTGGCCTTTCCGTACGTAATCGCCGAGCTGGACATTCAGGCTTTTGATTACGCCTCCATACAGTGACGTCGCATTAGCCCTGTTATTGTTGGGTACCCTGAGAATACCGTTTGCTTTGATAATCTCGGTAAGGTTCCTCTTTTCGATTTCCCCTAATGTGATCCCGACCGCATCGATCTGTTCCCTGGTGAGCGAGGTGACGGTAGCAGCCTCCGCATGACGGACTGCAGGCTCTTCCACATCGTGGTCATGCCCTTCATGTTCACCGCGCTTTTCGCCGCAGCCGAACAAGATGCCCGAAAGGGCAATTACTGTAAATATTTTTAAAACGGATTTCATCTGTGTAGAATATTATTGCTTTAGGGGATGGAGCCGCAGGCTCTGCGGTTTTACATAGAAGCCGCAGGCCCTGCGGCTCTACATTGGCTGCCGCTCACCTGTTATTAAAATAATTTAACTGAATGACCGACTGGTTGTATCGGTTCAGTACATCCAGGTAGTTTTGCCTGATCTCGATGGCCTGTCCCAGGAACTGGCTTAGCTCGGCGAAGCTGATATCGCCCACGTTGTAGCTGAGCCTCGCAGCCGCTATTATGTCCGAAGCCTGCTGCAGGCCCGACGATTCGTAAAACCCGAGAAGCTCCGCATTTTTTTGTACTTCCGACGCCGAGGCCGCCTTTTCTGTCTCGAGCTGCTGCGATTTCCAGGCCAGCACTTCCTTCTGTACCTCCATTTCGGCCGTTGCCGCCCGGACTTTGCTTTTGTAGGCACCCGTCCCGAGCAACGGGATAGCGGCAGTTACCGAAAATCCTGTAAACGGATCATTTGCACCCCACAGGCGCTGTGTAAAAACCCTTCCAGACAGCTCCGGCTTATTCGCATTGCGCTGAACAGCTATGTTAGAAGACGCTATAAGTACGTTTTGCTCCTGCAGGCTCAGCAAAGGATGTGTTGCCTCTTCGTTACCTCCCTCCAATTCCATTTTCTTCGGGGGGCCTGCCAGCGGAAGCAGCCATTCATTCCTGTCGAGCAGCAGCATAAGCTGTTGCTGCCAGATCGTCATATCTTTCTTGTTCTGCCCGATAAACGCCTGCAGCTCCTTCATTTTAGCCCCTGCCGCGATCTGGTCCAGCGCAGCCGCCTCGCCGGTCTTTACCCGCAGCCCGGCTGCCTTCAGCAGATCGGAATAGATGTCGCTGAGCTGCTCGAGAAGCGTTCCTTTTTCCTGCAGGTACCAAAGCTGATAATAGGCCGTACGCACATCCTTCCTGACGATAGCGCTCAACATACCGGTATTAAGCTGCGCGTACTTTTCCAGTTCTCTGAAGTAGGTTTTCCTGGCAGCGTATAAACCCGGCCAGGCGACGCTCTGGGAAACTCCTATTTTCAGAATGCCCGTCCTATCCGACGGACGCAGGTCTTCATTCTCGGCGAACAATCCTGTTTTGGGGATCTCCCCGGCTGCCCGGATATGGTGCCCCGCACTTTCTATTTCGGCTTCATTTACACGGAACTGCCGGTTATTCGCCAGCGCCGTCGTGATCGCCTCTTCGACCGTGATCCGCTCCTGGCTCCTGACAGGAGTCATGCTGCAGAAGCTAAGTATGAGTAACATAAAGGCATATCGACGCGAAGCCGCAGGCCCTGCGGCTTTACTGCTCTCGACCAGCATATACAGCAAAGGCAACACAAAAAGGGTCAGGAAGGTAGCCGTAATAAGCCCTCCTATCACGACTGTCGCCAGCGGCTTCTGTACTTCTGCTCCTGCGCTTGTACTGATCGCCATCGGAAGAAACCCGAGAGAAGCGACGGTAGCCGTCATCAGCACCGGCCGGAGGCGGATCAGCGTCCCCTGTTTTATCCTTTCCAGCACGTCTGTTACTCCTTCTTCTTTCAGATGATTGAAAGTGCTGATGAGCACGATCCCGTTGAGGACAGCCACACCGAACAACGCTATGAAACCAATCCCTGCACTGATACTGAAGGGCATTCCCCTTAGCAGCAATGCAAATACGCCTCCGGTAGCACCCATCGGGATTGCCGTGAATATGAGCATCGCCTGTGTGAATGAATGAAAAGTCATATACAGGAGCATAAAAATCAGGAGCAATGAAACCGGGACTGCGACCATCAGCCTGGCGCTGGCTTTCTGCAGGTTCTCGAATTGCCCTCCATAGGTAAAGTAGTACCCGGTCGGCAGGTTTATTTTCTTCGACAGTTGTTGTTGTATATCTTCCACCACGCTCTGAACGTCCCTTCCCGAGACATTAAAACCTATGACGATACGGCGCTTACCGGCCTCCCGGCTGATCTGCGCCGGACCGAGCCTGAAGTCGATATCGGCAACCTGGTACAAGGGTATCTGGTTGCCGCCGGCAGCAGGTATCACCAGATTCCGGACATCGTCTATGCTGCTCCGGTGGGCGCTGTCCAGCCTTACCACCAGATCGAACCTTCTCTCATTCTCATACACCTGCCCGGTGCTTCTGCCCGCAAACGCAGTACTGACGACATCGTTCACATCTCCGATCGTAAGCCCGTAATTCGCCATACGGTTCCGGTCGTAGTTGATGGCGATCTGCGGCAGGCCTGTTACCCGCTCCACCTGCGGGGCAGTCGCGCCCGTGACCGACTCTATTACATCAGCCACGTATTCGGCATACAAAGCGAGTGTATCGATATTTTCGCCGAATATTTTGACTGCCACATCCTGCCGGATCCCGGTCATCAACTCGTTGAAACGCATCTGTATCGGCTGGTTCTTTTCAAAGAATACACCCGGGATTACCTCCAGTTTTTCCATGATAGCATCCCCGAGCTCGCTGTAGCTCCTCCCCGATCTCCATTCGTTCCGGGGTTTCAGCACTACCATTATATCGGTTGCTTCCGGGGGCATAGGATCAGTGGGCACTTCGGCCGAACCGGTTTTGCCAACTACCATTTTTACCTCGTCGAACTGCCTGATGATACGCGACGCCTGCATAGAAGTTTCAAGACTCTGGCTGAGCGAGCTTCCCTGTGGCAGGATGCAATGAAAGGCGAAGTCCCCTTCTTCCAACTGAGGTATGAACTCCCCTCCCATCCGGTTAAATACCACCAGTGTGACGCCAAACACCGCCGCCGTCACCAGGATTACCGCATACCTGAACCTGATCGCTTTTTCAAGCAGAGGCCGGTAAATACGCTGCAGCGCCTCTATCATCCTGTCGCTGAAAGTCGATTGACTATGAGGTATTTTCGGCAAAAACAGGGCGCACATCATCGGGATATATGTTAGCGAAAGGATCAACGCTCCCAGGATTGCAAACCCGACCGTCTTCGCCATCGGTGTAAACATCTTGCCTTCCACTCCGACCAGCGTAAGGATCGGTATGTAAACAATGAGTATAATGATTTCTCCGAAGGCAGCGCTTGTCCGGATTTTCGAAGCGGATTCATATACTTCCCGGTCCATTTCCTGCTGTGTAAGCCGGTGAGCGGCTTTTCTTACGCCAAGATGATGCAGAGTAGCTTCGACCACAATGAGCGACCCGTCGACGATCAGTCCGAAATCGATGGCCCCGAGACTCATCAGGTTGGCGCTCACGCCGAACACATTCATCATACCCAGTGCAAACAGAAGGGAAAGCGGGATCGCCGAAGCAACGATCAGGCCTGCGCGGAGATTCCCCAGGAAAAGCACAAGCACAAAGATCACGATAAGCGCGCCTTCGATGAGGTTCTTTTCGACAGTGCCGATTGCGCGCCCTACGAGGTCTGTGCGATCAAGATAAGGTTCGATGATAATGTCGTCAGGAAGCGATTTCTGGATAACAGGTAGTTTTTCTTTTATCCGCTTCACCACCTCATTGCTATTTTCCCCTTTGAGCATCATAACCACACCTCCGACAGCGTCTACCTCTCCGTTATACGTCAACGCTCCGTAACGTACTGCACTGCCAAATCTTACCTCGGCCACATCCCTTATAAACACCGGAACAACTCCCGTATTTTTTACCATAATACCCCTGATGTCTTCCAGTGAACTCACCAGGCCGATTCCTCTTATGAAATAGGCGTTGGGTTTTGTGTCGATATAAGCTCCCCCGGTATTCTGGTTGTTCTTTTCCAGCGCCGTAAAGATTTCGGGTATGCTTACGCCCATTGCGCGGAGCTTGTCGGGATTTACCGCCACCTCGTATTGCTTGAGCTCGCCCCCGAAGCTGTTGACTTCAGCGATTCCCGGCGTGCCGTATAACTGACGGGCTACAATCCAGTCCTGGAGGGTACGCAGCTCTTTTGCGTCATATTTATGTTCGCTTCCTTTTACCGGGTGAATAATATATTGATAAACTTCCCCCAGGCCCGTGCTGACCGGGGCCATTTCGGGCGAGCCTATGCCCTGCGGTATTTTTTCAAGTGCTTCTTTAAGCCTTTCATTGATAAGCTGGCGGGCGAAATAAACATCGACATCCTCATCGAAAACAACTGTCACAACAGACAACCCGAACCTGGAAATACTCCGGATTTCCTCTATGCCCGGTACGTTGGCAATACTTTGTTCGATGGGAAACGTTACTAATTGCTCCACTTCCTGCCCTGCCAATGTCGGACAGGAAGTGAAAACCTGGACCTGGTTATTGGTAATGTCCGGTACTGCGTCGATAGGCAGCCTTGCAGCACTCCATACTCCCCAGATGACAAGCAACAGGGTCAGTAGTCCAATAACAGCCTTGTTCCTGATACTGAATTTGATAATATTATCTAACACAATAGATTTAATTGATGCCTGGACAACAAGATTGAGGTTACACCTATTACTGTACACGCAATCGGTGCATTCGTGGCCCATATCAACATGTTCGCTCCTATCCCCGGGTCACGTCAGATCAGCATGACGTCCTGGGCGGTTCCCAGATGTTCCCCAGGTAGGTGGAAACAAAAGAACTATCGTGTATGACGACTTCCTTTGAAGAATTTAATTGAAGAGGAGGTTCCAGTGCCGGGAAGCTGTATTCCGACACGACAACGCTGATGCCGCAGCAGGTGCAGGCACAGAACGGGGAGCAGTGATCGTTACCACCCCCGTCGTGATGATGATGGGATCCGCTTGCCTCAGCCACTTCCGGAGCCATGTCATCACAACGGCCGGAAGGATCGCTGCATGGTACCAGTGAAAGCGCCAGCAGGTAAACGACTAATATGCGGATACACCATTTCATCAGTCGCAAATGTAAAGAAATAAGCGGTGCAACAGGAGTGCATCCTCAGGGAACCGGCGGAGTAACCTGGAGGCTGTCTTTTCCGGTCTTATCCCTGAGATCGCCTGGCATATTTGTATCTATCGGTTCGGCCACATCCGGCTCACGGCTAAAAGTAGCGGTATCGCCGGTCATGCTATTGTCTCTGTTACTATTATTGCCGCAACCGCCGGCCAGGCATAACAAGAGCGTGGCGATCGACAATAGTGCGGGCATTCGATTTAACATTTTCATATCAGTTATTTTTGTGGTGAATAAAATATCAGCAGGCTGCCTTCTCGAAGCTGAGTATCGACAGCAGCGAGTTGCAGATTTCTGCTATCGCGGCTTCAACGACAGCTTCGGGGCTGCCATCTGCAAAAATTTCCCGGTCATAACAACGTCCGTTAAAGAGCACGGTAAAAAAAATGGTCCCTACCGGCTTCTCCGGTGACTCGCTACCGCCGGGCCGCACGAGGCCCGTCACTGCCACTACGACATCGGCTGGAATAAGCCGGCCAACACCAAAGGCTATTTCCCGTGTTACCTCAGGCGATTCGGCAGTATGCTGGGCGATAAGTGCTGACGGAACCTTCAGTAATCCTTTTTTTACTGCTTCCCCGTAGCATATAATTCCGCCCATCAGAACCTGCCCTGCCCCCGGAGTCAGCGAAAATTCGTATGCCACGCAGCCGGCAGTAGCACTCTCGCCAAAAGCAATCGTAAATCCCAGAGCGGTCAGCCTTCCGGCTACTGCTGCCACGAGTTTCCGGCATTCGTCATCACCGGGTGCAGCCGATGTAAAAATCCTTGAACCGGGTGTCTCCATTTGCTGCCTGCTTTTTAACAGTTGTTAGATTATTTAACTATTCCCGGTATTTAACATCTTCCCGGTAAAAAGGCCGTCTTTCCCTGAAGCCAGGCCGCCCGGAAGGTACTTTCTTTGTCAAAAGTCCCATCAGGATAAGCACCAGGCCCAGAAAAAGATGCGGTTTGTAAATGATCTCGTTGAATCCGAAAAGCCACGGGCTCGCCGCAAGGAAAAACCCGAGCACAAGATCTATATTCAAATGAACGGCCATCGGAATTTTGCCGAAGACGCCCCCTTATAACGGGTTACGAAAGAAACACAAAACTGTACAAGCCCTACGAGGGAAGGTACCATCCAGACCGACGCACCGGCTGCTTCAACCAGGTCCATAAGGTAATAAAGACGCGGTGATAAAAACAGGACAAGCGCCAGCGTATAGTCGGATATCGCGTGTATTTTAGTGCTGATGATTCTCATTCGCTTTTACAACTAATTGATTTTCATCTACTTTTACAATTTACGTATTACAGGAAGACCTCTTCGGTCAATTCAGATGAAGTGACGCCGGACGGGAGCGCCGATGGCAGACACTCCCGGTTTTTTTATTTCCCGAAACCGTCGGCCATAGCCTTGTATCAAACTGCGCTCACTGCCTCCCTGTTCTTTATTTTCATAAACGCCGGCGCGATCTCTTATCTGATCGCTGAGCTCCCCTTAGTTTCCGGGAAAAAGCGTACCAGCCCGGAATCGAAACGCATCTTTCTCCCGGTCATCTCTTTACCTGCATCTTACCGGAAAAGCCGGTATAAGCTCTTTAAAACATATTAATCCGCCGGCAAAATGAAGAGTATACAAAGCGCAAGCATAGCAATAAGCCCTTTTATGGCTAAATAAAAGTCTGTGTACAGGAATGTAGAAGAATGAGGTATCCGTGACTCAATACCTCACCAAAATACCCCAGGCCTGTCGGAAACGCTCAGATGTCTACAAGGTCTTCCCCGGTTTTCAGAGCATTGGTCGGGATGTCCTCCGGACCGAACAAAACACTTCCCTGCTGGTCCCGAATATAAAATTTTTCGTCCTGGTTACTCCAGAATCGTTTTTTCTGATAGATGATCTGCTGTGCCTTAAATGCAAATACCAGCGGGTTTTCGGCCTTATAGGAAAGCTCCACCGAATTGTCACGCTTCCTTGCAAAGCTGCCGTTCGCCTCGACAATTCCTTTTACTGATGCATCCAGATTTACATCCTGGCCGTTTTTATCCGATATTAAGATCGAAATATCATTGCTTTTGGCTATGGAATTGATCACGAACAGTTCATTGTTTTCCAGCTTTTTCCGGAAAGTATTCAACCGCTCCCTTTTTGGTACGGAAGCACTGAGGTACGTATCCAGGTCCAGCAAATTGACGCTATCAATCCTGACATTGCTGTACGATACAGCAACTTCATAACCCTCATTGAGCTCAAAACCGGCCGAAAGCTTACCCATTTTCAGCTTGTTCAGCAACCAGTCCAAAAGCTTTACTCCTCCTTTCGCCTCAAAAGTCAACGTAGCAGAACCTTTGATATCCGCGGCTTCGATTTCCTTTTTAACCTGGGGCGGCGCTGCATCACCGGTGCCGAATAACTCTCTCAGGCCGGCCTCCAGCGAAGAGACACCCTGTTCTGACTGATACAAAAGCAATAACGGAACGATGTCTGTCTTCGGCCATGCGACAAGGTTGTACCCGAATTGGGTTAGAGGGGATTTAGCGGTAGCCATGGTAGGGTTGGTTTAGTTCGGTAAGATTAGCTTCGGGATTTCGTAGACCTGGAATTCGTCAATTTTCTCAAATTCGGGAGAGGTATGCTTTATAGCCAGGATGGCGGCGCTATGGCTGTGATCGACAGTCTTTCCATTAAACAATGATTTGTAAAACCGTTGCGCATAAACGATTGCGGCATTCTCGGGAAAAACATAGCTCGTCCCGACGCTATACCTGCAAAAGCCCTTGATTGCATCGGCATAATTATACGAATTACAGGCGATCAGCAAAACGGCCTCCATCGGTTTCTGGCTGCTGGTCAGCTTAATATAATCGGTGAATTCCTCAACATCCATGGGATCCTGCTCTTTATTATTCCCCTGGAAATACAGCCCGTTTATACCCGACGCGTGCAAGGTGATATGAAGGTAATCAGGAGAATGTTTATCCAGGATTTCTGAAAAATCGCTGCGCTTTACTCCCGGAACGATTATAAACTGGTAATTATCGCGGTCTGTACCCGAATCCAGCGCGTCGTTGATGGACCTGATCTGTTCGCCTATATCGATCGGGTTCAAATTTGACGGGCTGGAAGCTATAAAGAGGACTTTTTTCTTTACCGGCAGGGCTGCCATCTTCTCTTGCAATGTCTGAAGATTCTGAGCATAAAGCTGTTTCATAACGTGAAGCAGCTCCTCCAGAGAAGGCTCACCCTCCCGGACCGAACCTTCCAGAGCGATGTCGAGCGCCCTCGATTGGTCAAGCTGAAAACGCTTGTTCCTGAGAATTTTTTCGGACGTTTTCCCGACTGTTTTTTTCAGTCCCGGATCGGCTTCCATCACATGCTTTTGACGGGAGAATATTTTCAGCGATTCTTTCTCAGTATTTAGTTTAACCAGGCTCTCCAACCGGTTTTGTAACGTCTGCTTCAGACTGTGCCCTGTTGATCCGGAGTAAGGTAATATTTCAAAAATCCAGACTTTGTACCACTGACCGTCAAAATTTATCCGGTAATTCCACAATTTGAAAGGTGCATTGTTATCAGAATCTTCAATCAGCTTTGCAGCAGGAGGAAGCTTGATTTTCTTACTGCTGCCATACATCAGAGTGATACATCCCTCTCCGCCCGTCACCTCGTTATCTTCGTGGTCATCCTCGAAATAAAGGGCGGTAGCCTGGCGATAATTTTCGACAATCAACGGCCCGGCGTCTTTCAAAAAGACTTTTTTCGGCACAACCGGTTCAGCGGATTCATCGCTGCCCGGATCTTTTACTTCCAGCTCCGTTTTGGCATAGTGGGCAATTATATCCGAAAGAAAGACCTCTTTACATCCATCCGACCAATTCAGGATTGCTTCCAGCTGGTCGTAAAACCCTATTTCCGCGTTGAGCTTACAAAACCCTTCATAGCTCAGGCGGCCGGATACGTGGAATATGGGCTGAACCCTGTTGTCTATGCGCCAGCCCTTGCTCGCCTGATCCCTGATTTTAACGCAATTCAACCTGCTATAAGGCTTATTATCTCCCTGCCTGACGGCACCAAAATTCCTGATGAACGGGCGGGTAGAAAAGAAACCGGAATAAGCCTCCCTGTTCATTTCAGGCGACGGCCACGGGCCTTCCGAATCGGAAGAAAGATAACGCAGGTCGATAACAGGAAAATGAAACGAGATCTGCATAGATAGACGAGGCGTTAGAGTCAGAGTATAGGCCCTCGGAGAGGAACCTATACTCTATAAAATTTAAAGTCAAGTATCGCGAAGACCGTTGACAAAGTGCCAGTAATGCACATGGCGCTAAAATCCGATCAAACAATCAGACCTTATCCACATTTAAATTTATGAATAAAGTAATTTGAAAATGAAAAAATCCGGCACAATTTATTTTATGGTATCACCTGCACGGTTTTTCCTTCAGAATTTCTCCAAAATCTCTTCCCTGATTTGGCTGTTATTTATTAGGGGAATCGCGACCATGCTGAAGCTGATTAATAAGACAGGTATCCCGCCGGATTTTTTAACGAAGCGGGGATATAAAAGGGGGGTCAGCGAGCTGATATTTCACTCTCGAAGCCTCGATAACGAACCTGACGAACTACGGTTTGAAAGCACAGGGACTGGTATATGCATGGTATTCAATTACGGCGGCCCGGTCGTAATCCGCTCCACTGAAAGCGATTTCAGAATACTAACCAGGCAGCAGAACATCCTCAACCTCGACGCAGGTACTTTTGAACTATCGCCGGATGGCGAAAAAAACTGGCTGATCCGCCTCATTACAATCCCTTCTGAGTTATTTGAACATATATTAAGACATTTCCAGCCGGAGAAACTGGATCTGCGCATAAGGTCTTTCGATATGATGTTCGGACAAAACCTTCACATAGGAGACGAGATCAGCCATAATCTCCATGCCTTCCACGCAGAAAGCGTTCTGCCCGAAAGCGCCGGCGTGTACACTTACGGACGACTGCTGATTTTTTTATCGCTCCAGTTTTCCCAGCATGTAACCAACAATAAAAGAAAGAGCAGGCAGCTCCGGCGTACGCAGGAGGCGACGATAACCTCGAAAATGTACCACGCCGAACAGATCATACGCTCCGATTTTACAGGGCGTTATACCCTCCCCGATCTGGCAAAGCTGGTCGGCACAAATGAATGCTACCTGAAAAAGCGGTTCAAAAATGTGTTTGGAATGCCGGTACGCGCCTACCAGAGGAAAATAAAAATGGCGAAAGCCAACGATCTGCTCCTCAATACCACCCTGAGCATTGACGCTATATCGGCGGGTCTTGGCTATCTGCATACCACTCACTTTACGGCGGCATATAAAAAATACTACCGGTACACACCGGGAGAAGCCAGAAGCAGATCCGTCGGAAATGTTCCCGGCCGCCCGGCTGAATAGAAGCCGTCTCTTTATTTTTTACCGATTTCATATAATCTATTTCCGCCTTGCGTCACGATAGCTATTTTGAGCGATTCTACCTTTGTTGGGCTGATTATTTTTACTAAGTATAAATAAAATCATCTTGACTGTTCGATGCTGCACCGGGTACTTTTTATATTATTCTATATTCTCTCTTCTACAACAAAGGCACAGGTATTCTCACTTTCAGGCACTGTGCAACTTACCGACGGCACGCCCGTACCTTACGCTACCGTTATCATCAAATCGCCGGCCCGGTCTGTCGTAAGCGATGAATCAGGGAAATTTGTCTTCGAGGGTCTCCGGCACGGACACTACCAGATCGAAGTGACATCGCTGGAAATCACCTCTAAGGTCTTCAACATCATATTCGAAACCAGCAGGCCGGTCATACTTACGGTAGAACCTTCAGCAGCCAGAGACCTGAAAGAGGTAACCGTAACCCATAAAACTGAAAAAACACAGATAGAAACCAGGGGATTTGCCGTCAATACCATCGAAACGCAGAAAGTTGCGATGCAATCGATCCAGACCAACGAGCTGCTCGACCGGTCGGCCGGCGTGCGTATCAGGCAGGACGGCGGGCTCGGCTCCAACATCAACTACAACATTAACGGCCTTTCGGGGAATGCGGTCCGGATCTTTATCGATGGAGTACCTTCCTCGAACTTTGGTTCGGCTTTCTCGCTCAACAGTATTCCTCCGGCACTGATCGAGCGGATCGAGGTTTATAAAGGGGTAGTCCCCGGGCATCTTTCACAGGACGCGCTGGGCGGAGCGATCAATATCGTGCTGAAAAAACAGTCACGCAATACATTGGTCACTTCCTACTCTGCCGGCTCGTTCAATACCCATCAATGGAATATGGCAGGTACCTACCGGAAAGACAACGGCCTGACCATCGACGGATCAGCCTTCTACAACTACAGCGACAATAGCTACAAGGTGTGGGGAAGAAGCATAGCGTTCAAAGACTATACGGGAGCTACCTACCCTAACCAGCGTGCAAAACGCTTCCACGACGCCTACAGGTCCTATGGCGCACGACTGGAATTAGGTTTCACGGATGTAAAATGGGCCGACCGCTTCCTGGTCGGAGGTATTCTCTCCCGCGATTACAAAGAAATTCAGCACGGCATAACGATGGATATCGTATATGGGGATCGTCATACAAGGCGCACCTCTGAGATCGCCACACTTACCTATAGCAAAAAAGACTTTCTGACCAGGGGATTAGCCGTGAAAGCCAACGCCAGTTATTCCTATCTCAAACGGCAGGCCATCGACACGGTTGGGATTATGTACGACTGGTCGGGCAAGCCCCTCCGATATCCCGACGGCTCTTATATCAGGTACAGCAGCGGTGCGGAGATCGGCAACACCAAAACCCTGGGCATCAACAGCGACAAGACATTCGTATCGCAGGCAGGCGCGTCCTATTCCTTCAATACCCGTCATACGCTGCACGCCAATTACCTGTACAACAATTTCGTCCGCGGGATTTCCGACGTGCTGCAGCCGGCAGGCCTGCAAAAGCTCGCCAATACGCGGGACCTGCAGAAAAATGTCATTTCGTTTACCTACGAAAATCTCTCTTTTTCGGATAAGCTCAGGACCAATCTTTTTTACAAGCATTATTTTCAGAAAGTTACATCGAACGAGCCGTATATAAACGGACAGATCAACGGCGAGCCGGACTACCGGATGCGGAAGCTGGTTCAGAATATCGGCCACAGCGGCTATGGCATTACGTTTTCATATGAACTGAATCCTAAATTATTCCTGCTGGGCTCGGGCGAGCGGGCCGTCCGCCTTCCCAATGCAAACGAACTTTTCGGGAATGTAAACGACAACATACTTCCGCCTTCGGGAAGCCTGAACCCCGAGATCAGCACCAACGCCAATATAGGCTTCAACTGGCGCGGATACACATTCCGTAAACATATCGTCAGGTTAAATACTTCCCTTTTTTACCGCGATACCAAAGGGATGATCCGCGAGTCTATCAGGGCCGGGAGCTTTGTATATTCCCAGTTTGAGAACCTTGAAGATGTGCTGACCAAAGGGGTAGATGCCGAGGTTTTCTATAGCTACGCCAGCCGCCTGGACCTGTCGTTTAACATATCAAAATTTAACGTGCTTTTTAATACCGAATTCGATGCAAACGGCGCGCCATACCTTTTCTATCGCATGCAGATCCGCAATGAACCGTCTTTCAAGTACAACCTGAATGCAGCCTGGTACCATAAAGACCTCTTTCTGAAAGGTTCGCGGGGATCGGTTTTTTATAACATCAATTATGTAAAAGGTTTTTTAAGAAACTGGTCGAATATAGGAGGCAGGAACCTGGATTATATCCCGACCCAGTTCTCCAACGACATCGGCTTTGCCTATACCCTTCCGTCTCAAAAGCTCACGCTCAGCCTGGATGGCAAAAACATCTTCAACCAGCAGATCTTCGACAATTTCGGCCTTCAGAAACCCGGACGGGCTTTTTATGCCAAAATAACTTACACCGTGTATTAACAAACCGTAATTCATACAATAATGAGTAAACAATTCAAGACGTTGAGAAATGTGCTTATTTCAGGCACCTGTGCAATCGCTTTATTTGCTTCCTGCAGCAAAGACAGCCCGATAACTCCGGAAGAACCCGAACCGGAAAAGGATTTCCAGCTCGCTTTTGCAAGCGGGTCGGGTATCATTTCAGGTACTTATCTGCAAGGGCTTTCCGATATCAGCACCGGGGAAATCACCTATGCCGGCAAGGGCTACTCCATGACTTCTTCGCGTACAGCCCGGGTATTCCTGTCGTCTGACGGCTCTACGGTCTATAGCCTGAATTATACCGTCGGCACTATCGATAAGCTGACCTACAACGGCGGCGACAGCTATACCCCCGTGACTACGATAGACGCTTCCATTCCGCTGGGAAGCAAAACGGTACGGTTCACCAAGATGAGCGACAAAGAGGGCTCCGTACATTATATCAGCGCAACTCCGCAGTACGGGGGAACAGGCAATACGCAATACCTGGGCCATAAAATGACCGTTAGCCTCGGCCTCCTCAATCTGGAAACGATGAGCTTCGGAACCAATTTCAACAAGGATATCAACCTGGTCCTCCCCGGGACTCTGGGCAGCGAAGGATATTACATTTCCCGGATCGACTGCCCGGTGGTGTCAGGCAGCAAGCTTTATTACGGGGCCGCAGTAAGTAAATGGGATGCTGCTACGGGCAAAGCCAAAGACACGGACAAAACATTTACCCTGGTTATCGACTACCCCGGCCTTACCAATGCCACCGTCATTGAAACTACGAATGTCAAAGGAGCATCGAACGGCTTCCGTACTCCTACCCAGCACGTAAACGAAGCGGGTGAGATCCTGCAGATGGTCAGCGGAGGCGGAGAACTGAATATTGTAAAAATCCAAAACGGGCAATATGACAACTCGTTCAAATTCAGCGTAAGCGGATTGCTGAAGCGACAGGCAGCCAGTAATGGTTGGTTTTATGCAGGCAATGGTATAGGGTACGTTCCTTATGAAAAAGTGGGAGACGAACAGGTTCAGATCGGTGTAAATCCTCAGGGCCAACCTACTTATTCCGCTGCCTGGGGACTTGCCAGGGTCGACCTGAACAATAATACTATCGTGAATCTGAATACCCCTGCGGGCCTGTGGCTGACGCAATACCAGAACTCGGTCGTCAGGGACGGTAAATTCTACATAGCGCTGGCACCGGTAGGCGTACAAGGGAATATTTACATCTACGATGTCAATTCGACGAGCCCGAACGGCACTCTCGGTGCAAAGGTAACCGCCGGCGCCGACCAGTATTATATCGGGATATTCTGATTTATAAAAAAGTCAGCGGTTTTCAGGAAAGCCGCTGACTTTTTTATAAGTTTGCAAATTATTTAGAATTGTATCAAATAAATTCAGGCTTACAGTTGTCCGATGAAAAGACTTTTTTTAACATTACTGCTGCTTTCCGCAATATATTCATCAAATGCTCAGCAGGCTAATTCGCTAATGAGCCCCGATTTCTGGAAAACCAAACCGGGTATTGAGCAGGTAAAAGCAGAAATTGCAAAAGGGAATAGTCCGTCTAAACCGGATGCTGCATCCTGGGACCCTACAGCCAGAGCCATTTTAAACGGCGCACCATTTGAGACCATTAAGTTTATGGTGGAGCAGGAAGGGAATGGCGTAAAGAAAAAAACGCACCACAGCGCCTCATATCTGCACTGGGCGGCTGCCAGGGGTAATGCGGAACTGGTAAATTACCTTATCGAAAAGGGTTCTGACGTGCATCTGAACGATAGTCATGGCACCAGTGTCATTGCCAATGCCGCTTCCAATGGAAACCAGGATAAAGGAGTTTACGAGGCTTTATTTAAAGCTGGCGTCTCTCCTAAAGCAAAGTATGAAGGCGGCGCCACTGTGCTCATGCTGGGCGTGGCGGCGGATCCGGATCTTACGCTCACCGACTATTTTATTTCAAAAGGGCTTTCACTTACTGATAAAGACGAATACGGGCGCACCGCTGCTGATTATGCAGCCAGAACTGGCAATAAAGACCTCATCGGGAAGCTGATCGGCAGAGGCGTAAAGCCGACAGGCAATGCATTGTTTTTTGCAGCGCAGGGATCCAGAATGTCGAGCAATGGGATTGACACTTATAAATACCTTGTGGAAACGCTGAAGCTCGATCCGAAAACGATTAGTAATAAAGACGGAGCTACAATATTGCACTATCTGGTGCGCAGGCCCGACATGGAGATTATCAATTACTTCCTGGATAAAGGCGCAGACATCAACAAGGCCGATAACGAAGGCAATACACCGCTGATACTGGCTGCTTCCGGCAGGAATACGGAGGTTATACAAACCTTGCTACCGAAAGTAAAAAACATCAATGCCGTAAACGACAAGGGCGAGTCAGCGCTCACCAAAGCAATCGCCGGCGGTTCATCGGAAATCGCTTCGATGCTGCTGAAGAACGGAGCTGACATCAAGGTAGTTGATAAAGACGGCAATAACCTGGCCTACCACTGGTTTAATTCATACAGGGAAGGCGGCCCTATGGGAGGCCCGGGCGGAGCGCCTCAGGGCGGCGGACGTCCCGGCGGCAATGATTTCGAAAAGAAGCTGGAGATACTGAAAAGCGGCGGCCTGGATGTTGCAGCCCCGCAGAAAAACGGCAGCACGCTCTTTCACCTTGCCGTAGCCAAAGAAAACCTGAAGCTGATCGATGAGGCGAAAACGCTCGGCGTCGATATAAATGCGCAGGATAAGGAAGGGGTAACGCCTTTGCACAAGGCTGCTTTGATTGCCAAAGACGACAAGATAATGAAAACCCTGATTGACATAGGTGCAAAGAAAGACCTGAAAACCGAATTCGACGAGACGGCCTATGATCTGGCGAAAGAAAACGATTTCCTGGCGACCAACAACGTATCGTTGGATTTTTTGAAATAGATCTGTAGAGACGCAGGACCCTGCGTCTTCACCCATTACAGATTATAGACGCAATGCCTTGCGTCTATACAAATCCATCGCAAATCAATTTTATTTCAATGAAATTTCTTTTATCGGTCTTTTTATTCTCTTTATTCACAACAGGCGCATTTGCGCAATCAAGCAAATACAAGTGCATGGTCCAGATGAACAGCTACGAAGGCCTGGAGGCGTACGTAGTGATCTCGCTGGTCGACCCGAAAGGCGCCTATGAAAAAACGCTTTATGTATTGGGGACAGATAAGCAATGGTACAACACCCTGAAAGAGTGGTATAAGTTCGAAACTAAAACCAAGGCGAAGCTGAGCGCGATCACCGGGGCATCGATAGCCGGCGGCGACAGGTCCGTGAAGACGATCGAAATAGATGACAGCAAGCTAAACAAAGGGTACAAACTACGTTTTGAATCGGCTGTAGAAGAGCAAAAGTACCACGTTACCGACGTCGAGATTCCACTTACAACAGAAAAGCTCACCGAGCGCGCGGAAGGCACCGGCTATATCCGTTTTGTTAAACTCAGTAAAGTGCAGTAAGCTGAAATGACGCTTTCCATCTGGAGGTATGCACATCTGGCATTGGCAGTCATTTCATCCCTGTTCCTGCTGATCCTCTCCGTGACGGGAGTGATATTAGCCATAGACGCTGTCAATGAAAAGACCCCCGCATACCGCATAGACGACTTTGATTCCATCAACCTTGCTCAATCCATCCCGGCATTGAGCAAGGTTTACCCGGAAATCATCGAGCTGTCCGTAGATCATAACGGGTTCGTCAGCCTCGACGCTTCCGACGCCGACGGGAATAGCGTAAAAGCCTATATCGACCCCCGCAATGGACAGATATTGGGGCCGGTAACCCCTAAAAGCCAATTCATTCAATGGAACATAGCTTTGCACCGCTCCTTATTCCTGAAAGAAACGGGGCGGATTATCGTCGGGATCGTGTCATTCCTGCTTCTGTTGATCGCGCTCAGCGGAGCGATCCTGATCATCAAACGCCAGCAGGGTATACGCCATTTTTTTGCGAAAATCAACCGCGATTTTTTTTCCCAGTATTTCCATGTCGTGACCGGGCGGCTGTTCCTGGCCCCGGTTATAGTTATTGCGCTTACAGGCACTTACCTTTTCCTGATCCGTATAGGGCTCATCCAGACTACAAACCCTGAAACGGTGCAGGCTCCGGCTATAGCAGATGAAGCCGTTGAAAGAAAGGCCGGCGAATTCCCCGTTTTCCAGCAAACAAAGCTGCCGGAAGTGGAGAAGCTGGAATTCCCTTTCATGCCGGACGATCCTGATGAGCATTATGTGCTGAAACTGAGAGACCGCAGCCTTACTGTCAGCCAGATCAGTGGGGAAGTAGTGGAAGAAAGCCGCTATCCCTATTCGGTAGTGATGGAGAAGCTGAGCCTCGACCTTCATACCGGCCGGACCAACGTCCTGTGGGCCGTTATCCTGGGATTTGCTTCCCTTAATATCATCGCGTTTCTATACACCGGGTTCGAAGTCACGTTCCGGCGGACCCGCACCAGGATCAGGAACAGGTTCAAAGCGGAAAACGCCGAGATCGTGATCCTGGCGGGTAGCGAAAACGGCAGTACACTGTTTTTTGCCAACCAGGTTCATCAGCAGCTCCTGGCCGACGGAAAACGGTCTTTTATCGCGGAAATGAACCGGTTCGGCTCCTATCCCAGCGCCCGTGATGTGCTCGTATTTACGTCGACCTATGGCCTGGGAGTAGCCCCTGCCAATGCAACTGATTTCGAGCAGCTTCTGAAAAAAAATCCACAGCGGCAGAACGTCCGCTTCTCTGTAGTAGGTTTCGGCTCCGAAGCCTATCCCGATTTCTGTGCCTACGCCCGTCATATCGACCGGCTTCTGGAAAAGCAGCCCTGGGCGTCCCGCTTCCTGGACCTGTATACGGTCAATGACAAATCTGCCGGCGAATTTACCAGGTGGGCTCACGCCTGGAGCGAAAAATCCCTGGTTTCGCTGGCCACGGCTCCGGCACTGTACCAGATGAAGCCCACCGGGCTCAGAAAGCTGACTGTCATTGAGAAGACCAGTGTCAGCGGGCACAATTCCACGTTCAGGATCCTGTTAAAGCCCGAGTCGAATACCGCCTTCCGGTCCGGCGACCTGCTCGCTGTTTACCCTGCGGGCGACAGCCGGGAACGATTCTATTCGATCGCACGAAACGACGGATTTGTACAGCTTATGGTCAAGCTTCACCCCCAGGGTTTGGGGTCGGGCTATCTCTACCGGTTGGAGGTAAACGACAAAATAAAGGCCCGTATCATGACCAATCCCGGTTTTCATTTCCCTGAAAAAGCCGGGATTGTCGCTATGATTGCCAACGGTACGGGAATAGCTCCGTTCCTGGGGATGATCATGGAAAACCGTAAAAACACACCGGTACACCTATACGCAGGATTTAGGAACGACAACGAACTGACGCGGCAATACCGTCTGTTTGCATCGGATGAAATAGAAAAAAAGCATCTTATAAAATTTAATGTTGCGCTCTCCAGAGGAGAAATGCCGCGATATGTGATGGATTTAATCCGGGCAGATGCGCAGTTTTTTGCGGATTTGCTGGATAGCAACGGTACGATCATGATATGCGGTTCGTTGGTAATGCATAAAGATGTGGAAACTATCCTGAACGAGATTTGCGTCCTGAGTAATAAGAAGCCATTGAGTTATTATAAGGATAATGGTCAGGTTCTGTCGGATTGTTATTAGGTGTTTGCTGCCGGCCGTATTGGCGACCGGAATATTGATAACCTGTGCGTCAACTGCCGGCGCACAAATCACGCTTTCCAGGCAAGTAACCTTAATGGGCTCCCGTTTTGATATTACGCTTGCAGATAAAGATTCACTCCAGGCAAAAAAGCACATCGACCAGGTAACCGGGGAAGTCACGCGTATCGAAAACCTCATTTCCGAATGGAAGCCCGGAACTCCTGTTTCGGAGATCAACCGGAATGCCGGGATAAAGCCTGTACAGGTACCCCGCGAAGTCTTCGACCTGACACGACGGGCCATTGCTTATTCCGAACAATCGCAGGGCGCATTTGACATCAGCATTGCGGCAATGGACCGGGTATGGATATTCGACGGCAGTATGACTGAAATGCCGTCAGCGGAAGTGATCAGGAAATCTGTGGAAAAAGTAGGATACCGGAATATTGTCCTGGATAGTACCAATTCCACCGTTTACCTGGCTTTAAAGGATATGAAAATCGGCTTCGGCTCGATCGGAAAGGGGTATGCCGCAGACAAAGGCCGCGAGCTGATGCGATCCCTCGGGGTTCAGGGCGGTATTGTCAACGCTTCGGGCGATCTTTCAGCCTGGGGCACCCCACCCGATCGCAAATCCTGGAAGATCGGGATACACAATCCCTTCAAACCACACAGAATTATTAAAGTGCTGAAGATAAGAGAGGCATCGGTGGCGACCTCGGGAAGCTATGAGAAATACGCCGAAATCGACGGCAGGCGCTATTCGCATATTATTAACCCGAAAACCGGTTACCCTTCCACCGGGCTAACCAGCGTGACCGTAACAGGCCCTTCAGCCGAATTTGCCAATGCTTTGAGCACCTCCGTCATGGTACTCGGGGAAAAAGAAGGGATCAGGTTGCTGAAGCGATTTCCGAAGTATGGTTATGTGATCGTTACAAATACCGGCAGAATTTTGAAAGGGAAAAAGAATAATCAACTATCTGGATTTTAAATCAGAGAGGATTCCGATGATTTGTATTTTCAGATCAGGTAATATTCCTATCTTCTTAGGATGATAGGGTTTCAGCGTATCTATAATGATATCAATTTGACTTTCAGTTAAAACTAAGCAAATTATTTATGGATAAAAAAGAAGCCGCTTCTACGCGGCTTCTCCAAAGGGGGGTAAGGTCGGAATTATCAAAATCGTCAATAACCTTTATTCTGGTACATTTTCTCGGGGTCGAGTTTGTGCTCGTCAAAAGGTATCGGGAAATAGATATCCTTTACCGATACGTTGTTCAAATCAGAAATACCGTAATCGGCCGCTTTTTTACTTTTGAAATAACTCACAAAGCCTTCAGGACTATCGCCAAAAGCACGGAGCAGGTCAAACAGCCTGTGATTTTCAAAGGCCAGCTCAGATCTGCGTTCGTGCAGGATGGCCAGTTTCAACGTAGGATACCTGGCGTGATAGGCCGCATCGGCATCGGACGTTTCGTAGTCGGGCAGTCCGGCGCGCTTGCGCGCCTGGTTCAGGTAGCCGATTGCTTCCTGGGTGTTGCCCAATCTTTCGTTTACTTCGGCAAGCATCAGGATAATATCGGCATAGCGCATCAGGATAAAATCATTACCTCCCCATCCATTGGCTCCGGCCGCTTCGCTCGCATCTCGGTATTTTGTGATGTACCACGCTTTTGCACTGGCATGGTCCGCCCATTTTACGGAGAAATCCTTGCGAATGTCGCCCGTTTCATAATCGTTCACCAGGTCAGAATTCACAAAGAATCCCCGGCCGGTCGACGCTCTTCTGGAATTGAGCGTTTCGCCGATCGACTGGTTGCGAAAGGCTACGTTTGAATAATAATTCTGATCGCCCTGACGGTAAACGATCTGGAAAATAATTTCAGGGCAGGTATTCTTTTTCGCTACATCGAAAACATCCGCATAGGGAACCTCTGATAGCTCGCCGAAGCTCCGCATCGCATAGACAGCTTCCAGGTATTGCCTGGCTTTCGTGAAATTCGCCTGCCGGTTGTCCGTCAAAACAGATCCCATGGTAAGATAAACCTGCCCGAGCAGCCCGTTGATAGCCGCTTTCGATGTACGGCCTTTCCCTGATACAGGTTGAATATTCGGGATATCAGAGCTCAGCGCATTTAAAAGGTCCTCGGTAATCTGCTGGTAAACAAGTCCTTTTTCCACTCTGAAGGTACTGGCCAGTATGTCGTCGTACGATGTCATGAACTCGGTTACCATCGGTACGTCACCCCACTTGCGCACCAGGTGGAAATAGGCCAGAGCGCGAAGGAAAAGCGCTTCCGATTTATAAATGGCGCGGTTGCTTTCGTTTGTGAACCGGACTGACGGGTTGTCGATGTTCGACAATACATAATTGGCCCGCGATACGACGGTATACAATGCGTTCCAGTGCCCGGCCATTTCGGGGTTTGTAGGTACCAATGTAAAATTGGTGAACTGGAAAGGCGTTCCTGCCGCCGACTGGTTGTCCGTACGACCCGCGTTGTCGGAACGCTCTTCGCTGTACAAATCACTTGTTTCACCGAGACAGCTGTTGCTCCGGATCGCATTGTAGATTCCTGCTACCGCCTTTTGGACATCTATTTCAGAAGAAAAGTATTTATCGCTGGTAATGGCATTGGGATTCTCCACTTCCAGGTAATCGCTGCACGATGAAAATACCGATACAACTGCTATGAGTAATAAACCAATCTTTTTCATAATCTCAATCTGTATTTAGAATTGAACTTTTAACCCGGCGTTGAAAGACCTCATCAGCGGGTATTTTCCGTAATCCACACCCGGAGTCAGGTTGGAGCCGTTGTTGTAGTCCACTTCGGGGTTATATCCTCTGTATTTCTGTGCAGTATAAAGGTTGTCGGTCGATACATATATACGCACGTTTGAAATTGCATTCCTGGTCAACCCGGCGGTGTTCCAGTTGTAGCCGAGGGTGATGTTGGTAATCCTGAAGAATGAACCGTCGTTCAGGTAGAAAGTGGACAAGCGGGTACTGTTGCTTTGCGTACCGCCGCGTGCAGCGCGATAGATTTCGCCGCTGCCCGGGTTTTCGGGCGTACGGAAACGCTGGTCGACCGCAGCATACTGGTTGCCGGAACCTTCCATGTTCAGGTTGTAGTAGTTTTGACCGTCAAGTACCTTGTTGCCCTGCGTACCGTTTGCAGATACTGAAATATCAAATTTCCTGTAGCGCCCGGAAAGGTTGAATGCATAGATGAAATCGGGATGAGGATTGCCAATGATCGTTTTGTCCAGATCGTTCACGATGCCGTCTTTGTTGGTATCTTCAAAGTAAAGATCGCCGGGTTGTATTTTCGTGCTTTGTGCGGCTGAACGCGCAGGAATGTTATCGTACACGTCGGGACTGTCGTTGATAGCGTCTGCCTCGGCCTGGGTTTTCACCATGCCGGCCACTTTATACCCGTAGAACATCCCGATAGGCTGCCCCTCGCTGGTAATATGCGTATCGTAGCCGCGCTCGGCACCTCGGGTAAGAATGGTCGATCCTCCTCCCAGGTCAAGTACCTTGTTACGGTTTACCGAAATATTTCCGCCGGCACGCACTTCATAATCCGACGAGGACAAAACGATTCCGTCCAATTGCAGGTCAAAACCACGGTTGTTGATTTTGGAGTCGGGTAAATTGGTCAGCATTGAAGTGGAGCCCGACAATGCGGTAATCGATTTCGAAAACAGCAGGTTGTAGGTATAGCTATCGTAATAGTTTGCGATAACCTGCAGACGGCCTTTGAATAACCCTAAATCCAGACCAAGGTTGGTTTGCGAAGTGGATTCCCATCCCAGCTTATCGTCGCGGAAAGCGCCCGGGAACATCGCGGTCTGTACGGCATTCCCGATCACTACGCCGGTTTTGCCCATCACCTGCTGGTAATTATACGTCCCGATACCGTTGTTCCCGCTTATCCCCCAGCTTGCACGGAACTTCAGCGACGATTTTCCGCCGGTGAGATTCTGGTAAAACGATTCATCTGAAACCGTCCAGCCGCCAGATATGGAAGGGAAATAAGCCCAGCGGTTTTTAGGGCCGAAAAGTGAAGAGCCGTCGCCCCGGAAGGAAGCCGTTACATGATAGCGGTCCAGATAGTTCACATTGACGCGTCCGAAACCGGAAGACATCGTATGTTGCGTAATACCCGTCGAACCGCTTCTGGAAAAGTTGGACGGATCCGATCCTCCCCCGGTAATATAGGGTACCTTATCATCGGTAAATCCATTGGCGGTTACAGCAATTACATCGGTGAAATGCGATTGTGCGGAAGCACCCACTACACCGCTCAGTTTGAAATCTTTGATCGTTTTATTGAAATTCAGCGTAAACTCGGTCAGGTAATCCCTTTCATCTGTCCGTGTATTCTGGGCATTGGCTGCCGTGATGGCCTGCGGGGAATACGGCGCATTCACTCCGGAGGTGATGCTGGTGGGACGGTAATATTCCCAGTTGTTGGTATAGTTGTAGGTACCGAAAGACAATTTGGCCACCAGGGGTTCTATGATTTTGTACTGTCCATATACATTGTAGGTAGCTCTCGTTGTTTTACGGAAATTCTTTACCATTTGCGTATAGGCGATCGGATTTTCTATATCGCTCTGGAAAGCGTAATCGCCCGACTGTGACGACATTCCGTATTGAGCCGGGGTGCCGTCGTCGTTGTAGGCCTTCAGGAAAGGAAGATAGATCAGCGCCGTCATCACCGGGCTTTGGTGAAAGCGTCCTTCTGTTACTTCGTTGCCCTTCGTATCGGTATAGGCTAGATTGGCACCGAGGGTTATTTTCTTCGAAAGATCAACGTCGATATTGGAGCGCAGGTTATATTTGACCATGTCGGTATTGAGCATGATGCCTTCCTGGTTCTGATAACCTCCGGAAACAGCATAGCGCACGCCGTTACGTCCGCCGGCAATGGAAAGGTTATGCCTGTGATTGAACGCACCACGGTAAAGTTCATCCTGCCAATCGGTATCGTATTCCGGTTTTTTGACCGTTCCTGTGGCAAAATCATACATATAGTCAGGAATCCGGATCGTACTGGCATTTACGTTGTTCGTACGGGAAGTGCGCGCCAGGTTATTGTCGCGAAAGTATTCATCCGACCAAGCTTTGCCCTGTGAGACCATCAGATCCTTATAGGTTTTGTTGTGCGCATCTACGAAAAGATCAAAAAACTGCGCTGCATTCAGCACGTCTACCTTGCGTGCCAGCCGGTTGACTCCGAATTGAGCATCGTAGGTGATCATCGTCTTCCCTTCCTTTCCTCTTTTGGTCGTGATCAGGACAACGCCACCGGAGGCCCTTGAACCATAGATAGCAGCCGAGGCGGCATCTTTCAGTATTTCTATAGATTCCACATCTTCCATGTTAAGGAACAAGTCACCGTTTGCCGGGTAGCCATCTATGACATACAACGGATCCGAACTTGCATTGATAGAGCTGGTACCGCGTACACGAATTTTTGTTGTATTGTAGGGAGCGCCGCTCACCTGCGAGATCTGGACGCCCGCTACCTTGCCTACAAGCGCCTGGCCGATGGTAGGCGTCGTAAGGTTAAGTTCACTCGACTTTACGCTGGCAATAGCCCCTGTAATATCGCTTTTGCGCATAGTCTGGTAACCTACTACCACCACTTCCTGCAGCGATAGTATGTCATTTTCCAGCGCCACGTTTACGTTGGCACCGACGGGTATCTCCACGGTTTTAAACCCGATAAATGAAATGACGAGCGAAGCAGCATCGCCCGGCACGGCCAGTGTGAATTCACCGTTGATATCGGTCATGGTAGCCGCCGTCGACCCTTTTGCCTGAACGGTAACGCCCGGTAGCGGCTGGCCGGTGGCCGCTTCCGTCACGGTACCTTTTGCCTGGCGTTGCTGCGCCGCGGAGGGCAATGCATGGCATACGACCAGCGCAAGGCACATCATTGTTCTGAGAATTGATCTGAATAATCGCTTTTTCATATTATGTGTTCTGAAATAAAATATGCCGCGAAAGTGATCAACTGCTGTTACTACCAAATCACCGGTCTGTTATACAATTGTTGTTTTTGCAGTGGGGCAGCGGTCGGGTCCATAAACGTTTTCATATCGAAAGCGCCGCTCATGCTCATCAGGCAGGCCGCTATACAGTATCGTGCCCTTCCGGACGCCACAGGAAGATCAATCCAGAATTTCTTCAAAATCGGGTTTCTCCTTTGCACGATCGATAAACGACCAAAGCCATGAACATCGTGAAACTGATCTCTTTATTTATCTTTTCTCTTATTACCATCGCCTCGTCCGGACAGGTTAGCTCCGTTACGGTCTCCGGCGGGGTAAAAAGCAAATCAGACAGATCAAACCTGCCATACGTCAATATTGTACTAAAAACCGTAAGCGACAGCGCTTTCGTATCAGGAACGATTACAGACGAAGAAGGGAGGTTTACGCTGGATAAAATAGCCCCCGGCACCTACCATCTGCAAGCCTCTTTTATAGGCTACGAAACAGCTGTCCGGCCGCTTTTCGTCGGCAGCCTTTCCGGGTTCCTGGACATCCCTGCCATCGAGCTGGCAGAAAGCGCAACCGCCCTGCAGGAAGTGGTGGTCACCGCCGAGGAAAGCGATGTCAGCTATAAAATGGATAAGAAAACCTATTCCCTGGCGGATAATATCAGCCAGTCGGGCGGGTCAGTACTGCAAAGTATGCAGAACCTCCCGGGCGTCACCGTACAGGAAGGAAAAGTACAGTTAAGAGGAAACGAGAAGGTAACCGTGCTGATCGACGGGAAACAGACTGCACTGACCGGGTTTGGCAGCCAGTCGGGCCTGGACAATATCCCGGCTTCAGCCATTGAAAAAATCGAGATCATCACCAACCCGTCTGCGAAATACGACGCGAACGGTAATGCCGGCATCATCAACATCGTCATGAAGAAGAGCCGGCAAAACGGTCTGAACGGCAAGGCCGTACTGACAACCGGCCTGGGTGCGCTCTGGATAAGGAAAGAAAACCTTCCCACTATCCGGCCGCAGTATACTACCACCCCTAAAATCAACCCTTCACTTTCTCTCAACTACCGCACTGGTAAGCTGAACGTCTTTTTACAGGCAGATAACCTGTATACCCAGACCCTCAATAAAAACGAATTCGTAACGCGTACCTACGACGACGGCGCGGTCATCCGCTCGCAATTGAAGCGCAACCGGAACACCAACTTCCTGACTACAAAGGCCGGTGCGGACTGGAATATAGACGAGCGGAACATCCTGACGGTTTCCGGGATGTTCGGCAGCGAAAAGATCATCGACCGCGGCGACCAGCCATTTTTCAACGGAAACCTGTCGCAGCGGCTCCGCCTCTGGCAATTTTTTGAGGACGAGCTGAAGACAACCGCGATGGCGACCGCCAGCTACCAGCACAAATTCAAAGAAGCCGGGCGCGTGCTCAATGTAGGCTTCAACTATACCTTCCACAGGGAAGACGAAAAATACTTCTATGACAACTACCTGCCCGAATCCGCCGGAACCGACGCTTTCAAGCTGCTGTCTGACGAACAGGTATACGATTTCAACATCGATTACATAAGGCCGCTCAAATACGGGCATGTCGAAACAGGGATAAAGCTGCGCAACAGGAGCATCCCGACCGATATGAATTTTATACCGGGCATCAACTCGGTGCTCGATACCGACGCGGGCGGCTGGGCTACCTACAAAGAGCTGATACCCGCATTGTATGCCAATTATGTTTTCGAAAATGAAAAATGGGAAGCCGAGCTGGGGCTGAGAGCCGAGTATGTCCGTATACAGTACGACGTAAACCCTGATCACAGTACCTATAAAAGCGCCGGCTACCACTATACCCAGCCGTTTCCGAATTTCCGGATGGCGTATAAAATCGACCCGAACAACAAGCTGTCGTTGTTTTATAACCGCCGCGTCGACAGGCCCAACGAGGTGGACATCCGTATATTCCCGAAGTATGACGACGCCGAGATCATAAAGGTCGGCAATCCCGCTTTGAGGCCGCAATTTACCAATTCTATAGAGTTGGGCCACAAGTACAACTGGCATAACGGCTACCTGTATTCCGCGCTGTACCACCGTTTTGCCGACGGTACGATCACGCGCATTTCCAGCATCGTTCCCGGAAGCCGGCTCGTGTATGCCATCTTCCAGAATGCGGGAAAAAGCCGGAACACAGGCCTGGAGGCGATCTGGGATCAAAAGGTTTCGGATATCTATTCCTTCAACCTCAACGGCAATATCTACCGCAACCGGATCGACGCCTTTACCGTGCACAACCTTTATCCTGAGCCCAATACTTTCTCGGCCGACAGGCAAACTCTGCTTTCAGGCAACATAAAGCTCAACAACACGCTGCGTTTCCGGAGAGGGCTCGACGCACAGCTTACCGCTATTTACCTCGCGCCGGACCTGATCCCGCAGGGCAGGATCGGCGCCCGGTTTACCATAGACCTGGGACTGAAAAAGGCAGTTCAAAAAGGGAAAGGCGAGCTGTTCCTGAATGCAAGCGATCTCTTTAACACGATGGTTATTAAAAGAGATATCCTGGGTGCAGGCTTCAGGTACATCAGCACGGATTATTACGAAACACAGGTCGTCAGGTTAGGGTACGGCTATAAATTTTAACGACGCGCACATGCAGTCCCGAAACAAGGACTACCGGATATGGAAGACCAGGATAATAACGTAAAAAAATCTGAAACAGCGGTCATACTTGCAGCAGCCCTCTACAGAGGCTCTAACAAGCCGGTTTCCGGGCAGCAACTAGCCGTTATCGATACGATTTGCAACAGTCCTGAATTCGAGGATCCGGAGATAATCTGGCTCACGGCTAAAAAGATCCACCCGGTAAGCAGGGGAACCGTCTATAACATTATCAAAGTATTCGTTGATAAAGGACTGATAGAGAAGGAAAAAGTCGGGGTAAAATATGTGTACCGGCTTAACCAGCTTACGGTTGGCGGCTGTGGTTCTTTCTATCATAAT
>CAZLTN010000036.1:0-47683 GCA_964562455.1 uncultured Cytophagales bacterium
AAAAGCAGGTGCTGGTGATCGGCGATTCGTTTTCTGCCGGCCACGGGCTGAAGCACACATCCGAGCGATTCTCGAATTTACTCGGAGAAAAGCTTGGGGACGGCTATGAAGTGCGTAACCTGGGGGTATCCGGCTCTGATAGCGGGGATGAGGCAAAACGTTTGCTCGAATATCCGGTTAAGCCCGATGCGATTGTCCTGCAGTATTTCCCGAACGATATCGAAAGAGTGGCGCAGGCAAACGGGCTGAAGATTACGGGTGGGCAGCCTTTCGACGATATAGGACGTGTAGCCCATCAGGTAGTAAGCAGGTTGTATCTGCCGAATTTTATTTACTGGCAGCTTCCTCACGCGCAATTCAGCACATTTGACGAATTCGTCAGCAGCGCCTATTCGGATTCGACGGTGTTGAAAGCCCATTTTGCCGACCTTTCCAAAATAATATCATACGGCGATAGTACCGGTGCCGAGATATATGCTGTATTTGTACCTTTCCTGTTCCAGCTTGACAAGAGCGAGGGCTATACCCGGCCTGTAGCCGGTTTTCTCAGGGAGAAAGGCGTTAAGGTAGTAAACGTAAACGACGAAATTGCTGCGATTCCTGAAAAAGAAAGGATAGTCGGCAGGAACGACGGGCACGCAGGTACTGCGGTTAACTCCGTTATAGCAGACAAGCTGTACGCAGCTTTCAAGGGCAATCCGAAGTGACATTTATCAATTTTTCAGACAGATAATATTTAACAAGACAAAGAGATGGATTTTTTAAATGATTTACTTGCTTTCCTCAAGGAGAGAAAAAAATGGTGGCTGGCGCCTGTCATACTCGTATTGCTGTTAATAGGTATCCTGATCGTGATCGGCGGAGGCTCGGCGGTTGCTCCGTTTATTTATACGTTGTTTTAATGTTGAGACGCACGGCGTGCGTCTTGGCCGTACGTCTTATATCTAAATAAATGCAGGAGGAGGCGCACGGGCGATAGTAGAGGCGCACGGCCGATAGTGGAGACGCACGGCCGATAGTGGAGGCGCACGGCCCATAGTGGAGACGCACGGCCGTGCGTCTGTACATAAAAGCATCAATCCAGAAAAAAAATAATATGGCTTCAGAAGAGAAATCCAAAGCACAACTGGTCATCGTGACCGGCATGCTCGTATTGTATTTTATATTTAAGAAGGACTGGCTGCTTTATGTCGGCCTTTTCGTGGGATTGGCAGGTGTTTTCATCCCTTTCATAGGCGATTTAATTGTCAAAGGCTGGTTTAAGCTGGCGGAGCTCCTGGGGTATATCAACAGCCGGATCCTGCTATCCCTGATTTTTTTCGTCGTTCTTTTCCCGGTAGCGCTACTTGCGCGTATGGGCAGGGGCAAGAACCTGCTTGGGCTGAAGAAGGAAAACGGGCAGTCGGCCTTTACGGAGAGAAATCACCGGTATGAGGCCAAAGATCTGAAGAATGTGTGGTAAGATAACGGGAGGGAACAGTCATAAAAGAAAATGCCCCGGTCGCTGACCAGGGCATTTTCTTTTGGGATAAGAAAAGAGAAATCTTCCCTATCAGAATTTGAAGGTAATCCCTGCTTTCAGAGGTGAAGCATTGTATCCTACCTCAGCAAATACACCAAGATTTTCTTTGAAATAGTAACGGGCACCCGCGAACGCGCCAAAGAAGACGCCGTTGTTATATGCATTGTTATAGCTTCCGCTCCATCCGCTAGGATCTTTGTATCTTGCTATACGGTAGCCGATAGAAGGTCCTGCATATAAATCCAGGTTGTCCATGCTCAGGAAGTGCTTTCCGAAATGGTAAGAGCCGCGGGCAGCAATTGTAGTGAACGTGTATTTCCAATTGTACCCAGTCCAGCCATAGGTCCATTGCACCCAGTCGGCCTGGGCACCTACGCTGATGAAATCGTGGACGCCTGCTTCAAAAGAAGCTCCAAGCCCGAAACCACCGCCTCCATAAGTACCTCCAAGGTTGATACCGGCATTCAGTAACTTATCTCCTTTTTCAAATTGTGCTTGGGCATTAGAACCGGCGAATACTGCGGCCGCCAGAACAAAAACTGTGAATAATTTTTTCATCGTTTCGAAAGTTTAAACAAATAATGTGATGCAAAGCAACAATATTAAAGCTAATGTGTCAATTATTGAAGACTAAATTTTATAGAATGCAGAAACGGGTTATTGAACGGTCATTTCCGGGGGATGAATAGTTTGGTTTACTGTTTTTTTAATTTGTCCCGGAATACTTTGCGGAACTTATCCAGCTTGGGTGCAATCACGGCAGCGCAGTATCCCTGTTCGGGATTGTTGGCGAAATAGCTCTGGTGATAATCCTCGGCGGGATAGAAAGTTTCTTCAACCACAATCTGGGTTACAATAGGGGCGGGATAAGCGCCGGATGCATCCAGCTCTTTGAGAATTTCTTCCGCCAGCTTTTTCTGGTCAGCGTCATGATAGAAGATGACAGAACGGTATTGCGTGCCTATATCGGCTCCCTGCCGGTTGAGCGTGGTAGGGTCGTGGCTCCTGAAAAAAGCCTGGAGCAGGTCGGCATAGCCTATTACTTTGGGATCGTAGTAGATCCGTGTGCACTCGGCATGGCCTGTCCGGCCGGTGCATACCTCTTTATAGGTCGGATTTTTAACAGCTCCTCCCGAATAGCCGGATACAGCACCATACACTCCTTCCAATGTTTCAAAAACAGCTTCGGTACACCAGAAGCACCCGTTCCCGAAGGTGGCTACCGCTACTCCGGGAATTGCAGCTAACTTATTAATTTCCATCTTTGTTTTTTTAGTGTCACTTTTGTCCGTCTGTGCACATGAGGCTACGACCCCAAGCCACAGCATCAGCAGTGGGAGGAGGAAGCCCCGGTAAGACCTTTTACGATTGTGGTTATTTCGGATCATAGTCAACTATTTAACGGAAATCGGGGGCCGAAAGTTTGTAGTATTGCAGAAAAGGTATACCTGTGGTTGCCGGAAGGGTTTGAAAGGCGCTCTTTAGCGTCTGATTAAAAAGGGGGACACGGAGGAACACAGGGAAGACACAGAGGAACACAGAGAACTTTTAAGACAGAGATGTATCTTTACGTTAAAGCGATTCATATTATTTCGGTAGTGAGCTGGTTTGCAGGCTTGTTTTATCTTCCCCGGTTACTGGTCTATCATACGGAGGCGCAACAGCAGCAGGGCGAAATCCTGAAGGTAATGAATGCCCATTTTGAGCGCTGGGAGCGGCTTCTTTTCAATGCCATCATGACCCCCGCGATGTGGTTGACGCTGGCGTCGGGCGCTACCATGCTTTATCTTGCTCCCGATTGGCTTTCGCAGGGATGGATGCACCTGAAACTGGGATTTGTGCTGGTTTTACTGCACTATCATTTTTATACCCGCAAATTGCTGACGGAGGTACGAAAAGGCGTATTCCGGTGGTCTTCCCTGAAACTGCGGCTCTGGAATGAGCTGGCTACCATCCTGCTTGTCGCGATTGTATTCCTGGTTGTTCTGAAGAGCTCTGTCGACTGGATCTGGGGGGTAATAGGCGTAATCCTGTTTGCCGTATCGATCATGATGGCAGTGAGGCTGGTGAACAGGAGGAAGTGAGCCACTCCTTGAAACGATAATCTGTATCGAAGGCAAACTCCCTCATCCTGCGAAGGAGGGGCCGGAAGTGGTCAAAAATCCAGGTTACAGTTAATCCATTCATCGTCGAAGCTCGTGCCGTACTTTCGATAGAAATTAACCGCCGATGTGTTCCAGTCGAGGACCTGCCACATCATACCTGTGCATTGCATCTCTTTGGCGATGGCTACCGTACCATCGAACAGCAGCTTGCCTATGCCGTTTCCCCGGTGCGATTCGGTGACGATGATGTCTTCCATGTAAAGGCGTTTTCCCTTCCACGTAGAATAGCGGAAATAGTATAGGGAAATACCGACGATCTGGCCGTCGAGATCTGCGACTATAAAGTCAAAGAGCTTATTCTCCATGTCGCGGGCCATACGCTCAGGTGTATTGACCATTATTTCGAGTGCTCTTTCGTAGATGGCCAGCTCTTTAACCAGACCAAATGCCGAGGGAATATCTTCCTTTGTTCCTCTTCTTATTGTTACATTCATGACAGCATGATCATAGAAAATGTTAAATCATAATGTCAGTAAAGCTGCGAAGCCGTAACCTGACCTTAATTAGTAAAGCTACTTTTTTCCAAAGAATACTTAGTTATAGTTGAGGTAATTCTCCCATTTTTCGATTACCTGCGCAAGGTCTTCCGGAAGCTTAGCCTCAAATTGCATCCATTCACCTGTCCGCGGATGCTCCAGACCAAGTGACTTGGCATGTAAAGCCTGTCTGGGCAGCATTTTAAAGCAGTTTTCCACGAAAGTCTTATAGCTCCCTCCCTGGAGCCCGCGGAGGATACGGTCTCCGCCGTAGGCCGCATCGTTGAACAGCGGATGCCCGGTATACTGAAAGTGGGCTCTTATCTGGTGTGTTCTCCCGGTTTCGAGGTTGCATTTGAGCAAAGACACGTACCGCAAAGACTTCAAAACCTCGTAGTGGGTAACTGCATGCTTGCCCTGCTCGCCATCGGGATATACGGCCATCACTTTCCGGTCTTTCATACTCCTCCCGATATGCCCTGTAATGGTCCCCTTTTCCTCCTTCATGTCTCCCCAGATGAGCGCTATATAAGTGCGTTCGGTCGTATGGTGAAAGAATTGATTGGCGAGGTGCGTCATCGCGTATTCGCTTTTGGCGATTACCAGCAACCCCGAAGTATCTTTGTCGATCCTGTGAACGAGCCCCGGCCGTATGTTCCCTTCGGAAGAACCCGGCAGGTTTTGAAAATGATAGAGAAGCCCGTTGACGAGCGTTCCCTCCCAGTTGCCGTGGGCAGGATGGACGACCATGCCTGCGGGTTTGTTTACAACCAGGAGATCGTCGTCTTCGTAGACGATCTCGAGGGGGATATTTTCGGGAATAATATCGGTATTGCGCGGAGGCTTCGGCAAAGACATTGTTACGACGTCTCCCGGCTTTACCTTATAACTGGCTTTGGCCGGAAGGTCGTTTACCCTGATTGCACCAGCGTCAATACCGTTCTGTACTTTGTTGCGCGAAGCGTTCTGAATATGCAGGCTTAGATATTTGTCGAGACGCATCATGCCCTGCCCCTTATCGGCCACAAGCCTGTAGTGCTCATACAGCTCGTCTTCCTCCTCATCAAGTACCGGATCTGTATTCATTGCGGCTACCACGTACGGTTTTTCATATATTCGTCGAGCTCATTGCGCTTCATGGGGAGTTGATCGGGGTTTTTGTCCAGCCAGTTGAGGAAATCCTTTTTGAGCTTGTCTGTCCATTGGCTGTCGATCTGGCCCGGGGTATATTTCCCTTCTTTCAGCATTTGTATACCGAATTTGTCCCGTATGGATATGAACTCGGCAGTCAGCACTACCTTCTCTGCCATGTGGGCGGGTATAAATATAACGCCTTCCCGTTTGGCAAGAACAAGATCGCCGGGTAATACAATAGCCTGTCCGATCCGGATAGGCGTGTTCAGGCCTGTCAGAACGACATCTTTGAGATAGGAGGGGTGCCAGTCGCGGACGAATGCATTGAAGCCATCGATGGCCGAGAGGCCCTCCAGGTCTCTCGAAGAAGCATCGAAGACGACCCCGTTCCCGGTTTTTGAGAAAATTGAATTTCCGAGATTGTCCCCGATGAGGGTTCCGTCCGCAATTTTGCCGAAGCCGTCGGCGACATACACATCGCCTTTTGTGAGGGCGTCTATGGGCCAGGAATTCGTATTGCCGATACGTCCGTTTTTGTGTCCCCGTTCTTTTATGTTTTTTTCCACATCCGGGCGTGAAGGCATGAACTGGGCAGTCAGTGCCCGGCCGGCAACCGGTACGTCCTGGTGGATCATTTTCCAGTTCCCGTCGAACTGGCAGTTATAACCCTCGTTTTTCAGCACAACCCAAGCCTCTTCAATTGCAATTTTTTTTACTCTTTCGATCAGGTCGTCAGGGATTTTCGGCCGGCCGTCTGCAAATCTCTCTCCTTTCCATTCCGAGGTAAGGAAGATAAGCTCCTCCCGCGAAATAGTCTGCGCAAGGGTATAGGAAGGCAGAATTGCAGTTGCAGAAAGAAACAAAAATACTATTCCGGGAAAAAGCTTGCCCGGGACTTTGAATGAGGTCATTGTAAGCCGTTTAAATAAGTACCCTCTATACGTAAGCGATGCAGTCTATTTCAACAAGGGAATTTCCGGGAACTCCGCCATAAACAGCTACTGTTGTGCGGACCGGAGGTTTGTTCCCGAAACGGCCGCGATAGGCTTCGTTCATGGCTTTGTAGTCGTTAAGATCGTGCAGGTATACATTTACCTTCAGCACCTTTTCCATTGAGGAACCCGCTTTGATCAGCTCTTTTTCTACCTCATCCAGGACGTGTTTTGTATGCGCGGTAATATCACCTTCGAAATGCGCGCCTTTCCCGGCCACGAAGACAAGGTTATTGAATTTTGTATGGCCTGAGAATAGGGGTACCTCCTGGTGCATGACCACGTCTCCGACTTCCTTTTGCGGTGCAGCTTCCGCTTCCCCGGCTTTTGCGGCTGTTCCTATTCCGGCAATACCTGCCACCGAGGCAACGAGTCTTTTGAGCAGTGATCTCCTTTTTTCAGTATTCATGGATTTGTGATTTATTAAAAATATTTATTAAATGAGCTCTAATATAGCCGGTATAGAATAATCGCGGCCATATTTTTTGGAAAACCGGCTTTAAAATTTCTATTTGGAGTAGATCGGGTTGGCAATCCCGTTCAGGTCGTAGACAATCTTACCGCCCATGATTGTCATTTCACATTCCAGCTTTTCTTTTCCTTTTACTTTATAACCTGTTTTGTCGTAGAACCCGAAATCGCCTTTACGCATCGAAAAAACCGCAACATCGGCTATAGCTCCTTCCGACAGATGCCCGAGGACGTCGCGCTGAATGGTAAGAGCGGGTGTCCAGGTGCTGGCTTTGATGACGTCTTCCAGCTTCATTCCCATATTATAAAATTTGGTCATGATAGACAGCATATCCTTCATGGAGCCGTTCATGCTGCCTGTATGCAGGTCGGTGCTGATGGTGGAGGGAACGAACCCGGCTTTCATGGCCGGTATCGCCTGCGTATAGTTGAAGCTGGCGCCTCCGTATCCTACGTCGAAAACGATCCCTCTTTTCCGGGCTTCCCATACAAACGGCTTGACTTTACCGGACGCTTCGTCCACGATCGTTTCCCTGACTTCACCGGGCAGAAGCGTATAGGTATGTGTGAAAATATCGCCCGGCCTGAGATGTTTCAGGAATAATTCTTCGAGCGAAAGCGCGGGTTGCGCGCCTCCGAAGTCGATAATGACGGGCATTTTTGCAATTGTACCTGCTTTTACCGCATTATCGACCGGTTTCCAGTCCCGGCCCTGGAAGTGGGCGACTTTAAACCCGACCACGTCGTTGCGGTTTTTGACCGCAATAGCAGCCGCCATAACGGGATCCATGTCGGTAGTGTCCTGTTCCCATTGTCCGCCGCGCATTCCCTGGCCTACTATATTGAGAAATGAAAGTACCCTGGTCTGGGAGTTGAAAATAATATTCCGCTTGAAAACGTCAAAATTGCTCCAGCCTGCTCCGCCGCAGTCGACGATCGTGGTGACACCCACCCTGAAAGTAAAGCCGTCGGGAGGAAGGGCCGTGAAGCCGTCGCTCAGGTAGTGGTTGGGTTGCGTGCCGGCAAATACGTGCCCGTGAATGTCAATAAGGCCCGGAGTGACGTACATTCCTTTCGCATCTACCACCTGGCGTGCGGTCGAAGGGTCGATGTTCGCGGCAATTTTTTTAACCTTACCTTCATATATACCCACATCCATGGGGCGGCTGATATTGTTTTTGGGGTCTATCAGGTGCCCGCCCTTTATCAGAACGGTATATTCCTGGGCCTGTATGACCGTAAGCCGAACGATGGAAAGCAACAGGGTTAACAGTAAAATTCTCATAAGATCAGAATGAAGACTAGGTATTGGAAGAAATGTTTTATTTAAGTGAGCCCTTTAATATATCCTTTATCCTGCCTGCCACTATTTTTTCCTGCCCTGTCTTAAGCATCCAGGTGGTTACACTGATCCCGTTAGGACCTGCCGACATTACTTCGATGGAGGGAGACCCGTTCCGGAGATTTTCCAGGAAGCTTTTTGAGGTTATATTTATTTTTTCTGTATCCCAGGTGATTTTCAGCGTAGGCGTATGGTTACCCAGCTCAGGCCTGGTTATCGTCGTGCTTACTCCACTGACGCTTTTGGCAACGTTTTCTATCAGCGCCGTACGCTGCTCCCAGATATCCCATTCCTTTTTCTGATCCAGTTTGACAAACCGGTCAATGGCGACGTACATCCCGATAATTTCCTCTTTGTTTACCTTCATGCCCCGCCCTATCGTAGAGCCTCTCGGCGGCATGCTGAGCCTGGCCGCTTCAATGAAGTGCTTTTTACCCATCAGGATCCCGGCGCTTTGAGGACCTCGCATGGCTTTTCCTCCCGAGACGCACACCAGGTCGAAGCCCATATCGTTGAATCGCCAGAGATTCTCTACAGGAGGTACATCGGCGGCAATATCGATCATAGTAGGAATCCCGTGTTTCCGTGCGACAGCGACCCAATCCTGGTGGTTGATTTTACCTTTATCGGACTGGATATGCAGGAACCACATAAGAGCTGTATTCGGATTGATGGCCTTTTCAAGCTCTTCAGCGGTCTCTATATAGACAATTTTGCAGCCAGTATTGGTAAGCGCGTGGGAATAGCCGATGGAATGGCCTTTCTGCATGATCACTTCCGACTTCATACCCGTTCCTGCAAGATGGGGAAGCGCCTCCACTTTCGCCTGGTCGGTACCTGTCAGCACCCCGGCAAGCCCGAGTGTAAGGGCAGAAAAGCAGCCTGCCGTAACGACAGCCGCTTCCGCGTGCGTGATGGCCGCTATACGTTCGCCCACTTTGGTCTGCACGTCATCGAGTATCATGAATTCTTTCGATGCTGCCTGTATAGCCTGTACGACCTCATCGGGCATAAGAGAGCCTGTCATTGCGGTGTAGGTACCCGCAGCATTGATAAAGGTCCTGATCCCCAGCTCTTTTACCCAGTCAGGGGCAGCGGGCGGGGCAGAAATTTCGGCGGCGGTTATGCCGCCGGCAAGAGGGATGGCGGAGATTTTTTTTAATAGCTCTCTTCTGTTCAACATAGAAACTGGCGGTAGTTTGGGTAGTCAGATATCGGGTTAAAGATGCATATACTAGGGTAGAATACTCTTTTTACAAAAGAATTCAACAGCAATACTGCCTCACCTTAAAGGTAAATTTTGTTTTGCAGAAAAGCAAAAGGGGTTGTCGGTAAGAAGGCGACGGGTGAAGTCGTAGCCGATCCGGAAAATAGGCTCTGCTTTATGAAAGTCAAAGATACCGAAAGCCCGCATTTCCGGCGGCTCTATCAGCAGGTCGCATTTTTGCAGGCGCCCGATGTTCTGATTGTGTACGGCGATCAGCAGCGACCGGTAAGCGACCTCAAAAGAGTTTTTAAGGGGACGTTCCTGGAAAAAAGGATTGCAGTGCGCGCCTACTACGCGATCGGCTTTCCCTTCCAGAAATTCGACCGGCATATTGTTCAGGACCCCGCCGTCTACAAGCTCCCGGCCCTGGTACCTGTATGGTTCGAAAAGCCCGGGGATCCCACAGGACGCGATCATAGGCTGGACTACTTCTCCCGAGTCGAATACGACGGTTTCAGCAGCTACTATGTCGGTAGCTGTAATGATAAGCGGAATTTTAAGGGCTGAAAAATCATTGACCGGAAAATAGCCGGAAAGCGCTTTTTCTATTGCCGAAATACGCAGCAATCCCGGCCGTCCGAACGCAAAACGTACGGAACGGAATAACCCGGATTTTGAGAGGATTTCCAGGCTTTCTTTCGGTGTATAACCGCTGGCATAGAGCGCCCCGGCCAATGCCCCCGCGCTGGTGCCGCAAATAAAATCTATTGTGACGCCATGTTCGTTCAATGCCTGCATGACGCCCAGGTGCATAAATGCCCTGGCGCCTCCTCCCGATAGTACCAACCCGGTTTTCATACCCTTTACAGGTAATCGGCCAATCGGCCGCGTGTGCTTATTTCAATACCTTTTTCTCCCGGTCTTACCGTGGCGGCTTCGTAGCCGGCATCATGCTCGAAAATGAGCGTGATTTGCTCGTCGGATACCTTCTGAAGGATCTGTTTCTTCTCGTCCATGGTAACCAGCGGCCTCACATCGTAGCCCATGACCCAGGCGATCGGTAGATGGGCGGACGATGGCAGAAGGTCTGCGGCAAAAAGGTACTTCTTCCCGTTACAATTGATCAGGGGGAGGATCATCTCCTCCGTATGTCCATCGACGTGAATGAACGAAATACCCGGAAAGGGGGAATTTCCTTTTTCGATAAACATCAGGTGCCCGGACTCCCGGATCGGGAGCAGGTTTTCGGGAAGAAAGGAAGCCTTTTCCCGCGGATTGGGGTTTATAGCCCATTCCCATTGCCCTTTTGCCGACCAATACCGGGCATTGGGAAAAGTAAGGACCGGCTTGCCGTCCCGGTACCGGACCGCTCCGCCTGCATGGTCGAAATGGAGGTGGGTAAGTACGACATCGGTAATTTCTTCGGGTGTAAATCCTGCCTTTTGGATCGAAGAAATCAGGGTGGCGTCGCCGTTCCGGTAATAGTGACCGAAGAATTTTTCGCTCTGCTTGTCGCCCAGCCCCGTATCTACTAAAATGAGCCGGGAGCCGTTTTCAATCAGCAGGCAGCGCGCAGCCCAGTTGCAGAGGTTATTTTCATCGGGGACAATGTGCCTGCTCCAGAGCGTTTTAGGTACAACTCCGAACATGGCTCCGCCGTCGAGTTTAAAAAAACCGGTATCTATTGTGTGAATTTTCATTTATCGGAATGAGGTGATGTGATGATCTGATGATGAGCAGATGTGATGATTAGCTCCGATAGCTACCGGAAGCGGCTCCGGTTTAAGCAGGAGCGTGTTAACAATTTTAAATAATTTGCGAGTATAAAGCGAGTATAACGTTGCACAATATTTATTTTCCTAATTTTGGAGTTGAACAATAAACAGGTTTGGTTCCCGTTTTTTTCAATAACATCCGGGCAACCATAACGCTTAAGACTTAAAACTTAATTTTCTTTTTTTCAGAATGGTAATTCTTCAGGCACTTTCCGATACCACCCTTGCCGCGACCTCAGACCAGGGACTTACATTATTCGGTTTATTAAGCAAAGGTGGTTGGGTGATGCTCCCCCTTGGGCTGCTTTTACTGGCAACTCTTTTTCTGATCATTGAAAGGTATCTTGGCATCAATGCAAGCGGGAAGGTCGAGCAGAATTTTGTGGATAACATCCGGGATTTTGTGCAGGAAGGTAATCTCAAGTCTGCCGAGTCGCTATGCCGCAACCAGCGGAATGCGATAGGCCGGATTTTTGAGCGGGCGATCAGCCGGATCGGGTATCCGATCAAAGATATAGAGACCACCATCGAAAACGCCAGCCAGATAGAGCTTCAGCGCCTGGAAGGAAACCTGTCTTACCTCGGGGTCATTGCGGGTATCGCTCCTATGCTTGGTTTCGTGGGTACGATTGCGGGTATCATCAGGATTTTCTACGATATCTCACTATCCAACGATTTTAACATCAGTACGATTTCAGGCGGGATGTACGAGAAAATGATCACTTCCGGAACGGGTCTTATCATCGGTCTGATTGCTTATGCGGGATACCATATGCTCAATATGAAAATAGACCGCTTTGCGCTGCGCCTCCAGATGGCTGCCTCGGATTTCCTGGATGTGCTGCAAAAGCCGGTAGGGAAATAATACAGCGCCCAAGCCCTTTGTCAAGATTTTCAAGAGAACTGAATAAGTAATGAAGATACGCAGAAAGAGCCGGTTCGCGCCGGAAGTTTTTACACATTCGCTGAATGACATCATGTTCTTCCTGATGTTGTTCTTCCTGATCATCTCTACGATGGCCAACCCGAATGTCATTAAACTGATGCTGCCCCAGGCGGCAGCCGCGCAAAGGAGCTATACCAAGCAGATGACGTTGTCGGTAGATGCGGACAGGAATTATTTCCTGGACAAGCAGCCTATCCCGGTCGACCAGCTCGAAACAACCCTGCACAATACATTTTTGAATGTACAGGAGCGCACAATCGTACTCCGGCTCGATAAAAGCCTGGCGGTCCAGGACCTGGTCGATGTGCTCGAAATAGGAGCGAAGGAAGATATCAAGATGGTGATGGCGACCGCGAAATGATTTATCGGTCGTCGTCGTAAAGACGCGATGCCTCGCGTCTTTACCGACTATTGATGTTGCACGGTTTTCTTTATTTCCGACCGGTCCCGTACCTCTTCGCTGACGTGGAGGATCAGCGTGTCGCCTGCACTGAGATTCCCGATAACTTCCATGTTTACGCCGTCATTCCTGCCGGTTGTTACCTGCTCCCAGCGGGCTTTTCCATTTTCCAGTTTGATAACAAACAGTCCTGTCGCAGTATTTAACACGGACTGAACCGGAACGCTGAATGAGGAATCGGAGGTTGTCATGGGAAGTGTAACTTCGGCAACCGTGCCGGGAAGAAGCACTTTATCCCTGTTATTGACATCCAGTTCCGTACGCTGGGCCCTGAGCTTAGGATCGAGAGCGCCTGACAACCGGTTTACCTTTGCGTAAAAAAACTGGCCGGGCGATGACCGGACTGTAAATTTTGCCTGGGTCTGGTAGTTGACGTATCGCGTATAGGACTCAGGAACACTGACTACAAGCCGCAGCCTGTTCTGCTCGACAAGTGAAAATAACGGGAATTCGGAACCCTTGCCGGAAGGCCCGACGTAGGCGCCGGTGCTCACGTTGCGGGCGCTGATCACGCCGGAAAAAGGCGCCCTGATCTCGAGGTAATTGCGGTTATCCCTGATTTCGTTAAAAGTAGCCCTGGCAGACTGGAGCAGGGCGGCGTCGGACTGCTGTCTGGCAAAAGCGAGCTCAAGGTCATTAGGTGAGACCGTGCCGGGCGTCTTGCTGGTTTCGAGCAAACGTTCGTAGGTAGATTTGCTGGAAAGATACATTGCTTCCTGGGCCTGGAGTCTCGATTCGGCGCCTGCCAGCTGGGATGCCAGTTCCGGGGCTTCGAGTGTCGCCAGGAGTGCGCCTTCCCTTACTTCCGACCCGACATCGGCATATAGTTTTTTAACAAAGCTGTTTACCTTGGCATAGAGGTCTACATTTTGAAAGGCGACCAGTTCGCCCGGTAATTTCAGTTCGGAGGATACGCTTCCTTTTTTAAGGCTGAATACTTCCACAGGAACTGCCTCTACCTCTTCGGTTTCCGCCGCCGGGGCTTTCCCGCAGCAGTAGAACAGAGTAGCGAAAACAACGGTAGAAAGACTGAAAAATGCGGGTTTTATTGATTTCATAGCGATATTAAAATAGATCTGTGAGCATCAGGCAGCAGGATGCCCTGTCGTCAGTTTGTTTTCCGGGTTGGGATATAGAACTTGCTTTCTTTGTCTTCAGGGTCGAGCGATACGCTTTGGATGGAGGTTTTTCCCTGTCCCCAGGCAAACACCAGCGGAAGAATAAACAATGCCGCAAAGGTTGAAGTGAACAACCCGCCGATCACCGCCCGTCCGAGGGGAGACGTCTGGTCTCCGCCGTCTCCGAATCCTATAGCCATCGGGATCATCCCCACAACCATGGCGAGGGCCGTCATCACGATAGGCCGCAACCGGAGGGAGGCTGATTCATAAGCTGCAGAAAGAGCATTCCCGCTTCGCAGGCGCAGCTCCTCGGCGTTGGTAATCAGCAGGACGGCGTTTGAGATCGAAACTCCTACAGACATAATGATCCCCATATAAGACTGCAGGTTCAGCGTCGACCCGGTAAGCAGGAGCAAAGTGAGTGAACCTACGATAACAGCCGGTACAGTGGCAAGGATAATTGCCGAAACCTTAAACGACTGAAAATTGGCGGCCAGCATCAGGAAGATAACCACGATTGCCACCAAAAGGCCTCCTTCCAGGCTTTCCAATGTGCCTGTCAGCGTTTCGCTCAACCCGATAAGCTGCACGGTCAGCCCGCGGGGGAGCTCTCCCAAAGAATCGATCACATCGCGGACGGCTTTTTGGGCCGCCCCCAGGTCTTTCTCATTGAGGTTGGCGGTCACCGACAGTGCCGGCAGTGCGCCCAGGTTATTGTTTTCTCCGTAGGTCGTATCCGGGGCAATGGTTGCTACGTCGCCCAGCAGCGGCCGGCTTTGACCTTTCAGAATCGGGATTTCGGAAATGTCATGAATGGACTTCATCTGGTTTTCGGGGACAAGCACCTGTACAAAGTAATTGTTCCCGCTTTTCGGGTCTACCCAGATATTTTTATCGGTATAGCGCGATGAAGAAGTGGAAGCTATCAGCGAGCGTGAAATTTCGGCTACGTCCACACCCAACTGGGAGGCACGCATACGATCGATTTCGATATTGACGGCAGGGTACTTGTTTGATTGTCCGAGCTGGATATCCCGCAGGTAGGGGATCTCTTTCAGCTTTTCGATCAATTTACCTGCATATTGCTCGTTGGTTTTTTTATCGCGTCCCGTCAGCCTGACCTCTATCGGCGTGGGTGAGCCCTGGCTCAGGATTTTATCGGTGAGCTCTATCGGCTCAAACGAGAGACCGACGTCGGGAATAGCGGCTTTGGTCCGCTTCCTGATCTTTTCTTTCAACTCATCCAGGTCGGTATGGAATCCCTCTTTTAAAGCCACCTGGAGTACTGCTTCCTGAGGGCCGGACATCCAGAGATAGATAGGGCTGACGGAGAAAGGTCCCGGGTGCTGGCCGACGTAAGCAGAGGTGACAGCCACGTTCTCATTCCCTGTAATGTCTTTTATAATACCGATGAGCCGGAGTGTTTTTTCTTCAGTACGTTCGATCCGGGTCCCTTCCGGGGCTCTAAGCCTGACCTGGAACTGGCGGCCGTTTACTTTAGGAAGCACGTCTTTACCGATGTGATTTAACAGGAAACCCGCCAGGGCAGTGGAGATCAGCAAATAAACGACGACGATAGGGCGCCTGAAGGGCATAATACGGTTGATAAATCTCAGAAACCTCATTCTCATCCGTTCGAAGAGGCTTATTTTGCCATTCCGGTTGGCGTCTTCCCGTTCGCTAAGCGCTCTTTTCAATTCCCAGGTATCACTTTCCCCGGTGTAAGCAGTGCCTTTAGAATGTCCTTTCATGAGCCAATTGGCCATGACCGGAACAAACGTCTGGGAAAGGAAATAGGAGGCGATCATACTGAACCCGATCGCAAGCGCGAGCGGCATAAACATGGAGCCGGGAATTCCTTCCATTGTAAAAGCCGGGGCAAATACGGCGAGGATACAGAAAAGGATCAGCAGCTTCGGAAACGCTATTTCCTTACAGGCGTCCCATATAGCCAGGGCCTTCGGTTTGCCCATGTCCAGGTGCTGGTGAATATTTTCGATCGTGACAGTACTTTCATCGACCAGTATCCCTATGGCCAGCGCGAGCCCGCTGAGGGTCATAATATTGATCGTCAGGCCGAGAAGATTGAGAAATAATATGCTGGTAATGATCGATGTGGGGATAGTCAGGATAACGATAAGCGCCCCCCGGGCATCACCCAGGAACAACAGTACCATGAGCCCGGTCAGGACGGCTCCGATTACCCCCTCCTCCACGAGACTTTTCACCGCGTTCATAACGTACTGGGACTGGTCAAACTCAAAGCTCAGCTTTACGTCCTCGGGCAGCGTGCTCTGCATTTTCGGGATGTATTTTTTCAGGTTCTGAACCACTTCCCAGGTGGAGGCATCGGCGCTTTTGGCAATACTCAGGTAGACCGAACGCTTGCCGTTAACCAAAGCGTAGCCGGTGGTGATATCTGCCCCGTCCTCTATGGTTGCAACGTCCCTCAGGTACAGGTTCTGTACCCCGTTACCTTTAAATAGCGGGATATCGCCGAATTCGGCGACGGTTTTGATGGTCGTATTCGTAGGTGTGATATAATTTTTGTCTCCGATCCTTACGTTTCCTGACGGCGCGGTCTGGTTGTTGAGGCGTATGGCTTCTACCAGTTGATCGGGCGTTAGGTTGTGCGATCTCATTAGCCCGGGGTCGGCTTTTATCACCACAGTCCTGATGTTTCCGCCAAAAGGCGGGGATGATACTATCCCGGGAATCGCAGTAAACGAAGACCGCACATACAAATTGGCAAGATCCATCAACTGGTTGTTGGTCCGGACGTCGCTCGATAGCACCAGTTGTCCGACAGGCAGGGTAGAAGCATCGAACCGGATGATAAAAGGCGGGTTGGAACCGGGTGGGAAGGCTGCCTGGATACGGTTTGAAAAAGCGCTCAGCTCAGCAGATGCCTGGGCCATATTGGTCCCCGGGTAGAACGTAATTTTCATCAGGGTCAGTCCCTGTACGTTTTTTGTTTCTATTGCCTTGATACCGTTGACAAACAGCAGTGTGTTGACGTACTGCTTTCCGAAGAAGGTCTCCATCTGGTTAGGCGTATAGCCCCCGAAAGGGTGGGCGATATACATAACCGGAAGATCGAGCTTTGGAAAAATATCAATCTTAATTTTTCTGACCGCGCTGATTCCGAAGAAGAGCAGTCCGGCCACAACAACCATGATGGTTATCGGCTTTCTTAATGCAAAGCGAATCAGATTCATGTGGTTACAGGGTGCAGCCTGCCGGGAACGGACAGGGGTAGGAGATTAACTGGTTATAATTGATTTTCGAAAACAGAATAGTCGCCAAGCGCGGCAGCTTTCATCAGAAGGCTCTGCCAGACATGGTTACCGGCGATATCGCGATCCGTTTCCGCCCGTATCAGGGCATAAAGTGTCTGGTTAAGCTCCACGAGGTTAGTCAGACCGTTTTTGTACATCACCGATTTCTGAAGGTAGGCATCGGCAGCAGCCTTTACCTGTACGGGGGCCTCCCTGTAATTTTCGAGCGCATTCCTGATTTTATTACCGGCGAGTTCCAGTTGAGCATCAAGGCGCTGGCTGGCGAGGTTATATTCCTCAAGCAGGGCCCGGTTAGTCAGCTCCTGACTTCGTACCTGGTAGGAATACCTGATAGGCTGGGTCAGGTTCCAGGTTACGCCTAAACCCAGCAGGAAATTACTTCTTGCCGGTTTGAAGCCCTCCCAGACGCTGTGCGTGAAATCGGCCCTGTTGGTCGCATAAGAGCTGCCGAATCCTGACGCCCTGGTCTGAAAAACTCCTACCAGGGAGAACGCAGGGAAATAAAGGGTTTTATAATAGCGCTGCTGGGATTCGCCGGCGAGGATACGGCTTTTGAAAAATTGAAGGACAGGGTGTGATTCGACCGTACCTGTGGATAGCTCTTCAAGCAACACCGGCAGCCTTGCCATAAACAATGTATCGAGCATGAATCCTCCAGGGTCGATTCCCATCAGAACGGCCAGTTGGTTGCTTTGTTCCTGTTCGAAGTCGCGTGCGCGGGTAATAGCAATGCGTGCGTTCGAAACCTCGGCATTGGCAAGAAGAGAGTCTACTCCTGCGATCAGGCCGTTCCTGGCGCGGGTGGTCACTACTGTTTCTATGGCCCGGGCCCTGGTCAGGTTTTTTTCGTATGACAGCCTGAGGTGTTGGGCGGTAAGGAGATTAAGGTAAGCGGCTGTTACCCTTATGCTATGCTCGAAAATCTCCTGTTCGAGGTCTTTCTGGTCGCGGAGCGCAATTGCGTCGGCAATGTTGATTTTCTCTTTCACTCTTCCGAAAGCGAAAAAATCCCAGTTTGTATTTGCAATGTAGATTGCCCCGAAGGCAGCGTCCCAGTTCTGAGTAGGCGAGGGGAGGCCCGAGGAAGCGACGCCGAGCCCGCCAAACCCGTATCCCGGACCGATCTGCCCGTTTACGGTTCCGTAAGTCCATTGACCCGCCACATTCATGTTGGGCAGGTACTCGCTCCGGGTGAACGACGCGGCGGTTTTGGAAGCGGCAGCATAGCTGGCTTTTGATTTAATAGTGCCGTAGTTATCCAGCGCTGTTTTTACAGCCTCTTTCAGAGAGATCGTTGTCTGGGCGGGAAGTCCTGCGGAATAAAAAATAACAGATAGAAGGAGAAAGCGTTTTCTTACAGGTTTAGTTAACATACTATAGCGTAGTCTTTTGGAAAAGAGAGACCCCATCTTACGTAAACAGATTAGAAATGAAAAAGTTAAAAAACGTGCGTTTATTTATGCAAATAATTTGAATAGTACAAAATGATTTCGATGTTTCGCATGTAAATTAGATGCGGCATTTGACCCGGTATTTTTTACCGTATTCTGACTACCTACCATACAGTATTGATATAGATGGCATTCATTGATTATTACAAGATTCTCGGGCTAGGCAAAGATGCGGGCCAGGAAGACATAAAGAAAGCTTACAGGAAGCTTGCCCGGAAGCTGCATCCGGACCTTAACCCCGACGACAAAGAGGCGAAGGTAAAATTTCAGCAACTCAACGAGGCCAACGAGGTGCTGAGCGATCCGGAAAAAAGAAAGAAATACGATGAGTACGGAGAGCACTGGCAGCATGCGGAGCAGTTTGAACAGGCTAAACGACAGCAGCGCGGTTCGCAGCAGACGGGCCAGGGTAACTGGCAGGATTATACCGGGGATTTTGACAGCGGCGATTTTTCGGACTTCTTCGAATCTCTTTTCGGTCAGCGCGCCGGCAGGTCGGGAAGGGCTGAGGCGAAGTTCAGGGGAGGCGATTACCAGGCGGAGCTTTCGTTATCGCTGAGGGAAGCCGCCCGGACGCATCCGCGTGTTCTAACGGTAAACGGGAAGAACATCAGGATCACTATCCCTGCCGGTGTAGCCGACGGGCAGGTAATCAAGCTTGCCGGTTACGGCGCTCCGGGGGCAAACGGGGGGCCGAATGGTGATTTGTATATTACATTCACCATCAGTCCCGATGCGGTCTTCAGCAGGGTGGGGGATAATCTTCACCTGACAAAAGAAATAGACCTCTATACAGCGGTATTGGGTGGGGAGATCGTGCTGGATACGCTGGACGGCCAGGTTAAGCTGCAGGTCGGCCCTGGTACGCAGAACAATACAAAGGTGCAGTTGAAAGGGAAAGGGTTTCCGGTATACAAGAAAGAGGGGTCTTTCGGAAACCTTATCGTGACTTACCAGGTGAAGATACCGACAAATTTGTCGGAGAAGCAAAAGGAGCTTTTCAGGGAAATTGCAAAATCCTAAACCCCCGGAACTATGAGTACTGAAATGATAAGCATTACGAGCTATTGTCTGAAATATGATATTGAAGGCTCTTTTATAGACTCGCTGGAAGACGGCGGGCTGATAGAAATTGTCTGGGTAAATAACGAGCGGTTTATTCCTTACTCTGTATTGCCGCAACTGGAACGGTATATCCGGTGGCATTATGAGCTGGATATCAATCCGGAAGGTATTGAAACGATCCAATACCTGTTGTATAAAATAGATCTGCTCAGGCAGGAGGCGGCGGATTTAAGGAACAGGCTAAAGGTGTACGAGGAAAGGGGATAAGAAGAATTTTTGGTTTAAACACACTATATGCACGGGTTGTGAAAATACAGCCGCCGGGCTGTATACCTGTTGCCTGACCGCACCCGGCTTCCGTCTTACGAACGGAAGAAAATCAAAAAATTTTCAGCTTTAGATTTAGGGGTTTGGCCGGCAAAGCGAACCTTTAACAAAATGAATCGGATGCGATATACTGATCTTACCGATGAATCATTGGTTTTGCTGATGAAAGAGGGTGAATCCGAAGCCTTCGCCGTCGTCTACCGGAGGTACTGGAGGCAGCTCTACGGGTTTGCGTATCAGCAACTGGGCGTGAGGGAGGACGCAGAAGAGATCGTGCACGACGTAATGGAAAGCTTGTGGCAAAACCGGGAGTATTCGAACATACAGAATTTGAAAATCTATGTGTTCATCGCCGCAAGGAACCTGGTCAATAAGAGTATCAAAGCCCAGATGAACCTGCGAAAGTACCTGGAATTCCAGTTGCTGCAGGAAGTATTCGAAAATTCCAGGGTAAATGAAATACTTACGAATGAAGAGCTCAGCAAGGCAGTAGACCAGGCGATGAAACAGATGCCGGAGAAAACGGCGACAGTTTTCAGGATGAGCAAACTGGATGAAGTACCCGTTAAAAGGATTGCTATGGAACTCGGGCTGACCGATAAGGCAGTGGAATACCATATTACAAAGTCAATAAAAATGTTGCGTCAACATCTCAGACATTTTTACCACGAGAACTAACAGGGATTGGAAATGACACAACATGAGTTTGACAAACTTACCGAGAAGTACCTGGCCGGGCAGTGCAGCGATGAGGAAATAGCCTTACTTGAGAAATGGGCGGCGCTGCATTACAACGAACAGTCGGAAGGGAAGTTATTTGATTCCGATAAGGCCGAGCAGGAAACCCGGGAAAAGATCTGGCAGCTTCTGCATGCACACAGCCGTTCCGGTCGGAATATAATGGTAAAGTGGATCGCAGGCATAGCGGCATCACTTTTGCTATTGGGAGCGGGGTTGCTGTACCTGCGGCATATGGACAGCCGTCCTGAAAAGCAGGTGGCTGAAGCCGTTTCCGATACGACAACCGGTCATCCGAGCCGGATCACCCTGCCGGACGGCAGTTCGGTTATACTAGGAGAAGGCGCCGATATTGTTGCAGACGAGCATTTCGGAGTGGAAAACAGGAAGGTATGGCTGGAAGGAGAAGCCTTTTTTGAAGTCATGCCTGACCCGCAGAAGCCTTTTATCGTGCAGACCGGAGACCTGGTTACGGAAGTGCTGGGGACCAGCTTTCGCATCAAACCGCAGCAAAACCAGAAAAAGATCGAAGTCTCGGTGGTTTCGGGTAAAGTATCGGTATACACTGCGGAGTCGACAGGAAGAAATAAGAAAGACGGTGTGATCGCTATGCCTAACCAGAAGGTTTCCTACGACCTGATATTGAAGACGCTGCGACAGGACCTTGTCGATGCGCCTCAGCCCGTACAGAAGGCGGAGTCTTCTGCCCGCTTCCTGTTCGACGAGGTTCCGGTCGGCCAGGTGCTGGACAGGATCAGCGAGATATACGGGGTACAACTGATAGCCGGGAACCCGGATATGCGGCAATGTATTTTTACCGGCGATCTCACCGGGCTCGATATGTACCGTCAACTGGATTTTCTCTGTGAGGTGACACGTGCCAGATACGAGATACGCGGTACTGCGATCTTTATTTCCGGTCCCGGTTGCCAGCCGGCGCCACGATGACCGGATTAATCCGGGGATTTAGACCCCAATTCTTTATTAATCAACCATAACTTAAAGCAACGTAGGACATGATGTCAATGTTACGGATTCGCCCCGGTCTCAGAAAAATGGCGGCACTTGCCTTCTGTCAGGCCATTGTTTTTGTAGTTTTTTCCGGGATGTCGGAAGCCAGCACACTAAGCGGCCAGAGTGTTCTGGAGACAAAAATCACGCTGAACGAGGAAAGCCAGCGGTTTAAAAAGGTGCTGGGAATGATCGAGCAACAGGCCAATGTACGTTTTATTTATAGCCCGAGCTCGATTGACCCAAAGCAGAAAGTAACGATCAAGGCAAAAGAGCAGCGCCTTGACCAGATACTTAAAAATCTTTTTCAGCCGATTTCGGTCGATTATTCGGTAGTTGAAAACAGGATTCTGCTGAAGGCCGTATCCAGGGAAGAAAGCTCAACTGCTTTGCCCGAAACGGAATTACAGTCAGTCGTGCCGGTACCGGACCGGACAGTGCGGGGGAAGGTTTCGGACGAAAAGGGAGAACCCCTGCCAGGAGTCAATATTTTAGTGAAAGGTACCCAGCAGGGCACGATCAGCGGCTCAGACGGCGCTTACTCAATTGTAGTGCCCGACGAAAATGCTGAGCTGATTTTTTCTTTCGTGGGATATCTCAGCGAGGAAGTGAAGGTAGGAAACCGGACCAATATCGAGGTCTCGTTAAAGGTAGATCAGAAGTCCCTGGAAGAAGTAGTGGTTATTGGTTACGGATCGCAGTCGCGGGGAGATATTTCCTCTGCAATCGCTTCTCTGTCGGTCTCTGATAAGAAAATTGCCGAGCTGCCCATCACCGGGCCGGAGCAGGTACTGCAGGGAAGGCTGAGCGGGGTGAACGTAACCCAGAATGCGGGAACTCCCGGCGGGCGGTCGACAGTCCGGATCAGGGGCGCGAGCTCCATTACGGGAGGAAACGATCCGTTGTATGTGATCGACGGAGTACCTATCAACACAGGCGCCTATGCATCTGCCTCGGGAGGCGCGGTAGCCGAAAACCCTCTTTCCTCGCTCAGTCCGGGGGATATAGAATCGATGGAGGTGCTGAAAGATGCAGCGGCAGCGGCTATTTACGGGTCAAGGGCCTCTAACGGGGTAATCCTGGTTACGACTAAAAGAGGAAAAGCAGGCACTCCGCGGATCAATTTCAATACTTATTACGGCGTTCAGAAGGAGACGAAGCGCCTGTCGCTTCTCGATGGGCCGGGCTGGGGAGAACTGGTCAATGAAGCAAGGACCAATGTAGGAATGCAGCCTTATTTCAGCGATCCGTCATCTTTACCAACAACCGACTGGCAGGATGTTATTTTCAGGAACGCAGCTATCCAGAGCTATGACCTTTCAGTTTCCGGGGGTAGTGAAAAAACGCAGTTTATGGTATCCGGGAATTATTACGACCAGGAAGGAGTGGTGATAGGCAGCGGATACAAACGCGGCAATGTAAGGATCAATCTTGATCAGACTATTAACAGCCGTCTCAGCGCCGGGCTTAACCTTACCCTGAGCCGTTCGAAGACCGACAGGATAGACGCCGGTACGAATACCGGTATCGTTTCTGCTGCGATTATTAAGTCGCCTGCTATCCCGCTGTACCTCGAAGACGGCACGCTTAATCCGGTCGATCCCTATATCGCTACGAGCAATAACCCGGCCCTTATGGCACGGGAAATTACCAACTATGCGTTCAACAACCGCGTGATCGGGAATACTTTTCTTAACCTTGAAATAATACATGGCCTTAATTTAAGATCTTCGATAGGCATCGACTATATGGGCCTGGATGAAGTCCTGTTCATTCCACCCAATAATCTTACCTACGAGGGCCGCAGTACCAACGGGTCGGGAACCAATTCCCTGACGCAGGACAAGGGGTGGATCAATGAAAATACCCTTAATTATTCGACCAACCTTGGAAACAAGCACAGAGTGAACGTACTTCTGGGGTACTCGCAGCAGGAGTCGCACATGAGCCGTACAACGGCGTCGGGGACTAACTTTGCGCTGGAATCGATCTCTACGCTTGAATCAGCTTCGGTCCGCAATTCGAGCTCAGGCGGAAGTAGCTGGGGGCTGGCTTCTTATTTCAGCCGCTTCAACTATACTTTCGACAACAAGCTGAATATCGCCGCCAGCTTTCGTGTAGACGGATCCTCGAGGTTCAGCAGGAACAATAAGTACGGAACTTTCCCTTCCGTATCAGCTTCTTACAGGCTTGATAAAATGGAATTTATGGATGGGGTTTCGTGGCTCGACGACGCTAAGATCAGGGCCAGTTGGGGAAGGACCGGTAACCAGGAAATCGGGAATTTCACCTCAAGAGGGCTTTCAAGAGGTGGATTCAACTACCTTGGCCTGAGCGGCCTTGCCCCTGTGCAGCTTGAGAATCCGAATCTGACCTGGGAAACCACCGAGCAGACCAATGCCGGAGTGGATCTGAGATTCTTCGGCAACCGGCTGAATTTTACTTTTGACTACTATATCAAAAAGACGCACGGGTTGCTTCTCGAGGTATTGCTGCCGACTTCTTCCGGTTATACGAGCTCGGTTCAGAATGTAGGAAACGTTCAGAATAAAGGAGTAGAGCTCCAGCTCGGGTCGACGAATATAGCCACGAACGATTTTAGCTGGCGGACAGATTTCAACATTGCTTTCAACCGTAATAAAGTGACCAGCCTTCCCGACGGCGACGACCGGCCGCTCGGATTCAACGGTTATGCTTCCGTATTGAAGGTTGGGTACCCGTTGGGAACCTTGTTCGGCTGGAGAATACTGCGTGTGAATCCCGAGACCGGGAACTATGATTTTGAAGATGTGGACGGTAACGGTAATGTCCCATACGCGTCGACCACCACCGACAACACTGTATTGGCGAGCGCACAGCCCAAGTTTACGGGAGGGATGACCAATACGCTGACCTATAGGAATTTTGATGCGAGCATTTTCATGCACTTCGTGTACGGCAATACAATTTTTAACCACCCGAAGTATTCATACGGACGGATGCATACCTGGTTCAACTCCTTTACGGATGCGAAAGACAGGTGGAGAAAGCCTGGTGACGAAACCTGGCTGCACCGTGCGGCATGGGGTGATCCTACCCGCAACGGATCTGTTTCGGACAGGGTTCATGAAGACGGATCTTTCCTGAAGATCAAATCTATCAACCTGGGATATACCGTGAAGGCGGATAAGCTGAAGCAGATAGGCGTGCAAAACCTTAGAATATACGTGGTCGGCCAGAACCTGTTCACATTTACCAAATACACGGGCTTTGACCCGGAGGTAAATTCCTACGGGAACGATGCGCAGTTTGGCTTCGACATGAATGCCTACCCGCAGGTAAAATCGTATACGCTGGGACTGAATATCGGTTTCTGATACTGAAACAATCAAAATTTAACAATCTTTTGTTCTGATGAAAAAGTTCAAATATATATATCTGGCAGGAGTCTTATTGTCACTGGGGGCGTGCGACGTTATCGACCAGGAGCCAGTTGATGCCGTTTCGAACGAGCAGTTGTTTACCAAGGGAGCCGATGCTCAGGCGGCCATTATCGGGGCCTATAAGGGCGTGCTTGACAATGGGTTCAACTACATGGTGATGGCCGAGCTGCCTACCAAAAATGTAAAGGGGAATGCGCTCAACAGGCAGTTTGAGCAGATCAATAACCTCCAGTTCCTGGATGATAACGGGTACTACAACCAGCTATGGACACAGAACTACCTGATCATCAACAGGGTGAATGTAATCCTGCAGCGGGTTCCCGGCATCGAGGATCCTTCTTTTTCCGCGACTCAGAAAGCTCAGATCCTGGCCGAGGCACGGATGCTCAGGGCACATGCCTATTTTAACCTGATCCGTTACTTCTCCGACGTGCCGCTGATAACGGAGCCGACAGCATCGCCTGACCTCCCCTCCCTGCAGGTATCACGCGATAATTCAAGCCTCATTTATAGCCAGGTATTCGAGGATCTCGAGATTGCGAGAAAAGATCTGCCGGAATCCTACAGCAGTGCGCTACAGACAAAGGGAAGAGTTACGAAGGCAGCGGCTCATGCGCTGGCAGTCAGAATTTTTCTTTTCAGAAAGGAATATGATAAAGCGATTGCGGCTGCCGACGATATCCTTCAAAAGAAGAGTACGCTGAACAATACGTATGCAGCGCTCTTTACAGACAAGAATGCCGATGAATCGATCTGGGAGCTACAGTACGACAATCTTAACCCTAATACAATTGCGGGCACATATCTGCCCCCTTCCCAGGGAGGTACACGGATGATCCAGGTGAACCCCGACATAGTGGCTGCGTATGAAAACGGAGACTTGCGCAAAACCGCTACTTTCGGATTTGCCGACGGGGAGGAGTATGTGAAAAAGTATACACGGAGGGTTTCGAGAGATGATAATTTCATCATTTTCCGCCTGGCGGAAGTACTGCTCTCCAAAGCGGAAGCCCTGGCTGAGACTTCCTATCCGAACCCGGCGGCATTGTCTTTGCTGAACCAGATCAGGACCCGCGCCGGGCTTGCGGCGTTGACTGCGGTTGATGTGCCGGATCTTGCTTCGTTCAGAGAGCGCCTGTATAAGGAGAGGAGGCTGGAGCTTTGTTACGAGGGCCATTCCTGGTTTGACCTCGTGCGGACCGACCGGATTGGTTCCGTACTTGGCCTGACAGATCCGAAATACAAGCTGTGGCCTGTTCCGGCAGTCGAAATCCTGAGAAACCCGAACCTGCTTCCACAGAATCCGGGGTATGAATAAGGGTAATAAAAGGGATGGACAAACGGCGGGGCCGGCGCGATTCGCGCCGGCCCCGCCGTTTTCGGATAGATGTTAAAAAAGCCACATTGGATTTTTCTTCTTTTATTTGTTAAATTTGATTTTCATCAGTCTATTGCTGTATTTGCCCCTTGTCCCGGAATCCGGTTTCAGGGACGTAACTGCCGGTTGGTATGGAAGTAACAGAAAAAGAGTTACTCAGGAAAAGCGCCTTTGGCGACAGACATGCCTTTTCGGTATTGTATACTAACCACTTGTCCCAGTTGGTGAGGTATCTTCACTTGTTTAACCCGGTGCGGGAAGATAACGAGGAGATTATCCAGGACGTGTTTCTCAAGATATGGGAACGTAAGGAAGCGCTGGCAGAAGTTGATTCTTTCAAGGCGTATGTGTTTAAGGTTTCAAAGAATCTTTTACTGGACAGGCTCCGTAGAAATAAAATAGAAAGGAAAGTGCTTTCCATGATGGCGCCTGATACAGAAGACAGCGGTGTGCGTCTCGACGATGAGCTTTGCTATGAAGAATATCAGTCGGTAGCCGGGCTGGCGTTGGATCGCCTGACTGAAAAAAGACGCTATATTTTCGAGCTTCGTACAAAGGAAGGATTATCGCTGGATGAAATTGCAGATAAGCTGAAGATCTCGAAATCCGTCGTTAAGAAACAATACTATGCTGCTTCCTCTTCAATTATGGAATACCTTCGAAACAGAGGAGAAATGACGATCAGTATCGTTGCCTGCCTTCTATTATTCTGACAATCTGCTTTTTACAGGCTTTTTCAGGCACTGAGGGGTGCTGACAGGGCATCTGTACGTCTAGCTATTCCAGGGGAATTTACCAGAACGAAGTCGACCCGTCAGGGTCGACCCCATCATAGCCCCTGGTTTAAACCCGGGGGTAAAAGATCACCGAAAGAACGTTAGAGGGTGTCTAAAAAGATAGTGTACGTGTTTTTTTTTAAAAAATATTGTCTGGCATGCGCCTTTTCAGGGTTCGATGTGCCGTCAGGCACTACCTGTCTATAGAAAAAAGGGAACCGATCCGACAGCATGCCCCCTACGGGGCTACCCAACAGATAAACGGACGTTCCGACGGACGATAGCCCCATACGGGGCACGCGGATGCGGATATCTTCCTATAGATGGGTAGCCCCATACGGGGCACACGAATGCGGATATTTTCCTGTAGATGGGCAGCCCCTGATGGGGCATTGAGAAGATTACAAAGGATTATTTGGCCACATGGTATTAAAGAACTTTTCAGACACCCTCGACTCATATAAAGATAAAAAAGGCTACCCGGGAAATAGATTACGGAATAGGATCCGGTTTGGGTAAAATGGACCGTGCCTACGGCACTAACGGGGTTTGGGCTGGCCCTCCACCCCCTGAATGAATTCCGGGGGTGTGATATGGAACCGACCCTGACGGGTCTTCTTCTGTAAAAAAATACTGTACAGAGGTAGGGTGTTGGATGGAAAACTTTACATCCATAGTAAAGGAGCATAAAATATTCTGCAGAATGAGCCACCCGCCAAATGACAGAGACCCGGATGCAAATGATGACCGGCCGGAGAGCCCGGCGATGAGCCAGGTATCTGCCCGGGATACGGCTGCTTCGGTTGCCGACAGGGAGTTTTTTATCAGGCAGGCTTTTGAGCGGGATCCGGTCAATGGCTATGAGTTGCTGTTCCGTCGTTATTACGGGGTTTTGTGCAGCCACGCAGTGAGGTATGTTTATACCAGAGAGGTAGCCGAAGACCTTGTTTCCGATATTTTTTATTCGTTTTGGGAGAAAGCCAGCTATAAGCGGGTGACCGTCTCATTCCGTGCTTATTTGTTTGAAGCGGTAAGGCACAAATGCTTCAACTACCTCAAATGGGAATTCAGCAGGGAAAACAACGAGGAACTGCCAGGCCATGATCTTGAATCACCGGCGCTTCAGCCGCATGATATAATGGAATTTGACGAGCTCTGCATGCGCATTGAAAAAACAATGGATTCGCTTCCTCCTCAATGCAAAAAGGTATTCCTGATGCACCGGTTTGAAGGCAAAAGTTACCCTGAAATCGCGGGATGCCTGAATGTCTCCCAAAAGGCGGTGGAGGCTCATATCAGTAAGGCGCTCGCCATATTCCGGAAAATATTCCTGATTTCAATATGAAACCTACCTTATCAAAAGACATGCTGTTCTCCTATTTTTCGGGACACGCTACTTCATTGCAGAAGAAGCTCATTGAAGAGTGGCTCGGAGAAGCGGGAAGTTTCGAATTGTACTATGAATGGCTCGAAGAATGGGAAAGGTCCCAACCACATTTTTTACCGGATACGGACCGGGCGTGGAAGAAAAATAAAAAACGGATTGACGGGAGTGCGACAGAAGAAATCCCTGCAAAAGCTGTCAAAACACCTGTTGGCTCTTTCCGGGCTTTGTTCTACCACCATGCTGTCTGGAAAGCAGCGGTGTGCCTTATCATTTTAAGCATTGCTTTTTACAGCTTCAGTGATTTCATTCTATACCGTCAGTACACTACTGCGTACGGGGAGCTCCGTACTGTAACCCTTGAAGATAATAGCCTGGTCGTGCTGAATGCAAATTCGGAGCTTCGCGTACCGCGTCTGGGCTTTGGCTTACGGCATCGCGAGGTTTTCCTTATGGGGGAAGCCGAGTTTGTAGTCAGCAAGACGGCAGATAGTAAGAAATTTACCGTACATACACCTGACCGGAGCAGGATTACGGTGCTCGGGACGGAGTTCGTTGTCTACACGCGTGAAAGAGGGACAAGGATTGTACTGAATAAGGGGAAGGTCCAGCTTACGTCACCCGACGTCACCCAGTCTTCCGTCATGTTGTCGCCGGGCGACCGGGCAAGTATTTCTGCTGGCGGTAAAATAATGCTTGAAAAACTGACCGCGGAGCAACTGGATGCCCAGACTACCTGGAAGGAACACAGGTTTGTGTTCGACCGGACTCCCCTCCCGGAAGTAGGGGCACGGCTCAACGAAATATTTGGCGTACAGATTACAATAGCCGACAGCCTTCTTTCCGGGAAGGAGCTTACAGGCTCATATAAAGCCCAGACGCTGGATGAGTTCCTGGAAGTTCTTTCCGATATGCTTGACATCCGGGTGGCCCGGAAGAATAACGAAGTCCTTTTATTCTCAAAATAAAGTAGCGGCGATTGATTCTACAGAATATTCCTAACCCTGAACCTTTTTATCATATGAAAAAAAAACCAACTTTTTTCAGAATCCTGTGCTGCATTGCCTGGGTATGGATATCTCCGTACCATGCTCAAGCCCAGGCACTTGCTTTTACGCGGCAGAACCCGCCCAGGCAGGAGAGCTTCCAGGCAAGCTCCGTAAGCCTGAGAGATGCGCTGCTGCGACTCAAGGAGACGTATAAGGTTGACCTGCTCTTCGAGGAACACCTTCTGGAAAACCGTAATGTACCCGGAAACCTGGTAGTGCCTGCTGCTACGCTGGAGCAAAACCTTGACAGACTGGTGCAGGCTGCAGGGCTGCGCTACAGGAAAACAAAGGAGAAAACCTACGTAATACTGGCGGCCAGACGGAAAAGCCACAGCGACTCGCGGGATTCCGGCCCGGCTGCCGGACAGCCGTATGGCGGAGATCAGCCGGCAGCCGGGTATTCGGTTGAAGTACCCCACGAGGAAAAAAATGTTATCGGGATCAGCGGAACTGTGACCGACGAAAAGGGCGATGGCTTGCCCGGAGTAAGTATATTGATAAAAGGCACCCAACTGGGAACCGCTACCGACGGGAAGGGAAATTTCACACTGAATGTGCCTGATGAGAATGCCGTGCTGGTATTTTCTTTTGTAGGGTATGTGAGCCAGGAAGTGGCGGTGGCGGGTAGGACATCTATTGAAATATCATTGAAAGCGGACGAAAAGGCTCTCGATGAGGTAATAGTGGTAGGTTACGGAACCCAAAAGAAGGTAAATCTTACCGGCGCTGTCAGCCAGGTAGGCTCTGAGCGGCTTGAAAACAGGCCGGTCAACAACATGGACCAGGCCCTCCAGGGAGTTTCACCGGGGCTGAATGTCACCACAAATACCACGATGGGAGGGGAGCCGAATGCCAGGATGGGAATTAACATCCGGGGCATAGGATCTCTTTCAGGCGGCGCACCCTGGATACTGGTAGACGGTACTCCCATGGATATGAATTCAATAAATCCCGCCGATGTGGAATCCATTTCGATTCTTAAAGATGCGGCGTCGACGGCTATTTATGGTTCCCGTGCGGCTTATGGGGTGATCCTCATTACGACAAAATCGGGAAAAGGCTCGGAAAAAATAAAGACCGACTACAGCAACAATTTCTCCTGGGCGCAGCCTACGAATATGCCGGGATTCGTGAATTCGCTCCGGTTTGCAAACGCCATAAACGAAGCAGCTACGAATTCCGGTCAGAATGCAATATTTTCGGATGCAACGATAGAGCGGATCATTCAATATCAGAAAGATCCGGTCAACACACCATCTATGGTGGCGGACCCGAGAGACCCCAACGGGTGGGGCTATTGGAACCAGGGGCATGCCAATACCGACTGGTGGGATGTGCTCTATAAAGATTTCGCCTTTTCGCAAAGGCATAATGTCGGGATAAGCGGTTCGTCAAAAAGTACGAATTTCTATGTAGGCCTGGGATGGCTCAGCGACGCCGGCAAGTTCAATTTTGCCAATGAAAAATTCGACCGGTTCAACCTGGCTTCCAATCTTTCGCTGAAGGTATCGGACCGGCTTACCTTTTTCCTGAAAGCGAAATTTAACCGCAGCTACCAGAATTATCTTATCGCGCAGGATGTAAACAACCGGCACCAGGTATTCGGAATGATGGCAATATCCTGGCCGACCGACCCCGTCTATACTCCCAATGGCGACTTTGCATTGGACAAAAACCTTCCCGGGGTTCTTCAGAACGGCGGAAGCGACAAACAGTACACGGCCGACCTGTGGTTTAATCCGTCTGTTCAGTTGCAGCTTAATAAGGACTGGAAGTTAAATGCAGATCTCAGCTACAATTTTTATGGCTATAAGAGAGGACACCATCGCGCGGTCGTGTGGGGGCTTGCTACCGACGGCGTAACACCGATCAGGCATTACAGCCAGAACTGGAACAGGATGAGTCAGCAGGTAACGCATAATGAATATATCACCTCTAATCTCTACACCGATTATTCCAAGCAGCTTGGCCGGCATTATTTCAGCGTTCTGCTCGGAGGGCAGGCCGAGCTGTCCAACAACATGCTCCTCAGCGGCTGGCGCAGGGATCTGGTAACAGAGTCGGTACCTTCCATACGGACTGCGATCGGCGCGATGGAAGTACTGGATAACATGTCCCACTGGTCGACGCTGGGAACCTTCATGCGCGTTTCCTATAATTTTAACGAAAAATATCTCCTGGAGCTGAACGGCAGGTACGACGGTTCGTCGAGATTTCAGAAGGGCAGAAGATGGGGCTTTTTCCCTTCGGCCGCTATAGGGTATAATATCTGGAAGGAAAATTTCTGGAGGCCGATCGGAGATGTGATCAACACTTTTAAGCTAAGGGCCTCCTACGGGGTGCTGGGTAATCAGAACGTGGCCAATTATCTCCACGAAGAAACGATCCCGATCCTCACAAACCTGGCCTGGATCATGGGGAGCAGCAGGCCGGTCTATTCGACGGTTCCGTCAAACAGGAGTATAGGCCTGACATGGGAAAGTGCCGAGACGGTGAATTTCGGAGTGGATGCGGAAGCCCTTGATAACAGGCTTACTTTTACGGCTGAGTGGTATAACAGGACGACCCGCAACATGTTCGGACCCGGCGAAACACTTCCCGCCTCCTACGGGGCGAGTGTCCCGCTGAAGAACAATGCTACCCTCTCGACCAAAGGAATAGAACTTTCCGTAGGGTGGCGCCAGACTGTCAGCAATAGCTTTGGCTATAATGTCAACCTGATTTTTTCAGACAATAAAACAACCATTAAGAAATACAATAACCCGGCGAAACTGATCTCTAATTTCTATGAGGGACAGACTTACGGTGAAATCTGGGGCTTTGAGACAGAAGGCCTGTTCCAGACAAAACAGGAAGCCGTTGAGTGGGTGGATCAATCGCAGCTTTACAGCGTATGGGGCGCTGGCGACGTGAAATACAAAGACCTGAACGGGGATGGGAAAATAACCCGCGGCAACCAGACGGTAGGCGATCCCGGCGACCTGAAAGTAATTGGCAATAGCTCTCCCAGGTTTCTATACGGGCTGAACCTGTCGATGAATTACAAGCTGTTCGATTTCAGTATGTTCTGGCAAGGAGTAGGAAAAAGGGATCTCTGGATGGGAAGCCAGGTTTTCTTCGGATATGGTGCGGCCTGGACCGCCGTAGTACTGCAGGAGCATAGTGTCAATTTCTGGAGCCCGGAAAATACCGGGGGCTATTTCGCCAGACCCTACCTGACGGCAGAGAACAACAAGAACCAACAGGTCCAATCCAGGTTTCTGCAGGATGCTTCTTATCTCAGGCTCAAGAATATGCAGCTTGGATTTAATGTTCCTCAACAGCTGACCAAAAAAGTAGGCATAGAAAGAACGCGTTTATATGTAAGCGGAGAGAATATCCTGACCCTTTCGAAAATCATGAAATCTTTTGATCCCGAAGCGAATGTCAGTGGTACGACGTCCCCGCTTGTTTATCCGCTATCAAGGTCCTTTTCTCTGGGAGTAAATGTTTCATTTTAACAAGGAACTGACATGAAAATTTTAAAGATATTCATTCTGCCGGCTTTTCTCCTGGCGCTCTGGTCCTGCAGCGATTTTCTCGAAAAGAAGCCGCTGGATGCTATTTCCAGTTCCGATTACTGGAAGACTCCGACCGACCTGGAAATGTACGTAAACCAGTTTTATACTGTGTTTCCCAATGAAACCCGTAATGACTTCAACCTGCTCGAGGGAAACAGCGATAACCTGATTTTATCGAGCTTCAACGCTACCCTGGCCGGGACAAGGGTCGTACCGGCTTCGGGCGGGAGCTGGAATACCTTCTGGACGCAGATCAGGAGTGTTAACTATTTTCTAGAAAACTATCATACTGTAACGGGGGCTCGCAGCCTTTGGGAACAATACCTGGGCGAAGCCTACTTTTTTCGCTCCTACTTTTATTTTTCATTGCTGCGCGACTTCGGGCCCGTTTCCTGGGTGAGTAAACCGCTGAAAGACGAATCCGAAGAGTTATATAAGGCAAGGGATCCCCGTAATGTAGTAATGGATTCGATCGTGGCCGACCTCGATAAAGCGATATTGTATCTGAAAGGAAAGGACCAGGCGGCGGCTTCGAGGCTCAACAAACAGGTCGCATTGCTTTTCAAATCAAGGGTCTGCCTTTTTGAAGGTACCTGGCAGAAGTATCATGCCGGTACGCCTTTCGGCGTGCAAGGGTCGGACGGGACTAAATACCTGGCGTTGGCAAGAGATGCTGCGAAAGAACTTATTGACAGCGGTTTGTACGGGATTTACAGGAGCGGTAATCCCCGGACAGACTATTATTACTTTTTCGGTCAGAAAGATTACGGATCCAATACGGAGGTGCTGCTGTGGAAAAAATGGGATGAAAGCCTGGGGCTGGTCCGTTGGATGCCCAGTATCTGGGGGAATGATCTCGGGATAACAAAGGAGTTGGTAGACAGCTATTTAAGTATAGATGGGCTACCGATTTCCAAAAGCACGCTTTACCAGGGAGACGGCAACCTGCGGCAGGTTGTCAAAAACAGGGACCCCAGGCTGGAGCAGAGTATCTGGGTGCCCGGCAACGCGGTCAACGTCCTCGGAAGCGGTGACACCACCCTTTTCCAGAGGGCCGATATCCACCAGACGGGCTCCTACCGTTGCGTCACGGGGTACCAGTTGAAAAAGTACTCGAATGCCTGGGGCGATAACCTGAAGACCAATTACTATCAATGTGAAACCGGATCAATCATTTTCAGGTATGCGGAGGCGTTGCTGAATTATGCCGAAGCCAGGGCGGAGCTCGGAGAAGTTACACAGGCAGATATAGATATTACCGTTAATAAACTGCGTGATCGCGTAGGAATGCCGCATCTGATGATCAACAACATAACGCCGGACCCGGATTGGAACTATCCAGCCTTGTCACCGGTGATCAATGAGGTAAGGAGGGAGCGCAGGGTGGAGCTCGCATTTGAGGGAAACCGCATATACGATTTGCTCAGGTGGCGGGCTCACCATACTTTTACAGGAAAGAGGCCACTGGGAGCTAAGTTCGTTCAGGCTGATTATCCCGAAATGGTTGCCGGGACAAATGTTTTCCTTGACCAGCGCGGATATATAGATGCCTACCAGAAGGCGCTTCCGAACGGGTACGGCTTCAAGCCCGAACGGGATTACCTCAACCCGATTCCCAGCGTCGAGCTTACTTTAAACGACAAATTTGTACAGAACCCGGGCTGGTGAAAGTACTTTTTAGGCACGTGTAGGGCCTTCTAACGGGAATTTCACTAGGGCGGGCGGAGCGAACGGGAAGATCGCCCCGGATGCACAGATGTTTATAAACTTCAGCGATCTGTGCCATAAAGCTTTAACTATGTATAAATATTAAAATATGCGATTTTCACTGGTGCCGGTATGCGGCTTATTATGGATTGCGCTGGGAATATTTTCCTGTACAAATAATAAAAACAGCAAAGACTGGCCTGAATATATGGGTGGGCCGGAAAAGAGCCACTATTCGGAACTGAAGCAGATTACCCGCGATAACGTCGGGGAATTACAAAAAGCCTGGGTCTACAATTCCGGCGATTCAGGGGTGTGGCAGTGCAACCCGATCATTATCGAAGGAGTGCTTTACGGGCTGACAGCCGCAAGCGAGGCGTTTGCGCTCGATGCAGCCACGGGGAAAGAAAAGTGGCGGTTTGCACCGTCTGAAAAGAAAAATTACCTGAAAAACAGGGGTGTCGCCTACTGGGAGGAAAACGGTGACAGGAGGATTCTTTTCTCGTATGATGAATGGCTCTATGCTTTAAATGCCGACACGGGCCGGCCCATTCCGGGATTCGGTAAAGAAGGGCGCGTAAGCCTGCGTTCGGGACTGGGAGAAGGGGCGAAGGATAAATACCTGATGTCGAGGACGCCGGGAACAATCTTCGAAGACATTATCATCATGCCTACCGTCATGATGGAGGATGTAGGAGCGGCGCCCGGTTTTATTCAGGCGTTTAACGTGAAAACGGGGGAACTGGCCTGGATTTTCTATACCATCCCGAGGAAGGGGGAGTTTGGTTACGACACCTGGCCCGAAGATGTTCATACAAAAGGGGTCGTCGGAGCAGCCAACAACTGGACAGGTATGACCGTAGATCATAAACGGGGTATCGTCTACGCTCCTACAGGGTCGGCGGCGCCTGATTTTTTCGGAGGCAGCAGGAAGGGGCAGAACCTGTTTGCCAATACCCTGCTCGCCCTTGATGCGAGGACGGGAAAAAGAATCTGGCATTACCAGATCGTGAAACACGATATCTGGGATATGGACCTGCCGGCGCCACCCAACCTGATGACCATCAGAAAGGATGGGAGGAAGATCGATGTAGTGGTGCAGCAGACAAAAAAGGGGCATATTTTTGTTTTTGACCGCGATACCGGCGAGCCTGTATTCCCGGTTGAAGAAATGAAAGTTCCGGCTTCACCTATCGCCGATGAATCGGCCTGGCCTACCCAACTTGTTCCGAAACTGCCCCTGCCCATTTCCAGGCAGGAGATCGCTGAGGCCGACCTGAACATCCATTCGCCGGACTATGATTCATTGAAAAGGATGTACCACACTTACCGGAAAGGAATGTACATGCCTGTGGGAGAGATTCCCACTATGGTGGTACCGGGCCTAATGGGCGGCGCCGAATGGGGTGGTGCTGCTGTAGACCCGGACGGAATCCTGTACGTGAATTCAAACGAAGTTCCCTGGATATTGTCTTTGAAGCCTACTTCGGAAGGGGAATCCAGGTTTACCGGCGGGGAAAGAATATACAGGAATTTTTGCGGCTCGTGCCATGGCGTCGATCGTTTGGGAAATCCTGCCAGCGGGTTCCCGTCATTGGTATCGGTGAAAGGTAAATTTACTGCCGACGAACTGATGAACCTCGTGCCGAGGGGCAGGGGTATGATGCCGGGGTTTCCGCAGATACAGCTTGCCGACAGGAAAGCGCTCGTCAGCTTTTTATTGGGAGAGAAGGAGGCGTCCGAAGAGAAAAAACAAGAGGAAGGTAACGGCAGTCCTAAAGATTCCTGGGCATTCAAGGGATATACCAAATTCCTGGATAGCGAGGGAAGGCCGGGGATAATGCCTCCGTGGGGAAGGCTCACCGCCATCGACATGAATACCGGGCAACATAAGTGGCAGGTACCTCTCGGAGAGATAGCGCAGTATAAAAACCGTGGACTTCCCAATAGCGGAACTGAAAACTACGGAGGCCCTATCCTGACTGCGACGGGAGTTTTATTTATCGCCGCTACCGAAGACGCAAGGTTCAGGGCATTTGACAAAGTGAGCGGCGCTTTGCTTTGGGAAACAGAGCTGCCTTTTTCCGCATTTTCGACCCCGAGCACTTACGAAGTCAACGGTGAGCAGTTTGTCGTCGTCGCTTGCGGCGGCACTACGCTCGGCAAACCGAAGGGTGATGCCCTGGTGGCGTTTAAACTGGATAGGAAGTAAAACAACTATTTAATATCTATTAGTAATTCCAATGAAAAAAATAAAACCGGCAGGACTGCTGCTCCTCTGCTTTTTTCAGCTTACGTGGGCCTGGGCCCAGAACCCGGCATGGCTGGATTTTGAGGCGGGCTCGCAGCCCGGCGCCGGACTGAACCGGAAAAAACACATCGTCCTGATCGCCGGCGATGAAGCCTACCGTTCGGAAGAATCGCTCCCTATGCTGGCTAAGCTGCTGGCAGCCCATCACGGCTTCAGGACTACGGTCCTTTTTTCCACCAACCCGGAAACTCATTTTGTAGATCCCGATGAGCACCAGCATACCGAGGGATTGGAGAAGCTTAAGGACGCAGACCTGGTGGTAATAGCGACCAGGTTCAGGGAGTATCCCGACGCCCAGATGGCTTATTTCGACCAATATCTGAATTCGGGGAAGCCGATTATCGGTATCCGCACTGCGACCCATGCATTCCGGTATACCAGGAACCCGGAGAGCAGGTTTGCCAGGTACGGCTTCACCAGTACGCAAAAAGGCTGGGAGGGCGGATTCGGAAAGAAGATTCTCGGTGAAACCTGGGTGAGTCACCACGGGGCCAATGGTAAGGAGGGAACCCGCGCGCTGATAGACGGGACCAGGCAGGCAGCCGGCCACCCGGTATTGAAAGGAGTAAAGGAAATCCGGGGGATTACGGATGTGTATGGTATCAGGAGTCTTCCCGCCGACGCGGAAGTTCTGCTTTGGGGGCTTCCTACCGACGGCCTTGGAAAAGAGAGCAGTGGAGTCTGGGGGAAGTCTGTCATGCCGCTGGCCTGGACCAGGGAATACACATCCGATTCGGGTAAGAAGGGCAAGGTATTTGTCACTACAATGGGAGCGTCGATGGACTTTCTTAATGAAGACCTGCGGCGCCTGTTGATCAATGCCTGCTACTGGGCTACAGGCCTTGAAAACAGTATCCCCGAACAGCCGGATGTTACAATCGTAGGGAAATACGAGCCGACAATGTTCGGCTTCGGTACATACCAGAAGGGAAAAAAGCCGGAAGATTTTAAATAAAGGCATTTTCTTGAGAGAAACTTCCGCCATTCTTCTTCCCGGTAAAATTTTTTTGAAGTACCAGGGGTGCTTTTGAAGTGCCGGTACGTCTTTAGTACATGAGAAAAGAAGACTATCGTAATTTTTTCGGGAACTATCTTCGGCATCAGTATACTGAGGAGGAGCACCGGGCATTTGTGTCCTGGTTCGCTTCATTGGATACGGTACAGGCCGAGGAAGTGATGAAAGAGTACGAGGTGATGGTATCGGAGCAGGTGCATGAAGGGACATCGGCGACAGATCTTTTACTGTTGTCGAAAATAGAGGGGCGCCTGGATGAATGGGAGGATCTGCGGAGGGAGAGGTTGAAAAGGCATTGGCTGGTGCGGGTATGGCCGCGTGTGGCGGCAGTGGCGGGGCTGGTTCTGGGGTTATATTCTGTTTATTATGGCATTCACAGAAGACTGGAGAGTTCGTCGGAGAAGCCGGAGTTCGTCCAGACAGACGTTGCTCCCGGCGACAATAAAGCCCTTCTCACCCTTTCAGACGGCTCTTCTATCGTGTTGTCAGATGCGGGGATGGGAGAAATAGCGAAGCAAGCCCTCGTAAGGGTCGAAAAAGACGAAGACGGGCAACTGGTTTATGCGCCTACCGAAAACTATAAATTTTCTGCTGAAAACCTGAAGAAAGAGTACAATACGGTGGCTACCCCGAAATCGGGTCAGTACCAGGTTCTCCTGCCGGATGGGACAAAAGTCAGGCTGAATTCGATGTCTTCCCTCCGTTTCCCGGTTACTTTCGACCCGGTAGAAAGGAAGGTACAGCTGTCGGGAGAGGCTTATTTCGAAGTGGCGGGCGCTATGTCCGCAGGGCACCGGATCCCTTTCAGGGTGGTCAGCAACGGACAGGTTATAGAAGTGACGGGCACAAAATTCAACGTCAACACCTTTTCAGATGACTCTTACATCAAAACTACCTTACTGGAAGGCGGGGTGAAAGTGCGGGAGCAGAGCACGGGTAATTCCGTACAGTTGAAGCCGGGTGAGCAATCGCTGGTACGTATGAACGCCCCGGCGCGGGGAGTTTCGGGCAGAAAAGATATTATATCCGTCAGGAAAGCGGATGTCGAAGGAGACCTGGCATGGACAAACGGGTATTTCCATTTTAAAGATACTGATCTTAAGGAAGTTATGCAGCAACTCATCCGCTGGTATGATATCGAAGTAGAATATATCGGCAATATCTCTTCCGAAAGATTTAACGGGTATGTATCGCGCAAGGTGTCGCTGTCGAACGTGCTCGCCATATTGCAGCATGGCAGCGAAGTCAGGTTTGAGCTGACCGATAAGGGGAAAGTAAAGATATTTTCCTCTAACGTTGAGATATCTTCAAACGCAGAGGCTTCTCATTAAGGATTTTTTCTATTTCAAAACTCTTAACACAAAGCTTTATTCTATCATGGTAAAATACGGAGAGCAACCAGACGGGGTCGCCCAGACGGGCTGAAAGAAATCAGTTAAATAACGAGTTGATTTAAGGTAACGTGTTAACCTGTTCATAAAAAAGCTGCTTCGGGGCCTAGACCGAAGCAGCAGGAAATCTGTTTTCTGTGGACAGGTTGATTCTATCACGTAGTGTCATGTAAAACAAACCTTCACTTAAACCTGGTAAAAGTATGCATTACTTTTCACTTAACCAATTTGTGCCTCCATTGCGGAAGCGTAGCAGCAGGTATTTGTCCTGCGCTGTTTTCGGTAAAATCCTGAAATCATTATTAGTCATGAAGCTGACGGCGTTGATCATTCTGGTAACAATGATTCAGGTTAACGGGGCCGTATATTCGCAGACCGTTAGGATGAATGTCCGGAATAGTGGTCTGGAGAAAATTTTCATGGAAATCCGCGCCCAGACCGGCTATGACTTTCTCTACAACAGCCGTCTTCTGAAAGGTACGGTACCCGTAACATTCAGCACGAGCGCTGCCGGAGCGTCGCTGACGGAGATCCTTGATGAGGTTTTTAAGAATCAGCCGATCACTTATTCTATCATAGAGAAGACGATCGTCGTCCGGAAGAAGAGCTTCTGGCGCAGGGATGATCCGGAAAAGCAGGTTCTTAATGAAGCCAAAAAACCGGCGCCTCCGGGAGAGGCGTATTCGGGACCGAAGCTTAATACCGAGCATCTGCTTCGCCAGATTGAAAGCGCCGGGCCGCAACTGCAGTCGGTAAGGGGGAAAATAACCGATGAAAAGGGAGAAGCCCTGCCCGGTGTCAACGTCCTGATCAAAGGTACCCAGCAGGGAACCTCCACAGACATAAGCGGCAACTATTCCATCAACGTGCCTAACGGGGATGCTACGCTCGTATTTTCTTTTGTCGGATATCGCTCAAGAGAAGTGCGGGTAGGCAGCCAGACCGAAATCAGTATTTCGCTGGAAATAGATGAGAAAGGCCTCGAGGAGGTCGTTGTGGTTGGCTTTGGCGCGCAGAAAAAAGTCAATCTTACCGGAGCGGTGGCAAGTATAAGCAGCGAGGACCTGGAACGACGAACTGTTACCAAGGCTTCGCAAGCCCTGCAGGGACAGATGAGCGGGATTTCAGTCCGCCAGACATCGGGTAATCCCGGAGGAAATTCCGCTTCGGTAATAATTCGCGGTCAGGGAACGTTCAGTGCGGCGGGAACAAGCCCGCTTGTACTGGTAGACGGGATCGAATCGTCGATGGATGCGGTCGACCCGGCGGATATTGAAAGCGTTTCGGTTTTGAAAGATGCTGCATCGGCGGCAATTTTCGGATCGAAAGCGGCAAACGGCGTTATCCTGATCGAAACCAAAAAAGGGGTTTCGGGTAAACCCGTTTTCAACTATAATATGTATGTAGGCCGTTCACGCCCTACTATGCTCCCCGAAATGATCAATTCATGGGAATACGCCGAAGTTGTGAACGAAGCTTACCAGTATACCGGGCAGCAGCCGCGCTATACGGCAGCAGATATCCAGAAGTTCCGCGACGGTACCGATCCTATTAACTTCCCGAACTTTGATCATATAGGTTACCTTTTCGAGTCAGGAAGCGGGATGGAGACCAAGCACGACGTATCGATGAGAGGCGGTACAGACCAGACGCAATACATGTTTTCGACCGGGTACTACAAGCAGAACGGTATTATCACCAGGAACAATGCAGACCGGTATAATGTCAGGCTGAACCTCGACAGCAAACTGCATGAGAAGCTCAAACTGAGCGTGCGGCTTGCCGGGATCAAGACCGGCAGTAAAGAGCCTTCAGGAGCTTATGCTGCCGGTTTGGGTGGGATTGTAGGAGGCGCTATGAGAAACTCCAACGCCCTGCACGGTCCTACTCCCGACGGCTTTTACAGCAGGAACGAAACGCTGCACCCCGAGGCGGATCTCAACAGCAAGTCGTTTGTACAGAACGGCGCCACCAATATATATGGAAACGCCAGCCTGGTATGGAATATCCTGAAAGATCTGAAACTCACCGGACAGGTAGGTTACACACAGACTAATTCCGACTATAAGGCTTTTATCGCGACATACCCGATTACACCGTCGTATGCCATTACGCGCAACAGCCTGAACAACACGTGGGCGCAAAGCACCGCGCTCACCCTCCAGTCGATGGCCGAGTATAACAAGACTTTTAAAAATCACCATCTGACGGTACTGGCCGGGATACTAGGACAGTCATTTGAGTCGAGGAGTATCGGTGCCTACCGGGATGATTTTCCCAATAACAGCATCTATGAAATCGATGCCGGGGCTACAGTAAGAGGCACGCAGAACGGGAGCGCATCGCGCAATACGCTGGCGTCCTACTTCGGCAGGGTGAATTACAATTTTAAAGAAAAATACCTGCTGGAGGCAAATTTCAGGTATGACGGGTCGTCCCGTTTCCCGGCAGATAACCGCTGGGGGCTTTTCCCTTCCTTTTCGGCAGGCTGGAGAATTTCACAGGAGTCTTTCTTCACTGACGCAGTAAGCTGGATCTCGGATTTGAAGCTGAGAGCTTCGTGGGGTAAACTGGGTAACCAGTCTATAGGCAACTATCCTTACCAGGATCTGATTGCCCTTGGCCAGAACTATCCTTTTGGGAACACATTGCAGGCCGGTGGGGCCGTAACGACGATCGCAAACAAAGCGATCACCTGGGAAACAACGAAAGTAACGGATGTAGGAATAGACCTGGCGCTTTTTGCAAACCGGCTCAACTTTACAGCCGACTATTTTATCAAGGAAACTTCCGATATCCTTTACAATGTTTCGGTTTCCAATATGCTGGGGGCGTCTCCTTCAGCGACCAATGCGGGAGCGGTGGAGAACAGGGGCTGGGATTTTAACCTGAAGTACAAAGGCAACGCCGGGGCGTTTACTTACGGAGTGTCAGGCGTATTCTCCGTTGTTCACAACAAGGTGACCAAGCTGGCGAACCTTGAAAGGGATATCAACCGCGGCCTCTTTGTAGGGCACCCGATCAGCTCTGCCTACGGATTTGTCAGCGACGGCCTGTTTGTCAATCAGAGTGAAGTAGATCAATATGCGAAGCAGCCTTTTGCTTTCCTGGCCTCGCCCGGAGGGATCAAATTCAGAGATCTCGGCGGTCCGAATGGTGCGCCCGACGGCATAGTTGATAATACCTACGACCGGCGGGTGATCGGGATGCCGCTGCCGGTTACTACCTACGGCCTGTCGCTGAACGGGGCCTGGAAGGGACTTGACGCAAGCCTGTTTTTCCAGGGAGAGGGTGGTCGTAAAGATATGATAACGATCGGGCAGTTCTTTTTCCCTCTTGAAAACAACGGGAACGTACAGCGGGAAGCCTATGAAAACAGGTGGACCACCGCCAACCCGGATGCCAATGCGAGCTATCCCAAAATGTCTTTCATCACCTCAGGTTTCTACAATACCAACAAAGTGGACTTCTGGTACCGCAATGCAACCTTTATCAGGCTGAAAAACGCGCAGGTCGGGTATTCTCTGCCGAAGTCGCTGCTTGAGAAATCGTTCCTGGAGAATGTAAGAATATATGCCAGCGGGGAAAACCTGTTTACACTGACAGGCTACTACAAAGGCTGGGACCCGGAAATGCAGACCGGAGGAGCAGCCTGGTTCTATCCGCTGACGAAGCTGTATGTGGTAGGTTTGAACGTAAGGTTTTAAAACATAATCAGTGAAGATCATGAAGAAGTTTAAAAATATAGGTTTAACCACAGGTCTTTTCCTTGCGTTGATGTTGATTCTGCCGGGCTGCAGCAGTGAGTGGCTGGACGAGCAGCCGCTTGCTCAATTGTCTGAATCGTCGTTCTGGGCCGCTGAAAGTGATGCATTGCTGGCGCTGACCGGCGTCTACAGAGGAGGTAACGTAGGAAGTAACGTGTACAACAACGAGTTGCTGATCATGGCCAGCCACACCGACGATTCGGGTTATAAACAGGGAGCAGTGGGCGTGATCTACAGCGGGTATCTTAATCCCGGCGACGCCCAGGTCGTCCAGTCGATATGGCAGCGGGCCTACATCACGATTTTCAAAGCAAATTATTTCCTGGCTAATATCGACAAGGTCGAAATGGATGCGGCGAAAAAGGCGCAGATGAAAGCGGAGGTCCGGTTTCTCAGGGCGTATGAATATTTCTATATGTCGGTGCTGTACGGAGGCGTTCCGCTCGTTACCAATGTTTTGTCTCCCCAGGAAGCAAATAGTCAAACCAGGAATACCCTGGATGAAATAGTTAGTTTCTGCCTTACAGAACTTACCGAAGCGGCAAAGGATTTACCCGCCACAAGACCTGAAAGCGAACGGGGGAGAATCCTGAAGGCTGCGCCGCTGGCTGTAAAGGGGCGTCTTCAAATGATCCATAAGAAATGGGCGGATGCAGCGGTTACTTTTAAGGAAATCATGGACCTTAATGCCCATGTTATCGACCCCCGCTATAAAGAGCTGTTCGAAGAAAAAGGAGAGACAAGCAAGGAGATCATCCTGGCAACCAATTGTGTGGCAGGGCTCTACGGAAATCCCCAGAACCAACTGAATTACCATCCGGAGATTTTCGGCGGGTACCAGGAGGACAATGCATTCCAGGGGCTTGTCGATGCTTTCCTGATGACCGACGGTCTGCCCATCGAAGAGTCGCCTCTGTACGATCCGAAAAAGCCTTATGAAAAAAGGGACCCAAGGTTGTATGCAAGCCTGTTCCTCCCGGGATATACCATGTTCAGGGGAAACCTTTGGGTTGGCAGCCCGGTGGGATCGAACCTCCTGGGGGCTACCGGCTACGGCTGGAAAAAGTATGTGACCGAAAATTATACCGGAGCCCAGAACTCTTCGGGCGACGATATCATTCATATCAGGTACGCCGAAGTCCTTCTGAGCTACCTCGAATCGGTTCTGGAAGCCGGCCAGCCCGTAACACAGGCCATCCTGGATGCCACTATCAATAAAGTGAGAGGCCGGGAGGAGGTTAAAATGCCTGCTGTTACCGAAACCGATCCTGCTAAACTGAGGGAAATAGTGAGGCGGGAAAGAAGGGTGGAATTTTGCCTGGAGCGGCTTATCCGGTATATGGATATCAGGCGGTGGGGCATCTTTGTGGAAGTCATGAATACAAAATTCTACGGGATGAAGCTGACCGACGATCCGGAAAACTTTACGGCAAAAAAGGTCGAAACGGTTGGAAAATACCGCGGGCACTATATCCCGATAGACAAGACCGGCAGTATCAAACCCGAAAATGCTTTGCTGCCGATACCATTGTATGAGATTAATATCAATTCTGCTTTACAGCAAAACCCGGGATATAACTGATCGGTTGACTGATAGAAACAAAAAAATCTCATTGAATGAACCAGAACATCATTTTTACGACTGTGTTCGGCCTTGCAGGGTTATGGTGGGTATCGCCCGCCATAACCCCTGATAAGGGGCGGAATTCCCTGTCAGAGGAGAACAAGCCGGCAGCCGAAAGCAAGAAGATCGATCTCGGGCAGGGTATTACGCTGGAAGTGATCAGGGTCCCGGCCGGGAAATTCATGATGGGTAGTACGCCCCAGGAAAAAGCGTGGGCGACGGGTATCGAAGGAGGAGCTACTCCAGGTACGGAAAGAGAGTCCTATGAAGGTGAGAAACCCCGCCCCATGACGGTTAAGGACGAATTCTGGATGGGGCGTACCGAAGTAAGCGTAGGTCAGTTCCGCCGCTTTACGGAAGAGACAGGGTATGTAAGCGACGCCGAAAAGCCGGGTGGAAAAACCCAGGTATTCGATCCCAACTGGAAAATTACTGCCAAGGCACCGCCTCATCCCTGGATTTCGGTACCGGGCAAAAGCTGGCGTGACCCGGGCTTCGGATTTCCCCAGAGGGATGTTTATCCGGTTGTGTGCGTCAGTTGGAACGACGGCAAAGCCTTCTGCGAATGGCTGACCAAAAAGGAAAGGGATGCCGGGCGCCTGCCGAAAGGAATGGTATACCGCCTTCCTACCGAGGCCGAATGGGAATACGCATGCCGCGCCAACGACAAGAGCAATTATTTCTGGTGGGGCGATGATCTTGCCGACGGTGAAGGGAGGCTCAATATCTCGGCTATCGACTTTCTGCCCGGGCGCAACAAAACCTGGCCGCTGGCCAAAGCGCCCTGGAGCGACGGATTCGCCTTTGTATCGCCGGTAGATCATTACGGGGACAAGGGGCGGAATGCATTCGGGCTTGCCGATATGTGCGGCGGCGTTTGGGAAATCGTGCTTGATCATTTCGACCCTAAAGGCGGACATGAGGAGCTGTTGCTGACCGACGGGCATTACAAGCCGGTATGCAAGGGCGGAAATTATTTTGATGTTCCGGGAAATGCCCGCTGCGCGGTAAGGCTCGGACTCCAGGGAATAGCGTATTCAGACTCCCGGGACGGTTTTCGTATCTGCCTCGGAGTCGCTAAATAACAGCCCCGCAGGGGCGACATGTGCATAACCCCGGGTAAGCGCAGCGCTACCCGGGGACCTTAACCTAACAGCAGACTAGTACCTATGTCCCTTAACCGACGTAAATTCCTTAAGACTACCATCCGCACCGTAGGAGCCGGCATAGCGGGTGCCTACGCTCTTCCGACCTTCTCTGCCCCGGCAGCGGACATTCGTATCGGCGTAGTAGGCCTCTCTGTGCATAGCGCAGCTTTCTCGAAAATCCTGAATGACCCTCAGAAAGGCGCTGACCTGGAGGGATGCCGCATCGTGGCGCTATACCATCCGAAAGGTAATCCCGATGTGGACTTTACGGCTGAACAACTGGCCGGGTTCGAAAAGGAGATCAGGGCGGCAGGCGTGCAGATCGTCTCGTCGATGAACGAGATGCTCGCCCTTTCGGACGTGGTCATGATCGAGACCAACGACGGCCGCCCGCATATGGCCGAGGTAATGCCTGCCTTAAAAGCTGGCAAGCCGGTCTTTATCGACAAGCCTGTTGCCGAAAACCTGGCTGCCGTGCTGAAAATCTATGACCTCGCGGCGAAAATGAAAGTCCCGGTGTTTACCTCTTCCGGGCTGAGATATGTAGACAATATGTCGAAGATCGATAAAAGCCAGGTGCTGGGCGCGGATACCTACAGTCCTGCCGCGCTTGAAAAGAGCCACACCGACCTGTTCTGGTACGGGATACACGCCGTAGAGCCCCTGTTTACAGTGATGGGGGCCGGGTGTAAGGAAGTAATGCAGGTACAACACAGCGAAGGAGAAGACGTCGTCGTCGGGTTCTGGGACAGGGAAAGGGTTGGTACCGTAAGGGGAATAAGAAAAGGAAAAAGAGGTTTCGGAGGAACGGTATTTACGGAAAAGGATATCATTACCCTTGATACGTTTACCGGGTATCGGTCACTTGTAGTGAGTGTTGTCGGATTCTTCAAAACGAAAGTGCCTCCTGTGCCGGTGGAGGAAACTATCGGGATATACGCCTTTATGGAAGCCGCTATGGAAAGCCGGAAAAAAGGCGGTGTTAAAGTCAGTATCGCTGAAACTATCAGGAAAGCAAAAAATCACTAAACCATAATCTGTTAACAGTAAAATCATGGAAAAATTGAATGTAGGGATCATCGGGTACGGATGGGTGGCCACAGCACACATTGTGGCGATCAATGCAGGTAAAGGGGCACAGGTAACTGCCATTTACTCGTCGCGTCCGCAAGATGACAAAGCGCTGAGCGAAAAATGGGGAAGCCCGATCAAGTCTTATACAGACCTGGGCGCGATGCTGTCCGACAAGTCGATCGATGCTGTATCCATTTGCAGCTATACTTACCAGCACAAAGAACATGCGGTGGCAGCAGCCAATGCCGGAAAACACATCATTCTCGAAAAACCGATGGCGTTGTCATGGGAGGATTGTGTTGAAATAGAGGCAGCCGTGAAAAAGGCGGGAGTGAAGTTCTGCATATGCTTTGAGTGCCGCTGGTCCAACCAGTTTATTTCTACCAAAGCCATTATCGACCAGGGACTGGTAGGAGAGTTGCATTACGGCGAGGTGGACTACCTGCATGGCATAGGTCCGTGGTATGGTCAGTTCGAATGGAACGCGAAAAAGTCCGGCGGCGGCAGCTCGCTTCTTACAGCCGGTTGCCACGCGCTCGACGCCCTGCTTCTTTTTATGGGCTCAGATGTGGAAG
>CAZLTN010000037.1:0-47635 GCA_964562455.1 uncultured Cytophagales bacterium
CTCGGAGCGCTTTTACTGCTGGAAGGAATCAAGTATGTGGTGAGGGGTGTGTATAGTACGCACCACTTTCATAAAGGCAGGTAGATTTGAATAGTGTAAGGAGGGCGGTTGCCCCTCAGATGCCAGGTAAAATCCTCGTTGAACACTAGAAAACATACAGTACGTTAAATATACCCAACATAAGATTATTAGGGGAAGGCGGACTTATTTCCTGACATTTCCGGTAAATTTACAATTTTAACTGCTTACTTAACAAAATGAACGCAGGTGAGGAAACTATAAAGTCGGTTTTTAAAGAGAGCTATCATGCCCTCACCTACTTTGCGTTCAAAATACTGGATTCGAGGTCCGAAGCGGAAGATATAGTCCAGGATGCTTTCATTAAATACTGGAATCAGCGGCACGAAGTTTCGGATGATCTCCAGGCTGTCAAAAGCTATCTTTACACTTCGGTGAGGAATTCATGTTTCAATGTGCTGCGACACAGATCTGTTTCGGAAAAACACCTGCAGAATACCTTCGGTGCCGGGATGATCTATGAAAAAGACGCCCTTGAAATACTGCTCGAAGCAGAAACGATGGTGCTGGTATTCAAGGCGATCGATACACTTCCGCCTGTATGCAGGACGATCACAAGAATGAGCTACCTGCAGGGCAAGAAAAATGATGAAATTGCGGCTGAGCTGGGCATTTCCGTAAACTCCGTGAAAACGCAGAAGCAGCGCGCGGCACAGCTCCTCAGGAAAAAATTATCTCCCGAAATCCTGGGATTTGTCCTGTTCTTCTTTTAAAAACTATACCGTCGGCTCGTCCCTGAGGGACTTTCCATTGCGCAAACTCCCCCATCGGTATCCCCGGGGAAACTCTACGACTTTTTTTAAAGTTCTTTTCACCCGATCGTCCCCCTTAGGTGTCTGACATCAAAACGACACAAAAGGATGCAGCATCATCACGATAGAATTTCACAATTACTGGCAAAATATATCCAGGACACCCTGGATCCGGGTGAAAAAGCGGAACTGGACGAATGGATATCTTCCTCTCCTTCAAACGCCGATTTCGTTAATCGGCTGAAAACGCCTGAGACGCTTGAAAACGCCTTTAAATTTTTCAGCGGGATCGATCCCGAACAGGCATGGGAAAAAATATCCGAGAAAATCACCCCTCAGAATCAGCCCTTCAAGGTCAGCTACCGCAAATACTGGTGGTACGCCGCGGCGGTGCTCCTTTTCTTCGGCACGTGGAAGACCTTGCTTACGTATAATGATAAAAGCACAGGCATCGCCCTGGAGACCGCCGGTCGCGATTTCGCCCCGGGAAGCAACAAGGCAATTTTAATTCTGGACAACGAAACTCACCTTGTTCTGGAAAACTTTGCGGACGGGATCATTTACCGGGCAAATAACTTTTCGATTGAAAAAAGAAACGGGGGGCTGCGTTATCATTTATCCGCCAAAGCCGGCAAAACCCGGGGACCTACCCATACCCTCTCTACTCCGGTAGGCGGGCAATTCGGCCTGCAATTGCCGGACGGCACACAGGTTTCACTGAACGCCGCCTCGTCCCTCACCTACCCTGTTTCTTTTCCGGACCACGACAGGCTTGTTTCGCTGGAAGGAGAGGCCTTCTTCGACGTAGCCACCTCCTACCGTACCGGGAAGCAAGGGAGCAAAAAGACTTTCAGCGTGCAGTCCCCGGGCACTACGGTACAGGTATTGGGAACGCAGTTTAACGTAAACGGCTACCAGGATGAACCTGTGCTTAAAACAACCCTCATAGAAGGATCTGTAAAAGTATCGGCAGGAAAGCAGTCTGAAGTCCTGTCGCCAGGGCAGCAGGCCATCGTGGCAGCAGATGGGATCCGGGTCCTGGAAGCAGATACCGACGAAGCTATAGCCTGGAAAAACGGGTACTTTCAATTCGAAGCGCAACCGCTCGACCAGGTGCTGAGACAACTTCAAAGGTGGTATGGCTTCGAAATTGCCGATTCTGTACCTATACCTTCCAGACATTTCACCGCTTCCATTTCCCGGAACCAGTCCCTGTCGAACGTGCTTAAGATGCTTGAATTGTCCGGAGGGGTAAAGTTCCGGATAACAGATAAGAAAATAAGCGTTACAAGTGCAGGAGATACCATTCCCTGAAACGCCCCTATTTCAAACAATATGCAATGCAGCTTTCCTTTTTTAACTTATAACTGTGAACTACGTATGGTCAAATCATTACGATCGCGACAACCCGGAAACAGCCACTTCTTCTCCAGTAAAATGGTCATTTTGAAAAGATTGTGCATCCTGTCCATTTTACTGGCGAGCTTTCAACTGAATGCAAGGGCTCTTTCGCAGAAGCTTTCTTTACATCTGCGCGATGTCCAGATGGAAAAGGTGCTGAAAACTCTTAAAAAGAGAACCGGCTACCAGTTCATCTACAATAATGAACTGCTTAAAAAGGCGAAGCCCGTAACCGTTGACATAAGCAACGGCACACTGGAACAGATCCTCGAAGAGACTTTCCGGGACCAGCCGCTTACCTATGACGTGCTGGAAGGAACGATAGTCGTCAAACCACGGGATAAATCTTCGGGCGCGACACTCGAAGGCCGGCCTTCCTTCATACAGGAGCTGGCGGATAGGGAGGTTAACGGCACCGTAGTCGATGAAAAAGGCGATCCGCTGATCGGGGTCAGTATCCTGGTAAAGGGAACTCAGCGAGGCTCGACAACCGATATAAACGGGAAATTCTTACTTGAAATCGCCGACTATAACGCTACCCTCGTTTTTTCGTTTGTCGGATATGTAACACAGGAAATAAAAGTCGGAAGCAGATCATCCCTGAACATTTCGATGCAAAGTGACACCAAGGCGCTCGAAGAATTGGTTGTAGTAGGATATGGTACCCAGAAAAAAGTAAACCTTACGGGCGCAGTCCACAATGTAAAAGGAGAAGACCTGATCAGGCGGAATGCGACTAATACTTCTAATGCATTGCAGGGACTGATACCCGGTGTCTCGGTAACCCAGACATCAGGGCGCCCCGGGGCCGACGGAGCCACCATCAGGATAAGGGGCACAGGATCTATCAACTCGACATCTAACCCGCTGATCCTTATCGACGGTGTGGAAGGCGATATGAACAATATCGACATGACCAGCATCGAGTCTATTTCCGTCCTCAAAGATGCTGCATCGGCGTCTATATACGGCTCCAGGGCTTCGAACGGCGTCATCCTGATCACAACCAAAAGGGCCGGAAAAGAACCTCTTAAGGTCTCCTATAATGGTTTTGCCGGTTTCAATAGCCCTACCGAGATCCCCGAGCCCTTATCGGCGATAGAGTACATGGAGGCGATCAACGCTGCCCGGGCAAACTCCGACCTGGCGCCCCAGTACTCCGAAAGCCTGATCAACGATTATAAAACTTTGGGTGCCGACGGCCTTAACCGCTACGACACCGACTGGAGAAAAGAGACGATCAGGAACCGCGCGCTCATGCACAATAACTCCGTCAGTCTGGGCGCCGGCACCGAGAAGTTCAGATTTTTCGGCAACCTCGGCATGTTTTCCCAGGATGGCTCCATCGAAAACAACGCATACAAACGGTTTACAATGCGCGTCAATTCCGATGCCCGGATCAACAACTGGCTGAAAGTGGGAACGGACCTTAACCTGAGATCCTCCAAAACTACCCGCCCCAGCTATGATTTGCCGGAAAGCATCATCAACAAGGCCACTACTTTTGTTCCTGTCTTCTCGGGTATCAATGCCGACGGAACCTGGGGATACGGTCAGAACGGCGATAACCCGATCGCTTCCGCTGCTGCTTCGGGCATTAATACAGCTACAACCCCGGAAATCATCTTCAAAGGGTTTGCTAATATCACACCGGTACGGAATCTTGACATCCTGACCAGCTACAGCATCCGGAAGCTGGAAACAAAGTCGGATTATTTCCTCACGCCTTACGATACCTACGAGGGAGGCGTTTTCAAGACTTCTTTCCCTTCAAGCGGCAATGAAAAACAGGAAGCCTGGAGCCAGAATATTACCAAGCAGTTCAACCTGCAGGCTACGTACGACCTGACAGCAGGCAATCACGCTTTTAAGCTCCTTTCAGGGATCCAGACTGAAGACAAATCTGCACGGTCATTCAGCGCCACACGGAAAGGATTCGCTTTCCCGGGCTTCGAGGACCTGGATCACGGCGATATTGCAACTTCCATTACGGCGGGCAGTCACTGGGATTGGGGTATTTTCTCCCATTTCAACCGGCTTAACTATAGCTTCAAGGACAGGTATCTCCTGGAGGTCAACGGCCGGTGGGATGCTTCCTCCCGCTTCATGGAGGCCTACAGATGGGGATTCTTCCCCTCCGCTTCCGTTGGCTGGCGGATTTCGGAAGAACGATTCTTCCAGCCCCTGCAAAACAACGTCGAGAACCTGAAGATCAGGGCTTCCTACGGTACGCTCGGAAACCAGGACATCTTCAGCTACTATCCTTACGCCGCCACTATCTCTCCGGGATTCGGTTACTGGTTCGACAAAGCCCTTGCTACAGGGGCTACCCAGACCCAGGTGGCCAACGAGAAGATTTCATGGGAAAAATCAACCCAGTTGAACATAGGCGTGGATGCCGATCTCCTCAAATCCCGGCTGAACCTGTCATTTGACTATTATATAAGGAATATCTCCGATATACTTCAGCAATTCCCCATCCCGCTCTATGTCGGGCTTACCTCTCCGTGGGAAAATGCCGGTTCTATGCGAAACAAAGGCTGGGACCTTTCTGTCGCATGGCGTGATCATATCGGAAATGTCCGTTATAACATCGCGGCCAACTTCTCTGACGTAAAAAATAAGGTCGTTAATCTTTACGGGAAAGAATATGTAGACACGCAGATCACAAGAGAAGGCGATCCGATCAATTCCTGGTACGGGTATGTGGCCGACGGCTATTTCCAGTCACAGCAGGAGATCGACAATTCGCCTGTTTACGGCGAACGCAAAAATGTCCGTCCCGGGTATATCAGGTATAAGGATATCTCAGGCCCCGAGGGCACACCCGACGGAGTCATCAATGCTTATGACCGGACGATCATCGGCAATCCGTCGCCGAGATATGAATACAGCGTCAACCTGAACGCCGAATGGAAAGGCCTGGATATGACCCTGTTCTTCCAGGGGGTCGGTAAAAGGGATATCTTCTATTCCGGCTACGGCGCACGTCCGTTTTATATAGGCCGCTCGATGTTCAGACACCAGTTGGATTACTGGACAGAGACCAACCGAGACGCAGAATTCCCTATCCTGCTCATCGACGGCTCCGGAGCTAATCCGAATAATATCATATCCACCTTCTGGACGAAGAGCGGGGCATACGCGCGGCTGAAAAACGTTGTGGTAGGATATTCTTTCCCTTCCGCATGGACTGAAAAAGTCAGGATAGGCAAAGCCAGGCTCTACGTTGCCGGTCAGAATCTCTTTACCGTGTCTAACGCCTACAAAGGCTACGATCCGGAAAACGCAGTAAACGGCGGCAGCTTCTACCCCGTCATGAGGACCTTCACCTGCGGATTGGACATACAATTCTAACCCAATAAGACATGAACTTATCGAATATTCTGAGAATAACATTTCCGGGCGCCTTAATGTTGATATTCTGCGCCTGCTCCGACCTGCTCGACAAGCAACCTAACAATTTCTCGTCGTCGGGATTCTATAAATCCGAAGCAGCTATCAGGACCGGCGTAACCGGGATCTACAACAAGCTCTATATTTATCCTGCCTCCAGGCTGCCGTTCAATGTCATGCTCGACCATTGGACGCCCCTGGCCATCGAACGGGCTGAAAACACTACGATAGGCGCCGGCGGCTCCCTTAACCCCGACAATGCTTCGATACGCGACTGGTGGACGAATCTTTATACCATCATCGCAAGGGCTAATTCCGTCATCAAAGGCTCCGAACCATACCTGGCAAGCCTTACCGGCGCATCAGGCCAGTATATTGCCGAGGCAAGGGTCCTCCGCGCATACGCTTATTACCAGTTGATTTCAAGCTTCGGCGATGTACCTTTTTTCACAGAACCCGTTACGATCGATCAATACCAGGTAGGCCGGACCGGCAAAGCCGAGATCCTTGATTTTATACTGGATGACCTCGGCCAGGCTGCCGAAAGCCTGCCCTGGACAGCCAAAGAACGCGGCCGGGTGGACAAATCCGTCGCTCATGGCCTGGCCGCCCGCGCGGCCCTGCTGGGCGGAAGCCTCAATTACGGCGGAAAAGGTCCGGAATATTTCCGCAAAGCAGCAAGTTCTGCACAGGCAGTTATCGGACAGCGCGCCCTGGCCCAAAACTACGACGACCTGTTTAACAAACAGGGACAAACAAAAGCGGACGTCCGGAACGAGACGCTCTTTGAGCTGATGTTTTCCGACCAGGGTTCCATGAACTATCACTGGGTCGGGTTCGGACAGGTATCACGGAACTACGGGCAAACGGGAAGGCATCCTTCCCAGTTGCTGGTTGACACCTACGAATGTAAAGATGGAAAAAGAATTGACGAGTCTCCTCTTTATGATCCGAAAAACCCATCCAGGAACCGGGATCCACGGTTTAAATCCACACTTTGGATGCACGGAGACACCGTTCAGGGAAATACCACCGGTAATGACGGCGGCAGGATACGTTTTGTGCTGGAAGCCTACAACCCGACTACATCCTTCTATAATTTCACCACCGGCCAGTGGACCAGAAACGTTAACGCGGATATCAACAGCGGCGCAGCCTGGACAAGCTTCGTGAATGCCGGGCTTGGCTATATCTGGCGAAAATTCAGCTATGAAACCTCTGAATCCATCAACGTACAAACCTGCAATGTTCCGCTGATGCGCTACGCAGAAGTCCTGCTTACCTATGCAGAAGCAAAAATCGAGCTTAATGAGCTTGACAACTCGGTGTATGAGGCTATTAACATGGTCAGAAACAGGTCGCGCATGCCGGATGTTTCGGCCGACAGGGTGGGTAACCAGCAGAAAATGCGCCAGCTCGTGAGAAGAGAACGGAAGGTAGAGCTTGTAATGGAGGGCCTGCATTTCGCAGATATGAGAAGATGGGACATAGGCGACCTGACTAACGCCGGCCCCAGCTATGGATTCCCTGTGGCACAAAGCTATGGCGAGGACGGAAATATTAAATCAGGCGGATATATGGATGTTACTCCTGACATGATCCCTGATTTCAAAACCTCTGAAAGGCATGACCTGAATGACGTAGCCAGCTATGAAGCCTATAAAGACAAACTGAAAGTAAGAGACCGGAACAGGTTCTGGCATGCCAGGTTCAGACTCTTCCCTATTCCGCAAATGGAAATTGACAGGAATCCCAATCTCGGGCAGAATGACGGGTACTAGCCCGGAAGAGGTATCCGCCGGACTTTTAAACCGTTAGAGAATTTTCAAAACCATTAAGGAATTAAGGGTATTAAGTATTCCTTAAATCCTTAATGGTTAAAAAATCTTCTCAATGGCTCAAAAATTAATACTTTAGAAATTCAATACGCTTTATTTTCTGATGAACAGAAGAAATTTTCTTTTTACAGCTTCCGTCGGTACAGGTAGCTTATTACAACCCGGATCGGCACTGGCCGTACCTCACCAGGCGGAGCTGAAAACCGATGTTATCGTAGCAGGCGGCGGACTCGGGGGCTGCGCAGCGGCGCTTGCACTTTGCCGGAACGGCCTCGACGTTATTCTGACCGAAGAAACAGACTGGATAGGCGGTCAGGTATCGCAGCAGGGTGTCCCGCCCGACGAGCACATGTGGATAGAAACGCACGGTGCCCCGGCTTCCTACCGCGAGTACCGGAACCGGGTCAGGTCTTATTACAAAAGGAATTACCCGCTTACCCGCGACGCGCTCGACCGTAACAACCTCAATCCCGGCGACGGATCGGTTTCGCGCATCTGCCACGAGCCGAGGGTTACGGTAGCCGTTCTTTATGAAATGCTCCAGCCCTACCTGAGCTCAGGACAGTTGCAAATCCTGCTGAACTATAAGCCTTACAAAGGGGAGGCCTCCGGCGACGAAGTAAAAGGGATTGTCATGACGCATCGGCTTACAGGCGATAAGATCCGGCTTTCCGGCACTTATTTTGTAGACGCTACCGAAACCGGCGAGTTGCTTCCGCTAACCCGAACCGAATACGTAAAAGGAACGGAATCCAAAAAGGAAACCGGCGAGCTCCATGCTGCCGAAAAAGCAAACCCGGACAATCACCAGGCTTTTACCCTCTGCTTCGCCCTCGATTATGATGAAAAATCCGATCATGTAATCGATAAGCCCGCACGATACGATTTCTGGTCGAAGTTTGTCCCGCCCCTTAAACCCGCCTGGTCGGGAAGGCTGTTGGATCTGAAGTATTCCAACCCTAAGACACTCGAACCCAAGGAGCTCGGATTTGATCCCAGGGGAGAAAAAACAGGCAATGCTTTAAACCTGTGGCTCTACCGCCGGATGCTCCACAAAAGGAATTTTCTCCCGGGGACTATTTCAAACGATGTCACGCTTGTCAACTGGCCGCAAAACGACTACATGATGGGCAACCTGATCGACGTAAGTGAAAAAGAAGTAAAAGAATCTATCGACGGAGCCAGACAAATGAATCTCGCTCTTTTATACTGGCTGCAGACCGAAGCGCCAAGGCCCGACGGAGGTCAGGGATGGAAGGGTTTGAGGCTAAGGAAAGATATTATGGGAACGGATGACGGCATGGCCATGTATCCCTACGTCCGGGAATCGCGGAGGATCAGGGCGGAATTCACTGTCCTGGAAGAACATGTCGGGGCTGAGAACCGGAAGCTGGTAGCCGGGGAAAAAGAAGGGAAAAAGTCGGCTGATTTCTACGACAGCGTCGGAACCGGTTATTACCATATCGATTTGCATCCGAGCAACAAGGGAGACAACTATATCGACTTCGGTTCCCTACCCTTCCAGATCCCTTTGGGTGCGCTGCTTCCGAAAAGGGTAAACAACCTTTTCCCGGCCAATAAGAACATCGGCACCACGCACATCACCAACGGCTGCTACCGGCTGCACCCGGTCGAATGGAGCCTAGGAGAAGCCGTTGGCATGCTGATTTCTTACTCACATGCTAAAAAAATCCTACCCAGATCGGTAAGAGAACGCAGGAACATACTGGAGGACTTTCAGAATCATATCAGGAAACAGGGGCTGGAGACGCACTGGCCGGAGTAAACTATATTGTCGCGAAGCTTGTTAACTGCAGCGTATCTTCTGTTAGAACACACTCTACGAGATAGAAGCCCCGCAGGGGTGTCACTATGCATATCCACGGGTGAAGCTTAGCGTAACCCGTGGCCGCACAGCTCCTTAGAAGGTAAGCTCCGCAGGGGCGGCACATCCGGCTCCCTGCTGTGTCGTCCCTGCGGGACTGGGCGTCCCCGACTCACCTCCTGTCTCAGGCTTCACGGTCCGCCGGTTCCACCGGCGGTTAATCACATACCTTCCCTGCGGGACTTAATCCAAAAAAGCGTAAACCCTTAATCCGAAATAGTGTTAATTTACAAAAAAGAGTTATTCCTACATGCCCATGCTAAAGCAAAGTACTGTTTTCAAATCCCATAAACCACTCCTCATTTCCGCAATCGCTGTACTTTCAGCAATGTTCCTTTGGTCACTGCAGGCTTTTACACCTGTAAACCGTGCCCCCGGAAACATTCCCGACAGCACCCGTTTTAGTTACATTACGCTGGCAGCCGGTTTTGATGAACCCATGCAAATGGCCATCCTGCCCGATCTCAGCATACTTGTCGCCGAACGTAAAGGCGGGGTTAAACTCTATGACTCCGGGACCAAAACGGTTAAGACAATAGCCCATTTCAACGTATTCAGTGGTATCGAAGACGGCCTGCTCGGGGTTGCGCTCGACCCGGGGTTTGAAACCAATCACCAGGTTTATTTTTACAACTCCGTTGCAGGCGATCGCAGTGTCAGCGAGCTGGCCAGGTATGAATTCCGCAACGGTATGCTCGATCTTGATTCGAAAAAAGTATTGCTGGAGATTCCGACTCAGCGGGTCTATTGCTGCCATTCGGCCGGGCATATCGTTTTCGACAAAAACGGGCTCCTGTATCTCTCCATAGGCGATAATACCAATGCAGAGGAAATAGAAGGGCACAATCCTACCGACGAGCGCCCCGGACGATACCTGTCGGACGGGCAGGCTTCCTCGGCCAATTCCAATGACTACCGGGGGAAAATCCTTCGTATCAAACCGGAAAATGACGGAAGCTATACCATCCCTGACGGGAATCTCTTCCCGAAAGACGGCTCGAAAGGAAAGCCGGAAATCTATGTGATGGGCTGCAGGAACCCGTTCCGGATATCGGTCGACCCGAAAAACGGGTACCTCTATTGGGGAGACGTCGGCCCGGATACCGAGGTTACCGCCGAGGAGGGCAGGCTGAGCTATGATGAGATCAACCAGGCCCGGAAGCCCGGGTTCTTCGGCTATCCTTATTTTCTGGGTGCAAACGAAGCTTTCCCTAAATACGATTTCGAAACCAAGAAAGAAGGCCCGGCACAGAATCCGCTGCACCCGGTCAATAATTCTCCCAATAACACCGGCGTCAGAGAGCTTCCTCCCGCCCAGCCTGCCTTCATCTGGTACGGCAAGGGACCTTCCAAAAGGTGGCCGCTCGTGGGGAAAGGCGGCGCAAGTGCTATGGCGGGGCCGGTCTACTATTCGGATGAATATCCCGATGCACCGTATAAGCTGCCTGATTATTACAATGGCAAACTGCTCATATACGATTGGGTCCGAAGGTGGATAATGACCGTTACAATGGACGCCCAAGGTAATTATCTTTCGATGGAGCCCTTCCTACCCGGCCTTAAAGTAGTAGCGCCTATGGATATGGCTATCGCCCGCGACGGAGCCCTTTACATACTCGCCTACGGCACCAACTGGTTTGCTCCCAATACCGATGCGGGCATTATCAGAGTAGAATACAGCGAAGGCAACAGGAATCCCGTTGCAGTGGCAAAAGCAAGCCAAACCATCGGGGCTGTGCCTCTAGCGGTAGCTTTCTCGTCAGAAGGCTCCAAAGACTTCGACACCGAGGATAAACTGACATACGAATGGCAGATAGGAGGCAGGAAATTTACCGGGAAAAACGTGCGGCATACCTTCAGAAAGCCGGGGACTTATCCGGTAACGCTTACTGTTACCGATAATTATGGCGGGTCGGGGTCATTTACGCAGGTAATCAAAGCCGGCAATACTCCGCCAACGGTTCGTATTAGCAGTTCCGACAATACCAGTTTTTACTGGGACAACTCGAAGCTTTCTTACAAAATAGCCGTTGCAGACAAAGAAGACAAAACGATCAGTGAAGACAACCTTACCGCAGGCTTCCATTATCTCGACTTTTCGAAAGATCTTGCCGGCGTATTGTCCAAAGGCGGAGGCAACATCAGGCATGCGCAGACAGAAACCCTTTATTCAGGCCTGGACTGCAAAGCCTGTCATCAGAGAGACACCAAATCTATCGGCCCGTCGCTCATGGAAGTTGCAGCCCGATATAAAGATAAACCGGACGCCGGGAGCTTCCTTGCAGACAAAATCATTTTGGGAGGATCGGGTAACTGGGGAACCTACCCGATGCCGCCCCACCCTACGCTTTCCGCCGAAGATGCCCTGAGTATCGCCACCTATATCCTTGACCTTACTTCCAAAGAGAAAAACATACCGCTTGAAGGGGCGTTTGGCTTCGATAAACATTTGCAGACAAATGAAAACGGAGCATATGTATTATTTGCTTCTTATACCGATAGGGGAGCAAACGGCATCGAGCCGCTCACTGCCCGGAACCACCTGGTTTTGAAAAGCCCGCGGATACAACTGGAAGACTATGAAGAGGGAAATGTAGGCGTAGTGATCGCCACTGCAAACACCGGCTTCAATTCGTATATCGCCAATATTACAAACGGTAAATACGTAAAATTCGCTCAAATTGACCTGAAAGGGATCAAACAGGTAAAATTCAGGGTGCAAACGCAGGGAGCGGGCGGCAATATTGTGCTGAGATCAGGAGCCCGTACCGGACCGGTATTGGGAAGCGTCGCAATACCCGCCGGAAAGGTAACCGACCCGAAAACGGATTGGAAAGAATTCACGATGCCGCTGAGCTCCTCCGGCGGCCAACAGGATCTCTTTCTCACTTTTGAAAATGATTCTGCAAAAGGGGGGCTGTTCTACGTCGATTGGATGCTGTTTGAGAAATAAGTCATGCCGGCATGTTGCGCGCATGGCTTATTCTTCTGCCGTATCGAGAATTTCCAGTTTCGAGAACTCGATCGGGAAATAATCTATATTAAGATGATCTGAATTTTTCAGTTGGTACAATGTCGCACAGAAACGAATCTCCGAATCGATTGGTACGATTTCCGGCAGGTTACATGGATCCAGGTATTTATCCCGCTCTCTCCCGTTGACGACACGCTGACAAAAGGGAAAGTACCACTATTATAATATGTACGAATTGCGTTTTCATCCCAACTATACTTAAGTAATTAACTTCCTGTCCATGTCTCTAAAGATCCGGATCTCCGGGACATCCCGAATCATCCGCCGCCAGTACTATATATACCGGAGCCGGCGGCGGGGGCATATCTGTATAGCACGGGATAACACTCTCTTCATCAGTCGCTTTGCGCAGCCTCACAAACACCCTGATCCCGTCTTTCTGAAGATTCCCGGGCAAATTTGAAAGGCCGATTACATTGTCGATATCCTGCAAGACTCTCCGCCCTTCTTTATCGACGGGCTTCGGCCATGTCTTCCCGGGAAGGGTATGGCGTTTGTCTAATTTCAAGGCAAATACACTGCATTTATCTCCGACTATTACGCCCGAAACACATTCCAGGCTGTCGGTTGCTCCGGGATCGTTACTTCTGCAACCTGATAAGAGAAGCAGGCTGATAAAGGACAGGAGGAGGAGAATAGGAGTTTTCATATCATGAGCCGGCTTTCGGAATGGACAAATCAGGCTTGGTATATGTATATGATACCCGGATAACTGTTTTGGTTGAAATCGGTTTGACAACGTAGAGAGATATAATTTTCTATTTTTTACAAAAGGATAAATATTTATTGTTTATCAATAATTATTTATTACATTTGCCCTGTAATTAAAAATCAGGAAATCATTATGAAAAGAGTTTCAACATTATTTCTTCAGGCAGTCGTAGTGCTTATCGGCGTTGTGGCGCTTGCCATTTTGATCCGGGTTCCGTTAACCGAAGGAAGAGCTGTAAACTTAGACTTGTTCAGCATTTACTCCGACCCGTTCATCCTGTACGGTTACGCGGCATCGATCGCTTTTTTTGTTGGCTTGTATAAGGCATTCAGGTTACTGGGATACATCGGGCAAAATAAAGTATTCTCGTCAAGCTCTGTCGGAGCTTTGAAGAGCATAAAGTATTGTGCAATCGTATTAAGTATTTTTATTGTGGGTGCAGGACTTTACATAAAGATAGCCCATCATAAAGATGACGACCCTGCGGGTTTTCTTGCCATGTGTATCGTGACTACTTTTGCTTCTATCGTAGTTGCGACTGCTGCTGCTATATTTGAAAAAATCCTGCAGAACGCCCTGGATATGAAATCTGAAAATGATTTAACAATTTAAGCTATGCCAATCATTGTAAACTTAGACGTGATGATGGCAAAACGAAAAATCTCTCTGAATGAACTTTCAGAAAGAGTTGATTTGACATTATCCAACCTTTCTATCTTAAAGACAGGTAAAGCGAAAGCTATCCGTTTCAGTACCCTGGATGCTATTTGCAAAGCATTAGACTGCCAGCCGGGCGATATCCTGGAATATGTAAGCGAATGACAACGAAAGAATTACCTTCTCTTAAACACCACGGTAAACACAGTCCCGTCAGTTCCGGTTTTTAAAGCAATAGTACCACCGTGCAGGCGCACGATCCGCTCAGTCAGCGACAGGCCGATACCATAACCTTTAACTCCTGCCGTTTTATTACTCCTGAAGAACGGGTGGAAAATCTGGTGTCTGTCGCTCTCGGGGATACCTTCTCCATGATCTGCCACCTCTACTTTGATATACTCTTTGGTTGTATCGAGCCGGACCTGTACGGAGTGGTCCGGAGAAAACTTACACCCGTTATCCATAAGGTTTAGGAAAGCCGTTTTCAACAGCTCCGTATTCCCCTGGAGCTCGAGCCAACTGTCGTCTTCGGGAAGATCTCCGAAATCGATGCCTACCGAATATTCATTCTGCATATTCAGCATTTTTGTACGGAGATCGAGAAGCAGGTCGTCAATTCTCACCCGCTCCGTGAGAAGATCCCGCCTGTCGTCGCTCACTTTTGCAAGCTCGAGTAATGAATCCGACAGCAGCGACAGGTCTTTAATATCTTCCAGGACGGAAGCTACCGTCTGGCGGTAGGTTTCGGGTTCCCTGTCTTTCAGGAGGACTACATCGAGCTGCGAGTTGATTTTCGTGAGCGGGTTCTTCAGCTCATGCGAAACATTGGCTACAAAAGTCTTCTGTACCTGGAAAGCATTTTCGATGCGGTCCAGCAATTTATTAAATGTACCTGTGAGCCTGCCGATCTCGTCTCGGCTGTTCGACGTTTTAAGCCTTACACCCAGGTTCTGAGGAAGGATACCTTCCAGCTCATTCATAACCCTGGTGATCGGCGCCAGGGCTCTTTGTGCAAAAATCCACCCGGCAAGCGCAACCACAGCAGTGATCGAAAGAAAAATAATCAGCAGGACCGTCCGCAGGTTCGCCAGGTTTGCCTTACCGTACAGGTCCTGGCCTGCAAATAAAACCACTGAGCGGTTATAGGGATACCGGTAGTAAAGCCCCACAACCTCGTAGTCACCATCGCTGTACCGTATCTCACCCGCCTTCCGGATTTCGTCCAGCCAGAAATTCGAGACGGAGATAGCCGGTTTCGAAGGAGGCGTAATATTAGAATAAATGACGCGGTTTTCCTCGTCGAAAATGATCATATTATCGTTAAAGATCTGGTCACGGTTAGTGCCATCGATGATCTTCAGCAATTCATTGTCGATCTCTTTTACCTTTAATAACAGGGAGGCGGTACCTTCCGCCTTTGAGCGCAGACGATCGTAAAAATCTTCTTTTGTGTTGATGTAGGAGAAATAATAGATTGCAACGAACGAAATCAGGAGAATCCCGCTTACAAGTAACGTAAACTGAAGAGTGAGCCTGGTTCTGATCTGCATGAGCTACTCGGTTTTGAGCACATAGCCCATACCAAACTGAGTATGGATAAGCTTTACCGGGAAATCACGATCTACCTTCTTTCTCAGGTAATTGACGTACACCTCAATCACATTGGTCCCCGAGTCAAAATTCATGTCCCAGACCCGCTCGGCGATTTCAGCTTTGGAAACCACCCGACCCTGGTTCCGGATCAGGTATACCAGCAGGTTGAACTCGCGGACAGTCAGCTCAATTTTTGTCTCCGATCTGAATACGGTCTTCGCATCCAGGTTTACTTCCAGGTCGGCAAAACGCAGGATATTGCTGGTCTGGGCTACTCCCGAACCCCTTTTTGTCAGTGCCCTTACCCGCGCCAGCAGTTCTTTGAATTCAAATGGCTTTACCAGGTAATCGTCGGCTCCGACATCCAGCCCGGTAACCTTATCATCGGTTGTCCCTAACGCCGACAGCATCAGGATGGGTGTATGCTGATCGGTTTTCCTGAACTCGCGGCAAAGCTCAAGGCCGTTCATGCCCGGCATAATAATGTCGCTAATAATCAGCACATATCCTCCCCTTTTTGCCAATTGAAGCCCTATGAGCCCGTCATATGCAATATCCACTTCATAGCCGTTTTCTTCCAGCCCCTGACGGAGGGACTGAAGCGTCTTCGGCTCATCTTCTATTAACAAAAGCTTCATCTCTACAAAAGGTTGTCCGGTTACCGGCTATCTGCATTCAGCGCTTACCCGTCGGCTCATGGCCACTTGCCCTCTCTTCAAACCCTCTCACGGGAGTTCCCCAAAAATCGTTCCCCCACTTCTTTCCAGCTCATCACCCTGTCAAAACGCGTATCTTCCAGGTTGTGCGGCGCATTAAAAAGAATTCCTTTCCCCGAAAAGTTCACCAGGTTAAACACATGATCATCAATAAGATAATCCGCCTTCACTATACTCTTATCTCCGCACAGTACCCGGTTTTTCCAGTGAATGAAAGGAAAATGCTCATCGAGCCAGTCGTACTTGTCGATCAGGGAATTACGAAATTCCATTGCAGCGCTGGCTACAAATATTTCATAATAGCCCGATAGCTCCTTTACCACTTCCACTGCATCCTTCATAACCGGGATATCCCGGAAAAAGCCTGGTTCATTCAATACGCTCACAACCTTTTTGTATTGTTTGGGATGCAGCAGGCTTCTTAGAGAAGCGCCGTTAAGGTCTTTTTCTGTCAATGAAGTATCAAAATCTCTCAGGATGATCTCTACAAGCCTGCCGTGCGTATCGGCCAGCACATCATCCATATCCAGGGCAATTCTAAGCATTTTACTATGGCCGGAACGGCTATTCAAAAGTAATCTTCGTATCAAACTGTTCCAGGTTGTCAGAAACCTGCTTCAGGAACATCCCTCCCAGCGACCCGTCCACAACCCGGTGGTCGAAAGAGTGGGAAATAAACATTTTGTGCCGGATGCCTATAAAATCACCGCTATTGGTCTCTATCACCGCAGGTTTTTTCTGGATGGCCCCGAAAGCTAAAATCCCTACCTGGGGCTGCATAATAATCGGCGTACCCATAATATTTCCGAAGGTCCCGATATTGGAAATGGTGTACGTCCCGTTTGCAAGGTCGTCGGCCGTCAGCTTGTTGTTCCGCGCCCGCTTTACGAGGTCGTTAACTCTCAGCGTCAGCTCCGTAAGGTCATATTTATCGGCATGATGGATGACGGGCACGATGAGATTGCCGCTGGGCAGCGCCACCGCCATCCCGATATTGATGTCCTTCTTCACAATGATCTTGTCTCCTTCTACCGAAACGTTGATCATCGGGTATTTCTGTATTGCCTGCGCCGTGGCAGCCACCAATACTGACGTAAAAGTAATTCCTTCGCCGGTTTTCGCCTGGAACTGGTGCTTGATCCGGTCTCTCCATTTGACTACCGGCGTCATGTCGGTTTCGACAAAGGATGTGACATGCGGGCTGATCTGCTTGGATTCCAGCATTCGCTGGGCGATCATTTTCCGCATCCTGTCCATTTCTATGATCTCGACCTCTCCCGAAGCGCTAAAAGATGGTACCTGTATAGAAACAGGCTGCTGCCCCCGTTTCTTAAGGAAGCCCAGGATATCGTCTTTCGTAACCCTGGAGTCCGCTCCGGTACCGGGTATTGACTCCAGTTCCTTATGAGTCAGCCCCTCCTTTTCGGCAATTGTCAGAACAAGAGGCGAGAAAAATCCATTATTATTTTCTTTACTTACGCTTTTTTCTCTTCGGGAAGAAGTGCCGAACGAAGCTTCCGCAATGGCGGAAATCTCCTCTTCCAGCCGCGCGGCTGCTTCTTCCGGATCTGCTATTATTTCCTCTTCCGGGCCTGTTTCCGTATCATCAGCTACTTCTATTCTAGCTACCGGGCTACCGATGGCAACGACGTCGTCGGTTTTAACCAGCCATTCCTTCAGGATACCCGTATACAACGACGGGACCTCAGTATCTACTTTGTCGGTAGCTACCTCTAAAACCGATTCGTCAGCTTCTACCTGGTCTCCTTCCCTTTTAAGAAGCGACAGGACAGTACATTCAAGAATACTTTCCCCCATCTGGGGCATTATCATTTCTACTATCTTCATCCATTTGTGGTTTTAGTACACAAAGGTAATACATCCTGTGTTCAGAAGCCGCGCTTCCCTTACCTGCCTGACGGCTCATTTTCCAACTCCAGTCTCAGCATATTCAATACATGCATAGCAGTCAGCTGGATATTGACATCTCTCAGAGTCCCGAGCTGAAGCTTCCGGGTTACGGTGCGATGGGGCCCTGCACAAGCTATCCAGACCGTTCCGACAGGTTTGTCAGGCGACCCTCCCGAAGGCCCGGCTATACCGGTCGTCGAAACGGCATAAGCCGCCCCCAGCCGTTCCCGAGCTCCTTCTCCCATCTGTACTGCCACCTGCTCGCTAACCGCACCATACAATTGAAGATTCTCATCACTTACCCCCAGCATACTTTCTTTTACCTCATTGCTGTAAGAAACGACACTTCCCAAAAAATAAGACGAGGAGCCCGCAACCGATGTCAGGCGATGGGCAACATATCCCCCGGTGCAGCTTTCGGCCGTCGCAACCGTAGCGCTGCGTTCCTTCAGCAACAGCCCGACCGCTTCCTCGATTTCCGTGTCACCGTACCCATACACATATTCTCCTATGAGTTGCAGCAGGGAATCAGAGAGAAAAAGAAGCGCTTTTGTAACCTTCTCCTCGTCAGTCCCATACCCGGTGAGCCTTAGCTTCACACCGCTGAAAGAGGGCAGATAGGCCAGCCTGATATCGTCAGGGAGCGCATCCTCCCAGGCGGCTATTTTCTCCGCCAGGAAAGACTCCCCGATCCCGATAGTCCTGACAGTATGATGCACGATTACCGGCAATGTAAAAAACTGCTTCAATCCGGGAAGCACGGAATGAGCCATTAATTCCTTCATTTCGTAAGGTACGCCCGGGAGCGACACCAATACCTTTCCCTCTTTTTCGAACCACATGCCCGGAGCAGTGCCCCAATGGTTGACCAGATACCGGCACGACTTAGGCAAAGCGGCCTGCAGGCGGTTGGCTTCTATCATAGGCCGCCCGCGCTTTTCAAAAAAAGCAGTCACATGAGCGAGCGCTTCCCCGTGTATCTCAAGGCTCGTCTCAAAAAAATCGCAAAGTGTATTTTTGGTAATATCATCTTTCGTCGGCCCCAGCCCTCCCGTCACGATGACCACGTCATACCTGTCGAATGCCCTCCGGAGCGCCTCAATAATCTCACTATACCTGTCGCCTACCGATGTTTTGCGGGCTGGCAGGATCCCTATTGCAGTAAGCTCGCTTCCAATCCATTGCGTGTTGGTGTCCAGGATATGCCCGAAGAGTATTTCATCACCGATCGTAATTATTTCAGCGGAAACCATTGTATTCATTATCCGTTACTAATTATTATCCCAAAGGGCATTTTCTCCAAATGTAAAAAAATATTCTTCAACCCGGCCATTTTTCCCGTATCATGCTGCATTGGCACAAAATTCACTAATTTCGGTCCCGGTTTCGATGTTGTAAAATGAAGCGTTCACTATACCTGGTCCCGGTTACCGTCGTCATTATTGCCTTGCTCAATTTCCTGGCATCGGTTTTCTATTTCCGTTGGGACCTCACCTCCGATAACCGCTACACGCTCTTGCCGGCGACCCAGAAGCTCCTGAAAGGCCTGGATCGTGATATCAATGTAAATGTCTACCTCCACGGCGAATTCCCGGCGGCATTTGAAAGGCTTGAAAATGCTACCCGCGAAACGCTCGAAGAATTCAGGTCGGCCTCCGGCGGACGTGTTTTCTTCCAGTTTATCGATCCGTCAAAGGCTGTTTCGGAAGAAGAAAGGCAGGAGAATTATAAAAAGCTGATGGAAATGGGTATTTCGCCCACAAACCTGTTTACGAATGAGGGCGGCAAACGATCGGAAAAGCTGATATTCCCGGCGGCCATCATACAGGGCGACTCACTATCAGTACCTGTACAACTGCTCAGAAGTAACCGGAGCAAAACCAGCGAAGAGCAGCTTAACCAGTCATACGAAAATGTGGAGTTCCAGTTAGCAACAGCAATCAGGGAAATCGTTCAGCCCGAACGCAAAAAGGTCGGGCTCGTGGTAAGCCACAGCAGTCTTCCTCCCGGCCGGTTCGCCGACATCATCGCCAATCTCCAGCTGTACTACGACGTGTACCTCGATGTCAACCAGCCAGGGTCGTACCAGGGCCTCGACGCACTGATCGTGATGAAGCCGGACTCCGCTTTTTCCGACGATGAGAAGTACAACCTGGACCAATACGTTGTAAACGGCGGGAAGATCATGTTTTTTGTCGACGGTGTGAAGGTCGACAGCGTTGCCCTCCAGGGGTCCTACGCCCAGCCTCTTGATCTTAACCTTGGCGATCTGTTCTTCAAATGGGGCGTACGTGTCAATCACGACCTGGTCAAGGACATGAATGCGGCTGCCATTCCGCTCAATGTCGGCAACATGGGCGACAAGCCGCAGATCCAGCCTGTCCCCTGGAGGTTTTTCCCGTTGATATCCAACTTTTACCCACATCCCGTCACTCGGAATTCCGAAGCGCTCTACGCGCGCTACATCAGCTCGATAGATACAATCAACGCGCCTGGCCAGTTAATAAGAATACCGCTCCTTCTGACATCGCCTTATACCCGGTTGCTCAATGCGCCCGTCCTGGTTTCCTATAACGAAGCCCGGCAGCAGCCCCTTCCCCAGGAATATTCCCAGGGAGTCAAACTAGCGGGAGTGTTGATCGAAGGCGGCTTCCAGTCGCTTTATGCCAACCGCATTCTTCCTTCCGACCCCCGCCACGGAACTTTCACCGCTTCGGGAGAAGACGGCAAGGTGATCATTTGCTCGGACGGAGACCTGGTTGTAAATGATATTGATTTCGAGCGCGGGGTTCCCTATCCCCTGGGATATGACAGGCTTAGCCGTGATATCTTCGGGAACAAAGATTTTGTGCTGTATGCAGTGGACTACCTGACCGACTCCGAAGGAGTGATCCTGGCAAGGAACAGAAACATTACAATGAGGCTCCTTGACAAGATAAAAATCGGCCGGGAAAGATCATGGTGGGTAGCAGGAAACGTAGTCATCCCCCCACTGCTGATATCTTTGATATGCGGGCTGATTTCCTTTTTATCCAAAAGAAAATTTCAGCTTAAAACCCCTTAGGGTAACGTTATTTTTTCCTATTTTTGCCAAATTCAATTAACCGTAGACCTACAGTATACACATGAAGTTTGTTGTTTCGTCATCAACACTCCTGAAACAATTGTCAGCGATTAACGGGGTGGTTTCGACGAATCCCATCGTACCGATTCTGGAAAATTTCCTGTTGAGCCTCGATGGAAATACGCTTACCGCAACCGCTTCGGACCTCCAGACCGTTATGACGACGGAAATAAAGGTGGAATCGGAAGACAAAGGTGCCATCGCAATTCCCGCCAAATTATTGCTCGATACGTTGCGAGGCCTGCCGGAGCAACCCGTAACGCTCAATATCGACCGCGATACATTCGGAACGGAGATCGTCTCCGAAAACGGGCGTTACCGGCTTTCAGGAGAAAACCCTATAGATTTCCCGAAAACACCCGCGGTAACCCGCGGCCAGACTGTAGAAATCTCTTCGTCTGCCCTTGGGGTCGCTATCTCAAATACCATCTTTGCCACCAGCACAGATGACCTGAGACCTGCAATGGGAGGTGTCTTCCTCCAGCTTGGCAAGGAGAACACTACCTTCGTGGCAACCGACGGGCACAGGCTCGTAAGATACCGGCGTACCGATATCACTACCGATACCGACACGTCTATGATTATCCAGAGAAAGGCGCTGAACCTGTTAAAAGCAAGCTTACCTGCTGAAGATACGTCCATCCGGGCCGAATTCTCCGCATCCAATGCGTTTTTCAGTTTCGGCAATATCCAGATGATCTGCCGCCTGGTAGATGAGCGTTTTCCCGATTTCGAAAACGCTATTCCCACCAATAACCCCAATACGCTTACCATAAGCCGTAGCGAGATATTGAATTCCCTGCGCCGGATTTCCATTTATTCCAACCGGACGACTTATCAGGTCAGGTTGAAAATGACATTAAACAACGTCGTCATCTCTGCCGAGGACCTGGAATATGCGAACGAAGCCAATGAGCAACTGACTTGCGAATACAACGGCGACGACCTGGAAATCGGGTTTAATGCTAAATTCCTGATCGAAATGCTTAGCAATTTGAGCTGCAACACAGTTACATTCGAACTGTCTCAGCCTAACCGCGCAGGCCTGATCATCCCGGTGGAGCAGTCTTCCAACGAGGACTTCCTGATGCTGGTTATGCCGGTGATGTTGAATACCGCCTATTAAGTAGGAAGGAGTACAGTCTGACAAATAAAAACCGGGATGGAAAAAGGCACGCCCTATCTTCCATCCCGGTTTTTTGTTGAACCTCCTTTCAGACCAGCTTCCCGGCGGCAAGCAGCAGCAGTATCCAACCCAGGATCATCAGCAGTCCGCCAATCGGGGCGGTCGCTCCGAATTTGGTTATGCCCGTAAAACAAATGGCATAGAGTGACCCCGAGAAAATCAGGATACCGCCGATAAAAGAATAACCGGACCAATTTAGCCACTTGCTTGCTTCTTCGCCCTGCCCTCTTAACAAAAATCCTATTAATACAAGCGCCAAAGCATGATAGAACTGGTACTTCACGGCGGTTTCAAAAGTGTCCAGCCTGTTGGATGCTTCCAGGGAAGTCTTCAATGCATGGGCTCCGAAGGCCCCTAATGTAACTGCCAGAGCTCCGAATAATGCCCCGGCCTGTATAAAGAATTTCATTTGTACGATGTGATAATTAGTTGATGTGATGATTAATAAGGGTGTCTAAAAAGTACTCCCCCGCGGCGGTCACAGCCCGGTTTGCGTTGCGAGCAGGTCGTCCAGGGTTTCCCTTCTGCGGACCAGCCGGGCTTCACCATTATCGATCAGCACCTCAGCCGGTCTGAACCTCGCGTTGTAGTTAGAGCTCATCGAATAGCCATATGCCCCCGCATTACGTAAAGCCAGAATATCCCCCTGCCGTACTTCGGGGAGCACGCGGTCTTCAGCGAAGTTATCAGTTTCGCATATATACCCCACTACGTTGTAGCTTTTTGACTCTCCTCCAGGATTACTCAAATTCTGGATATGATGATAGGATCCGTACATCATCGGTCTGATCAGGTGATTCAAACCGGAGTCCACGTGAGCAAAAGTCCTGGCAGGATCTTCTTTTACTACCGTAGTTTTAACCAGCAAAATACCGCATTCACTGACGAGGAATTTCCCGGGCTCCACCCATAACGTCAGCTTTCGCCCGTATTCACTGCAAAATCCGTTAAAATATTCCGAAATCCTTTTTCCCAGCGAAGCCATATCGGTCACCGCGTCGCCAGGCTTATAGCTGACTTTAAATCCACCGCCCAGGTCGATTACTTCCAGGTCAGGAAACCGGCGGGCAGCCTCGAAAACAACTTCTGCTACTTTCAGAAACGGCTCTGCATCCTTGATATCCGAACCGGTATGCTGATGAAGGCCGGATACCCGGATCCCATATTTTTTTACCACCTCCAGTATCTGTTCCAGAAGCAATACTGAAATCCCGAATTTGGAGTCTGCATGCGCAGTCATAATCTTTGCATTTCCTCCGGCTGCCACATTGGGTTTCAAACGGATCATACAAGGCCTGCTTCCCCCAAAATGCTCTCCAAACCACGTAAGTAAAGGGAGGCTGTCGACATTAAGCGTCAAACCCGCTTCTATTGCTTCAGATATTTCTGTAAAATCAGCTCCGCTTGGGGTATAGGTAACTTCCGAAGAAGTATAACCCGCCAGTTTTGCCAGGTTGAACTCCTGGATGGATACGACGTCCAGGTCCACTCCAAGCTCTTTCATCAGTCGCAGCAGGGCCAGGTTCGTGTTAGCCTTACACGCAAACTTGATCTTCAGGTCCACATCTTTGAAAACCTCTTTCAGCGTAGCAACCTGCCTGCGTATTACTTCGCCGTTATATACATATAAAGGTGTCCCGTACTTTTCTGTCAATGCAATCAAATCAACTCCCTGGACCGAAGAGATATTTTCAAAACCGGGCATACAAATATTTTAAACGTAACTATAATAAAACTTTCTATCAGCAGTCGGAAGTTAGCTGTCGGATCAGAAATCGGTACCGACGCCCTTTCAGAGATATTTATCCAGGAACCCGGACATCTCCAATTGAATTTTGCGGGCTTCCTCTTCAGCCCGAAGCACAAAATCAGCTCCCTTCCCTGCATAAATAATACCTCTGGATGAATTGACGAGCAATCCGACCGAACTGTTCATCCCCAACCTGGAAACTTCTTCGAGGCTGCCGCCCTGAGCTCCGACACCCGGCACTAACAGGAAATGATCGGGTACGATCTTCCGTATCTCGGCGAGGTCCTTCGCCTGGGTGGCTCCTACGACATACATCAGGCGATCGGAACCTTCCCATCCCAGAGAAGTCTTTAATACGTTTTCATAAACTTTCCCGTCACCGGTGTCAAGTTTCTGGAAATCGTTGCTTCCCGGGTTAGACGTCAAAGCGAGTAAGATGGTCCATTTATCGCGGTAGCTCAGGAACGGACCAACAGAATCATAGCCCATGTAAGGCGCCACCGTCACGGCATCAAAACTGAGACCGGACGCGGATGCATCGAAAAAAGCCCGTGCGTACAACCCGGAAGTATTTCCTATATCTCCGCGCTTGGCATCGGCTATTGTAAAATGTCCTTTCGGGATATAATCGAGCGTCTTTTGCAGACTCTCCCATCCCCTGCTCCCCAAAGCTTCGTAAAACGCTATGTTGGGCTTGTAAGCCACGCAATATTCGGCCGTAGCGTCAATAATCTGCCTGTTAAACTCAAAAACCGGGTCCTCATGCTCCCGGAGGAATTCCGGTATCAGTGAAATATCGGTATCCAACCCTACACATAGGTAAGATCTTTTCCTGGTAATCAAGTCGAAAAGCTCCTGTTTATTCATCCTCAATTAAATATGTCGGCGAAATTACAACCACTTTCAATAGATTCATAAATTTGCCGTTGAATAATAATCCCGCTTATATTACTCACATTAAGATCATATCATGCAGGTTGAAATCCGTAAGACGTCAATAGAAGGGTTGGTAGAAATTTTCCCGAAGTATTTCGAGGATGAACGGGGCCTTTTTTTTGAATCGTACAATATCAATACGTTTCAGGCTCTGGGGCTTCCCACTAATTTCGTCCAGGATAACCAGTCATTTTCCCACAAGGGTGTTCTCAGAGGTCTGCATTTCCAGACCGGTGCCTTCGCACAGGGCAAGCTGGTGAGAGTGGTAAAGGGCCTGGTTCTCGACGTGGCGGTAGATATTCGCCCCGAATCGCCGACCTTCGGAAAATATGAAGTATTTGAACTGGACGGCAGACGCCATAACATGGCTTATATCCCTGAAGGGTTCGCCCACGGCTTCGTTGCGCTGGAAGATTCTATCTTTACCTACAAATGCACCAATGTGTACGACAAAGCTTCCGAAGGCGGGATCCTTTGGAACGATCCTCAATTGGGAATAGAATGGGGTGTTTCGGAACCTATCGTGTCTGAAAAGGATCAGGTATTACCTACTTTCAGAGAATACTTCGAAGCCCGTTCAATAAGAGAGCGCTGATTTATTTTTCCCAGAGTTCTTCTATCAGTTTCTGAGCCACTTTTCGGGCAGAATTAGGATTCTGCCCTGTGATGATCCTCTCGTCCATTTCAATATGTTCAGTAAAGGGAATCATTGTTTTTGTAAAATTAGCTCCCTTTTCCAGGAAACTATCCTCGAGATAGAAAGGAGTTTCACTTGAAAAGCTGGCAAGCTTTTCCTCCATATTTGAAAAGCCCGTCAGGTACCGGTCTTTCACAAACCAGGAACCGTCGGCCTGCCTGATATTGAGAAGCCCGCTCACTCCGTGCCCTATAGCTGTTATCGTACCATAATTCAGATAGATAGCAGCAACAACCCGCTGTAGGTTCATATTATCCGGAAAATCCCACATTGCCCCGTGCCCTCCTACCAGGTAAACAACTCTGTACCCGAGAGGATCAACGGTATCCAGCTCAAGCGTATTTTTGATCAATCCCGTAAAACCCTCATCCTGCAGATACCTTTTTACAAGGTCATCTTTAGAATCCAGGCTTCTCGGATCTACAGGAATTTCTCCTCCACGGGGGCTCGCGATGTCTATCTCGATCTGCTTTTTGGTCACGACGTCGTAAAAATGGGCCAGCTCACCAAACCAGAATCCGGTTTTGGTTCCTTTTGCAGGAAAAGTATCTGTACTGGTACAAATGATGAGCGCCTTCATCACGCGATGTTTAAAAATTAAAGCCCAATGTCAGCAAGCCTGAAAGATCATTAAATGTTACCCTTCCTGTATCTGACCCGTAAAACAATTGATAGGCAGACCTCTGCGTACCGTATACCAGAGAGACATCCGTAAAAAACTTCTTACCCCTGTAACCGATCCCTCCTGAATAGCTTATGCGATCTTCGGTTAAATTGATCAGCTTCGCATCGTAGGGATCCATGAAATAGGCCACCCCGGCCCTCGCCCTGAACGACTGAAACCTAAACTCGGCGCCCAGTTTAGGATTCACAACGTTCCTGAACCAACCGTCGAGATTATTCCATTCTCCATCGGACTCACTGTTATGGCGTATGTTCATACCTTTATATCCAACGAAATCGGCAGAAGCGGTAACGAATCCAAACTGTCCGGGGAAAAACCAGGTACCTCCGAAAGAAGCTCTGAAAGGCCCTACCTGTGAATAGTCAAAATCCCAGGGGTTCGTCCGGCCGGCAGTGGGAAGATCATCAGGGTTAACCAGCTCCACGGAAGCCTTCTCGTAAAGCGACCTTCTTAACCGCATGAAAGTGGGAGTAGCTATATTCAATCCAAGCTGCACATCAGGCGTAACCTTATAAATAGCCCCCAAAGTCAGGTTAAAGCCGCTTCCGGACATGTCGGCCCACTCCTCGTACCGCGTACTTCTGAATACCTGCCCTGAAGTATATCTTTCATCGATTACGCGATTTGTGTGATGAGAGATCCGGTTAAAACCGATTGCACCTCCCACATATAGCTTGTTGTCATAATTCCCCGCATACGAAAATGTCCATTGCGAATGACCGCCGGAATAATCGACATACCCTGATGGCACGACCGAGCCGGTCTCCACCGGTACAAACGCCGCGTTAGGCTGATCGTTTTCCGGATCAAAAGCATACAGGTTATAATACACCCCTTCGAGGTAGTCCAGATAGATCTCGTTCTTAGCCTGATCTTCACCGTACCCCTGGTCAAGCTCCTCGTCGGTAAAAGTATTTGCACGGTCCACAATATTGTCTATAAACCTTCTGTTTGTGGAAGTTCCGTTATACCCATAGCTCCGGTTAAACGTTTGCTGACGGTTATATGACACGCCCATCGCAGTCCCCCTCCATTTCGACTGGCGAAATCCTTCATTCCGGTTTGCAATAACGAGCGAAGCGTTTCCGATAAAGAAACCATTTTTAGAATCGTCGACTGCTGTTGAAAGGAACCTGCTGTCGGATTTATTCATCTCAAATCCGGGTGTTATGGTAATCTCCGACCGGGTATAAAATCCAAGTCCGGCCGGGTTGGCAGTCATGGCCGAGGCATCGCCACCCAGTGCAGCGTGCCCACCTCCCAATCCCTGGAACCTGGCTGTACCATTTACGTTTATTTCCGAAAACCTCAATGCATTGTCCTGGTACTGAGCGGATACAAACCCCGGACCACCGGCAATCGCGCACAATATAAAACTGAAGACCTGCTTTCTAAACATCTGATTTCTGCCGATAAAGTTTCTAAAACCTACTGTTCTTACTTATAAACGAATTACCCCTCAAAATATGACTTTTTGAAGGGTAATTCTAAGCTGGAAACAGAATTCAAATTATCTTGGTCCACGGCCTCCGCCACCGCCACCTGAAGAACGGGAGCCCCCGCCACCACCTCCCGATGAAGGTGCACTGTAACTCCTTGAAGGAGCCGATGAGGGAGCGCTATAGCTCCTGGACGGTGTCGACGAAGGCGCGCTATAACTCCTGGACGGCGTCGAGGAAGGAGCGCTGTAGCTCCTTGACGGAGCAGAATAAGAGTTGCTGCTTCTCGACGGTACACTGTTGTATCCGGAAGACGAAGAACGTCCGCTTTCCGATGCCCGATAGGCAGAATTAGTTCTTGTGCGGGCACTGCTCGAGCCACCATAGCTACTCCTGTCAGAGTTGGGGTTGGCATAGTAATAGTTACCCGAAGTCGTTGCTCCCCTTGCTCCGGAAACTCTTCCGCTGCTTCCTGCAGCTTCGCGAGCCGAACCTGATACGGCAGATCGCGGCCTGGTGTAGTACCCTTCATTGGCGGAGGCTACACTGCTACGGCTGGCGCTGGTACGCGCCCCTGAACGGGCTACCGGCGTCGTCCCCGGTTCTCTGCGGGAGCCGGATAAGGCTGTCCGCGATACTGCGCTTCCGCTGGTACGCGGTCCGTAATTGCGGGTTCTTACGCCCGACTCATTATAATTGTTGATTACGATAGGATAGTAGTTAGACCACCTGTAAGGGTTGTATCCGTACATTCCATAACCCATACCGCCATAGGGATAACCAAAACCACTGTAATAAGGATAGCCGTAGCCGCCATACATGAAAGGATCACCCCAGGCCATCGCATCCCAATACGGATCGTAGAAGCTGTTGCCCCAACGGTTCCACCTGCTGTATCCAAACGGGCTGTATCCAAGGCCGATCATGCTGCCCATTCCCATACGGAACCCGATATTGAATCCGGGATATCCCCATGACGGATACATACCACCGTAGAAGTTGTTATAGAAGCCCGTGTTCCTTCCTGCAAAATATCCATCGGCAAAACCTGCGTTATAGCCTACCTGGTTGGATACGTTGCGTTGAATATTACGGGCTGTGACATAATTCTCGTCATAATACTGATCTGTAGCCTCGGCACTTTCACCTGACTGGTAATCAGGATTGGTATTATAATCCGCCGGCAGTGCAGAGCGATTACCTGCCACGACTGCTGCTTCATCGTACCTGCCTCCATACAAATCATCATTCCCTCCGCCTGTCATAGTATACTGGTTATAGGTACAGCTACTTACAGCAAACAGCATGGCAACCGAAAGGTATTTTAAGGATCTCATTGTCATGGCACTTATCTGTTTATTTTTGAAATACACTACAAAAAGCTTCCGATTAAAATCAAACCACTTTTCATCTTAAGAAGCTATAACCGTTAGACTCCGGAAAGACTCAAAAGGTTTAAAAGCGTGACTATTATTTTATATCCGTAGCCGGAAAACCGAGAGCCTGGTATCAGGAATCTGCAAAGTTTGTCTTATCGGAATACTTCCTACAAATATAACATAAAAAACTATCTTTGCAACCTTCTCTTCCCGTCGTTGACAGGGCAGGAAGCTTTTTTACTTTTCGATCATCAAAATTACAAGCAGCATACAATGAGCAAAGCATTGCCTACACGCAGTGAAAACTACTCTGAATGGTACAATGAACTGGTAAAGAGAGCCAATCTGGCGGAGAATTCCGCCGTCAGAGGGTGCATGGTTATCAAACCCTACGGATATACCATATGGGAAAACATGCAAAGGGCACTGGACGACATGTTTAAGGAAACCGGCCATACAAATGCATATTTTCCGCTTTTTATCCCCAAATCTTATCTCAGCAAAGAAGCCAGTCACGTTGAAGGGTTTGCAAAAGAATGTGCTGTAGTCACGCACTATCGTTTGAAAAACGCGCCTGACGGAAGCGGCGTGATAGTTGATCCGGACGCCAGGCTGGAAGAAGAACTCATCGTAAGGCCTACCTCCGAGACTGTGATCTGGAGCACTTACAAAAACTGGATCCAGTCCTACCGCGACCTGCCGCTCCTCATTAACCAATGGGCCAACGTAGTAAGATGGGAAATGAGAACAAGGCTTTTTCTTCGTACCGCAGAGTTCCTCTGGCAGGAAGGCCATACCGCCCATGCCACACAGGAAGAAGCTGTTGCCGAAGCAGAACAGATGCTGGAAGTTTATGCAAATTTTGCCGAAGAGTGGATGGCCCTCCCGGTGTTGAAGGGGATAAAGACTCCTAACGAGCGATTTGCAGGAGCTATCGAGACTTACTGTATTGAAGCGCTCATGCAGGATGGCAAAGCGCTTCAGGCCGGAACATCCCATTTTCTCGGGCAAAATTTTGCCCGGGCGTTTGATGTGACTTTTCAAAACAAAGAAGGTAAGCTTGAACATGTCTGGGGTACTTCCTGGGGAGTGAGCACACGATTGATGGGAGCATTGATCATGGGGCATTCAGATGACCAGGGACTTGTACTTCCTCCAAAACTCGCTCCTGTACAGGTGGTTATTGTCCCTATTTTCAAAAATGAGGAGCAACTACGGACAATCGACAGCACCGTAAATGCGTTAATAAAAGAACTGCGCTCTCAGGGAATCCGTGTAAAATACGACAATAGCGACACAAATAAGCCCGGATGGAAGTTTGCAGAATATGAATTGCAGGGGGTTCCCGTCAGACTGGGCCTGGGTATGAGAGATATTGAAAACGGCACGATTGAGGTCGCCCGCAGGGATACCCAAACAAAGGAAACCCGTCAAGTCGACGGCATAGCTGCCCACGTTGCGGAACTTCTAAGGGAAATCCAGCAGAATCTTTTTAATAAGGCCCTTGCTTTCCGGCAATCCAACACTCACAGCGTAGACAACTACGAGGAGTTCAAGGACGTTTTGGAAAATAAAGGAGGGTTTATCCTCGCTCATTGGGACGGGACCAGTGAAACGGAAGAAAAAATCAAGGAAGAAACCAAAGCTACGATACGCTGCATCCCCCTCGACTCTGAAGACGAGGAAGGCACCTGCATTTATACCGGGGCTCCTTCCAGGCGCCGCGTTGTTTTTGCAAGGGCTTATTGACCATTTTACGGGCAGCTTATCAACTATTCGAGGGTTCCTTAACCAATCGAGGAAAGCCTGTCAATCAATCGGGAGCCTGTCTTAATCGATCAGAAGCCTGTTAACTAATTCTGAATAAAGGAGCAGCATTATTTTAATAACATCATAAATTAAGAATCATGGCAAAAGCCCAAAAAGGAGACAAAGTAAAGGTACATTATAAAGGCACACTGCAGGATGGCAGCCAGTTCGATTCATCCGAAGGCCGGGAGCCGCTGGAATTCATGCTTGGAAGCGGCATGGTAATTGCCGGGTTTGACGAGGGCGTTAACGGGATGGAGATAGGAGAAAAGAAAACCATCCATATTCCAAGCGATCAGGCATACGGCCCTTCAAACGAAGAACTTATCATCCGGTTCGATCGGGCTGAAATCCCAAGCGATATTCCTCTGGAAATCGGGTCTACCCTCAATATGCATCAGGACGGTTCGGGGCAGGTGATCCCGGTTGTCGTGAAGGAGGTGACCGATACCTACGTCATCCTGGATGCCAATCATGAGCTGGCCGGGAAGGACCTTATCTTCGAGTTAGAACTTGTAGGCATAAACTGACAATTCAAATATTTCCCGGTCGGGTACCCCCGGCATGTGTAGGTGCAACCCGACCGGGAATCAATCCCTTTAAGCCAACCCGTATTTTTTCCCTGGAAGGCTTTTCACGACTCCCTTGAATTCCAGGTTTAAAAGCAGGTTTGCAACTTTACCGGGAGCCAGGCCGCTTTGCCAATGCAACTCATCGATCTGTAGCTCCCCGTTCCTTTTAAGCAAAGCCATAAGCTGGCTTTCATCCAAAGAAAAGCCTTCATAAACCGGGACCTGTCCCTCCTTCCCGAATAATTCACCCGGTTCCGAAGGCTTTCCAAACCACCTCAGCTCCTCCGCAAGATCTGCAACGCTTCTGAACAGCGCCGCTTTATTCTGTCTTATCAACTGATTGCATCCTTCAGACATAGCCTGGTCGAGCCTTCCCGGGACTGCATAGACTTCCCGGTGATAATTGGCGGCGAACTCTACCGATATCAGCCCTCCGCCGCGCAGGGCGGATTCCACTACTATCAGCACATCGCTTAACCCGGCTATAATCCGGTTCCTTGCCGGGAACCGCTGAAAATCCGGTCTCGTACCAAAACTGTTTTCTGTAAGAATACCACCGTTTCGCCGCATTTGCGGCACCATTTTCTCGTGAGCCCGCGGATAAATCACATCTATACCGCTGGCCATAACCCCTATGGTCGGAAGTGTATGCTTCACGGCCGCCCGATGAGCAGCGATATCAATCCCGTAAGCCAGCCCACTTACTATCAGCGGCTTAAAAGGAACCAGCTCCCTTATGATCTGCTCGGTTACCGCCCGTCCATACTCAGTCATCTTTCTCGTCCCGACGATACCGACAGTCCTTCCGGGATTCAGATCCATATTCCCGTCCGCATAAAGAAGCAGAGGTGCATCGTAAAGCGGCAAAAGCCTTTGAGGGTATGCCTCATCCCTGTAAGAAAGTATCCTGGTTCCGTTTTTCTGACACAGCGCCCACTCATGTTCAGCCTTTGAGAAGGTATCACGCTTCAGGATCATCCGGCAGGCCTGGTCTCCTATACCCGGGATCCTTATCAATTTTCTGTAATTGGCCTCAAAAACCTGCTTCACACCTCCGCAATAACTGATAAGCTGTCTGGCGGTGACCGGACCGATCCCGGGCATATGGGCCAGCGCAAGCAGGCATAAAGTTTCTTCCGACATAGCATCCTGGATTCTCAGCAGGTTATACGGGTTATATAAGCTACAGGCAAAAGCAGGCTTAACCTGCTTTTGCATCGGATGGCGCCTGGGTTTCCTTTTTTCGTTCGCCCAGGGTCAGGATTTCATTTACAATAACTTCCGTCACATACCGCTTTTCCCCGTTCTTATCGGTATAGCTACGGGATACCAGCCTGCCCTCTACAGCAACTTCCATCCCCTTGTCGAGATATTTCTCCACCGTATCCGCCATTTTCCCCCAGGCAACCAGCGTATGCCACTGTGTGTCCTTTATCCATTCACCGGTCACCGATCGGTAATTTTCATTAGTGGCAATGCTGAACCTTGCCATTTTTCTCCCTTCTTCCAGTGTTCTGATCTCCGGAGCCTGGCCCAGGTTACCAATTAACTGCACTCTGTTTCGTAATGCATTCATAATAGATGTTAGTTAAATAGCACATACAGTCGCTTTTGCCGATCAGTATAGTCGAACCGACGGGACGAAATTGCAAATCATCCGGGGACAAAGCCGGTAAATAGTCGTTTCCTTTCGAAAACAAACGTTTGTACACGAATTAGTCGCCCGAAAACCGTAACTTTACAAAAGAAGATACTATACTTATGCCATTGCAATGACAGCCAATACCCGCCGGACGAGAGACAGGCTATGCCTTACATGTAAGAAAAAGATCATAGGGCGCGCAGACAAAAAATTTTGTGACGACTACTGCCGCAATACCTTCAACAATCAGCTCAGGAGCAAAGTCAATAATTATATAAGACGGGTCAACAATGCCCTTCTTAAAAACAGGAGAATACTGGAAAGCCTGCTCGCCGAAAACAGCGACAGCGTGGAAGTCCACGAAAACAGGTTGTATTCGATGGGGTTCCGGTTTCAGTACCATACCCATTCCCAGGTAACCGAAGAAGGGCAAAAGTACCTGTTCTGCTATGAATTCGGCTACTACAGCCTGGCAAACGGCCGGTACCTGCTGATCAGGAAAGATAAGGATCCATCCGGATATTAATCAAGAAACCTCCTTAGTATCGGGCCGTAGGAATCTATACGCCGGTCTCTCAGATAAGGCCATGTCTTACGATAATGGGCTATTTCCGCCAAGTCTACCTCCTGCACATGCACCACCTCTTCCACATGCGGGGCCTTATACAAAAGCCTGCCGTGGGGGTTTGCCACAAACGAACCTCCCCAGAACCGCTGCCCGTTTTCCTCTCCCACCCTGTTGACCGCAACCACAAATACCCCGTTTGCTACAGCATGCCCGCGCTGAATCGTTTGCCAGGCCTCGTGCTGCTCTTCGTTGATCTGCGGGTCCTTTTCTTCCAGGTCCCAACCGATAGCAGTAGGATAAAACAGGATGCGCGCTCCCATGAGACTGGTGATGCGCGCCGCTTCAGGGTACCACTGGTCCCAGCAGATCAGCACACCGATCGTACCGTACCTGGTATTGAATACCCGGTATCCCGAACTATCCAGCTCCGGTTCAGTAGCATCCCCAGGCGTAAAATAGTACTTCTCATAATAGCCCGGGTCGTCGGGAATGTGCATTTTCCGATACTTTCCCAGGTAGGCGCCATCTGCATCGAGTACGGCGGTAGTATTATGATAAAGCCCGGGTGCACGCTCCTCGAATAAGGAGGCAATGACAACCACGCCCAGCTCGGCAGCAAGTTTCCCCAGGCTGTCGGTCGTCGGACCCGGTATCGGCTCAGCCAGTTCAAAATTAGAGGGTTCTTCCACATCGCAGAAATAAAGCGATCTGAACAATTCCTGGAGACACACTATCCGGGCGCCCTGTGCGGCAGCCTCCCTTATATATCTTATTGCCTTATCCAGGTTCTCCGCGGTATTGTCCGTACAGCTCATCTGTACAAGGCCTATTTTAACTTTTTTCATGAGTTTAATGTAAAAAAATCGTTAGAACCGTTTCTTTCCGTCATCCTCCCCGCTTCGGCTATCATAAGCGCTTCATCCTGCATCCACATACATTTAAAGTGGCCTTTCGGACATTTTGACGAGCCAAAATTACTGCAGGGATTACACGGGAGACCGGGCACCTGCGCTTCGTATCTCACGGTGCTCCGGTATGGCCACACCCCGAATTTACCCGGAGAAGTCGCGCCCCAGACCGATATCACAGGCTTATCGAATGCCCCTGAAATATGCATGAGCCCCGTATCATGTGCTATGACCAGCTTTGACTGTTCCAAAACAGAAACGGATGTGTTGAACGACAGTTTCCCACACAGATTAAACACTGGATTGCCGGCTTCCCGTTCCAACCGCTCTCCAACCTCCCTGTCTTCCGGTCCGCCTAGCAATACAACCGGCAGCGACAATCCCGCACATATCGTACTTATCTTCTCAAAAGGTAGTCTTTTGGTAAAATGCTGGCCCCCGATCACGAAAGCGACATATCCCTGCCGGTAAGCGGGGGGCAGATTCCCGATGTCGAACCTTTCTTTTTCGGAAAGAAAATAGTCCACCGGCTTTCCGTCGTCCTCCACTCCCAGCGCCTTCACCGTGTCGAGTATGCGCCCAACCACGTGTTTCCCCTCAGGAAGCAGGTCTATCCCGAGCCTGGTGATCAGGAACTTTTCCACCGAGAGTTTCCTGAACGAAAGTGTTTTTCGCCTTAGCTTAATCCTGAGCAGGTAGGACCGGAGCGTTTTATGAAGATCAATGATATAATCAAACCGTTCCTCTCTGAACCTGCCGACCAGTTCATCGAGATTGTTGTCAAGGTAATGCAGATGATCTATATAAGGATTGTGCTCCAGCACCATTCCGAACTTTTTCTTCACGACGTAGTGGATTTCGGCACCCGGATACTGCAACTTAAGGCAACGGATAAGCGGTGTCGTCAGAACGATATCACCAATTGATGAAAACCGGACAATCAGAAATTTTGTTTTGCCTTTTCCCATCCGTCTGAATTTTCGGGTAACTGGTCCCTGGTAAGTATTTCCGGCCTGGCGTGCTTCCATCGCTTGTGGGTCCATAGCCAGTTATAGGGCTGGCTGCGTATGTTCCGCTCCATTCCCCTGATCTGACTTTCCAGGATGGCATTCTGCGGGTAGGCCGCAGGATTCTCGGTAAACAGTTCGATTTCCACTTCATAATACCCTCGTTTTCCCTCAACACAACGAACATCCGCGAACAGCACCGGTATGTCATATTTACGCGAAATAATCTCCGCCCCGCGAAACACCCCCGTATCCTGGTTCAGGAACCTGGTCCAGTAAGCCCGGGCCGGGTTGGGTGACTGGTCATTTACAAGGAACACGATGTAAGGTTTTTCCCGTTTTTTTTCAAGCTCTTCATACACCTCCTTCATGGGTGTCATGGTACTGCCAAAGCGGGTACGCATCGATTTGAACCAGGCTTCAAACTTCTTGCTGGCGAGCGGTTTATAAACGACGATCGGTTCCGTTATATTCAGGCTGGAAATAAACAGGTTTCCGAATTCCCAGTTTCCACGGTGACCGAGCACGACAACTGCGCCTTTTGGAATATCGGACAAGAGCTTTTTCGACTCTTCCGACATATGCATCCGTTCGGCTAAATCTTCTTCTCTGCAACGGGATAACTTGATCGTCTCGACGACCAGGTCCGTAAAATGCCGGTAAAATTTCCTGCGTATCAGGGCGATCTCGGCTTCGTTCTTTTCCGGAAAACTATTCCGCAGATTCCGGTCGATCGTTTCTTTCCGGTAGCCGCCTATCCGGAATAAAACGAAGGCCATTATATCCGATAATCGGTACAATGCCGACCAGGAACACCTTGACAATAAATTAATTAGTAAAAGAACAACCCTCACCCTGCTATACTTTAAAGATGGTTTGTGGCAAAAATACGACTATTTCCAGACATACTCTTTCCGAAAGTTGGATATACCGGCCGCAACGTCTACCTTTGATAAATGTTCATTAAAGTGCCCAGTTATCTCAACATCCATGTTTGAAGGACTTTTTGACATAAAAAACGACCGCAGGCTAAGCATTTTCCTTTACCGGTCCGGGCTGATGGCATGGTGTGCTTATCTTCTTGCCGGCGCGCCTGTTCTCGTTTCAATCGTGGAATACCGCAGCCTGATAGGCCTTTTTTCAGGCCTCCTGCTGATACTTGCCTTTGCTGCACATATGGTTTACGAATCCGTACACCACAAATCGGCCTACCAACAGAAAAAAAAGTGGCTGCTTATCGGCACCGTTTTTGTAAGCGTCCTTGTCTACGTAATGGAGTTCGGAGCCCCTTCTCTTCCCCAACTATGGGTTAAAATACTGACCTGGATCGGCTAACCCGGTTTGATCAGTATTATCAATCGATCCGACTTTGTTATTTCAATAGTTTTCTATTATTTTTGCATTGTTATTTGGACAATGGGATAAACAAGAGGGGGTATCAACCCCTTTTTTCGTTAACATATGCTTTTGGTTGAAGAGATTAGTACATTACTCGAGCCTTACCTGGAGAATGATAAGTTTTTTGTAGTGAGCCTTACGGCCAAGCCCGTCAGGTCTGTTTATCATATCTCTATCCTGCTGGACAGTGACGAGGGGATCACCATCGAACAATGCGCTTCCATCAGCAGAAGATTGGCTAATGACATAGAAACGAAGGAAATATTTCAGACGGCCTATAATATCGAGGTTTCGTCGCCCGGTCTCGACCAGCCCCTGGTGTTACCCAGGCAGTATGTTAAAAATATCGGGAGAAACCTGAAAATTCAGTTGTCTGACGGCCAGGCTGTTGAAGGCAAGCTGACCGCGGTGAACGGGCAGGAGCTATTACTCGAATTGCCCAAACCCAAAAAAAAGCCAAAGCGGGGTGAAGAGGAGCCTGAGCTGAATAAAACAATTCCGCTTCAGGACGTGGTAAAAGCTTTTGTACAGATAAGTTTTAAATAGGAGACAGCATTGATAAACAGAATGAAGATAACTCATGGATAGCGAAGTATTAATAGAGTCATTTGCGGATTTCGCCCGCTCTAAAAACATAGACCGTCCGACGATGATCAGCGTTCTGGAGGAGGTATTCCGGACTATGATACGTAGGAAATACGGCACCGACGAGAATTTTGATGTGATCATCAACCCCGACAATGGTGACCTGGAAATGTGGCGTACACGTGAAATTGTGGACGACAACTCGGAGGAGATATGGGATTTCGACAAGATTCCCCTGGAAGAGGCAAAAAAAATACAAGCTGACTTTGAAGTCGGGGAGGAAGTGGCTGAGGAGGTCAAACTGGTGGATTTCGGCCGCAGGCTGATCCAAACCGCTCGACAAACTCTTATCCAGAAAATAAAGGACCTGGAGAAAGAGATGATGTATGAAAAATATAAAGACCAGGTAGGTGAGCTCCTTACCGGGGAAGTTTACCAGACCTTACGCAACGAGATCATCGTCGTGGACGGCGAAGGCAACGAGCTGAGCCTGCCACGCACTGAGCAGATTTCCAAAGACCGGTACAGGAAGGGAGACCATATCAAAGCGGTCGTACACAAGGCAGAGCTCAATAACGGCGCTCCCCGTGTAACGCTTTCAAGGACTTCCCCGGTTTTCCTGGAAAGGCTGTTCGAGGTTGAAATCCCCGAAATTTACGACGGGCATATCGTCATCAAGAAAATCGTACGCGAACCGGGAGAAAGGGCTAAAGTTGCCGTCGAATCACTCGATGACAGGATCGATCCGGTAGGCGCCTGCGTCGGTATGAAAGGCTCGAGGATACATACAATCGTACGTGAACTCGGGAACGAAAATATCGACGTAATCAACTATACCGATAACCTGGAACTGCTGATCAGCCGTGCGCTCAGCCCTGCCAAGATCACTTCCATGCAGATCGACCGCGAAGCCAAGAGGGTATCCGTATTCCTCCGCCCTGACCAGGTATCGCTGGCCATAGGGAAAGGTGGACAGAATATCAAGCTCGCCGGCAAGCTTATCGGTATGGAAATTGATGTATTCCGTGATGTTGAAGAACTCTCCGAAGAAGATGTTGACCTAACCGAATTTACCGACGAAATTGAGGAGTGGATTATCGACGAGCTTCGGAAAATAGGATTAGATACCGCGAAAAGCGTATTGGCCCTCAGCAGGGAGGAACTTGTCAGAAGGACCGATCTCGAAGAGGCTACAGTCGAAGATGTGCTTGAAATCCTCAGAAAGGAGTTCGAGTAGCTTTGACAAAACCGAAGAATGCGGAAATCCGCCTTCTTCATCAATTATTCAATTTCCCTTTAAGAAATTAGAGGGTTCAAGACTATTAATAGCTTTATGGCAGAAAACAAAATGATGCGCCTTAGCCAAGTGGCAAAAATCCTGAAAGTAGCTACCACTACAATCGTGGATCATCTTTCTGCCGAAGGTTTTAAGGTGGAATCAAGCCCAAACACAAAAATAGAAGGAGAACAGATCCATGTTTTGGCTGAGGATTTTGATTCGGATGAATTACGTGCCATTTTAAAGCCTACTGGAGAAAGTCCCGAGCCAAAAGCTTCACCCGTAGTCGAATCCAAGGAGGAAGACGTGGTGAGATATTTCAGGGAGGAGCCTGTTGCCAGGGTTCCTGCTCCCGAGCCCGTACCCGCGCCCCAGCCGGAGCCCGAAGTAGCTAAAACAGAGAATAAGCTGCCGGGAGTAAAAGTTGTGGGAAAAGTCGAGCTGGACAGCAGAGGCAATGTGATTCCCCAAAAAATCCATACTCCTGAACCCGTACCTTCTCCGGAAGAGAAAGTGGAGGAAAAACCTTCTCAGCAGCCGGTTGCGGAAGTCGAGGAGGAAAAGCCGGTTGAACAAAAAGCAGAGATCGCCGAAGAAGAAACCCCTGTTGCAACGCCGGTCGCTGCCGTGGTTGAAGAGAAAACCGTGCAAGAACAGCCGGTGAGCGAGGTAGCTACAGCCGTAGAAGTCCCTGCGGACAGCAAAGAAGACAATGAAATAAATCAACAGGAGAGTGTTGCGAAGCCGGTCGAAGTTCCCGAACCGAAGCCACAGGCTCCTGAGGATGAAGTTATTGCAGCGAGGAACAAGCCTTTGAAAGGGCTTACGGTCGTGGGTAAAATTGAGCTCCCTGCCGAGCGCTCGAAAAAGAAAGAAGATACATCGGCAGACGACAACGACCGTAAACGGAAGCGGAAGCGAAAGAGAATAAGAGGCGAAGTCAAAACCGAGAGCAAGCCTGCATCTGATGTTCAGGCTCCGCAGCCCGGTCAGGGACAACCTGCCGGTGGAAACCGCGGAGGAGGCAACACCCAGCAGGGTGGCGGGGACAGCAATAAATTCAAAGGAGCTGCAGGAGGAAACCGCCGGAGAGAGAAGCGGGAAGAAGTATCCCAGAAAGAAGTCTCCGAAAATATAAAGGCTACAATGGCCCGTCTGAGCGGATCTTCCGCGAAGGGATCCTCTGCGAAAGCGAGAAGAAGAAGAGACCGGGGCGGCGACGATATGGGCGAGCAGCTCGACCACGGCGAAGACAAATTGTTGCGCGTAACAGAATTTGTGAGTGCAAACGAATTGTCTTCTCTCATGGATGTATCGGTGCAGGAAGTCATTTCGGTCTGTCTCAACATGGGCCTTTTTGTTTCGATCAACCAGCGGCTGGATGCTGAAGCCATAGCTTTTATTGCCGATGAGTTCGGTTACGAAGTGCAGTTTATTTCGGCTGAAGAGGAAATCGAGGGAGACAGCGAGGTGGAAGCTGATGATGAAGCGGACCTGGTAGAGCGTGCTCCGATCGTCACGATCATGGGACATGTCGATCATGGTAAAACGTCTCTGCTTGACTATATCCGTAAGGCAAATGTGGTAAGCGGAGAAGCCGGGGGAATCACCCAGCACATCGGGGCTTACAGTGTCAAGACGCAGACCGGGAAACTGGTCACATTCCTCGATACACCTGGTCACGAGGCGTTCACCGCGATGCGTGCCAGGGGAGCAAAAGTAACCGACGTGGTTATTATCGTTATTGCTGCCGACGACAGCATCATGCCTCAAACGCGTGAAGCTATCAACCACGCGCAGGTAGCGGGTGTTCCTATCGTATTTGCCTTCAGTAAAGTAGACAAACCGGGCGCCAATTCCGATAAAATACGGGAAGAGCTTTCCCAGATGAACCTCCTGGTCGAAGACTGGGGCGGAAAATACCAGGCCCAGGAGATTTCTTCCAAAACAGGACTCGGTATAGAGGACCTGCTCGAAAAAGTTCTTCTCGAAGCCGAGCTTCTCGAACTTAAAGCAAACCCTAAGCGGAGGGCCAACGGTACGGTCATCGAGGCATCGCTGGACAAAGGACGGGGATATGTGAGTACCCTGCTGGTAGAGAACGGAACCATGCGCGTCGGCGATATCATCCTGGCAGGCGCCCATTTCGGGCGGGTCAAGGCAATGACCGACCATCGCGGTAACCGTCTGAAAGAAGCAGGCCCGTCGACGCCGGTCCAGTTGCTCGGCCTCAACGGAGCCCCGCAGGCAGGCGATAAGTTTAACATTACCGAAAACGAAAGGGAGGCACGGGAAATCGCGACCAAACGTGAGCAAATACTGCGCGAGCAGTCTATCCGTACGCGTAAACACATTACGCTTGAAGAAATCGGGCGCAGAAAAGCGATCGGTAACTTCAAACAACTGAATCTTATTGTTAAAGGTGACGTAGACGGATCGGTTGAAGCTATTTCAGATTCGCTTCTGCAGCAATCGACCGAAGAGGTACAGGTAAATATTATTCATAAAGCTGTCGGGCAGATTTCCGAATCGGATGTTAACCTGGCTATCGCTTCAGACGCTATCATAGTAGGCTTCCAGGTCCGTCCTTCACCAAGCGCGAAGAAGATGGCTGAGCAGGAACAGATCGAGATACGTCACTATTCGGTTATTTACCAGGCTATCGAAGAGATCAAAGATGCTATCCTCGGCATGCTCGCTCCTACGGTTGAAGAAGTGGTTACCGGTAATATCGAGATCCGTGAAGTATTTAAAATCAGCCGCATAGGAACCATCGCTGGCTGCTATGTGACAGATGGTTTTGTAAAACGCAACAACAAGATCAGAGTAGTCCGTGCAGGTATCGTGATTCATACAGGGGAGATCGACTCTCTCAAACGTTACAAAGACGATGTGCAGGAAGTTCGTACAGGTTACGAATGCGGGCTTAATGTCAAGAATTTCAATGACATAGAAGTTGGCGATATTATCGAGAGCTTCGAGTTTAAAGAGGTGAAGCGAACGCTGTAAAGCGGTACTTCTCCGGGTAAAATAGAGAGCCGCAGGCTCGGTGCATGTAGTATGCACCGAGCCTGCGGCTCTCCTCATTAAGTAGGATCGCCAGAGCACCTCCTCCCGTCCTCCTCATTCCCTGCCCTGCCCCGGATTAAAATCCGGGGTTACGATATGTATCGAGCCTGCGGCTCTGCGCCGCGACTGATTTTTTGAAATATCTTCTCGTACTACTGACACGCCCTTGTCACAACGCGCCCCTAACATTGTATCATCAAAATCACGTAACCAAAAACACTGAAGACTATGAGCACTGTTAAGCCTATCATCACACCGGAAGAATTATTGAACCACTGGCAGGGGCATCGTGCCTTAACACGGCGCGTTATAGAAGCTTTTCCTGAAAAAGACCTTTTTGAATTCAGCATCGGGGGAATGAGACCGTTTTCGACCATTGCAAAAGAACTCCTGGCCATCGCCGTTCCGGGATTGAAGGAAATTGTAACAGGAGTGAATTCACCTTTTGATGAAGAAGGCACCGGCCTGGATACTAAAGCCGCCATCCTCGAGGCGTGGGACCAATCCACAGTTCAGATTGATGAATACTGGGCCCGGATTTCGCTTGAAAAGTTCAGGGAAACCAATAACCTTTTCGGGCAGTACAACTTTCCGGTTATCGACAATATCCTGTATGCGATCGACAACGAAATCCACCATCGCGGCCAGGGATATGTATACCTGAGGGCTTTGGGTATTGAACCGCCCTATTTCTGGGAAAGGGCAAATGTGGTTGTTGCGGAACAATAACGGGAATTTATTATCAAACACAGAAGCACGGGAAGAATCCCGTGCTTTTTTATAATTACTAAAATTTTTTCTGATTCCTAAAAACTTTTTAACTTTGTCCAAATACATACTATTAGAGATGGTTGTAATCAGCTACAGGACAATACGAACGTTTTTTGAAGAGTACCCGGAAACTACAGATGCCTTAAATAACTGGTACATTATTATGGAGCGAAGCAATTTCTCCAACTTCAATGAAATGAGGAAAGTTTTTAATTCGGCTGACGCCGTTGGAAATGATCGCTATGTTTTTAACATTAAAGGGAATCATTATCGGCTCATCGCACTGATACATTTTCGTATCCGTACAGTTTATGTGCTTTTTGTCGGAACACACCGACAATATGATAAAATAGATGCCCGGACTATTCAATACAGCTAACAGATATGCAAAAACTCTCAAAAGCTCAATATGAATCCATCATGACGGACATACTAAACCTGATGAATAAAGGTGAGTCCAGTCTTACCCGAGCAGAAACTAATCGTCTTGAGCAACTTGCTCTTATTGCACAAGACTATGAGAAGAGTGTTTACCAGATTCCTCAGCCAACTACTCTGGAAGGAATGATTGAACTGCGAATGTTTGAAATGAAACTTCGTCAGACTGATCTCGCCAAGACTTTAAAGGTGAGTGATTCGAAATTATCGCTGATTTTATCGGGCAAACAAAAACCGGATGTAGCATTCTTAAAAGCTCTGTATCGCGAGTTGCATATTCCGGCAAACTTCCTGCTGGAGCATGCCTGATTGCAGATTCACCCCTTCCTCATTCTTTCCGAAATTCCCTCCAGCAGCTCCTTAACCTCATTTTTCAGCTCCTCCGGCTCCAGAATATCAACCTGGTCGGCAAACATCAGGTACCATCTCGCAAAACCGTTACGGGTATAGTCCGATTCGAATAACATCTCGACCTTATCTCCTGATTCTTTTTCGGAGACAAACCCAAAATATTTCCGGTCCCATTTCAAAAAACGCGAAGCATTCCTATCGACAAGGAGCCTTACTTTTTTATGGCCGAAGGAATGATCCTGGTTGAGAAAATAATCGAGGTTCTCGTGTTGCGAAGTAAAGGGATTTTCAGTCAGGCTGATTCCGTAGATACGGTCTGCCCTGAATTGCCGGTAATCCTTCCTCAGGTGGCAATAGGCCAGCAAATACCAGTTGTTGTTTTGGTGAAATATACCGACAGGCTCAGTACTTCTTTCATTAGGAGCTTCGGCTTCTATCGATTGATAAAGCAGGACTACCTGCCTTTTTTCAGCTATCGCTTCAAACAGTACCCCCAGCACATCAGGGACATCCTTATTAAAAAGCCTTTCCGAACGGGTTACCTTGATACTTGCCTCCACCGCCTCTACCCTATCCTTTTGCTCGTCCTTCAGCACCGATTTAATTTTGAACATGGCTGACTGAAAATGCCTGCCGAGACTTTCGTCGACAAATTTCTGCATCAGCTTTTCAGCCGCCACGAAAGTGAAAGCTTCTTCACGGGTAAACACAACCGGCGGCAAACGATATCCCTCTACCAAAGAATAACCGATCCCTGCCTCTCCCGCAATAGGAACTCCGGCAGCTTCCAACGAGCGGATATCCCGGTATACGGTCCGCAGACTCACTTCGAAGCGGTCGGCGAGCTCCTGAGCGCGTACAACTCTTTTTGACTGCAACTGGATCAGTATCGCGACGATCCTCTCAAATCTTTTTATTGATTCATCTGCCGACATGCCGGAGCCGTGTTTTAGAACTAATTTATTTGATCTCCTATCGCCTACCCCACCAACTGGATATTACTATTTCCGTCGATTCCTTTTTCAACCTGTATCTGCACCGGTATGCGCTCTTTCATTTCCTGGCGATGCGATATTACCCCAACTGTCTTGCTGCTTTCTTCCTGCAGCCGCTCGAGTATCGACACTGCCGATTCGAGCGTTTCTGCATCAAGGGTACCAAATCCTTCGTCTATGAAAAGGCTTTCGATCCGGACATTTCTTGAAGCCAGATCCGACAAGGCCAGCGCCAAAGCCAGGCTTACCGTAAACGTTTCTCCTCCCGACAACGTGCTTACCGCCCTGGACTGGTTTCCCTGGTAGGTGTCCAGCACATAAAGTCCATCCGAATCGTTCCGGGGTTTTTCCAGGATGTAGCGATCCGACAGCTTGCTCAGCCTTGCATTGGCGAGACCGATCAGGTTGCTTAGTGTAAGGCTCTGCGCGAATGTACTGAACATATTGCCGGAAGCATCGCCGATGTATTGCTTCAGCAGCTCCCATTTCCTGTGCTCCTGCCGCTGCCTTTCCAGCCCGGTTACAATTTCTTCGAAGCGACCCCGGTTTTCCTCTTCAGTCAGAAGAATATTCTGGAGGGCGCCAACCTCTTCTACTAATTGGCGGTAGCCGGTTTTTACTTCGCTTATTTTTATGTTGAGCTCTTCCTTCGATCTATCCGGGAATAACCTGGCGGCACTTTTTTCAGAAAGCAGCTTCGAATTCTCTTTTTGCTGTGCGGCTATCCCCTGGCTTCTTTCATCCAATGCCTTTTCCTCCCTTCTGAGCCTCTCGTACTCGTCGGCAGCAAGCAAACGTCTCTGCGCCTCCTCCAGAGAGGGTACCCCCGCCGAGGCCAACCCCGAAAGCAACTCCTTTTCCAGCATATCCAGCTCTCCCTTCACCAGGCTTTTCTCCTTCTCCCTCGTCTGACACTCCTGCTGGTTCCCGGCGCGCGAATTTAAAACGCTGCTCCACTGCCCCAGTACTGCCTTAACCTCGGCCTGGATATTTTCTCCTTTATATTTTGCCTTTCTCTTCTCCTCCAATCGCTTTACTTCATTCCGGATCGTTATAAGCAACCGGAATTGCCCTTCCATACGGTCGATCGCCCCGACCTGCTCTACTCCTTTTAACCACTCTTCCAATGCCGCCTTTTCCTCCTGCACACTCTTCAGCCTTGCAGCTACCGCTTCCCGGCCTTCCGTCGCCGGCAGGCCCAGCCCGAGAAATACCTCCTTTACCTGGTGATCAGCATTTTTATATTCCTCTCTCATTACTACCAGGTGGTCCCTCAGCTCTACTGATTTCCTGCGTGCGCCTTCGACTTCCAATGTGAGCACTTTTTCCTTTTTTTCAGCTCCTGCAGCTTCCACTTTCAGATTCCGGATCTCCTCTCCCAAACCCGCAACCTGGTTGACATAAGTAACAAGGTACGGGTGATGAACGGAGCCGCAAAGGGGACAGGGTTCTCCTTCTTTCAGGTTTTTCCTGTGTTCTTCCAGGTTCTGCCGCGTCGATTCTTTTAGCAACTCCTCTGTTTTTGCTTCTATAGACAGCTTTAACAGCGAAAGATGATTTCTCATCACATCCAGCTCCGGTGCTCCTTTTTTCTCTACTTCCGTCAGGATATCCAGTTCCGTCTTGATTTTCTTTCCTTCCGCTGCCAGCCTGTCACGTTCGGCTACCCGGTTCTTCAGTTCGGAAAGTACCCCGAATTCCTGGTCCAGCTTCCTGCGTTTGTCTGAAGCATCGAAGCCTGCCGGATACCTCGAAACTACTATCAGCAGCTTCTCCCTTACCTGGCTTAACAAGCCGAGGCTCTCTTCATAGTCGTGGAGCGAAAGTCCCGGTAGCCAGGTATCGCCGGCGTTTTTTATTTCATTTTTCAAAACTTCGAATACCGGCCTTGCCTGCGCTCTCTGCCCGTTGATCTCGGATTCGATGGCTAAAACTTCATTTTCAAAGAGATTTACTTCCGTTACAAGCGTACTCTCGCCGACTTCCCTTCCTGTCAACTCCACAGACCGGGATAAAAGCCTTAATCGTTCGGCCTCTATCTCTCCGGACTTCACTACTATCTGCCTGATATCCTCTTCTGTCCGGGCAAATTGCCTTTTCAATTCGGAAAGGCGCGTCATTGGTGCTACAAAACGGATGACAGACTCGTGCTCCCTCACCCGTACACTCTTCTCCCCAAACAGCTCCAGTTCTTCACCCAAAAGCTCCTTTTCCGATTGAAGGGCACTTGCAGCTTTCATCAGCGCCTCTATATCGGAAACCAGCCCGGCTTCTTTTTCCCATTTTTCTGTTTCGAGCTCTGCCTGCGCACGCAATGCTTCTTTCTCTGCCTTCCGCCGTGTTAATTCACCGATCTCTTCGGGAGACTTCAAAATAACTCCTTTTAATTCCGCTTCCTTCAGCTTTATCTGGTTAGCCGACTCCCTGAAGCGTTCAAAGGCCGCCTCGCCCAGATAGCGATAAATGTGCGTACCGGTAATATCTTCAAGAAGCTTTGTCCGGGAATGGCGGTCAGCCCTGAGAAACTCCGCAAAGCTTCCCTGCGCCAGTACGATAGACTTGATAAACTGCTCATAGTTCAGTCCTATAAGCTCGGCGTTTTTTTTGGGATAGTCGCCGAGGCTCCTGACTTCGAGTAGCTCACCATCCGGCAGCCTGGCAATTTCCATCCGGTAATCATTCCAGTTGCCGTTCCTGTTTTTTGCTATCGACCATGAAGCGCGATAGCTGCCTGACCTGACCTCGTATTCTACTTCAGCATATGCTTCGCATTTCGGCTCATCGGCGGCTTTTGTATTAACGATAGAGCCCAGCCTGTCTATTTCTGCCCGGGAAATCCTCTTTTCAAAACGCGGTACTTCGTTGTACAATGCAAGCGTGATCACATCCAGCAACGTGGATTTCCCTGCCCCGGTCGGACCGGATATGATGAAAAGCCCCGTATCCGACAGCGGTGGAGCGGTAAAGTCTATGGAATAGAGCTTTCCGTAAAATGAATTGATATTTTTGAACCGAAGCCTCAGGATTTTCATAAACCGTACTTATTCAGAAGCTTCCATAACTCCCAGCAATTC
>CAZLTN010000038.1:0-45819 GCA_964562455.1 uncultured Cytophagales bacterium
AGGCTGCGGCTGGAAGAGAAGAGCAGGAAATTTGTGGCGATCAGGTTTGGGAGCATCCTGCTGATGGTGGGGCTCAACCTGTTGTTCCTGGTTGTGTTCAGAGATATTTCGCAGGGAAAATACCTGGCGTCCCTGAAGCCGGTCGTCGACTTAATATACGTGCCTGAGCTGGGAGCGGACTATATCGTGCTGGCTAACCTGATATCGAGCCTGGTGGTGATACCCCTGTTAAGGAAGGAGCTGCTGAATTTCCGGTTTACTTTTGACTGGTCGCTTTTCAGGCCGGTATGGATTTATGCATTCCCTATCCTCATTATGAACCTGGGCGCGATCATCAACCTCATGTTCGACAGGGTTTTTCTTAAAGAACTGTTGCCGGAAGGCTTTTATCCCGGCAGGACGACAGAAGAAGCGATCGGCATTTACGGACAGTGCTTCAAGCTTTCCATCTTTATGAACCTGGCGATACAGGCGTTCAAATATGCTGCCGAACCATTTTTCTTCAGCAAGGGAATGGACAAGAATGCGCCGCCGCTGTTTGCCAGGATTATGAAATGGTTTGTCATAGCCTGCTCGCTGATGTGGGTGGCAATATCGCTCAATCTTGACGTGCTTTCGCACTTTTTCCTAAGGCGCAGCGTGTATCACGAAGGGGTGGCAGTAGTGCCATGGCTGCTTGCGGGGTTTCTCTTCCTGGGCATTTACTATAATCTTGCGGCCTGGTTCAAGCTGACCGACAAAACCGAATACGGAACCTACCTGTCGCTGACGGGAGCTGCAGTTGTCATATCACTTAACTACATCCTTGTACCCGTCATGGGTTATATGGGATGTGCCGTCGCATTCGCCGCGTCGGGGTTTGTAATGATGATATTGTGTTATTATTTCGGGCAGAAATATTATCATGTGCCCTATGAAACCGGCTCAGCGCTGGCATATATAGCAGGTAGCGTGTTGCTGATCTGCCTGGCTTCGCTTTGGAAAATCTCCGACTTGCTCCTGTCCTTCCTGTTTCATTCGTTTATATTACTGTGTGTTTTCCTTATGGTATTTCTTATTGAGAGAAAAAACCGGCCGGGGTACAGGAAGGCGTAGCGCTATCCGGATTTGCGCAGATCTCTCAAAAGCTTGTTGGAGAATAAGAATTCGTTGAGTTCGGGCACGTTGGAATGTGTGATAGTGCTGTCATTTCCCTCCCATAGCTTTTTTCCCTGGTAGAGGAAAATTATATTCTGGCCGATTTCCATGACGGAGTTCATGTCATGGGTAATGACTATAGTGGTAATCTGGTATTCCTGTGTAATCTCCAGAATGAGCTCGTCTATCTTAACGGCCGTAAGCGGGTCAAGCCCCGAATTGGGCTCGTCGCAAAAGAGGTATTTAGGATTCATCACTATGGCTCTCGCAATGCCGACCCGCTTCTTCATCCCTCCGCTTATTTCTGAAGGCATACGGTTGGCGGCCTGCTCGAGCCCGACTCTTTCCAGGCAGAAATCAACACGGTCGCGCTTTTCGGACGCCGATTGATCTGTAAGCATATCCAGCGGAAAGCGGACATTCTGCGCTACGGTTTTCGAATCAAATAGCGCCCCCCCCCTGGAAAAGCACGCCCATTTCCCTTCTTATAGACTGGATGGTGTCTTTATCGCCTCCGTAAAAGCTGCGCCCGTCGTAAAGCACTTCCCCCTCGTCGGGCTGGATAAGGCCGATGATACATTTCAGTAATACACTCTTGCCCGTACCGCTCCCGCCGATTATGAGGTTAGTTTCCCCCTTTTTAAAAACACCGTCAATACCGAGGAGAACATCTTTCCCGTTGAATGACTTCTTAATATTTTTTATTTCTATCATAAATCCAAATCTTACCTTTCGATTCCGCTACCCTTCGACTCCGCTCAGGGGCCGGCCCTTCGACTATCTCAGCCACCGACTCCGTTCAGCTACCTCCCTTCGACTCCGCTCAGGGGCCTCTTTTTGACTCTGCTCATGGAGCGCCCTCTTCTGTTCCCTGAGCGGAGTCGAAGGGAGTGCCTTACAATAGCAGTTGGGCAAGCAGGTAATCGGCCACCAGCACAGCGATACAGCTACTTGTTACAGCCTGTGTGCTCGATTGACCTACCTCGAGCGCGCCGCCGCTGGTGTAGTAACCTTTAAATGAGGAAATCGCCGCGATCAGGAACCCGAAAACAAACGGTTTCACACACATGAAAAATATGTTATAAGGAATAAATCCGTCGCGGATACCATAAATATAGTCTCTTTCCGAGATAACGCCGGTCAGCGTCCCGGCCATGTAACCGCCCCATATTCCGAGGAATGCCGCCAGTATGACCAGCATAGGAAATGTGACCATAGCGGCCAGGATCTTGGGCAGTACGAGGTAAGACGCCGAGTTAATCCCCATCACTTCAAGGGCTTCTATCTGCTCGGTGATTCTCATGGTGCCCAGCTCACCTGCTATATGGGAGCCGACTTTACCCGCCAGTACGATACAGGTTATGGTAGGCGCCAGCTCCAGGATCTGCATGTCCCTTACGATAAGCGCAACAGTTGAAACGGGGATAAGCGGGCTGACGAGGTTGTAGGCCGTTTGTATACACGACACAGCTCCTATAAAAGTCGACACGATCGCCACGATAAATATAGATTTCACTCCTATGCTGTTGCACTCCTCAAGAAAGCGCGACCAATAAACCGCAAACTTCTCACGCTGGCTAAGCTGGCTACTGAGAAAAATAAAGAATTTACCTAAGTTCGACATCGTATTAGAATCAGAATCCGTAATATTCGTGAAAAATAGGGAAAAAACGTTCCAAAATTTATTTAAATGAATCGACTAGCTGTAGTATCAAGCGGGACCAGGGGAATAGGGAGAGCTATTGTCCTGTTGTTTTTGAAGAACGGTCTCGATGTGGTAACGGGTTCAAGAAAGCAGATCAATATAGACAGGCTGCTTTCGGAGGCAGAGGCGAAAAAACTGCCGGGTAAGCTTTATACTTTTAACGGGGATCTTTCGGGAGAGGAAGGGGTCAGGGCTTTTGTATCGTATGTTCACGAACTGCAAAGGCCTGTCGATATCCTTGTCAATAATACCGGCCTGTTTATCCCGGGGCAGGTAAATAATGAAGCAGACGGCGTGATAGAAAAAATGCTCGAAGCAAACCTGCTGAGCGCTTACCGGCTTACACGCGGGTTTATCGGGGAGATGAAAAAGAGAAGGTCCGGTCACATTTTTAATATGTGCTCGATAGCCAGCATAACGGCTTATCCCAACGGCGGCTCCTATGCGATAGCCAAGCACGCGCTGTACGGCATGACGAAAGTGTTGAGGCAGGAGCTGAAAGCAGATAATATCCGGGTAACTGCAATTTTACCCGGTGCTACCCTGACCGACAGTTGGGCAGGGACAGACCTGCCACCCGAAAGGTTTGTAAAAAGCGACGACGTGGCTGCCGCGGTATGGGCCGCATATGCAATGTCGGAAGGAACCGTGCTGGAAGAGCTTATCATCAGACCCCAGTTGGGAGATATTTAGGGGAGTGTTTTACAGGATTAGTACCGGGGTTTATCCGGATTTACTAAATTAGCGTTTTTTAAAGCATCATCCTGAGAAAGATTATAATAATTTAGACAGACATTAATAATGGAACAACAATACCTGGGTATCGACATCGGCGGAACCAACGTTAAAATGGGCATTGTAGACGTGAAAGATGGAAGGATTTCCAATTTCTACAGCCACGAAACCGCCAGTTGGCGTGAATCCGGGAGGTTTATCGAGCGCTTGGGAGATGCGATAGCACTCGAGCTTAAAGAGTATCCTGAGGTAACGAAAGTCGGGATCGGGGTCCCCGGGCTGATCACGAGGGATCGGACTACATTGATCGAAATTACCGCTATTCCCGAGATAAACGGGATAAAAATTGTGCCGGAGCTTAAAAAGAGATTTCCCGGGCATGAATTTTACCTGGAAAACGACGCGAATGCCGCCGCGTTGGGAGAATACTATTTCGGAGAGGAGGACGTGCCGGAAGACTATATTTTCATCACCCTCGGTACCGGTATCGGCGGAGCCGCTATTATTGACAAAAAGGTATTCAAAGGAGGAGGCGGAAACGCTATGGAGCCGGGTCATATCCCGTCGCGGAACGGCAGGGTGCTGGAAAGGAATATCGGGAAGAAAGAATTACTGGAGCTTGCCGAGGAAATGAGGGCAACTTTTAAGGGCGAGACCGTTCTACCCTCTGACGGAACTATTTCTACTACCGGCCTGGTAGCTGCAGCCTCTGCCGGCGACAGGCTCGCGCTCGACGTTTTCAGAGAAGTAGGGTATATGCTCGGTGACGGCCTGGTAGCCATGATCCGCATACTCGACATCACGACTATCCTGATAGGTGGCGGTCTTTCGGCTTCGTTCGAATACATTATGCCATCGGTGCAGGAAAGGCTTACCAATTGGCTGACACCTTATTACGCCAAAACATTGAATGTGAAAAGAGCTACGCTGGCCAATGACGCCGGGTTGCTTGGAGCTGCATCACTTTGTTTTGAATAAAAGCTGAGGTTTTCTTCCTTTTTTTGCTTCCTTCTTATTCAGGGAGCTTATAGTTTTTGATTCTCTAAATGCCCGTATGAGGCTACCTGTTTATGCTATTGGGTAGCCCCATACGGGGCATGCGATTATCTCGGATCCCATTTTCTACAAACAGGTAGTGCCTGACGGCACATCACGACGGGTGTCCCATCCGGTGACTGAGCGGAGTCGAAGCCAGTAGCCCTATTTCGAATACGGGAGTATATTTGTAGGAGCATTTCTGCCCTTTACCATTTTATCATTCTTATATAATGAGTTCCAAATATGTAATTGGCCTGGACTATGGTACGGACTCTGTAAGAGCCGTGGTAGCCGGAGCCGGCAATGGAGAGCTGCTGAGCAGCTTTGTATTTGAATATCCCCGCTGGAAGAAAGGGCTTTATTGTGATCCGTCCGCTTCCCGGTTCAGGCAGCATCCCCTTGATTATATCGAAGGACTCGAAGCTGCAATAAAGGGAGCACTGGCTTCCCTGCCTCAAAGTGTTACCGATCATATCGTGGGGTTGTCGATCGATACTACCGGATCGACCCCGGTAGCGCTCGACGAGAACGGAACGCCCCTGGCCCTTTTACCGGGATTTGAAGAGAATCCCAATGCGATGTTTATCCTCTGGAAAGACCACACCAGCAACCGCGAGGCCCAGGAAATAAATGATCTGGCCCATTCGTGGGAGACTGATTTTACTAAATTTTCAGGTGGTATTTATTCGTCGGAATGGTTCTGGGCCAAAATACTCCGCACGCTGCGGGTAGATGAGCAGGTCAGGGCAAAAGCTTTCTCCTGGGCAGAGCATTGCGACTGGATGCCGGCCCTGCTAACGGGCACTACCAGCCCGCTTGTAATGAAGCGCGGACGCTGCGCAGCAGGCCATAAGGCCATGTGGCATGAAGAGTTTGACGGTCTTCCGTCTGAAGAATTCCTGACTACGCTCGACCCGCTGTTGAGCGGGCTCAGGTCGCGCCTTTATCGCGACACCTATACGTCTGACGTACCGGTAGGCACGCTTACCGGTGAATGGGCCGGAAGGCTGGGGCTTCCCGCCGGAATAAAGGTGGGAATAGGCGCGATAGACGCCCATATAGGCGCCATCGGTTCCGCTATTGAGCCCTACTCTTTCGTAAGGGTAATGGGGACGTCGACCTGCGATATGCTGGTAGCGCCGAACGAAGAGGTAGGACATCTCCTGGTAAGCGGGATCTGCGGACAGGTAGACGGTTCCATCCTTCCGGGGATGTTGGGATTTGAAGCCGGGCAGTCCGCTTTTGGTGACGTATACGCATGGTTTAAAAGACTGATACTTGAACCGGTATCTGAGCTGATAGAAGACGAAGGCATCCGCCGGCAGCTTTCGGATGGGCTGTTGCCGCTGCTTTCGGAAAAGGCCCTTGCTTTACCGGTTACAGAGAATGACCCGGTAGCGCTCGACTGGTTCAACGGGCGCCGTACTCCTGATGCGAATTACGACGTGAAGGGACTTATTTCGGGCCTTAACCTGGGTACTGATGCCGCGAGGATATTTAAAGCGCTTGTAGAAGCTACTGCATTCGGATCTAAAAGTATTGTGGACCGCTTTTTAGAGCAAGGCGTACCAATTAAGCAGGTGATTGCTATAGGAGGAGTGGCGAAGAAATCGAAGCTTGTCATGCAGACCTTGGCCAATGTATTGAATGTACCGATCAAAGTAGCGGCTTCCGAGCAGACGTGCGCTCTCGGCGCAGCTATGTGCGCAGCGGTGGTTGCCGGAGTCTACGGCACCATTAAGGAAGCCCAGCAGGCTATGGGATCGGGTTTTGATGCCGAGTATTTTCCCCAGGCCGATAAGGTAGCGGTTTATGATAAACTTTATAAAAAATACCTGGAGCTGGGCGGTTTTGTGGAACGCAGGTCCTGATTGACATCTGCTCATATTTTCCTGTCTGATTGAGTTAATGGCGCCTTTACTTATGGCGCCATTAGCATATCTATGAATTTGCCCTGCCGCTGTATTTATTGTACTAGGATAAAACTCAGATAAAATTTTAATGTAATCGGTTGCATTGAATATTTTTATTCTGATATTTGTCTGGCTGTGGTAGTCTGATACGGATACGTCAGTTACTCATCCTATTTATCATTATTAACCTTTACTTATCGTATGAGACAAAAGTTACTTTATTCCCCGGCCTCGCCGCCGGGGAAATTGTGGAGATGGGCTTCCCTGATTATCCTGCTCACTTTTCTCGGCACATCATCCCCGGCTTTTTCCCAGGCAACCAATATCGATATATGGGGAAAAGTTACCGATGAAAACGGGTTGGGTCTCCCGGGCGTGAACATCCTTGAAAAAGGCACTTCAAATGGTACCAGTACCGATGCGGACGGCTCCTATAAATTGAACGTTCGGGACCGGAATGCGGTTCTCGTCGTCAGCTTTGTAGGGTACATAGCGAAGGAGATTACGGTGGGCAACAATACCTCTCTGGATGTAATGCTGCTTCCTGATCTGAAAGCGCTCGAAGAGGTCGTCGTCGTCGGGTACGGCACGATGAAGAAAAGGGACATGACGGGCGCCGTTTCCCAGATTTCGACTTCAAAGCTTCAGAATGAGGCCCCGGCACAGGTGCAGGACTTGTTGCGCGGCAATGCCGCCGGTCTTAACGTGGGTTATTCGGCGTCGGCCAAAGGCGGAGGCAATCTGCAAATCCGGGGCCGTACTTCCCTGAATGCCGGCACCAGCCCGCTGATCGTGCTTGACGGCGCGATTTTCTACGGCCAGCTTTCCGATATCAACCCGGCGGATATTGAGACGGTCGACGTTTTGAAAGACGCCAGTTCCGCCGCTGTTTTCGGAGCCAAGGCGGCCAGTGGTGTGATACTGGTAACGACCAAAAAGGGGAAGCCGGGGAAGCCCCGGATCAACTTCAGCTCTACCGTAGGTGTAGCCACCATGTCGGTCAACCAGCCGGTTCACGACGCAAGCACCTTTACTTCCTGGCGTACAGATGTGTATAAGGCTTCCAATATCAATGCCCAGCCTTATCGCTACGATGATCCGCGTAACCTGCCGTCGAACATTTCGGTAAACGACTGGCTGGCCTACGACGGTTCCTCCGGCGATCCTGTGCGGGTTTGGCTGCGGCGTATCAACCTGCAGCCGAATGAAATAGACAATTACCTGGCAGGCAAAAGCGTGAACTGGTATGACAGGGTATTTCAAAACGGGCTGCGCCAGGATTACAACGTCAGCGTTTCCGGTAAAAATGAAGGCGTTTCCTATTACCTGGGCGCCGGTTACCTCAACAACGAAGGGATTGTAACAAACGACAAATACTCGACATTGCGTACCCGTGCGAATGTTGAAGCCAATATTACCAAATTCCTTTCTGTCGGGATGAACACGTTGTTTTCTGTCCGCGATGAAAGTGCAATCCCTTATAACTGGACGAATATTACCAGTCTTTCTCCCTGGGGCACCGAGTTTGAAGCAGACGGCAGCCTGACTTTCAGGCCCAACAACGAACCGAGCGGAGGGCTGAACCCGGCCTACGAGCCCGGTCTCACCAACCGTTTGGATAAAACTACTACGCTCAACTCTACTATCTTCGGCAAATTGACCCTGCCGTTCGGCATTACTTACCAGGTCAATTTCACCCCGCAACTGGAATTTTACGAGCGTTACAACCACAGAAGCTCCAAGCATATCGAATGGGGGATTTTCGGCGGAGATGCATCCCGTCAGCAGCGTAAAACCTGGTACTGGCAGGTCGATAATATCGTAAAGTGGGACAAAGAATTCGGTGACCACCGTTTCGACCTGACGTTGCTTGCCAATGCGGAGAAATTCCAGCGTTGGGACAATACCATGACCAACTCGAGATTTGCCCCCAACGATTTGCTTGGTTATCACCAGCTATCGGCCGGGATCAACCCGATATTGGCTGTCGATGACTGGTACAGCACAGGCGATGCGCTGATGTCGCGCCTGCTCTATGCGTTCAAGGACCGTTACATGATTACCGGTACCTTCCGCCGTGACGGTTATTCGGCATTCGGCCAGAGCAATCCCAGGGCAAACTTCGGTTCCGTCGCGCTTGGCTGGGTGTTTTCAGACGAGGACTTCATAGAAACCAACGATTGGTTCAGCTACGGAAAGCTGCGGGTATCATGGGGCAGCAACGGAAACCGTGATATCGGCCGGTATGTTGCAATGGCCGATCTTACCACCGGGAAATACCTTTATGTCAGGCCTGATGGAACGGTAATCCAGGTAAACCAGCTTTGGGTAAGCCGTATGGCAAATAAAAACCTGAAGTGGGAAAGGAATACGTCCCTCAACTTCGGGCTCGATTTCGGGCTCTTCAACAACCGCATCGACGGGACTGTGGAAGTTTACCAGATGAATACCACCGACTTGCTGGTACAAAGAAGTCTTCCCAACGTAATCGCCTTCGATTGGGTAATGGACAACCTGGGAGAAGTGCAGAACCGGGGCTTCGAGCTCACGCTCAATTCTACCAATATGGTTCGGGACAATTTCACCTGGCGTACCAATATCAATTTCCAGTTGAACCGTAACAAAATCCTTCACGTTTATCGTAATTATGATGAAAACGGTGACGAGCTGAGCGATATCGCTAACAAATGGTTCATAGGCAAGGCTATTGATGCTATCTGGGACTGGAAGCCCCTGGGTATCTGGCAAAGGGGCCAGGAAGAAGAGGCCAGGAAATACGGGCTTTCACCGGGCGACTACCGCCTGGAAGACGTCAACGGCGACGGCAAACTTGACCAGGCAGACAAGCAATTCCTGGGGTACACCGAGCCTCGCTTCCGCTGGTCGATGCGCAACGAATTCTCCTTCCTTAAAAACTTCAGCGCTTCGTTTATGATGTATTCGATGCTGGGGCATCAATCGGGTTTTAACTGGCTCAAGAGCCGTAACGGCTTTCCCGACCGGATGAACTCGTATAAATTCCCGTACTGGACACCGGAAAACCCCTCGAACGAATGGGCGCGGATCGCATCCAATGAAGGCAGCACCACCGGGTTCGAACTTTACAGAAAACGTTCTTTTATCCGTCTCGACAATGTGTCGCTGGCCTATGCAGTTCCTAAGCCGCTGATCAGCAAACTCAAAATCGAGAACCTGCGTTTGTATCTCAATGTTCGTAATGCAGCTTTGTGGGCGCCGCAGTGGCAGCTCTGGGATCCGGAGTGGGATACTGAAACCGGTGTAGGTACTACCACTGTCGGCCCGGGTCCGACTCCCCGCTTTTTCACTTTCGGGATCGATCTGACCCTCTAATCGTGTTTTCCAAAGCAAAATTGAGATCAGCAATGAAAAAATACAGTATTAAAATATCGTCGTTCCTGTTTTGCGGGACGCTGTTTGTCGCGAGCGGGTGTAGTGAGGACTTTCTGAAGCCGAAGCCGCTTTCCTTCTATGAGCCCGACGCTACTTTCCGATCAGCTTCGGCACTTTGGGCTACCCTGGTTGCCTGTGAAAGAAACCTTCGCCTGGAAGTAACCGGCGACAGTCCGCCTATGCTTACAGAAACCATTTTTTCGGAAGTGGCGGTCGAAGGAACCACCGACAAGCCGGGACCTGCCCAGGATATGAACCTGGTGATCCGCCCTGACGCGCAGCTCGACCATACCGACTATAACCGTATCGGCTGGTTCTGGCGGGAGCAGTACCGGGCTATCCGTTATGCCAATGCGGCCATCGGCCGGATCGACATCCCGGAGGACTACCGGTCGGAAGAGGAGAGGAACCACCTGCTCGGGGCAGCCTATTTTCACCGCGCGCTGCGTTACTACAAGCTGACCCACCAGTTTGGCGATGTCCCTCTTCTCCTCACGGAGCATAGCGCTCCCAAACTGGATTTCAAGTCGACCAAGCGGGAGGTGATCCTGCAGCGCATGAAGAAGGACCTTGAATTCGCACAGCAATGGGTGCCCGACGGGGTCAACAGAGGGCAGGTACCCAAAGGGGCGGTGAGCCATTTGCTTACCAAAGTCAACCTGGCGCTGGGGCTTTTCGACGACGCGATAACCTCGGCCAACAATGTAATCGATGGTGGTGTTTACAAGCTTATGACCACCCGCTTCGGCGTTGATCAGGCCAACCCCGCCAGGAACGTGATCTGGGACCTTCATCGCCCGGAAAACAAATCGCTGGCCAGCAACACCGAGACGCTGTTCCTGACCATCGACAGACCGAATATGGATGGTAATACTACCGGGCTGACAGTAATGAGGCAGGCCGTTCCGTTTTGGGGCGCTGCGCATATCATTACGCCCAACGGTAACCGCGGGACCAACGATCAACCCAAGCTTCCGACCAACTCCGTCCAGATCGACCAGGTCAGCGTATATGGAAGAGGGATCGGGCGGTTGCGGTCGACGCCGTATCACCATACCTATATCTGGACCGACCCGAACGATCTGCGCCATGCTCCGGGCAACTGGATGAAGATGGAAGACCTCGTTTATAACGATCCGGCCCTCATTGGAAGGGGAGATTCCTACTACGGCAAACCGCTGCAATTCCGGAATGCCCAGGGAACCGTATTGTGTGCCGATACCATCAGGGCCTGGTTCGGATGGCCGCACTACAAGCTGTTTGTCCCGGACCCCGAGCGTGCTCAACCCCAGGGTGGCCCGTCCGACTGGTATGTTTTCCGGCTGGCCGAAACTTACCTGCTGAGAGCAGAAGCATATTTCTGGAAGGGACAATTGGAGCAGGCCGCAGCCGATATTAATAAGGTGCGGGAACGTGCCAAAGCCGCTCCGATAAAAGGCGCCGACGTAAATATGAGCGTGATTCTTGATGAGCGGGCCAGGGAGCTCTATTACGAAGAATCCAGGAAGACCGAGCTCACCCGCATCGCCTATATTTTTGCGCAGACCGGGAAAGCCGCCGAAAACGGCAAGACTTATTCGCTGGGTAATTTTTCGGACAATAACTACTTTTTCGATCGTATCAACGATAAAAGCGGTTTTTACAATAAAGGTGTGCGCACCGCTTTCGGGATTGAATATACTATAAGCCCTTTTCACGTGCTCTGGCCTGTTCCTCAGAATGCTATCAACGCCAACACAATGGGACGTATCAATCAGAACAAAGGGTATTCGGGCTATGAGTTGAACGAGCCACCTTTAACGGAAATCGACGAAGGGATATAAGAGGCTGAATTAAAGGAGAAGTATTGTATAAGGCAGGTGTACGGAAAGTATGCCTGCCTTTTGTGTATCAAAGCACTTATGAAAACTAGCGGACCGGCTCGATCCCCAGTCGCTCGCACCAACCCAAAAAACGGGTATGTACCTGGTCCAGTACACTTTGCTGCTCCGCGGAAAGTGCTCTTTTGTTTGACCGGCACACCGGTTCGATCGGAAGGCCTCTCTTTTTAAGGAAGTACTTCGAGCTGACGGGGTATCCTTTGGAGATAAGCGGTTCTGTCTGGGCGATTTCCTGCTGGATCCAGTCGACGTCTTCTTTTTTTCGCGGATTATCGGCATTCCGGCAAACCCAGGCTAAGATTTCGGGATAAAAATTAGCGGAAACCGGTGACAACCCGGCTCCTCCTCCCCGTAATGAAGCGACCGCCGAAGCGGTATGCGCGTTATAGAGCTGCATTTTGCTCCCCTGCGCAACGCGCAGCTTCGCGCTGATATTGTCGATATTTTCGGAAGTGTCTTTGTGGTAAATAAAGCGCCCGCTTTTTACGAGATAGGAAAAAACTTCGGGACTGAGCACTCGCTTATAGGGACTGGGGCATTCATAGGTGCCAAGCGGGATGTTCCCCGTGAGAGAGGCAATCTTTTCCAGGTTTTCAATCAACAATTCGTCACTGTCCTGCCGATTTGCCATATGACCGGTGATGAGTATAACCGCATCGGTACCGAGATCATGGATTCTTTTGACAAACTCCGCTTTTTCGGCGATAGTCTCACCAAAAGAACCTGTACTTACTACCGGCGCTTTCCCTTTGAAATACCGGACGACCCGGTCGGTAACAGCCAGTCTTTCCTCAGGAGTGAGGTAATACATTTCGCTGGAGAGGCAATTGGCAAAATAGCCTTGCGCGCCGGCCTTGTGATAAAATTCCGTAATAGCGTCGAAGTTTTTCCAGTCGATGGAAAGATCGCTGTTAAAGGGCGTTACCATTACGGGGACGAGCGATTTCCGGGCTCTTTTTTTCTCGGTATCGAAGTATTGCCCGGATCTGAAAGCAGGCAGGGAGGCCAATGGCAACAGGGCCAGGTTCCTGAGGAATACCCTGCGGGAGTTATTTTCTTTATTTTTCATGGGTTAAAGTGGAAGACAGAAGCTAAAAGCGGGCTGGATTTGAAAACCCAGCCCGGCTTTTGCATCTGTTTTAAGGCTAAGGGGGAAAGTGTTATTTATCCCACCAAACTTTGGTGATCATATCGTCTTTGCCGCCCATGCGAGCCACAGCAGCATCGTAGTTATCCTTGTTAAGGGCAATTTCCGCTTGCCATGGATAACGAAGCCTGCGGGGAAACTGGCCTCCGGTATCATTGTCATGATAATTGACGGGAACAAGTTTTGGATAACCCGAGCGTCTTACATTGGCGTAGGTCTCATACCCGTTCAGGAAAGTAGCTACCCAATACTGGGTATTGATCTGCTCGAAAGCCTTTTCTGCATCGGTCGTTCCGACGAACGGATTAGCCTTCAGGTAGGCCTCGACTTCGGCGTCTGTTATATTGGCGCTTGCGTCGTATTCCTGGTAAATCTTCATAGCTGCAGCCACACCTTTTTCATAAAGACTCTTCGCATCGGCGCTGATCCACCCTCTTACTGCCGCCTCAGCCAGAAGGAATTGCGTTTCGGCGTAGGTTAGGAACATTCTCGGCCCATCGAGTTTCGCAAAGATATCGCGGTTGATTCCGGAGTACTGGAGCTCGTTGCCCAATGCAGGGTTATAGCTGGGATCCTTCTCCATGGTCACCCTGTTCAACCCGTTGGGAAGCCCTTTCTGGATGGCAGGATCGGTGTTTTTAGTGGCGTTGTTATTCCAGGTCGTGTAGATGGCCGGAATATATTTCAGGCGGGGATCGCCGGTATTCTTCAGGTGATTGAAGAATGTTGCCGAGATCCTGCCCGGAACGTAACCCACTCTGAACATCGAGCTCTGACCGTTCGTAAGATTTTGATTGGCTCCCGTGGCATCGGCGCCGCGTATGATCAGGTTGTCGGCATTGCTGCCGAGTGTACCGCTGTCGAAAGCCTTTTTGACCCATGTCTGCGCTACGGCCGGCTCCACTTTCGACAGTCTCATGCCCAGGCGGAGCATCATCGAGTAGCCCAGTTTTTTCCATTTCTGAAGATCCCCTTTGTAGGCGATATCTGCCGCTGCAAAGTTGTTTTTAGAAGGATCCAGGCTTGCTGTCGCTTTATCAAGCTCGTCCAGCATATGATAGTAAATATCTTTCTGGCTATCATACTTGGGCTTATAGATACGTTCGGTAGCGCCTTTACCGGCTTCGGAATAAGGCACGTCTCCGTACATATCGGTCAGGCGATGGTATACGATTGTCCTCCATATCCTTCCCATCTGGATCAGGTTGTGATATTCGGCTTCTGCCCCGTTTGTCATGTAGAACATAGCTTCCAGTTGTTTTACAGGACCGACATTGCCTTCAAAAGTGGCATTCCAGAGTACGTCGTTCTCAGACTGATGATAAACGTACTTGTCGCCAAAGAAGTCGAAAATACCCCTGTCGCTCAGGGACGCCATCTGCTGGCAGAATGTTGTGGCATAATACAGGGAAGTAGATTCCTCTCCTTTAAATGTACGAAGCTGAGCAGTAGAAAAAAGATATTGAGGCTTGAACTGCTCGCTGGTTGCTACAACCGGGTTTTTGTTCAGTTGCTCAAAACCATTGTCACATCCGGCCAGCATCGCTGCCGCCGTTGCGCTCAGAATATATTTAAAATACGATTTCATAATATGTTCGGACAGGTGGTTTTTAGAATTTAAGGTTAACATTGAATCCCCAGCTCCGTACGGGAGGGAGCGTCGTTCTTTCAAGTCCCTGGGTATTGTTGGCAAAAAGCTGTGATTCAGGATCGAGTCCCGGCGTACGGCTCAGGAGGAGTCCCAGGTTCCGTCCTATGAATGATACGCTGGCGCCTTTTACGAAGCCCAGTTGTTCGTAGACAGCTTTAGGCAGGCTGTAGGTAAGAGAAGCATAACGGAACCTGATAAAGCTGGTGTCGTACAGATAGTCGTTAAGCGCTTCGCGACGGGCGATAATGATCTTCCGGTTGCTTGCTTCTTCGGCGGTAATTTGCTTCTGGTTGGGTTCTCCGCTTTCGGTTACACCCGGAAGTACCACCCCATTCTCGCGTCCGAGAAGCGACTGCCAGCTCATACCGCGGTGCTCCAGGCTGTAGTTGGTTTCCGAATAATAGTGGCCTCCGAATTTACCGTCTATCTGAGCCGAAAGCGTAAGTCCTTTGTAGGTGAAGTTATTGGTCAAACCGGTTGTCCACCTGTGAATGCCCGATCCGAATGCCACGAGGTAATTGGTTACCTTGGGTACACCGGTCGAGAGGATAACGTCCTGTCCTGCATCATTTTTTACGATAGCCGGGCCCATAATCTGCGCATATTCATGTCCGACGAGGTGTTTGATCGTAGCCTTGCCCCATTTGCCCTGTACGAATTCATCGCTGTCGTCAGATACTCTTAATACCTTGCTTTTGTTATAAGCCAGGTTCAGCGATACGTCCCACGAGAAATTGTTTTTCTGCACAGGCTTGCCGGTAAGTAAGAGTTCGATACCCCTGTTCCGGATACTTCCTACGTTGGTCAGCTTGGACGAATATCCACTCATGGAAGGAATGGTTTCGTAGGCGATATCGTTGTTGGATAGCTTGTTGTAGAAAGAGAAATCCAGGCCCAGCCTGTTTCCGAACATGCGCATGTCGAGACCAAACTCGGTTTCGTTGACTGCAAGCGGCTTCAGGTCAGGATAGGGGATGAAGCTGGACGATACCATCCCGAGAGGAGTCCCGTTATAGCTGAAAGGAAGCAGCGAATAAGTGAAGTCCAACAGGTAAGGATCGGTGTCGCCTCCCACAGACGCATAGGCTGCGCGAAGTTTGGCAAAACTAATGGCTTTGGGTAGCTCCATCGCCTCAGAAAGGACGTAGCTGGCTCCTACAGAAGGGTAGAAGTAGCTGTTCGACTGCGGGTTCAGGGTAGAGAACCAGTCGTTTCTACCTGTCAGGTTAAGAAACAGGTGATTGCGATAACTGAGTTCGGCTGTGGCAAAAAGAGAGTTGATTTTCTTTTCGTACGCACTCGTCGTAGTGTTACGGATAGAAGTATTGTTCACTACGTGGAAATGGGGGATTACAAATCCCAGGCCTTCAACGTTGGTAGCATAGCGGTTTTGCGACATCATGTTTCCTCCCAGGTTGACCGAAAGGGCAAAGTCGGCGGACAAATCTTTGTCTATCCCGATAAGTCCCTCAAAGTTTCTCTCGGTGACGTTCTGCGTGGTTTCTACTACCTTACCGTTAGGCAGGAAGCCGGTGCCGTCAGGAATAACCTGGTTGGTTCTGAATGAGAAGATATCCTGTCCGACCCTTCCCTGAATAAAAAGCCAGTCGAGGATGTTCCAGCGTGCCGTCAGGGCCGAAATAAACCGGTCTTTCTTGCTGTTGTTGGTAATACGGTTCAGCGCAAAATAAGGGTTGGTCGCATTCCGGTCGGTACCCAGCACCCACTCGTTGAAGTTGTCGTCATAACCCGGCGACAGCGCACTGGTCGGCATGTTCGAGTTTACATACAGAATAGTGCTGGGACCGCTGCCTTGCCCGGTATCGAATATGTACCGGTTGTCGACATTCTCGTTAATGTAGTCGACGTTGGCGTTAAGAGTAAGCTTTTTGGTGATGTTCTGATTGAGGCCCAGGCTCACGTTGTTCCTCCTCATTTTGTTGTTGGGCACAATTCCCTGGTTGCGCATGTCGGTGATACCAAGCCTGAAAGACCCGTTGTCGCCGCCGCCGGTAAAGGAAACGCTGTTGGCAGAAGTAAATCCGGTTTTATAATAATCTTTTAAAACCTGGTCTTTTACATAAGAATACGGACGTTGCACGCCATCGTATTGATAGGTCATTTTGCCGTCGTACTTCTCACCCCAGTGGTTCTGGCTGTGTTTACCCGCATCGACACCGTCTATAGGGCGGAAGCCGCCGTAGCCCTGTCCGTATACATTCTGGATGTCCCACAAAAACAAAGGGACTTCCCAGGTATTGTTAGAGTTGATTTCAACGCCCAGCCCTCTGCTGCCGCGGCCGGATTTGGTGGTGATGATAATCGCACCGTTCTTTGCCCGCGACCCGTACAAAGCAGCTGCAGTAGCACCCTTCAGTACAGTCATCTCTTCAATATCATCGGCATTTAAGCTCGATGCCGAATCGCCCCAGTCAGGGTTGGTCCCGCTGGGCTGGCCAAGTTGGGAGTTGTCCATAGGGACGCCGTTGATGATGTAAAGCGGTTGGTTGTTGCCGGTAATGGAGGTATTACCACGTATAGTCACCCGGCTGGAACCGGCCGGTCCGCTGTTTCCAGCCACTACGTTAACACCGGCTACTTTTCCGGTCAACCCGTTCATAAAGTTCGTTTCACGGGTTTTGGTAAAGGCTTCACCTTCGACTTTCGTTACCGAATATCCCAATGCCTTGGCTTCTTTCCGGATACCCAATGCAGTTACGACCACTTCTTCCAACGATTTGTTATCGACCTGCATGGACACATTGATGCTGCTGCGACCGCCGACAACTACTTCCTGGGGAAGGTATCCTACAAAGGAAAATACCAGGATAGCGTTAGAGTTGCTTACGTTCAGGCTGAACTGGCCGTCTACATCGGTAGACGTACCCTGGGACGTACCTTTGATAAGCACGTTCACACCCGGCAGCGCAGTTCCGGTTTCATCTGTTACTTTTCCTCTTACCGTCTCAAAGATAGACTGCTGGATGGTGCTCAGTTGCAGAGGATTTAGAGAACCCATCGGGACTCTTATCATCTCAGCGCTTCCTTTTGCAGACTGCTCGATCGCGGCAGGCGTAAGCGTTTCGGCTTTTCTCGCGGGTTTCAGGACAACAGTTTTACCAACGATGGTATAAGAAATGGATTGCTCTGAAAGACAGGCATCCAACGCTTTTTCGAGCGGCATATTCTTTACATCCACATTGATCTTCCTGGCATTACGCAACAATTCATGATCGTAGAAGAAAGTATATCCCGATTGCTTTTTCAGGATTTTGAAGGCTTCTTCCAGCGATATGTTTTTGGCCGACAGCGTCACTTTCTGCGAGGAGCTCATGGCCTGTGAGTTGATAGAAACAGCGGCGAACAGCAGCAACAGCATTGCTATTATTCTGGGCAGGACCAATCCCGATCGGTTGCCGCGGGTCTTTTGTCTGGAAATAAAATTACCTAAATGCATTGTAAGGTTCAGATTAGTAATTAGTGAATCAGAGTTTTGCTTTCAACACTGTCAGCATTGAACGTAGCGCGGATCAGGTGAATTGGTTTTGTACATGTGTAGAGATTTGGTAATGAATTCATACATTGGAAACTGGGGTTAAAAAAGTAAAAATCTGTTCTCAATAGTTTTAGGGTTTAAGTGAATATTTAAGTTCGGATTATAACCTGTTTGTCTACTATCCTTAGCTGTATCTGGCTAAGCTGCAGGATTTCCAATACCTGGAGGAGCGTAGAGCTGCGGGGTATCTCTCCCGTAAATTTTTTTTCAAGGGGCCGGCCCTCGTAAACGACGTCGACGTCATACCATTTCGAGAGCTGGCGCATAATTTCCTGGAGACCGGCTTCCTGGAACTGGAAGTACCCGTTTTTCCAGGCTACGGCCTGATCGGTATTGGCTTTCGAAATCAGGATTTCCGCCGACCTGGCCGCTACCCTCGCTTCATGGCCCGGGTTAAGCAGGCTGCTTGATTTTTCAGTGATTACTTTCACCGCACCTTCCAGGAGCGTGGTCTTGATATCGACCTCATCGCTATAGGCATTTATATTGAACTGAGTTCCGAGTACTTCGACCGAAACGCCGCCGGCATTTACGATAAAAGGCACCTTATTGTTGTCTTTCAACTGCCTGGCTACCTCAAAATACACTTCCCCCTCTATCCTGACCCGGCGGCTGCTACCTGTAAACCGCACCGGGTATACAATCGAAGAGGCCGCGTTGAGCCATGCCTTTGTCCCGTCTGGAAGCACAAGATGATACTGTCCGCCGCGGGGTGTGCGGAGCGTGTTGGAGGCGGATACAGGCACATCTTCGTGTGACGTGGTTTCATATGAAAGACGGTCGCCTTCTTCCTTAATAATTCGCGTGCCGTCCTGCGTGGTCAGTAAACCCGGGCTGGCATGATCGAGGATGATGTTCCGGCCGTCAGAAAGTGTCAAAAACGCTTTGTTGCTCCCGGGCAGGATATCCGGCGTAGCAGGTACAGGTGCTTCGGAAGAAGCGGAAGCTGCGGTTTCTCCGGGGCGGTTATAGTAAAAAAGGGCGCTGCCCAGGCCGACCACGATAAGGATCGCGGCAGCCGATTTCCAGAAAGTGGAGAGCTGTTCAGTGAAAAACCGGCGCTTTGTCTTTTCTTCCTCCTCCTCTTCTTTGTTGAGAATACCGGACAAAATTTCTTCGCTTATATGTTCCGGAAAGATTTTATTGTGGGAAGAAAAAGCTTCCCAGGCTTCTTCCATGAGCTGCTTTATATCATTTTCGAGCTCGTTCCTCTGGAGAAGCCTGGCGAGTTCACGATTTTCCTCATCAGTGGTTAAATCGTTGAAATATTTATAAAACAAGTGCCTTATCTTGTCTTTGTTCATTATTTTCTTCCTTTGCGCCTATATTTTTAAAGACACAGGGAATTTTAAAAAGGGTCAATGCCTGTGTGATTTTTTTAAAAAATATGATTGGATATGCTTCGCCGGTGATACCGGCTCTACTTCCGTATTCATTTCATTCAACCTGGGGAATCCCCAATTGACGTGCTGAAATCGGCATTTCGATACCAATGCTTTTTTTACATAACCGGCTGCCGGTAAACTTTGTACCCAAAGCAAAAGGGTTCATAAAAAACTACAGTCATGAAAAGAATAAATGTACTTATGGCAAGTGCTCCGGCAGACGGGCACTTTAAGCCGCTTACGGGATTTGCCAGATACCTGAGCGAACGCGGTCATGAGGTCCGCTGGTATGCATCTTCTAAATACACATCCGAAATAGCGGAAATGGATATGCGACACTATCCGTTCCGCCAGGCCGCGGATATTCACGCCGGCGATTTGGATATGCATTTTCCTGAACGGAAGAAGATTAAAAACCCGATAGGGAGGATCAATTTTGATATAGTTAATTTTTTTGTCAATCGCGGGCCGGAATACATGGAGGATATCAGCGATATCAATGACGATTTTCCAATAGACATTGTCATTTGCGACCTGGGGTTCAGCGCTATTCCTTATATACACGATGTTTTAAGATTACCGGTATTATCTGTTTCTGTTTTTCCCTATCCGGGCAGTTCGAAGCGGCTTCCGCCTTATGGCTTCGGGCTTACCCCTCCGTCGAATGTTATCCGCGAGACCTGGTACGGCATTTTAAGATGGATGGCCGGGAATGTGCTTTTCAAAAGGGCAAATGAAACCCTGCACAGCCTTATGGACGCATATAACGTGCAGCATAATAAGGTCGATGCATTCAATATCTGCAGCCTTAAATCAGACAGGGTGTTACAGAGCGGTAGTCCGTCTTTTGACTACGCAGGAAGAGAAATGGATAGCCATGTCCGGTTTGCAGGAGCCATTCTGCCTGCGCCTAAAGGCCGTGCTGCGAAGCCTCGAATATATCCCCAATTGGATTCATATGACAAAATTGTGCTCATAACTCAGGGCACGGTAGAAAAGGATAATACAAAGCTGGTTATTCCCGCATTGGAGGCCTTAAAGACGGAAGAGGATACATTTGTTATCTGCACCACCGGTGGGTCAGATACGCAGAGCCTGCGCGAGAGGTATAATTATTCACATATCCTGATCGAGGATTTTATTCCTTTTGAAGACATAATGCCTTACGTCGACATATTTATAAGCAATGGCGGATACGGCGGTGTGCTGCAAAGTGTTTTGCATGGCGTCCCTATGCTTGTAGCCGGTATCCATGAAGGTAAAAACGAGATATGTGCACGAATAGGATATTTAGGATACGGTATCAACCTGAAAACTGAAAGACCCCGTAGTATAGAGATCAGCAAAGCCGTCAGGCATATCTTAAATGACTTCTCATACAGGGCAAAAGTAGAGGATCTGCGAAAGGAAATGATGACGTATAGCCCAAACAGGGAAGTGGAGAAGAATATTGAAGAAATACTGACAGAGCGTAGTAAAAAATTGCACTTACGGGCTGCTGACCGGATCTGAAAATCGCATGGTTAATATTCAATCACTACTTATGAACAGGATTATAACACTCATAGCGCTCGCAATATGCTGCGGCAAAGGGTACGGGCAGGTAATTGTAAAAGATACATTACCGCCCTCTTTCGAATGGAGCCTGCATTTGGCAGATGTTCCTTATATGACCGACGCTGCCAAAGCGGAAGCGATCAGGGCGAATGATAGCAGCGCTCCTTTTGATGTTACGCTAAAAACCCGGCATTATGGCAGGTTTTATCGAAATCTTAGTATGACACAGGCTACCGATATGGCCCGTAACCTGCACGGTAGCTTGTACTACGGGCATAACGTTCTTTGGAATAAATTGGTTAAACCTACCAATACGAAGAAGTATATCCTGAACAGGGTGCTCGCAAATGTTACGGCACTCGGTACGGATTACCTTGCCATCAAGCTGCCTTACGGCTATGCATTTCAGCATGAGGAATTTCATCGAACGGTAATGACGTCAAGGCATATTTACAGCTATGATGAAGTATGGAGATTTGGAAAGGGCCTGGATATCGCCGTTACGCATGTAAAAGATGAAGACCTCATTTATCTGAAGCGGCATTTCCCGGCAGACCAGGTCCGGCTCTCGGCAGCGGGTGTAGAAGGTGAGTATATGTACCTGCAGCGGATGCGGGAAGATAATTTCTTCAAAAAGACAGGCTACCCTATGGTGGGCATATCCCTGTTGGGTACGGCTCACGCGGTCAATTATGTAAACCTGCCTTTTGCCAAAAGGTTCAATGCCATTACCGACAGTATTTTATCGTATGATAAACATAACATATTGGCCCGGGATTTTACCGGCTACGATTTTTCGGCCTGGGTATATGATTTGTTTACACCTGATGAGCCTTATGAAGCCCGGGGCGAATGGCCCGGTGGTGTCGGTATAAAACGCCCTGTAAAAGAGTCGGACCTGACACCGGAAATGAAAAGCTTTTTGAGGCAAACCGGGAACATGCAATACCTGAATTTTATTTCGCCTTTTATGATCGGTATAAACAGGCTGCAGCTCAAACCGGGACATTATTTCAATTTTGCGTTGCTTAGTGTCCCGACGTCTTTCGGATATTATGCGGGAGGGAATTTTTTTCTCGATACCTATAATCGCCGGATGATGGTCGGTCTTGGGATCAACAAGAGCAAAAGCTTAACGCTTCCTTCCATAGAACTTCGGTATTATGATGTCATAAAGAAGGATAATGCCCTGTTTAATACAAGCCTGCACGTATCGGGATGGATGCAGCCTGAAGATCAGATGTTCGCAGCCGATAAAGCCGGCTTTGGAATAGCCGTTGGTTTGCAGCCCCGCCTCACCCTTACCGGAAGATTATCCATGATAGCAGACCTTTCTTATAAAACCAAAGGCTGGGTGTTCGGTAATCCTTATCTCGACGATAAGCTTACGGGCCGGGTCGGGTTCAGCTTTAAGACCCGGTAAAACCGGGTCGTTTTTATTTTCCCATCCATCTTTTAAAAGCCATTACCTTTTCACGGCTTACCACTACTTCCTTGTCTGTGGGAGGTAATAATTGCAGGATAAGCCGGTTGCCAAAGTAATCGTCTATCTTTTCCACACTGGGAACGGAGATATAAAAGGAACGGTTGACACGGAAATAATCCTGGGGATTGAGCATTTCTTCCAGTTCGTCCATTGTATAGTCGACAATGAATTTCCTGTTGTTTTTTGTCTTAAACAAGTTGATCCGCCCGTCGCTATAGAAGTAGGAAATATCCTGTATATCTATGCTTACAAGTTTTTGCCCGTTTTTTACGAGGAACCTTTTCCTGTATTCTTTGGGAGCCAGTTTCTGCTGTAATTCTTCTACCAACGATTGGATGGCCATCGATGTATTGCTGTTCCTGAGACTTCTGAATTTCTTCAAAGCTATGTCCAGGTCTTCGGGCTCCACAGGCTTTAGCAGGTAATCGATACTGTTTACTTTGAAAGCTTTCAGAGCATATTCGTTATAGCTGGTGGTGAAAATTACCGGGCTGTTTACTTTTACCAGGTCAAATATGGCAAAGCTTTGTCCGTCGGCCAGCTCTATGTCCATCAGGATAAGATCAGGCGCGTCGTTATTCTGCAGCCATTCTACCGTACCGCTGATGCTGTCGGTGACGCCCGCTACTTCCAGCGAGCTATCCACAGACGCGAGCGTCCTCTTTAATTTCTTCACGGCCAGGTCTTCATCTTCTACAATCAGAATTTTCATAGCATTTAATCGAAAGACTATTGTTTATTTTTTATTAGCGGAAGTTTTACAACAAACTTTTCACCGATGATTTCCCACCTAAATCCCGGCTCTTTCAATAAAAGATATTTACCCTTTATGTTTTTTAACCCGATGCCTGTAGAGATCTCTTTTCTTTGTTTGTACTGCAGGTTATTGCATACGACTAATTCGCCTTCAGAATTGGTATATACTTCGATAGATAAAGGCTCCGTTTTGCTTACGATATTGTGTTTTACGGCATTCTCTACCAGCAATTGGAGGCTCATAGTTGGGATAGAATAATTATAATACGCTTCATTTACCAGGATATCTGCACGAAGCCCCTGACCGTATCTTGTTTGCAGCAATGCCATATAACTGCGTATAAAACGTGTTTCATTGTAAAGAGTGGTCAGGTCGTTTTGATTGGTATTCAAAACATACCTGTACACTTTACTTAATTCATTCAGGAATTTATCGGCCTTTTGTTTGTCTTCGGAAATCAGCCCCGATAAAGTATTAAAACAGTTAAAAAGAAAGTGAGGATTTACCTGTGATTTCAGGTTCTCAAACTCCTGTTCCGTATTCATCAATTCCAATAGTTCTTTTTCCATAAGGCTCTCCTTATATTGATCGATCATATAAATGACCTCCCAAAGCGTTTCAAAGATCAGGTTGATGAAGATGCCCTGTAACAGCCACATCCTGAGTGACTCCGGATTATAGGAATAGCCAAAAAGATGGAGCGAAGCATAGATGCCGTGAATGGCGATGACCGATGGGACCATAACAAGCGGGTATACCAGCAGCTTAAAGAATATTCGCCTGTAGGAGTTTTTGAGTCCCGGCAGGCTGGAGGCAACAAAGTAATGATACCTGAAATGACAATACCAGGAAACGACAGCCAGTATAAATAGCAGCGGGAATGAAAAGAACCACAACTGCGGATCGTTGAAAACCCGGTTTCCATACAGGGCGTAATGTACCCATAGCGTAATAAAGGGCATGGAAATCAGGAATCCGTAAAATTCGTATGCAGGGGGCTTGATGAGTTTCATAATGCTACGGAGTCAAATAATGGCAGCCTGATGATGCGTTCGTAAGTGTTTTCCTGCACGTTTATTTCCATACCTCCCAGCAACCGGTATTTGGCAATGAGGTTATCAAGGCCTTCTTCGATATAAGCCTCATTGCTAAGCACTTTATTCTGTAGCGAATTTTTGATAATCAGTCTGGTCTTTTCGTTGTAAATAGCGAGAAAAAGGGGAGATGATTTTATCGCAGCATTGGTATAAATAATATTCTCCAGTATCACCTGCAGGCTCAATGGAGGGAGTTGTTTCTCCATTATATCCGTTTCGACGTTAATGGATATGTTGACGGCCTGCCCAAACCGGACTTTTATCAGGAAAAGATAGGAACGGGCAAACTTTAGTTCCTGCTCCAGGCTTACGAGCTGCTCGTCGTCCGTGCGCAGCATATACCGGTGTACCCTCGTCATTTCAGCCAGGAAGCGGTCTGCCTTTTGTTCGTCGTCCTGGATAAGTGAGGAAAGAGAATTAAAACAGTTAAACAGGAAATGCGGGTTGATCTGTCCTTTCAGGCCATACAATTTGCTTTTCTGATATGCTGTTTTCAGTTGTTCTGTTTCGGTTACGGCTTCCTTCCACTTCGACCAGTTAACGGCCGCTTCATTCAGGAAAGTAATGACAGTACTGGCAAAACAGCCAAATGCAAGGGCCCACCAGAAGTTATCGGTTTGCGTGGGGCATTTGAATACTTTCAGGGTATTGTAATAAAAATAAAGTCCCGCGACCAGCAGTACGTTCATCCCGTAAAAAACGGGCAGCATAATACCGATACGTTTAAACAGGTCCTGGTTGGAAGGGAATTTTCGCTGTATGAAGGAGCCTGTGAGTCCGAATAAAAAATATGCAATAAAAAGATATGCGACGGAAAGGCCTGTGCACAGGAGAATATTATGCAGCGATGCATACATGCAGTTTTTGAACACAATAAGGTTCATGAGAATGCTGTAAGGCAGCACTACCCATAAGAATAACCGTAACTCCTTATCACTGTATCGTTTTGAGACCATTATTCTAAAGGTAAGAAGGGTAGGGCGCGCCGGAAAGCCGGCCAGGTATGAATTGTAGTTTTCAGCGATGGATTGCCATTCCGGGGGTTCAACTGACTTTCGTCTACCGTGATATATAGAGCTCCCATATACCGGCTTGCTTTAATGCAATTACCAGTACAGAAAGGATTTCAATATCGAAATATTTCATTTCACCAGCCTATTTCTCAATTCATCCGGGTAGTCATTGTCAGCATCAGCGGTGGGGAACAACTTGCAGCAAAATTAAAAACAAACATCTTTTTAATTCATATAAACCATATCGTCATGCGAGAATGTATTTTTCCTGTTCTGATCGGAACTGCTATAGGCATCGTAATAGCCTGCAGTAATAGCAACCAGGACAACAAAACGGTTTCAGAGCCGCTCATCAGCACCGATAGCCTGATAGCAAGAGGCGACTACCTTGTAACTGCTATGGGCTGCGACGACTGTCATTCGCCCAAAAGAATGGGGCCTTCGGGGCCGGAGATTATACCGGAGCTGCGATTGTCCGGATTTCAGCAAAACGGGGCGTTGCCGCCGGTGGATCCTTCGGCTATCAGTAAAGGATGGGTATTGATGAGCCCCGACCTTACGGCTGCCGCCGGGCCGTGGGGGATCTCTTATGCTGCCAACATTACCAGCGACGAGACAGGAATAGGCGCCTGGAAAGAAGAGCAGTTTAAAAAATCGGTCAGAGAAGGAAAGCTAAAGGGGTTGGATGGAGCGCGCCCTCTGCTGCCGCCAATGCCCTGGCAGAACTTCAGAAAGCTTACCGATTTTGATCTCAAAGCTATTTATACATTCCTGCAGTCTACAACACCGGTTAAAAATGTAGTACCGCAGCCCGTTTTAAACCAGCCTTAATTTATCAATATAGCGGATAACTTAACGCATAGCAGCAGGAAGGTGTTGCGATGTACTTTTACGTACCTGAGAACAGAGGCCATGGCAAGCGTGATATGGCGTTTGACGGTCTCGCGGGAAAGCTGGAGCTCGTCTGCGATCTGCTGGTAGGGCAGGCCTTCCTCCTTGTTCATACGCCAGACTTTTTGCTGCTGCCGGGGTAGCTGGGCGACTGCTTTTTCGACAATCCCGTACATTTCTTCCGTTTCGGAAAGTGTATTGCCCGGGTCTTCGACTTTGAACAGGTCCGGCGATAGTTCCTCGTTTAAAAAGGCTTTCCTGGTTTCGTCGCGGAGCGTATTAAAGGCGTGATTACGCGTAATAGTGAACAGGTAGGCTCTGAAGCTCCGGATCCCGGGTAATTGACTGCGGTGGACCCAGACCTTCATGAAGGCGTCCTGGACGACCTCTTCTGAAATTATTTTCGACTTGGTAAGCCGGTAGACATATTCGCCCAGTTCCTGGTGATAGCGGTAAAATAACCGGGCAAAAGCATTCCTGTCACCATCTGCGATGGCGGCCAGTACATCTGCTTCCGCTTCGGTTAAATCATGCCACATAAACAGGCTAATTATCCGCCAGCGCTCCGGGCAAAACGGGGATTTTATATCAGTTTCACTGATAATACTGAGATTTTGAAGAATAGGCTACTCGGATAGTCTGTTTTTGATCCGGCGGAGCTTCGTTGTTTGAAACAAATAATGTAAATTTGCGTAACTCTACTAAACAGGTAGATTAGTATTTTACCATTATTTTAATTTTTATAGATATGTCGTTAAGATTAGGTGATGTGGCGCCGGATTTCGAAGCCAGTACCACACAAGGCGTTATCAGATTTCACGAGTTTCTCGGTGATAACTGGGGACTTCTCTTTTCCCACCCTGCCGATTTTACTCCTGTTTGTACTACCGAGCTTGGAAAGACGGCCCTGCTGAAAGGAGAGTTTGAGAAACGCGGGGTAAAAGTGCTGGCTGTCAGCGTAGATGACCTGGATTCGCACAACAGGTGGATCCCTGACATCAATGAAGTAACTTCATCGGAAGTCAATTTCCCGATTATCGCCGACGAAGGCAGGAAAGTAGCCGAACTATATGATATGATCCATCCGAATGCCAGTGAAAAGGCTACTGTGCGTTCTGTTTTCGTGATCGGTCCTGACAAGAAGATAAAGCTGACTTTAACCTACCCGGCATCTACCGGACGGAACTTCTCGGAAATACTGAGGGTAATAGATTCTCTGCAGTTGACAGCCAACTACCAGGTTGCCACACCGGCTGATTGGGTAGAGGGCGAAGATGTAATCGTAGTACCTGCCGTCAGTACGGAAGACGCAGAGAAAAAGTTTACCAAAGGCCTTCGCGTTGTAAAGCCTTATCTGCGCTATACTCCGCAGCCTGATAAATAGGCTTAAGCAGTGAGAGGTGAGTTGAGAGTTGAAAGTTGAAAGTTGAAAATTGAAAGTTCCCAACTCTCAACTTTCAACTCTCAACTTTCAACTCTCAATTCTCTACCCGATCCTGCTCCAGTTGGTAGCATTTTCGCCCAGATGGCGGAGATGAGCGCGGATCATCAAATTTTCCGGGGCCGCCAGCTCCGGATCGTTTTCCAGTATTTCCTGAGCCGAGGCTCTTGCCTCTTTCAAAACCGGCCCGTCGACGGCGAGGTTGGCTACCTTAAGCTCTACGGCGCCACTTTGCTGAGTACCCATCAGGTCGCCCGGACCGCGTAGCTCCAGGTCTGCCTGGGCTATCTCAAATCCATTGTTAGTCCTGCACATGGTGTTGATACGCTTTTTGGTATCGGCAGATAATTTGTAGCTCGTCATCAAAATACAATATGACTGGTTCCCCCCTCTTCCGACACGTCCACGGAGCTGGTGGAGCTGCGCAAGGCCAAATCTTTCGGCGTTCTCGATCACCATCACAGTGGCATTAGGTACGTCCACCCCGACCTCGATCACCGTGGTTGCAACAAGTATTTTGGTTTCATTCCGGGCAAACCGGCTCATCTCGAACGCTTTTTCTTTTGCCTTCATCTTCCCGTGAAGAATACTGACCTGCATATCCGGAAATGCGCGGGAAACGCTTTCATATCCGTCCATAAGATCTTTAAGGTCGCTTTTTTCCGACTCTTCAATAAGGGGATACACTATGTACACCTGGCGCCCTTCAGCAATTTGCTGTCTTAAAAAGCCGAAAACAGCAACCCGGTGGCTGTCGAAGCGGTGGGTAGTTGCGATAGGCTTCCTTCCGGGCGGGAGCTCATCGATTTCCGATTGGTCGAGGTCGCCGTAGAGGGTCATGGCGAGGGTTCTGGGAATCGGCGTGGCCGTCATAACCAGGATATGCGGGCTGATGCCCGGGTTCTTTTCCTGTAAGCGGGCCCGCTGCGCTACGCCGAAGCGATGCTGCTCATCGATAATGCAAAGTCCGAGGTTGCGAAACCTGACTTCGTCTTCGAGCAGCGCATGAGTCCCTACTACCAGTTGGATGCTGCCGTCGCGCAGGCCGCTATGAAGGGCGTCTCTTTCGCTGCGCCTGGTCGAACCGACCAGCTTCCCTGTTTGAATACCCAACCGGGAAGCCATTTTCTGCATACTGCTGAAATGCTGGTCTGCAAGGATTTCGGTCGGAGCCATTACACACACCTGGTACCCGTTGGAAAATGCCATCAGGGCGGAAATTAACGCTACAATGGTTTTTCCTGAGCCGACGTCGCCCTGCAGGAGACGGTTCATCTGTAATCCGGTCCGCATATCGCCTCTTATTTCCTTCAATACCCTCGTCTGAGCTCCTGTCAGCTCAAACGGCAGGTATTTTTCGTAGAATTCATGGACGAGCGTTACATTTTCGAAAACGGGGCCTGCCTGCTCCTTTTTCTGGTAGAACTTGTTCCTGATCAGTTGCAGCTGGTTATAGAACAACTCCTCGAACTTCAAACGGCGCCTCGCCTGGTGGAGGGAATTTTCATTTGCAGGCAGATGTATGTGGAATATGGCATCCTGCTTGCTGAACAGGCGGTATCTGCGTATCAGCGCTGTGGGAAGCGTTTCCGGGATTTCGGAATAGCCTCTCTCAAGGATGCTTTCAACCGCTTTATAAAGGACCCGATTATCAATATGCTTCCTTCTCAGCTTTTCCGTCATCGGGTATACAGGCGTCAGCCGGGCTTGTGGCGGCTGTCCCGGTAAAACAATATCTATTTCGGGATGGGTGATGCTCCATTTTCCGGAGAAAAGGGCAGGTTTACCGTAAACAAGGTACTCGGAATGCTGGTTAAGGCTTTTCTGATGCCAGGATATCCCCTGGAACCAGACGAGCTCGACGCTGCCGTAGCCGTCGGAAAAAAAAGCGGTCAGCCTTTTTTTTGCCCCGGTTCCTTCCAATGCCATACCTGTGATCCTGCCTTTCAGCAATACAAAAGAGAGGTTGCTGTTCAGATCGGTAGTTTTGTGCAATACGGTACGGTCTTCGTAGCGAAAAGGGTAGTGAAGCAGCATATCCCGGTAAGTTTCGATACCAAGTTCGCTGTGCAGCAGCGAAGCGCGCTGGTCTCCGATACCTTTGGAAAAGGCGATTTTTGTATCGAAAAAGTTATTTTTAGGATTCATTTTAGTTTTTACCGGATGGCATGGCATAATGCCCAAAAGCTATCGCAAACGCTATAATAGAAAATAAACAAGATTGGTCAGAATAATTTCATATAAAAAAATTGCCGTATCGAAAAAAAAAAATCTAGTTTTGTACTAAGATATTGACACTATCACTAGAGAAGGGATAAATCCGGTATAGGATTGTCAATAATTCGGTTAAGTGTCAGTAGGATAGACAAAAGTATGATTATTTGAAGTTGTGCTATTTTGCCGGCCGACTCATTCAGATCAACAAATCTTGTGTAATGAACTATCAGATACATCGCGAAGGAAAGTTCAGCTTTATAGAAGAAGGAGAGGGAGAGCCCCTGTTGTTGCTTCACGGGCTATTCGGCGCTCTCAGCAATTGGGAGGGAGTTATTGAAGGTTTCCGGTCTCAGTACAGGGTGATAATCCCCAATCTGCCTATCTATGATCTGCCTATCAGAAAGGCTAGCCTGGATACACTGCTTGCATTTCTGGAGGAGTTCATACAGCTTAAGAAGCTGAAGGATTTTACCTTGCTGGGAAATTCACTGGGCGGGCATATCGGGTTGTTGTATACAATCAAACATCAGCAGAATGTAAAAAGGCTGGTGCTGACAGGCAGTTCAGGTTTGTTCGAAAACGGGATGGGAGGATCTTTTCCCAAGCGCGGAAACAGGGACTATATCGCGGAGCGGGTGGCCTATACCTTTTATGACCCGAAGGTTGCTACCGAGGAACTGATCGATGAAGTTTTTGAAGTGACGAACAGTATTCCGAAATGCATGAGTATTGTCGGGATAGCCAAGTCAGCCCAGCGTCACAATCTTGCAAAGGATCTTCACGTCATCAAAGTACCGACCCTTCTGGTCTGGGGGCTGAACGATCCGATCACGCCTCCCCATGTAGGAGAGGAGTTTAACAGGCTGATAGAGAACTCGGAGCTCAGGTTTATCGACAAATGTGCGCATGCTCCCATGATGGAACATCCCGGGGAGTTTAACCGTATCCTGGGTGAGTGGCTTGCAGAGCAAACTTCTCCGGAGAAAGCGCAGCTTGGATAAATCTCTGTTTTTTCATAGCTTTCCTCCGGAAAAAAACGATGGCACATGATCGCATCCGTATTAATCGACCCAATGCTGCCAGCATTAAAGACTTCTTATCTTATAGAAGAAGTCCTGGAATGGATGGAAGAAAGCGGGCTTTCCCAATTGCCTGTTGTTGAAGACGAAAGATACCTTGGGCTTGTATCGGTCGGCGCCATGACGGAGTGGGCCCCTGCTGGCGCTGCTCTTTCAGAAATCCCCCTGGAACATATTCATGTACATGCAAACGAAGATCAGCACATGCTGGAGCTGATCGGCATGGCTGTGGAAAACCGGCTAAAGGTAATCCCGGTCCTGGACAAAACCGGCCGGTATCTCGGGGCTGTTTCCGTGCCTGAGCTTTTGGAAAAATACGGCGAATCTATCGGCGCAGCGGAAAAAGGCGCGATTATAGTGCTGGAAATAAAGCCCCTCGACTATTCATTGAGCGAAATAAGCCGGTTGGTCGAATCCAACGGCGCCAAAATAATCATGAGTCATTACTCCGGGAGCCACATGTACGATTCTCCCGGAAGCCAGTATCTGACCCTCAAATTAAACAACGTGAATGTAGCCCATATCGTGGCAACGTTCGAAAGGTTCGGATACACCGTCAGCGAAGTACATGCCAGCGAGCCTGTGGCGAATGTCGACCAGGAGCGGCTGGATATGTTGATGCGTTACCTTGCTACCTGATTCATGAAAGTAGTTGTACATGGCAAGCCCTTTGCCGAAGCTGCGGGGCCTTTTATCCAGGGGATGTTCGATGAGTTGGAAGTGCGGAAGATCGGCGTTTTCATTTCTGCCGGTTTTGAGAAGGTATTGAGGGCGTCGGGCATCCGGTTTACAGCAGCCGGAATTTTCGAAAATCCCACCGAAATAAGCGGTGCCCGGCTTGTGGTAAGCCTCGGCGGCGACGGTACCCTGCTTGAGACGGTGGCGCTGATAGGGCCCCGGCAGATACCGGTGATAGGGGTTAATGTCGGGCGTCTCGGTTTCCTGGCTACGGTAGCTCCCGAACGTATCAAGGACATGATACTCGCTTTGGAAACCGGGAATTACCGGATAGAAACCAGGTCCATACTGGAAGCGGAAGCTAACAATATGGAGATATTCGGAGGAGTGAATTTCGCCCTTAACGATTTTGCTATAACGAAAACGGATACTTCGTCCATGATAACCGTTCATTCCTACCTGAACGGCGTGTTCCTTAACTCGTATTGGGCCGACGGGCTGATCGTTTCTACGCCGACGGGCTCGACGGGTTACTCGCTCAGTTGCGGCGGCCCGGTCCTGGTTCCTAATTCGAAAAGCCTCATTGTGACCCCTGTCAGCCCTCATAACCTGAACGTACGCCCGCTGGTAGTGGAAGACAGCTCCGTACTGAGCTTTGAAGTGAAAAGCAGGAGCAATAACTTTCTTCTCTCGCTCGACTCCCGCTCCGGCATCGTGGATGAGTCTACCCGGTTGGTGGTCAGGAAGGCGCGGTTCGTGGCAAGGTTGATTAAAATGCGCGATGACAGTTTTTTCGATACCCTGAGAAATAAGCTTTCCTGGGGATTGGATATGCGTAATTAGAATAAATATTCCGGATGCAACTTATACTCCATTCCTTCGATTTGCTGCTTAAGCATACATTCACCATAGCGCACGATTCGCGCGATGTTCAGCCTACACTTATAGTCGAGCTGAGGGACGGTGACTTCTCAGGATTCGGCGAGGCTACCACCAACAACTACTACGGTATTACCCTGGAAAGTATGACCGGGGCGCTTGAAGGAGTAAGGCAGATCACGGAGCATTACGACTGGGGAAGCCCTGAAGACCTCTGGCAGCGCGTGCACCCTTTTTTAAAGAATAATCCTTTTGCGCAGTGCGCCCTCGATGTGGCTGCTAACGACCTGTTTGCCAAGCGGAGCGGACTTCCTCTTTATCGCCAATGGGGGCTTTCCACCGACCGTATACCGGCCACTAACTATACTATTGGTATAGATACGGTCGATAAAATGGTAGAAAAACTTAAGGAGTTTCCATGGCCCCTGTACAAAATCAAGCTTGGGACCGATCATGACCTGGAGATTGTGAAAGAATTAAGGAAGCATACAGATGCAGCTTTCAGGATTGATGCCAACTGCGCCTGGACCGCCGGGGAGGCTATCGCCAACAGCGGGCCGCTGAAGGAGCTGGGTGTGGAATTTATTGAGCAGCCTTTGCCGGCAGCCGATGTGGCGGGGATGCGGAAAGTGTTCGAGTATTCTGCATTGCCCGTTATCGCCGATGAAAGCTGTATTACCGAAAGCGACGTGGCAGGTTGTCAGGGACAGTTTCACGGGATCAATATCAAGCTGACCAAGTGCGGCGGGTTGACTCCCGCCAGGAGGATGATCGGGGAAGCCCGTTCGCTCGGCCTGAAGACTATGGTAGGATGTATGACCGAAAGTAGTGTCGGTATAGCCGCAATCGCCCACCTTTTACCCCTGCTCGACTATGTTGACATGGATGGTAACCTGCTGATTGCCAATGACCCGGCTACCGGAGTGGAGTTTGATGGTACAGGAAGATTTGTGTACCGGGACCTGGCGGGTACGGGAGCTGCGTTAAAGAATCAGAACCTGTAGCTGGCATGAAGCTGTAACGACCTGCTGTAAAGCTGGGCATAGTTTGCGCTGACAGTCGAAGGTATGGAAAACGAGCCTGACACCTGGTGGTAATATTCAAGACCGAAATTCCATTCGTCGAACCGGAGACCCGTGCCTGCAATGACTCCCGCTATATAATTTCTCTGGTGCCGGCTTCTCAGCCAGGACAATCCCTCGTTTTCAGGTTTGAAGTAAGCGTCTTTGCTGGTAGTTTTAAAATTGGTAACCACGTAAATATCATTCCGCGCGCCCACATCGAAATAGGGCTTCAGACCGAAAATTTTCCAGTATTTCGACTTTATACGGATCACCACATCGTTTGTAACAAAATGATCGCGTGAAAACGTTTTATAGCTTCCCAAAGAGCTTGAGCCTACGGTCGTCGCATCCATTTTGGTGACACCACCCCTGTTGCGATACCCCAGCGAGACCTTCAGGTCTACTGCCTGGCTTATCACTTTCCCGATATGGGCAGAAACAGCATATACAGGAACCAGGGGGATCTGCCGGGTTAGCGTGTCATTTACAGTTTTATTCAGTGAAGCGCCCAGGTCCGCCGAAATTCCCCAATAGGCTGTTCCCTGTCCTTTGGAGCCAGCCGACAGGGCCAGTATCAGGAATGATACTATTGAAAAAATAATAGTTTGATTGCCGGGGCAAAAAAAACGGAAGACCGTCGGGCCAAGCCTGTATTTCATCGATATTTCACGGATAACACCGTAAACTGCTGATAAATTAGCCGCGCAATTTATGTATTTAATTCTAAAATTGTTCTATTTGCAGGCTACAAAACTGATGCTGTAGGGCATCTGCCGATTATGAAGATAAATTTTGATGATATTATTCTTTTTGAAAGTGACGACTTCCTGGTAGTTAACAAGCCGCCAGGTCTGGCAACGCTGGATGAAAGAACCGGCGAAGGCAAAAGCCTGCTGAGACTGGCGAAGGAATACAATACAAACCTTCAGGCAGCCCACCGCCTCGATAAAGAGACTTCCGGTGCGCTTGCTTTTGCGAAATCTCCGGAAGCATACCGCCACCTGGCCATGCAGTTTGAAAACCGGGAGGTTACAAAACGGTACCACGCAGTTTCGGTGGGAATACATGACCTGGATAGCATTTCTGTGTACCTGCCCATACATCCCCTTAAAAACGGCACGGCTGTCAAGATAGACCGGGTAAAAGGTAAACCGGCCGAAACGATATTCAATAGTCTTAAAACTTACAGGGGATACACGCTTGTCGAGTGCATTCCTATTACCGGGCGAATGCACCAGATCCGCATCCATCTTTCCTGCCTCAAAGCTCCCATCGTAAATGACGAGCAGTACGGTGGGAAACCGGTATATCTTTCGGAGCTGAAGCGGAAATTTAATCTCAAGAAGTTTACCGAAGAGCTGCCGATCATGCAGCGGGTAGCTTTACATGCCTATTCCCTTCGCTTCAGCCTCCTGAACGATGAAGATGTGTCTGTACAGGCTCCGTATCCAAAAGATTTCGCGGTGCTGATTAACCTTCTGGATAAATATGGAATCTAACATCGCCTCTCTTTGGTATAACAGGCAGGCACCGGCTTTCCGATGGGGCGGTTTCATATCCGGACGGGTTATCTTCCTGGCCTTTTTTATTTGTTTCGCCATTTCGCTCCGGGCGCAGGAAAGAGAATACGATTTGCTCGTAAAAAGAGACGGGACGATCCTGGAAGTGACGATAGTTGAAGATAAGTCCGACGAGATCCTGTACCGGAAAAAGGAAGCCCCCGACGGGCCGATATATGCGATTCTCAAATCGGAGCTCCTTTCGGTCAGGTATCGTAACGGGGAAACTGCCACGTTTACGGTTACAGTCGATAATTTTTATGAGAGGAAAGAGGCGGGTGCGGTCCAACCTCCTTTTGAAAAGCCCATATACCAGCCTCTGCCTCCGGGAAATGAATTCGAGAAAAGGATCCTTGATTTGCCTTCCGGCCAACTGGGATCGGAATTTTCATATTATCGCGGGCTCTCCCGGGCGGGGCGCAGGATGGGTTTCTGGGCTATTGCACTCCAGGTAGGCATAAATCTTACCGGGACCCTGATCATTAGTTCTAATACATACACCGATTCTTTCGGGAATACCATCTCTACTAACGACAATGCGGTGAGGACAGGTTCAATGATGCTGGTAGCCGGCTCGCTGGGCGGAGCGGTATTGGGTACAACCGGCTTCATACGGGCCGCCAAAAACGGGAATAAAGCCAAATATATCCGCAGCGAAATGAGAAGGAGAGGGCTTCCTCCTCCGGTAACGCGCTGATTTTTTCCTGTCAGAGTAGAAGTTAACCGCAAAGGCACGAAGGACACCGAGTTTTTCTTTACGATTCCTCGGTGTCCTTCGTGCCTTTGCGGTAAGAATAACTATGCTTTTACCGATTTCCGGATAATATTCAACGCGCCGCCTTCCTTAAACCACTCTATCTGCTGGGCATTGTAGCTGTGGTTAGCAAGGATTTCATCGCTGCTGCCATCGGTATGATGCAGCACGATTGTAAGCGGGGTGTTGGGTGCAAAAGTGGTAAGCCCTATTATATCTACGGTATCGTCTTCCTGGATCTTGTCGTAATCGTCCTTATTGGCAAAAGTCAGTGCCAGCATACCCTGCTTTTTCAGGTTGGTTTCATGGATCCTGGCGAAAGATTTGACAAGAACAGCACGGACACCCAAATGACGCGGTTCCATAGCTGCGTGCTCCCTTGACGAGCCTTCTCCGTAGTTTTCGTCACCGACCACTATACTTCCGATGCCTGAAGCTTTATAAGCTCTTTGCGTGGCAGGTACCGGGCCGTACTCATTGGTAAGCTGATTTTTTACGAAGTCGGTCTTTTCGTTGAAATAGTTGACGGCCCCGATCAGCATATTATTGGATATGTTGTCGAGGTGCCCGCGGAAGCGCAGCCAAGGGCCGGCCATAGAGATATGGTCGGTAGTACACTTACCTTTAGCCTTGATGAGAAGCTTCAGGCCCTTGAGATCCGTTCCTTCCCAGGGAGCAAACGGGTCGAGAAGCTGCAGCCTGTCGGAGGTAGGAGATACCGCTACGACTACGCCGCTGCCATCTTCGGCAGGTGCCTGGTAACCCGGGTCGTCTACAGCAAAACCTGTTGTCGGCAGTTCGTCACCTACCGGCGGATCGAGTTTTACAGGTTCTCCTGCGTTGTTGATCAGCGTGTCGGTGAGTGGGTTGAACGATAGATCTCCCGCTATGGCAAGCGCAGCCACAACTTCAGGTGAGGCCACGAAAGCAAAAGTATTCGGATTACCGTCGGCGCGTTTTGCGAAGTTCCGGTTGAAAGAGTGAACTATGGTGTTTTTCTCTGCTTTTTCAGCGCCCACCCTCGCCCACATCCCGATACAGGGGCCGCAGGCATTAGTAAAGATAGTAGCATTCAGATCCTCGAAAGTGCCGAGAAAGCCATCGCGATCAGCAGTGTAGCGAACCTGCTCCGAGCCGGGGTTAATGCCGAATTCGGCTTTGGTCGTAAGCCCTTTTTCTACGGCCTGCCTGGCTATTGAGGCAGCTCTCGACAAATCTTCGTAGGAACTATTGGTACAAGACCCGATCAGTCCCCACTCAACTTTCAGCGGCCAGCCGTTCTTGACCGCCTCCTCTTTCATTCTTGAAATCGGGGTGGCCAGGTCGGGAGTAAAAGGCCCGTTGAGGTGAGGTTCAAGCTCTGAAAGATTGATCTCGATAATCTGGTCGAAATATTTTTCAGGTTCGGCATACACTTCCGGATCGGCTGTCAGGTGCTGTTTTACCTGGTTTGCCGCATCGGCAACGTCGTCGCGGCCTGTGGCCCGGAGATAACGCTCCATCGAATCGTCATAGCCGAAAGTTGATGTTGTGGCCCCGATTTCGGCGCCCATATTACAAATGGTGCCTTTTCCTGTACAGGACATGGAAGTAGCGCCTTCACCGAAGTATTCAACAACATAGCCGGTACCTCCTTTCACGGTAAGGATACCCGCTACCTTCAGGATAACATCTTTGGGGGCTGTCCAGCCGTTCAGTTTCCCTGTCAGTTTGATACCGATAAGTTTCGGGAATTTAAGCTCCCAGGGGAGACCGGCCATCACATCGCAGGCATCAGCGCCTCCAACCCCGATTGCCAGCATTCCCAGCCCGCCTGCGTTTACAGTATGGGAGTCGGTACCTATCATCATCCCGCCCGGGAATGCATAGTTTTCCAAAACCACCTGGTGTATGATCCCGGCGCCCGGCTTCCAGAAGCCGATACCATATTTATTGGATACAGAACCGAGAAAATCGAAAACCTCCCTGCTTTCCTTGTTTGCGACTGCAAGGTCGACGGCAGCCCCCACCTTCGCCTGGATCAGGTGATCGCAGTGTACAGTCGACGGAACTGCAACCTTTGGCCTGCCGGCCTGCATGAATTGAAGGAGAGCCATCTGCGCGGTGGCGTCCTGCATCGCCACCCTGTCGGGAGCGAAATCAACATAAGCATTTCCCCGCTCGTATGCCTGCGTAGGGGTTTTATCCCATAAGTGGGAATAAAGGATTTTTTCACTCAGGGTCAATGGCCGGCCTACTATTTCACGGGCGGCTTCTACTCTTTCTTCAAGATGGGCGTAAAAGCCCTTAATCATATCAATGTCAAACGCCATAACAAAATATTGATCTCAGTATCACTATTTTTTGTGAGGTAAAATTACATAATTCAATCCGTTTCATTTTTAATCATACCGCCCCCGGAAAGGAAAAATAGAAATTTTGGTCAAGTTTAGATTAAGTATAATTAACTATAGCCATTTCAGGCCTGCGACGATCCTGCATCCACCCCGGAATACACTCCTGCTGTGCCCGTATTTTCTTCCTCCGGCCTTCTGCCCGTTGCTTCTTATCTTACCCCTGCTTCATATTTTTTTCTCGAATTTTCATCGGTCTTTTGTTTGCGATGCTTACGTTTGTGAATTGCTACCTACTATATTTGGGCGGGAAAATCTCTCCATCCAAGATGGTACAACACCAATCTGATAATTAGTTATGCCAAAGAATTTGGTAATAGTGGAGTCGCCGGCGAAGGCCAGGACCATAGAGAACTATCTGGGCGACGACTTTATGGTAAAATCCAGCTTCGGACATGTCAGGGACCTCCCCGAACATGACATGGGCGTTGACATAGAGGCAGGTTACAAGCCCGTTTACGAGATATCGGGCGACAAGGTTAAGCTGGTAAACGAGCTGAAAAAGCTTGCCAAAGACGCTGAAGTATGGCTTGCAACTGACGACGACCGTGAGGGAGAAGCCATATCATGGCACTTAAAAGAAGCGCTAAACCTGCCCGAATCTACAAAGCGGATCGTTTTCCGGGAAATTACAAAATCGGCATTGCAGAAAGCAATCGAGCAACCCAGGGTCATCGATATAGATCTCGTGAATGCCCAGCAGGCAAGGAGGGTGCTCGACAGGCTTGTAGGGTATGAGCTTTCGCCCGTTCTCTGGAAAAAAATCAGGATCGGGAAGTCTTCGCTCTCGGCCGGCCGTGTACAATCGGTAGCAGTTCGCCTGATTGTGGAACGCGAGAGAGAAATAGATGCTTTCGAGAGTAGAAGCAGCTACAGGGTTACGGCAGTATTCGATCTGGGTAACGGAAAAGTGCTGAATGCCGAGCTACCCAGGAATTTCGATACGGAGGCCGAGGCTAAAGTATTCCTGGAAAAATGCATAGCTGCGCAATTTGCAATAAAAGGGCTGGAAACAAAGCCGGCCAAAAAAACACCGGCGCCGCCGTTCACTACTTCGACGCTTCAGCAGGAGGCTTCCCGCAAGCTCGGATTTTCGGTACAGCAAACCATGGTGGTAGCCCAGAAGCTGTACGAAGCGGGAAAAATTTCCTATATGAGGACCGACTCGACAAATTTGTCACAGGAAGCCTTAAGCAAGGCCGAAACGCAGATAAAAAAGGAATACGGGACGGATTTTCATTATAAGCGTGTTTTTAAAACCAAATCGGAATCGGCGCAGGAAGCTCATGAAGCCATAAGGCCTACCGAGTTTTCGGACCTTCAGGTCAGCAAGGACCGTAATGAGCAGCGCCTTTATGAGCTGATCTGGAAGCGGGCTATTGCTTCCCAGATGGCCGATGCACAGATAGAGCGTACTACCGCTACCATCGGGATATCGACTACGAGCGAGGAACTGATCGCCCAGGGCGAAGTGATCAGGTTCGAAGGATTTCTCAAAGTCTACATGGAGTCGAGCGACGAGGATTCGGCAGAGGATGAAGAGCAAAAAGGAATGCTTCCCCCGCTTTCGACAGGCCAGGTTCTCAATCTCGGCTCGCTGCGTGCCGCCGAGCGGTTCAGCAGGCCGCCGGCGCGTTATACGGAAGCAAGTCTTGTGAAAAAGCTGGAGGAAATGGGGATCGGAAGGCCTTCGACATATGCCCCTACCATCTCCACGATCATCAAAAGGGAATATGTCCTGAAAGAAGACCGGCCGGGCCAGGAGCGCAGTTATAAAGAGTATATCCTGAAAAACGGCGCTGTTTCCGAGGCTAAGAAAAAGGAAACCTTCGGTACGGAAAAGGCAAAACTCTTCCCTACCAATGCCGGGATTGTCGTCAACGACTTTCTGGTCAGCAACTTCCAGGATGTAGTCGATTTTTCGTTTACTGCCAACGTAGAAAAGGATTTCGACAACATTGCGGAGGGAAAGCTGCCGTGGGAGAAGATGATCGACAATTTTTATAAAAGCTTTCATCACCAGATTGCGACGGTAGAAAGCGAAAAATTTGACCGGAGCCTGACTACCAGGGAGCTGGGCGAGGATCCGGTGACGGGGAAAAAAGTATCAGTTCGGATCGGTAAATACGGGCCCTACGCGCAGCTCGGTGATGCTGAGGACGAAGAAAAGCCGCGGTATGCAAACCTGCTGAAAGGTCAGTTGATCGAAACCATTACGTTGGATGAAGCGTTGTCGCTGTTTAAGCTACCGCGCGAGGTAGGCTTTTTCGAAGATAAGCCTGTTGTGGTCAACATTGGTAAATACGGGCCTTATATCAGGTTTGACGAGAAGTTTTTTAATCTCAGCACTACAGACGATCCGTATACGATAGACGAACAGCGTGCTATCGGGATAATAATGGAAAAGCGTGCTGCAGAGTCTTCCGACAGCTTGGGCGAGTTTGAAGGACAGCCGGTGACAAAAGGTAAGGGACGTTTCGGGCCTTATGTGAAGCATGACGGCAAATACTATTCTCTCAGAAAAGGTTTGAGCCTCGACACAATTACACTGGAAGAGAGTATCGAGGTTATAAAGGCAAAGAGAGAGGCGGAGTCCAACAAGATCATCAAGGAATTTAAGGAAAATGCGAACGTAAAGATTCAAAACGGACGCTACGGGCCGTATATTTCGTTTGGGAAGCGTAACATCAAGATTCCCAAAGGAGTAGAGCCTGTAACCCTGACTTATGAGGATATCCTGAAACTAGCCGAATAAAACCAACGAAAAAGTGCCATGAAGAAGAAAAAAGTAGTGGTCCTTAGCGGAGCCGGAGTAAGTGCAGAAAGTGGTGTCAGAACCTTTCGTGACGGGAACGGGCTCTGGGAAAATCACCGGATTGAAGACGTAGCGACACCGGAAGCGTGGAACCGGGATCAGGAGCTTGTTCTAAGGTTTTACAACCAGAGGAGAAAACAGGCGCTGGAAGTGCAGCCTAACGCTGCGCACTATGCGATCGCTGAACTGGAGCCGTTTTTTGATGTTCATGTAGTTACCCAGAATGTCGACAATCTTCATGAACGAGCCGGCTCGACCCAGGTGCTTCACCTGCACGGTGAGCTGTTTAAAGCAAGGAGCACGAAAACCCCGTCACTGGTTTATGACATTGACGGATGGGAGCTGAAGATAGGCGACCTTTGCGAGGAAGGCAGCCAGCTGCGCCCTAATATAGTATGGTTTGGAGAGGAGGTTCCTATGATGGCGCCGGCTATAGAGATAGCGGAACAGGCAGATATTTTTATCGTCATCGGGACCTCCCTGGTGGTTTACCCTGCGGCGGGGCTATTCAGGTATACCCGTCCGAATACACCGATTTATATCATTGACGTAAATCGTCCGGATATTACGTTTAAGGATAATATGACATTTATCCAGGAGAAAGCGACGGTCGGAATGCAGCAGCTTAAGGAGCTTCTTATCAGCGATTTGAAGGCATGAGTGGCATAAAAGCGCTTCAAATGCCGCAATACAGCCGCAGGGCCTGCGGCTTCATCTCGTAAAGCAAATAATCAAGCTAATAGCTCATTATATATTTTATACAAATGAAACTAATCGACGGGAAAGTACTCTCGGCCATCATAAAATCGGAAATCAGGGAAGAAACCGCCCGTTGGGTAGCCGGAGGCGGAAAAAAGCCGCATCTCGCGGCAATCTTAGTCGGAGCCGACGGGGCCAGTGAAACCTACGTAGCGTCCAAAATCAGGAGCTGTGAGGAAATAGGTTTCAAGTCGACGCTCAGAAGATTCGACGCTTCCATTACAGAAGACCAGCTTATTGACGAAATAGGGGCTTTGAATGATGATGATGACATAGACGGATTTATAGTACAGCTTCCGTTGCCTGCACATATATCCGAAAACAGGGTGATGGAAGCCGTGGATCCTAAGAAGGACGTCGATGGTTTTCACCCGGTCAATGTGGGAAGGATGTGCAAAGGCCTGCCCGCCTATATTTCCGCGACTCCCTTCGGTATTATCGAGATGCTGAAGCGTTCGGGTATTGAGACGGCAGGGAAGCACTGTGTCGTCATAGGCCGCAGCCAGATCGTTGGCCTGCCCATGAGTATACTGATGCAGCGGAACGACAATCCCGGCAACTGTACGGTCACGATCTGTCATAGCCGGACGGTCAACCTGAAAGAAATTGCACAAACTGCCGATATCCTGATAGTTGCTCTCGGCAGGGCCGAGTTTGTCACTGCGGACTATGTAAAAGAAGGCGCTGTAGTGATAGACGTAGGTATTACCCGGGTAGCCGATCCGTCGAAAAAGAGCGGATTTGCCATCAGGGGAGATGTGAAGTTCGATGAGGTGGCGCCTAAAGCAGGCTTTATTACACCTGTACCGGGCGGTGTCGGGCTGATGACGATCTGCGGCTTGCTGACCAATACGCTCAAGGCTGCCAGGAAGGAGATATATTAATCAAGAGAGCCTAATAAGTTTCAAAATCCATACCCAAGGCCATCCAAAGCCAAGAATCAATCCACCAAATGAACTGAAGGTCACAAATAGTAGTGCTGCCCAAAGGTATACACTCCATGTTATACTACCGGCTTCTACTTTTTTTGATTCTTTGTTATAGGGATCGACTTCACTTTTCTCTGCATGGATCTTCGACCTTTTTACGCCTAAAATAATCTCAAAAACTGCTATAAGGGAAAGCAGCGCCATACTAAGCGCCATCATTCCGGCAAGCTTTCTAAAAAAAGAAACTTGAGTAAATAGTGGGAAAATAATACAAAACATGATTCCTAGTATTAGAATCATATTAAGGATCACTACTCTTCTCTTGTGGATTTTGAGATGATCAACGGCTTTAGTTACATATGTAAGATTCAGGTCTAGTATATTGGAATAGGGAATCATCAGGGCGTCTCCCGACACGGGCTTGAAGCTTTTTCCTTCATCGCACCATCTCTTTGCATTACGTAATATGATGGATTCGAGATCTCCTGTTTTAGTAGAAATAAAGTAGTCAGATATGTGTCCGGAAAACATTTTGGGTTTATCCTTCCCCTCCTTAATTACAATATCAGCCTGAGTAGTTAGCCAAGATCCTTTTTTGGGAGATGTTGTGTGGTTTTTTAGCGAGGTGATATCTCCCATCAAATAATAATGCCAATGGTTGGCAAAGCGAAATACCCGGTACCTTGTGTCAATCTTAAAAAAACCTGAGCAAAAGATGAGCGATAGAGCCGGAGCCGATAGATAGAGTTAAAGCTGCGACGATATACGTTATTGTTAAATTAAAATTTACATCGTTAAAGTCAGGGATTTCATTGTTAGCAAATGAGCTGTAAATCGCAGTAATGGGGCTTTTAATATCTTCATATTTGACAAAGCCGAAAACATAAAAAAGCCAAAATGTTCCCATTTGGATAAGCATACCCCAAAATACGCTCGTAATGATTCTGTCAGCAAAATCACCTGATCCGAATTGCTTTGCAAAAAATCCCTGAAAATAAAAACGTTTGAATAATGTACCAGGTAGAATTATCCAAACGATAAAAACTACCGTTAGGAGGGAGGTGGGCATGATGCGGCCTTACTAGGGAATGAGCTGTATCGTTTCTCCGCTTTCCAAAGTGAATTTTTCAGGCTGCTTACTTTCCTTCATCCTTCTGATAGCGTCGTCATAGCTTTTAGCATCATTCGGATTCGAAAGGATTTCTCGGCCTTCCTTGCTGATCACTTCCATGTCAGACTCAAAGAAGCGGCCAATAACACGTCGGGCAGCCTCAAAAACCACTGATATCGATCTGCTCATAATCGTAGAAGGGAAAAGTTTGTTATAAGCTTACCAGTTTAATGTGATCTGTAACGAAGCAACATGACAAAGGTACAGATTGGTTCTGTTAATACGAAAAGATCACCTGCACCAGTATCTACTTCCTGATATTATTTGTATTAATTTTATCTATATAGAATAGCGTCTGGTTAGCTAACAGCCTTACAGGTACTTTTGCATCCACTCCAATACCCTTACTTTCACCGGTGAATAAGGAGGGTACAGGAATTTTATTGTGCCGAACTTTCTTTTGATCACACCCTTTGCATTGGAGAACTCCTGGAATCCGAAGAAACCGTTTGCTTTCCCCATGCCGCTGTTGCCGATACCGCCGAAAGGTATTTCAGCGTGCTGGAATTGCAGGAGCATTTCGTTGACCAGCGCATTTCCAGAGCTGGTATGGGACAGGATATAATCGGTGTTTGAGCTGCTGCGGCTGTGGATATACAACGCCAGCGGCTTTTCCAGCTCATTGATCTTTTTTACGGCCTCTTCGATCGTTCCGAAGGAAATAACCGGGAGGATGGGGCCGAAAATTTCTTCCTGCATAATGGACATGGCGGGAGTCGCCTTATCGAGTATTGTCGGTTCTACAAACAAATCCTGCTTGTCGAAAGTGCCGCCGAAGACAAGCTCCGCTCCTTTGCCGAGCGCATCCCGGTAAAGCAGGTGCAGCCTCTCGAAATGGCCGTTGCTTACGATGCGGCCGTAGTCAGGCGATTGTTGTACGGGATTTCCGGTGGGCTCATACATTGTCCTTACTGCAGTTTTGATTTCCGAAAGGAAGGCTGTATGTACTTTATCATGCACCAGCACATAGTCGGGAGCAATACAGGTCTGCCCGTTATTCAGGAATTTTGCCCAGGCGATCTTCTGTGCGGTAGCCGGGATATCGGCTGTTTCGTCGATCACAGAAGGCGATTTGCCTCCCAGTTCGAGTGATACTGAAGTGAGATGATTGGCTGCCGTCCGCATGACCACTTTGCCTACTGCCGGACTGCCTGTGAAGAATATATGGTCAAAGGGGAGTTCCAGCAGCTCGGCCGCCACTTCCTTGTCTCCTTCTACGACGGCTACTTCTTCCGGAGCGAAAATATTCCGCACAAAATTCCGGATAAAGGCGGAAGCCCCGGGAGAGAATTCTGAAGGTTTAAGGATAGCGGTGCACCCTGCACTCACGGCTGAGATAAGCGGCCTGATAGCCAGGCCCACCGGGTAATTCCATGGGGATATAATAAGGGAAGTGCCCTTGGGTTCAAACTGTATATAGCTCCTGGTGCCGATTGCGAGCAGGGGACCGGGCACCCGCTGCGGGCTCATCCAGCGGCTGAGATGTTTCAGATGGTACCTTATTTCGGAAGTCAGAGTAATGATTTCAGACAGTTTCACTTCCGCAGCCGGTTTTTTCATATCAGAAAAGACAGCCTGTTCGAGTTCTGCCGCATGCCGCATGAGATAGTCCAGCATACATGCCAGTTTTTTCTTCCGTTCGCGGCAGGTTGAAGTGGCAAGCCTGGGTGCAAATTCCTTCTGTTTCCTGAAAAGAGCGGCAATATCTCCCTTCGACATTCT
>CAZLTN010000039.1:0-44380 GCA_964562455.1 uncultured Cytophagales bacterium
GTCACCGGGGGTTGACGGAAGACGGGCTATACTGGTGCCCTCCGGGAGGTGGCGTAAACTATGGCGAGCCGGTACGGGCTGCAATAGGGCGTGAAATGCTGGAGGAAACCGGGCTCCGGGCCAGAATCGGCCGCTTTATGTTCATGCGTGAGTTTTTGAAACCACCGCTGCATGCAGTTGAACTTTACTTTGAAGCTTCCGTCAGCAACGGGGAAGATTGTATAAAAGGAAACGACCCTGAGCTCGGCACAGCCGGTCAACTGATCGAAGATGTACGGTTTATGTCAATAAGCGAGATCAGAGGTCTTCCGGCGCAATGCGTCGACCCGGTATTTCACTCCGTTAGCTCTGCCGGATACCTTCTTGACGAACGGAACTGGCCGGCCATTCAAAAGCAACTGATTTGAGTACGACAGCAAACATACAGAACGGGACAAGATGGGCAAGGACCGCATACGTGCCCGGAGGCGCCATCACCCAACAGGTTGCCTATCAAAGCACCCTGAACCTTGAAATCGGGGAATTGAGGTTCCGTTTTTTCTGCGAATCCGGCGGGAAGTGCATATGGCTGGAGGATTTTGCCTCGGACGTGTTTCTTTCCGACGCCGAAGTTCTTGAAAACCTGCGGCTTCTTGTTTTTGACCACCAGGTGCTTTCTTTAACGGGGTGGAAAAAGATCAATGTCCTGGTCAATACCGACGCATTTACACTGGTTCCTGAAGCGCTTTTCCGTAAAGAATATACTTCCAGGTACCTGCAGCTTTCACTGGGGCATCCGGTGTTGGGGACGAATAAAGCCCTTTTTCAGGCGCTTCCTGCTTTCGGCTGCTGCAATGTATTCCAGGTGCCTTCGGCATGGAGAGAATTCTTCCAGGACCAGTACGCTTTGCAGGACATTACCTTCTCGCATGTCACAAGCGCACTTATGTCCGGGTATTCCCATACCGGGCACTCCCATAGTAGCGAAGAATACGGCCCGCGCATTAACATTCACGTCCAGGAAGGTTTCTTTTTCATTGTCGTATTCGAACGCGAAAAGCTCGTGCTCTGTAACCGCTATCGCTTTCAAAATCCTGAAGAGGCAACATTTTTTTTGCTTTCGTGCCTGAATAAACTCGACTACCTGCCCGAAGGCGTACACATTACCTTGTCTGGCGAAACGACGCCGTTTTCCGGCCTTTTTGCCGAATTATCCCGTTTTGTACCCCACATTCGCTTTGCCCGAAGACCCGCGCACCTGCAATACCCCGACGCCTTTTATGACCTGGCCGATCACCGGTATTTTGCACTTCTGCACGCAGGCAGCATCTGAAAAGCATCATAAACTAATCACCTCATCATCACATCGCCACATCATCACATCTACTAATTCTCTCTTTCATGAAAAAAATAGCTTTATTTCCCGGTTCGTTCGATCCTTTTACCAAAGGCCATCATGATATAGTGACAAGGGGAATGGCTCTTTTTGATGAGATCGTTATCGGGATAGGCACTAATCTTAATAAGAAAAGATTTTTCCCTGTTGATACCATGGAGGGCCTCATTGCAGGGAGTTTTGCCGGGAACGACAGGATAAAGGTGATTTCGTACGACAGTCTTACTGCTAAAATAGCCCGGGAAATGGGTGCCAGGTATATTTTGCGTGGGCTCAGGAATACAACGGATTTCGAATATGAAAACGCCATTTCCCAGGTAAACAGGTATGTATACGAAGAGATCGAAACAGTCTTCCTGATCACTTCCCCGCACCTGGCTCCGATCAGTTCGAGCATCGTCCGCGACCTGTACCGTTACGGCCAGAATGTAGACGAATTCCTCCCCTACCGTCTTCCGGAAGGCTCAGCCACACTGTAATTAGCTGCTAAGCTCGGCAAGTTTTTCCTCGAACCGCTCAAAAACATACCGGATCGAGCTGTAGGAATTGACCAGGTAAGACTTTGCCTGTCCGACCGAGACCCATTCCAGACGTTCTATTTCCTCCTCGGTCTGGGGCTTCATCTTACGATCAGAAACACAATCCAGAAGGTACCATTTCGTCCTTTTGAGTACCAGCTCATCATTAAAAGTATAGGTATGCCAGGTTGTACAGATCTTATGCTGAAGCTTGCCCGCCACTCCCGTCTCTTCCCTGATTTCCCTCACCGCGGCCTTCCCGGAGCTTTCATCGCGATCCAGCTTTCCTTTTGGAAGATCCCATTTCTTCTTGCGGTAGATCAGCAGGCAGCGGTCCTTATGGTAGACAATCCCACCCGCTGCTTTAATGACCTTAAAGTCTTTTTTTATGCTGTCGACAACAGCTTTTTTGTCGTTCACCAGAAGCTTGACCGACAACAGGTCGGCGGGCGGATTCTGCCTTAGCATCCTGACTATCTCCACTGCAAATTTGGCAGTAACGTTCAGGAACAGCACATGCCCGCTAAGGTCAGTCTTTTTCCGGTTCAGCAGCCGCATATCCAGGATATGGTCGAAATGAACGCTGTCGCTTTCCCCGACATTTTTCCGGGAAGAAATGGTAAGGGGGCGGTCCGCAAAAAATATTACCATGGGTAAAAATTAGCCGTGAGAGGGGCAAAAATAACTAAAGACTTTTTGAATCGACATATACAAAATTTATAAATTTGCATTATCAATAACGTTCGGGTTTTTGGAAATCCTCATTATCCTGCTCCTTGTAATTCTGAATGGCATTTTTTCCATGTCAGAAATTGCGCTCGTCTCCTCCCGGAAATCAAGACTGGAAGCAGAAGCACGCTCAGGAAATAAAAGCGCACAGCAGGCCCTCGACCTGGCCAATTCTCCGACAAGGTTCCTCTCCACTGTCCAGATAGGCATTACCCTGATCGGGCTTTTAACCGGTATGTACTCCGGGGATAAGATGACCACTGTACTAAAGGAATTCCTTGAACAGTTTGACTATCTGAAAAACTACGCCGGTACCCTGTCGACTGCGTTGGTGCTCCTGGCAATTACCTATCTTTCGCTGGTGATCGGTGAACTGGTACCCAAAAGGATCGGGATGTCCAATGCCGAAAGTATCTCGAAGCTAGTGGCCGCTCCGATGGCATTTCTTTCGAAGCTGACCAAGCCCTTTATCGTGCTTCTCAGTTGGTCGAGCGACTTCATTTTCAACCTCATAGGGTTGAAACCTTCCAGTAATATCATTACAGAGGAGGAAGTAAAAAGCCTCATCGTGGAGGGTACTACCGGTGGGGTTTTCGAAGAAATAGAAAAGGAAATCGTTCACAATGTGTTCCACCTGGGCGACCGCAAAATAGCTTCCCTGATGACTCCCCGGCAGGAAGTCATATGGCTCGATGCCAACGATACCCGCGAAAAAATCAGGCAGACCATTATAGAAACCAGGTACTCGGTATACCCGCTCTGCAAAGACTCCCTCGACAACGTGATCGGCCTTATCTATACCAAAGACCTTATAAACGAAAAGCCCGAGGACCAGAGCTTCAATAACCTTACTGCCCTTGTGCGGGAACCGGTATACCTGCCGGAAAGCAACCGGGCCTACCAGGCGCTGGATAAATTCCGGGAAAACAAGGTCCACTTCGGCATTATCGTTGACGAATACGGCAGTGTAATAGGCGTAGCCACAATCTATGACATTGTTTATGCGCTCCTGGGCGATATCTCGGACGAAGAAGATGAAAAAGAAATTGTCGAAAGAAGCGACGGTAGCTTCCTGATCGACGGCCAGTTGCCGTTCGATGACTTCCTGACCCACTTCGGAGTTACACTCTCGGATACCGAAAGAAAAGAACTTGCCGGCTTCAATACCCTCGGAGGCTTTATTTTACATGTCCTGGAAGACATCCCGGAGACAGGCGAAAAAATAAGCTGGAAAACTTTTGAGCTGGAAGTCGTCGACATGGACAGGAGCAGGATAGACAAAATCCTGGTCACAAACCACCCCTCATCCGACTCAACCTCCTGATCTTTCCTCAACTCACTGGTTTTAAACTTGCTACGCCTGCGGGTTCAGATGTTGAAATTTTTTATTTATTCCTGACCCTGTAACTGAAGGGGAAATAGCGTATTTTTGATTTCCGGAATAACCCGGACGGCTTTGCACTGCACGCACCAAACAGGCAAAGCCCGTCTGTTAAGTGAATCATAAATACTAACCCCCCGCAAAAGGCTTGGATACACATCTTGTCTCTCGGAAAATTGCTGAAAAGCTGCTCGAAATTGAAGCAATAAAACTTAGGCCCGACAGCCCGTTCCAATGGAGCTCCGGCTGGATGTCGCCGATATATTGCGACAACAGAGTAGCGCTTTCCTATCCTGAAATCCGTACTTATATCAAGGAAGCCCTTGCCGGCAGGATAAAAGAAGCATTCCCCGAAGTCGAGGTGATTTCAGGAGTAGCCACTGCGGGTATCGCACAAGGGGCCCTGGTAGCCGATAAGCTCGGCCTTCCGTTCGGGTATGTAAGGCCCGAGCCTAAAAAGCATGGCATGGGGAACCAGATAGAAGGCCCGGTACCGGCAGGCAAAAAAGTAGTAGTCGTAGAAGACCTGATTTCAACAGGAGGTAGCTCTCTCAAAGCAGTGAAGGCGCTTACCGATAACGGAGCCCAGGTAATCGGGGCAATAGCTATTTTCAGCTACGGATTCGAAGTGGCAAAAGAGAGTTTCCGTGCTGCAGGTATCCCGCTTGAAGTACTGAGCCATTACGGAATCCTGATCGACGCAGCTTTGGAGAAAGAATACATCTCAGCCGACCAGATAGAAGTGCTGAATAATTGGCGGCTATCACCCGAAACCTGGGGAAAATAAACAATGCTGGATGTATCTCACCCATATTTCGATAATAGCCTAAGCTGGTTATCTTACACCTACAGGCTCCTTATGGAGTCGAAGGATGAAAGCGTGCCGGTGGTGGAACGCCTGCGTTTTTTAGGGCGCTTCGCAAAGGAAAGAGATGAGTTTGTAAAAGAAAAAATACCCCTGCTGCGCGCAATGACATTCGCAAGCAGGGATACGCTGGAAAAGCTTAATCTTTTCCCGGAAGTATTGCTCGGGCATATCAGCGAAACGCTGTCGAATCAGCTCGATGAATTCACAGGCATATTGACCGGCGAGCTGCTTCCGGCTCTGAGGGAAAGTGGTATCAGGCTGTATTTTAAAGAACCTTTTGCTGTTGCGCACCAGGAATTCCTAAGGAATTACTTCATGCAGGAAATCCTGAGGTATTTGCAGCCTGTGTTTCTCAGCGGCAGGAAATCACTCAAAAATATCCTGCCCGAAAATACGATCTTCCACCTCATCATCAGGCTTCAGAAAGATTTTGAGCCCGCAGCCGGCGAGACTGACGAATTCCAGTACGCTTGTTTGAATATCCCTGTTAAGAATACCAGCCGGTTCGTTGAGCTACCCGAGCTGAACGGGATAAAGCAGGTCGCATTTCTCGAAGATATTATCCGCTTTAATCTCGACCTGGTTCTCCCGGGCTATAAAGTTCACGATAGCTACTGCATCAGCTCCGAACGTCCTTCCCAGCCCGAGCTTGAAGACGAGCTGGCCCAGGTATATGCCTCAAGAGTAGCCCGGCAGCTTGAAAAGCAGGGCTTTATTCTTCCCCAGCATGTCTTTTTTGAAAAAGACGCCCCCGAACCGCTGAAGCAGTTCCTGGCGGAACGCTACGATATTTCTACAGAGGACTGGGTAGAAAAAGGCCACTACCTTAACTATAGCGACTTTCTCAATTTTCCGCGCGTGAGCCGGAAGCTCGAATACCCTCTCCTCAGGCAGTTCCTTTCGATAGAGCAGACGGAAAGCATATTTGAATCCCTCCAGAACGGCGATCAACTGCTGCATCTGCCTTATCATTCGCATTGGCCTATTCTCAAATTTTTCAACGACGCAGCCGTCGATCCGCACGTCAGGGAGATCCATGTTTCTCTTTATAAAATAAGCGGTCAGTCATTTCTCGTCAACTCGCTGATTAGCGCAGCCCGTAACGGGAAAAAGGTACTTGCTTTTGTAGAGCTCAACCCGAAGCTCAGCGACCAGGAAAGCCCCGTATGGGCGAAAAAGATGAAGGATGCCGGCATAAAGGTAATGTTCAGCACACCAGGCCTCAAAGTGCATGCTAAAATTGCGTTGATCAAGAGAAAAGTCAAAAAAGGCTGGGAAAGATATGCGTACCTGGGTACGGGAGGATTTTACCGCCTGACCGCCAATGAGTCGGTCGATCATACGCTGCTGACTACTCACCCTGAGATCTGCAACGAGCTTGAACTGCTGTTTGCATACCTGGCTACCGGCCAGGAAGCAAAAAAATTCAAGTACCTGCCTTTCAATATGCTCCAGGTAAGTCAGTTCAATATGTACAGGAAGCTGATTGAAATGATCGACCGGGAGATCCAGCACAGCAAAATGGGAAGAAAGGCTGCGATCGTCGTCAAGATCAACCAGTTACAGGATAAGCAGATTATCGATAAACTCTATCATGCCGCACGCGTCGGCGTTTCGGTAACGCTGGTGGTCACCAACTGCCTGTGCCTGATCCCTGATCTGCCTACGATCAGCGAGAACATTACTGCCCTGAGAGTAGTGGACAGGTTCCATGAAAACTCCCGGATATTCTATTTCTTTAACGACGGACAGGAGGATATCCTGCTTTCATCAGGGGACTGGACGCACCGGAATTTCCATCGCAGGATCGATGTCGCATTCCCGGTTACCGATCCTAAATTTAAAAAAATGCTGAAGCAGGTTATTGGTAACTATGTTAACGATAACCAGAAGGCTGTCAGGCTCGATGTCTACCAGAACAATATTTCGGTAGCCTGTCAGAATCCGGTTTCCAGGATACGCGCCCAGGAAGCCAACTACCGGCTGGTCGAAAAACAGGAGCTGAAACCGGTAGTGCATGCAAAATAACAGGATTTACAGCATGTAATTCGAAACAATCTTAAAGCAGGATCGCCTATGGGGACATCTGCAAGAAAGGAAAGGCACCGGAAACAGGTTCGCGACAGCATCCTGAAAACAGCCTGCGCTATTGCCCGGAACGAGGGCTGGCAGGCGGTTACAGTCCGTAAGATCGCCGACCTGATCGAATACACTCCGCCTGTTCTTTACGAATATTTTGAAAACAAGGAAAAGCTTCTCGATACCATCCGTTCGGAAGGCTTCGAACAGTTAAGAACCCAGTTCAAAAGCATACAGGAGCTCTACCGAAACCCTGAAAAGCAACTGAATGAAGTAGCAATAGCTATCTGGAATTTCGCCAGGGAGTCTCCGGAGGTTTTCCAGGTGATGTTTTGTATCGGGGGCGCCTTCTCCCCTTCAAAAGCAATTTACCAGCAGGAGCTGGATTACCAGCAAAATCCGGTATGGGAAATGATCGCCGGCTTTAAACCGAAATTTGCGGAAGCGGTAAACAAAACCTACCGGGAATGGTGGGTGGTTACCTACGGCTTTATCATCATAAAAATGACCGTTGCCCCCGACGGGAGCAACGGTTTCGAAGAAAGCCTCTATATGGAGAACGTAAGACGCTACCTCCGCAGCATCATGTAGCTCTTTCTACACTACACCCTGGGCAAGCATGGCTTCGGCCACTCTTACAAATCCTCCGATATTTGCACCTTTTACGTAGTCGAGCCTTCCGTCGGCGGCACGCCCGTAGCGCTTGCAAATCGTATGAATGTTTTCCATAATCTTGTAAAGCCTCTGATCGACCTCCTCCCTGGTCCAGGAAAGCCGGAGCGAATTCTGGGACATTTCCAGGCCTGATACTGCAACACCTCCGGCATTTGAAGCCTTACCGGGCGCAAACAGCACATCATGGTTTTTAAACAGCTCCGTCGCCTCGGGTGTAGTCGGCATATTTGCGCCTTCTGCCACACAAAAACAACCATTGGCAATCAGTTGCCGGGCATCGTCGACATCGAGCTCGTTCTGGGTAGCATTGGCAAAGGCAATGTCACATGGAACCTCCCATGGCTTTTTGCCTTCCACAAACTCACATCCGAAACGATCGGCGTATACTTTTATCCTTTCTCTCTTTACATTCTTAAGCTCAAGTATATAGGCCAGGCGTTCCGCATCGATACCGTTTTCATCATATACGTAACCGGACGAATCCGAAACGGTCAGCACTTTCGCTCCAAGCTCGATACACTTCTCAACGGTGTACTGCGCAACGTTCCCCGAACCGGAGATCACTACTTTCTTACCTTTCAGCGAATCATGCCGCTCTGCCAGCATCCGGTCGACAAAGTAGACAACACCGTATCCCGTAGCTTCCGGGCGGATCAGGCTGCCTCCCCACTCAAACCCTTTCCCGGTCAATACGCCGGTGTACTCATTTTTGAGCCTTTTATACTGTCCGAACATGAACCCGATCTCCCTTGCCCCTACGCCGATATCTCCTGCCGGAACATCAGCATCGTGGCTGATATGACGTGATAATTCAGTCATAAAGCTCTGGCAGAAACGCATTACTTCGCCGTCGGATTTCCCTTTCGGATCAAAGTTGGATCCACCCTTACCGCCACCCATCGGGAGCTGGGTAAGACTGTTCTTGAAAACCTGCTCAAACGCAAGGAACTTCAATGTCCCCAGGTTGACCGAAGGATGAAAACGCAACCCGCCTTTGTAGGGACCTATCGCACTGTTCATCTGTACACGGTATCCGCGGTTTACTCTGATCTCTCCTTTGTCATCCACCCAGGGGACACGGAAAATAACGATGCGCTCGGGCTCGACGAGGCGCTGCAGCAGGTTGGCATTCTTGTACCGGGGTATGTCCTCAATAAACGGGATAATAGTCTCGGCGACTTCTCTGACAGCTTGGTGAAATTCTAACTCTCCGGGGTTGTCTTTTTCAACCCAGTCCATAAATGTATCTACAGAATTCAAGGGCGTTAAATTGATAAAATGAAAATTGGAATACTGACCAGCATTTCAGTTTGTAAAAACCAAAATGGACGCTCGAAATAAATGCGAAACTATTGATTAAACAAACTTTCGATTGAATTCTTTGGTCATTCCAAAATATAATTAGTTTAGTCATATAACGGAAGATTCCGGGGAGCCGCTGCGCTTCTCCGGTGGTTAACGATAGCGGACTCTGCTTATAGTCAGCGGGAATAGTATCGCCCCTGCGGGGCTCACGTGTGCTGTGGAATGCTATCTGTCCAGCCACGGGAGGCTGCGCTTCACCCACGGATAGGCATAGTATCGCCCCTGCGGGGCTTCGTAGCAGGCGGGTTCATCATCTTATCCTCCGTCCATCCGCTCCGCCGTCCGCCCCGGGTTACGCTGCACTTCACCCGGGGTTATGCATGGTATCGCCCCTGCGGGGCTACCCTACGGTAAGAAGGTCTTCCGCTTCGGCCTCTGAAGCTGCTGTAATAACGTCGCTGGGAAGTGATTAGCGCCGCATCCTTATCGGATTTAAGAGGCCTTATAGGAACGACACATGATTAACCCCCGGTGGATTACGAACCGGGAATCAGGCATCACGCTGACGGAAGTCCCGCAGGGACGACACAAGACCCCTCAGCCAGCCCCCACCTCTCCGGGGTTTAACATTAATTAAGAGCGTGCAAACCTTGCGTTTACCCTTATTTTACTAATTTTGGCTGTGCTTCAAGAAAAGTGCCACAAAAAATCAACAGTTAACAGTTTTTCATGAACCGATTTAATCGTTACAACAATCTCACAGGCTGGATAATCTTCGGAATTGCGCTGATTACCTATTTGTTTACCGTCGAGAGAACAGCCAGCTTTTGGGATTGCGGCGAATTTATAGCCTGTGCATTTAAACTCCAGGTACCACACCCGCCGGGAGCGCCATTCTTCCTTCTGCTCGGGCGGCTTTTCTCGATGTTTTCTTTCGGGGATGTAGAAAAGGCTGCGTATTGGGTAAATATTTTATCTGTCACGAGCAGCGCATTTACCATATTGTTCCTTTTCTGGACCATTACGATGCTGGCCCGTAAGATAATCGGTAAGGCCGACGAAGCCCTATCTACCGCTGAAACTTATCTCATTCTCGGGGCCGGAGCAGTTGGCGCACTTTCCTATACCTGGTCCGACTCTTTCTGGTTCTCTGCCGTCGAGGCAGAAGTTTATGGTCTGTCTTCTTTTTTTACAGCGATCGTCATCTGGGCGGCCTTTAAGTGGGAACGCATCGACGATCGTGCCGCAGCCAACAGGTGGCTCCTGCTTATCGCCTACCTGGTTGGTCTTTCCATTGGAGTCCACTTGCTTAACCTTGTGGCAATACCTGCACTGGCGCTGATTTTTTATTTTAAAAGATACCAGAAACATACCTTCTGGGGTATTGCTGCGGCCTTCATGGCCGGCCTGTTGATACTTGGTATTATCAACTCCGGGATCATCCCCGGGCTCCCGTCGGTAGCAGGACAGTTCGAAATTTTCTTTGTCAATACCTTCGGGCTCCCATACGCATCCGGAATAGCCATTTTTGTGATACTTTTCCTCGGCTTGCTAGTAATGGGGATACGCTATAGCGAAAAGCAGGGAAAGGAAGCACTCAACGTCGGACTGCTCTCGCTTGTTTTCGTACTGGTCGGCTATATGTCTTATATATTGGTACTGGTAAGGGCTGAGTTCAATCCCCCGATCAACGAAAATAATCCGAACGATGTACTGAGCTTCGTTTCCTACCTCAAACGCGAGCAGTACGGCAGCAGGCCGCTCCTCTTCGGTCCTACTTTCGTAGACAGGCCGGTTACTCAGAAAAGGGGCGCGCCGATGTATATCAAGGAAAACGGTAAATACAAGATCTACGATTACAAACCCGAATACGAATATCCTGCAGGATCGAGCATTCTGCTCCCGCGGATGTACTCAACCCAGCAGCGCCATGTGCAGCTTTACCAACAGATGCAGGGCCTGGGTGAGGGGCAACGCCCGAATCTTGCCAACAATATCAGCTTTATGCTGTCGTACCAGGTCGGGCATATGTACTGGCGGTATTTTCTCTGGAACTTCGTAGGTCGTGAAAGTGACGAAGAAGGTGCGGGAACACTTTTACCCTGGGATGCCGCCAAAGAATACCCATCGACAATTGCCGGCAACAAAGCCCACGATAACTTCTTCATGCTACCCTTCATACTGGGTTTATTGGGAATCGTGTACCACTATTTCCGCAGGAAAAATGACCTGCTGATCCTCGCGCTGCTTTTCGTTCTGACGGGTGTAGCACTTGTGATCTACCTCAATTCCCCTCCCGAAGAACCAAGGGAAAGGGATTATATATACGTCGGTTCGTTCTATATCTTTACCATGTGGATAGGCCTCGGTGTGATGTTCATAGCCGACGGTATCAGGAAATTGCTCACTAACGATACCACGCGCGCCCTGACGGCAACTGCGGTAGGGCTGATTGTGCCGGTGATCATGGTTGCCAAAGGCTGGGATAATCACGACAGAAGTCATCGTTATCATTCGGTCGATTTTGCAAGGAACATGCTGAATACCTGTGCACCGAATGCTATTCTTTTTACAGGCGGCGACAACGATACTTTCCCCCTTTGGTATGTACAGGAAGTAGAGGGCTTCAGGACCGATGTGAGGGTATGTAACCTGAGTCTTCTCGGGACGGACTGGTATATCGACCAGATGAAGCGCAAGACCTACGAGTCCGAAGCGCTGCCCATTTCGCTTGACCGGAAAAATTACATGTATGGCCGCAACGACGTAGTGCCTTTTTACGAGGTGCCCAATGTCAAATCGGGAATTAACCTGAAGGAATACATCAGCCTTGTAAAACAGGAAAACCGCGCGATACAGGTGCCGCTTACCTCCGGCGATATGACCTCTATTCTTCCTTCTTCCGTGCTGTTTTTACCAGTCGATACCGAAAGCGTAAAAAGCAAGAACATTGTCAGGGAGGACTTGCTGCCGTTGTTGAGAGATTCTCTTAGCTGGTCGATCGGGAACCGCGATCTGTACAAATCGGACCTGATCATGCTCGATATTATCGCCAGCAATGACTGGGAAAGGCCTATCTATTTCTCGTCTACACTGGGCAACAGCAGTTATCTCAACCTGAAAGAGTATATGCAGCTCGAAGGATATGCCTACCGCCTGCTGCCGGTTAAAGTTGACGGGGCCTCAGACGGCTATGTCAACGACGACATCATGTATGACCGTATGATGAACCATATGGCCTGGAGAGAGATGGACAATCCGAAGACCTACTACGATAATACTTACCTGGGATCTCCGGTTTTGTCGGCAAGAATTTCATTCCTCCGCCTCATCAACCAGCTGCTTACCGACGGCAAAAAAGAGGAAGCCCGTGCAGCCCTGAAGCGGTCGCTTGAAACGATGCCCGATAAGAGCATTCCCTATGACCAGATATCGGTCAACTTCATCGGCCCGGCCCTGGAACTCGGAGAGGATAAAATCGCATCCGATATTGCTGAAACCATGTCGAAAAGGGCGGACGAAAATCTTAATTTCGCCAAAGAAACGGGAAATTACGGCGGCCGGAACAGCAACCTCAACCTTTATATTCTCCAGTCGATCATGACTTCCTACCAGGAAGCAGAAAAAATGGAAGAAGCTAAGAAGTACGAATTGTTGCTTCAGAAGCACTATGGGATGGCGCAGTTCCCGCGCTAAATATTTTCACTCCGGAAGCACAAAGGACACAGAGATTTTTCTTTGTGTCCTTTGTGCTTCTGGAGTGATCTTCTTTTCTTAAATGTCCCCTTTTCCCCCGTAAGAAGGCAGATCGTCCAGAAAATCCGTCTTTCCCGCCTCTCCCACACAAAAACAAAAGTGCTCCAACCCATTGGTGACAACCAGGTATTTTGGCTTCAGGCTGAAGTTATATCGCGCGATCTGGTCGAAAACGTTGTTCCTGATCTTCACTGCGGGCGCTTTGCACTCCACCAGCAGGAAGGGATTCCCGTCGGTTCCCAATACCATAATATCTGACCTTTTCTTTAAAGTATTATAGTAAACGCCGGTTTCGACGGCAAACAGCGAACGCGGATAACCGTAGCGATCGATGAGAAGGTGGATAAAGTGTTGACGCACCCATTCTTCCGGTGAAAGAAAGACAAACTTTCTGCGGATAATATCGAATATATAAGGTTTTCCATCGACTTCCTTAACTTTACACGGGAACGACGGAAGATTGAGACGAGGCAGCATAATCGTAAAATTGAGGTATAGACGCCATATTTCAAAAAGCAGCCCGCCTGTTCCGGTACTTTATTGCGGAAAACTCCGGATGAGGCGCAGGAGGACCTTTTATGCACATGAGAACCAAGAAGGATATCGTTGAAAACTGGCTGCCCAGGTACACCGGCACTCCGCTCGGCGAATTCGGAGAATATATTCTCCTGACGAACTTCATCAACTACGTTTCATTGTTTTCCGAAAAGTTCGGGGTCGAAATCAGGGGGCTCGGACGCGCCATGCAGACAGCTACCGCAAACAACATAACCATTATCAACTTCGGGATGGGAAGCCCGATGGCTGCAACCATCATGGACCTTCTCTCGTCGATAACGCCCAAAGCAGTCCTGTTCCTCGGGAAATGCGGTGGGCTGAAAAAGACCCAGATCGGTGACCTCATTCTTCCGATTGCAGCCATCAGGGGCGAAGGGACCAGCGACGACTACATGCCCCCGGAAATACCCGCCCTCCCCTCATTTCGCCTCCAGAGAGCGGTTTCTTCCACCATTATCAGGCACGAGCTGGACTACTGGACGGGCACCTGCTATACCACCAACAGGAGGATCTGGGAGCATGATGAAGAATTCAGAAATTACCTCAGGGAAATACGCGCTTTGGCTATAGACATGGAAACGGCCACTATTTTTATTGCCGGCTTTGCCAACGCTATCCCGCATGGCGCCCTCCTGCTTGTTTCCGACAATCCGTTAGTTCCCGAAGGAGTCAAAACCGAAGCCAGCGACGAGAGAGTCACCCGGCTTTTTGTCAACAGGCATCTCCAGATCGGCATCGATGCGCTGACGGAGCTGGCGGTTTCGGGAGAATCGGTCAAGCATCTGAGGTTTGAGTGAAATGGGCAGGAGCTGTCTACTCGTAACAAATTACAGATCTTTCAGTAATTCTGCTACACTCCGGTAAATCACCGGCGCTGTTTCCGGCCCCAGGGAATTGACTTCGCCATACGGCCCTTTATCCCGCCCATAGGTATAGGGAGACCGGGTGTCCCACTGGCTTTTCGGGATGATATACCCCACCTCATCGTTGGACAAACCTACAAAGAACTTATACCGGTGCTTCATCAACTCTCTTATGGAAGGTACCTCGACAGGCTGCAGCCCGAAATCGCCGCCATCTGGAGCTTCCACACCGCCATTCAGAATCTCAGGGTACAGCTCACCCGGAACATGTACAAATGCGGCAGGCCCCAGGGACCAGACCGCCACTTCTGAGCGCAGATGTCTGCGTTTCACATACCCTCTTTTAAAAATCCCCAGGAACCCGGCCAGCCTGAAAAGCTTATTTTCAACTTTCAAAGCGATGGTCCTGGCGCGCACTCCGATAGCTGCCGAATCGACAGCTTCGGCGACATCTGAGCGGAGTGCCTTTAAAGAAATCAGCGCCAGCGCCATTCCCTGCGCCTCGGCTTTCTCAAAGGTAGCGCCGGTCAAAACTTTCTGTGTAAGAGGATGATAGATCGTATCCGGCGGGCGTGTTGTCATAAGACCACCTACGGCGCCGTTTGCAAACAACGCGATGCCGCCCGTTCCTTCCTCTACCAGGCTGTCTCCCTTATAGACTCCTTCTTCCAGGTATTTGCGGTAATAATGCGGAAAATCAGACGTAAGCATCACGTTGCCCGACCACAGCGTCTCCGGGTGATTCCCCCAGTTCAGGAGCGTTCCTATTGTTTTCCCAGTCTCCAGGTCGACCGCCTGCATAAGTCTTATGCCTGCATCGAGCACTTTCGGCGGCCGCGAGTCACCCAGCAGCGGAATCGCCGCAGAAAGGTCTTCGGCAAACTTCAGCCTGGCGGGGCGCGCGGATTGATAAGCCTCCTCTACCGCGGCTACAACCTGGTTTGTCACCGTTTCCAGGTATTGGTCGTCTGTCCCGCGCTTGAGCACGCCTGAGCCCCACATCCCCATCAGGTCGGGGGAGGAATGGACATGAGTACTGGCAATAATCACATAATCCAACCCCAGTGACGCCTTGATTCTTTTCCTGGCATTTACCACATCATCGTGGCCGAAGCCCATCATGTCTATCACACAAAGCGCAAGCCTATGCCTTCCGTCGTCGACTACCATAGCGCGGGCCCATAGCGGGTCGTTTACCCCGTTGGCCGGCCTTCCCTGGTGGAATCCCGCCATCCAGACTGCGTCAAATTTACCATTCCCGTTAAGGTCGTTAAAAGAGTCTCCGTCCTTCCTGTCGTACTTCGAATCACCGTTGGCATCGGTCCAGGTATCGAACCCGTGAGGTGTGATGTCCTTCTTTGAAAAACCTATACGAACCGATCCCGGTTGACCGGCTTTGATGCTCAGATCGATCTCGTAGCCGGGATGACGGTCTTTTAACTGGCTGTATCCGTATATGAGCCCGATTAACAGAATAACAATTATGCCGATACCCGTTCTGATCAGTATTTTTTTCACACAATTTAAATTTATATACCCGCCTGCGGGCAATGCCCCTCAGAGTAATTACTGCATGCAGGCTTTACAGTACCCCTATTTCTCCAGTTTTTTTAGCTCGCTGGATATGAACTCTTTAGAGAGAAGGTTTGTACCGATCATTACCGTTTCTATTTTGCGGGTGTTGGAAATATTTTCCAGGGGATTGCCGGCCAATAACACGAGATCCGAATCGAAGCCTTTCCTGACTGCTCCCGAATCTTTTTTCCCCAGGAACTTCGCCACGTTGACAGTCCCCGTGCGGAGCGCCTGGTAGGGAGTCAGGCCCGCATCTGTAAGGTATTTCAGCTCGTGATGGATCGAGAACCCGGGTACGTTGAGTATCTGCGGGGCATCGGAGCCCAGCAGCAGCTCGACCCCACCTTTCTGACATGCCAGCAGCAACTGGTGCCTCAGCTTTACAAAAGCTTTTGCATGGGCAACATTGAAGCCGGGCTCGTTATTAAAATTTCTTTTTACCTGGAGCCACCTTTCGCGCTCTTTGGGTTCCATATACTTTAAATCCGGATCACTCTCAAATTTTTCGGCCCCTTCGGGAGCGAGCCACCTCTCTGCAAGCGCTTCCGTCGGCACTACGGCGATATTATTTTCCTTCAGTGCTTTTACAAGACCCGGAATCTTCGAACGGTCTGCCTTATATGCTATCCTGGTAGCAAAAAGGCCCGTTTCCTGGGCCGCCATTGTATCGATACCCGGAGTGAGCGCCTCTATAAAACCGTCGAGGTGATCGATCGTGGCATAACGCGCTTCGATAGCCGCCCACACCCCCACGTTGAAAGAAACGTGCCCGGCAATGGGGATACCTACCTCTTTTGCCGTCTGTGCTATCCCCGGGAAAGTCGCCTTCGTAAGCCCCGGATGCAGCTTAAGAAAGTCATAGCCTGCCTTTTTCTGCTCCCGCACCATCTCGATACCCCGCTCGGGGCTTCTTACGCTCTGCCCGCTGAAAGAAGGGCCTGAAGTGATAAAATGAGGCCCCAGGATCTCGCCTGACCTTATTTTTTCCCTCAGCTCAAGGTGCTTCGGGCTGCCGAGCATACCCCGTATGTTGGTAATCCCGTTGGCAAGGTAAAGCATCAATACCTCCTTCATAGGAACAAGATCTTCTACCTGCGGCACGTGCGCGTGCATTTCGCTCCAACCCGGCAAAAGGTATTTACCCTTTCCGTCGATCACCGTTGCCCCGGCAGGTATTTGTACCTTTGCAGCCGGGCCTATATCCGTAATCTTCCCGTTTTTTACCACTACGTGATAGTTTAGCAACACCTCTTCCCTATCCATCGGGATCACATTTACCGAAGAAAAAACCACGGCCTTGTCTTTATAAACGCCCAATCCCTGGCCGTACACATTAGCCGAAACAAGCAGGAAGAACAGAAAACGATACATCATGGCTGGCTGGTTTAAATGATCAGAAAAGGGCAAAAAAACACATGCCTTTCATCCCGAAAAGACAAAAGGCATGTAATTCTACCCGGATTACGTCCGCGACTGAATCCGAAACATCCCCTAATGTGCTGGTTTTCAAACCATTTTACAGAATGACTGATGACGATAGTGCTCCTTACATTAGTTAATTATTTCTCTGAAGGAACAGAATATCTCCTGAAAAATTTTCAACTTCAGCAAGTGGTTGGATGTTTTTACCACTGATTATAAATGGCTCATAATCAATTCCTTTTAAGAAATTAATAACGTCTGCCGGGGTATAATTATATCTTTTGCACCAGTTATAATTCAATTCCGTATAGATAACCGGTCTATAGGTTTCAAATATTTTCTGCGCCCCCCGGAACACCATAAGCTCAAAACCCTCCACGTCGCATTTGATAAATGAAACTTTAGAGACGAGCAGCTTTTCAAAGACATCCAGCTTAACAGCTACAACACTTTCAATCTCTGATTTCGGATTATTGCTTGTTGAAATATGGGTCAACCCGGTCAATCTCTTGCCTTCGGATTTCCATTTCATATTGACGATTTCGAACGTATCAGCCAGTGCCAGGTTGAAAACTTTAATATTTGCTCTACCGAGCAACCTGAGAGTAGTTTTAAGTACCTCTGAATAATAAGGTAAAGCTTCAAACGAAACAACGAGCCCCTGACTGCAAATTTTGCTTAGAGGCACACTCCAATAGCTTAAATGAGCACCAATATCGATACATATACTGTCCTTTGAAATATATTTGCTTATTACTTCGAGTTCTTCCGGATAGTATTTTTTTGTCAAAATACGAAAAGTAGTAAGAATTGCATGTAAGGCTTGCCTGAGCATTTCTCTTGAGAGTTTGATATTGGAGTTAGTACATTGAACAAATATAGGACAACTTTGCAAGAATAAGCGAAGAAGGATTACCCCGGCTTCTTGCTCCATTAAAAACCGGGACTTCCGATGAAAATTCATCTAAGTCCCGGTCGGAACTGCTCGACCTGTATTTCGGATGAAACCTCCGACGTATCCTTATCTCCAGCGTTTGTACTGGTTGATCAATCCGTTGGTCGATACGTCGTGCGAAGAAACAGGCGCATCGCTTTTTAATTCGGGATAGATCTTGTTGGCAAGCTGCTTACCCAGCTCAACACCCCATTGGTCGAAGCTGAATATGTTCCATATTATGCCCTGTACGAATATCTTGTGCTCATAAAACGCAATCAGCGTACCAAGTGTTCTCGGCGTTATTTTTTTAACAAGGAACGAATTGGTCGGGCGGTTCCCTTCAAAAACTTTAAATGGTACAAGAAAATCGATCTCTTCTTTTGACTTCCCGGAGCTGCTCAATTCGGTGCGTACTTCTTCAACGGTTTTCCCGTTCATAAGTGCCTCGGTCTGGGCAAAAAAGTTGGAAAGAAGCATCTGGTGATGCTCTCCTACCGGGTTATGGCTAATAGCCGGGGCGATAAAATCTGCCGGAACCAGCTTTGTCCCCTGATGTATAAGCTGGTAAAAGGCATGCTGACCGTTTGTACCCGGCTCGCCCCAGATGACTGGCCCGGTCTGATAATCCACAGGCTTACCGTCCCTTCCGACGTATTTGCCATTGCTTTCCATATCTCCCTGCTGGAAATAAGCGGCAAAACGGTGCATATACTGGTCGTAAGGCAGGATGGCATGTGACTGAGCACCGAAAAAATTGTTATACCATACGCCCAGCAGCCCCAGGATGACCGGAATATTTTTGTCAAAACGGGTGGTCCTGAAATGTTCATCGGCGTCGTGGGCACCTGCCAGTAACTGCTCAAAATTTGAAAAACCAATATAGATCGCTATTGACAATCCTATGGCCGACCACAACGAATACCTTCCTCCTACCCAATCCCAGAAGCCGAACATATTGGCGGTATCGATACCGAATTTTGCTACTTCTTCCCGGTTTGTCGACAGCGCAGCGAAGTGCTTTTTAATCGCCTCCGTATCGCCTGACGCATCGAGAAACCATTTCCTTGCCGTATGAGCGTTGGCCATTGTTTCCTGCGTCGTAAAAGTCTTGGAGGCAATCAGGAACAAAGTAGTTTCAGGATTGAGCGGCTTTAGGGTTTCCACGATATGAGTGCCGTCCACGTTCGATACAAAGTGAACGTTCAGGCCTTTTTTAGCATAAGGCTTCAAAGCTTCCGTAACCATTACCGGTCCCAGGTCGCTCCCCCCTATCCCGATATTCACCACATCCGTAATAGCTTTTCCGGAATAGCCTTTCCACTCCCCGTTCCTTATTTTTCCCGAGAATTCCTTCATCCTCTCCAGCACCTGGTTCACTTCAGGCATTACATCCTTCCCGTCTGAAAAAATGGGCGTGTTAGACCTGTTCCGGAGTGCAACATGCAATACAGACCGGTCTTCCGTAGCGTTGATCTTATCGCCGGTAAACATTTTTTCAATCGCATCGGCAAGGCCCGCTTCTTCAGCCAACTGTATAAGATAGCTCCTGGTACGCCCGTTGATCCGGTTTTTCGAATAGTCGAGCAATATGTCTCCGAAACGGATCGAAAACTTCTTAAAGCGGTTCGGGTCTTCGGCAAACAGGTCTTTCAGGGGCTGTCTGGCTATTGTTTTATGGTGCGTTTTCAGTTTCTTAAACGCGGCTGTCTGATCAAACGGAATGGATTGAAGCATGGTTATAATGTTATACGTTATTGGAACCAGACGCAAATCTATTGTATATTCCATGAAATAGCTATCAGAATTCAGCAATCTGCTGTCAGAATTCGGCTGTCAACCGACAGCCGCTACATGAAATATTATCGCTAAATTTGCGCCCGTTACAAAAAGGGCCTATATGAAAAAATATACGCCCGGGTTAAAGTTTATTATTACCGGATTATATGACATCCCAACAGATACGGCAGACATTTCTGGATTTTTTTCGCGAAAAATCTCACCTGATAGTTCCTTCGGCACCCCTGGTTGCCAAAAATGACCCTACACTCATGTTCAATAACTCGGGAATGGCCCAGTTCAAGGATTTTTTCCTTGGCAACGGAACGCCGCCCGCCAGGAGGATTGCCGACACGCAGAAATGTCTCCGTGTTTCTGGAAAACACAATGACCTGGAAGACGTAGGGTTTGACACCTATCACCATACGATGTTCGAGATGCTGGGGAACTGGTCGTTCGGTGACTATTTCAAAAAAGAGGCGATTCAATGGGCCTGGCAGTTACTCACCGAAGTTTACGGGCTGCCCAAAGACCGCCTCTATGTTTCGGTTTTCGAAGGAGATGAAAAAGACGGAACGCCTTTCGACCAGGAAGCATGGGATTTATGGAAAAGCATTACCGGCGAAGAGCGTATCGTTCTCGGCAGCAAGAAAGACAATTTCTGGGAGATGGGCGATACCGGCCCCTGCGGTCCCTGCTCCGAGATCCATATCGATCTCAGGCCCCAGGCAGAAGCAGATGCCGTCGACGGCAAGTCGCTTGTCAACCAGGATCATCCCCAGGTAGTCGAAATCTGGAACCTGGTCTTCATGCAATTTGAAAGGAAAGCCGACGGCGGCCTCATTCCGCTGCCTGCCAGGCATGTCGATACCGGTATGGGCTTTGAAAGGCTTTGTATGGCCATACAGGGCAAAAAATCGAATTACGATACCGATGTGTTCCGGCCTACTATCCAGATACTGGAAGCGCTTTCCGACAAAACATATGTCTCCGAATTTGAAAATCCCGGACAATTCATTTCCCCGGAACAGAACAGGATCAACATCGCGCTCCGGGTCATTGCCGACCATATCCGCGCCGTATCTTTTGCCATTGCCGACGGGCAGTTGCCCGGTAATGCCAAAGCCGGCTATGTAATCCGGCGCATACTACGCCGGGCTGTTCGCTACGGCTATTCCGACCTGGGGCTCCGGGAGCCTTTCTTTCATAAACTCGTCGGCGCTCTGGCCGAGCAGTTCGAAAGCGTATTCCCCGGATTGTACCAGCAAAAGGATTTTGTTCGTAACGTAATCCTGGAAGAGGAAAAAAGCTTCCTGCGTACGCTGGAGGCCGGGCTGAAACGGCTGGATATCATCATAAACCAGATTGCCGCAACCGACGGCAACACCATTGCCGGGGAAGAGGCGTTCGAGCTAAGCGACACTTTCGGGTTCCCTGTCGACCTTACAGCCCTTATTGCACGGGAAAAAGGAATTAAAATTGACCATAACGGCTATGAACTGGCCCTGGCTGAGCAAAAGAAACGCTCCCGCCAGGATGCCGCAAAAGAGGCCACCGACTGGATCGAGCTGCGGGATGCCGAAGCTACCGACTTTACAGGATATGATTCGCTGGAATCGGAAGCCCAGGTGTTGAAATACCGCCGGGTCAAGACCAAAACCGGCGCAGAATACCACATCGTACTCGACCGTACCCCTTTTTACGCGGAAATGGGCGGACAGGTTGGCGACCGGGGTACATTAACCATATCAGGCGGAGATTACGATGGCCGGCTGATCAGCATTACCGATACCAAAAAGGAGAACGACCTGTTTCTGCATATATCTGAAGATGAGAATATCGGGGAGATGCTGGATCAGGCAGCATACGTGACAGCAAGAGTCGGCCGGGAGCGCCGCGCTGAAATCTCGGCCAATCATACTGCTACCCACCTGATGCTCGCTGCCATGCGCCAGGTGCTGGGCGCCCACGTAACCCAGAAAGGCTCCTACCTGGACGACAAGCTGCTGCGGTTTGACTTCTCGCATTTTGCAAAAGTAACGACCGAGGAACTTGAGCAGATAGAAGATATCGTCAACCGGAAGATACGGGAGAACATCCTGCTGGATGAAAAAAGGAATGTACCGATCCAGCAGGCCATGGAAGCAGGTGCAACTGCAACTTTCGGAGAAAAGTACGGAGACTATGTAAGGGTGATCACTTTCGAACCCGGATTCTCTGTCGAGCTCTGCGGCGGGACCCACGTTCCGGCTACCGGCAAGATCGGTCTTTTCAGGTTTACATCCGAAGGCTCGGTCTCTGCGGGTATCCGGCGGGTGGAAGCCGTAACCGGCGACGGGGCCCTTCTTCTTGCAAGAGAGCAGGATCATACGCTGTCCGCCCTGAAAGAGCTGCTCCGAAACCCGTCCGATCTTCTGAAACAGGCACAATCGTTGCTCGACGAGCGATCGGCGCTGTTGAAAAAAGTAGAGGTGCTTGAAAACGAAAAGCTGCAGCAGTTCAAAAAACACCTCATAGAAGCCGCAGAGGACAATGGCAGCTTCAGGCTGATTGTGAGCAGAGTTGAGGTTCCAAATCCGGATGCCCTCAAAAAGCTCTCTTATGAGCTCAAAGACGAAGTACCCGATCTTATTGCAGTCCTTGGAGCAGAGATAGGCGGCAAACCTTTCCTGTCGGTTTATATCGCAGAAAACCTGGTGAAGGAAGCCGGCCTGCATGCAGGCAATATTGTTAAAGAGCTGGCCAGGGAGATCAGGGGCGGCGGCGGCGGACAGCCTTTCTTTGCAACCGCAGGTGGTTCCGACCCCGAAGGGCTGGACCGGGCGCTTTCAAAAGGACGAAAATCGTTTTAGAATCTTTTTTAACAGCCATGATAACAAATCTGAAAGTAAGAATACTCTTTCTCTTTTTACTGGTTTCGGGTATACAGAATGCCTCTTATGCCCAAGGCGCGGGAGAAAAATTCAGCTTCGTCTTCCTGACCGACATCCACCTGAGGCCCGATTCTGTTGCTATCAATGCTTTTGATAAAGTAGTCGGGAAAGTAGGGGCCATAGACCCTGACTTTGTCCTCGTTGGCGGCGACCAGGTTTTTGACGTAATGAGGGGAAATCTGGCAAAGAGCGACACTTTGTTCAGGTTCTACGCCCAGCAGAGCAAACGCTTCGGAAAACCTGTTTACAATTGCGTAGGCAATCATGAATTATTTGCGATTTACGAGGAGAGTCCCGAAAACAGCAGCCACCCCGATTATAAGGACGGTATGTTTAAGCGCTACTTCGGCGACACTTATTATTCTTTTCATCACAAGGGTTGGCAGTTCATTACGCTGAACGTTCTTGACGTCGAAAACTTCAAATATATCGGTAATGTCGACAAGGCACAGCTTGAATGGCTCAGGCGGGAGCTGGCGCGGATACCAAAAGAAACTCCTATCATTCTCACTGTGCACATACCGCTGGTCTCGGCCTACCACGACATTTATCCGCCTTCAGGCGGCTGGCCTTCAGGCCCGGCAGTCCGCAACCGGAACGAAGTACTTGAATTATTCAAAGACCATAAGCTCAAATTTGTGCTGCAGGGACATCTGCATTGGTTTGAAGACCTGAATATTGAAGGTAGGACCCATTTTATCACCGGCGGTGCGATAGCCGGGAGGCCTTCCTGGAGAGGTTACCAGCACGGTCCGAGAGGCTTTCTGAAATTTAATGTTTCAGGCAACGAAGCCTCTTATGAATTTATCGACTACGAAAAGTAAGGATTTCTGCTTATAGCTCACCACTCCTACTACTTCGATCAACAATCATGAAACACCTGCTTATTCCGACGCTCTTTATCCATCTGTCTGCCCTGGCACAGGAAATGCCTTTCGCTAAGGAGGACCTCATGAAAGGCACTGTCCCACGCGACTTCTATACGCAGTTGCCGTCAGCCACCTGGGCCGACCGCCAGTCGCTAAGGATATCAGCCCCGGGCGGTGCCTCCGTCCTGAACCTGAAGACCGGTAAAACCTCGGAGGCAAAATCAACGCCTTTACCGGTGCAGCAAAGCCTGAAAGCAAAAGATAACGATCTGTTCCTTGTGACTGCTTCGGGCGAAAGAAGACTTACGAATGATGCATTGCCCGAACAAAACCCGATGTTTTCACCCGACAGCAGCTATATTGCCTACACAAAGGGTAGCAATCTCTTCACATACAGCCTGAAAGAGAACAGGGAAATACAGCTTACCTCTGACGGGGCTCAAACCATATTGAACGGCTACGCAACCTGGATTTACTGGGAAGAGATTTATGGGAGATCTACCCGGTTCAGGGCTTACTGGTGGAGCCCCGACAGCAAGAAAATCGCCTATATGCGTTTCGACGAAAGCAAAACGCCGATGTTCCCGCTGTACAGCAGCAAAGGCCGGCACGGTCATATCGAAGAAACAAGGTATCCTAAAGCAGGCGATCCCAATCCGACCGCCAGGCTGGGCTTCGTCTCTCCCGGCGGAGGCGCTACGGTCTGGGCAGATTTCAATGAAAAAGACGACCAGTATTTTGGCTGGCCCCAATGGCTGTCAGGCGGCTCAGGGCTTATCGTTCAATGGATCAACCGGGGCAACGACCACCTGAAGATATATAATGTTAACCCATCGGGCGGCTCCAAAAAACAAATCTACGAAGAGCAGCAAAAAACCTGGATTTCCATCGATGAGGCCGCAAAGCGTTTGCACCTGCTGGAAACAACCGGTGAAATGGTTGTCGTCAGTGATAAATCAGGCTGGAAACAACTTTACCTGTACGATCTCAACGGGAAATTTAAAAATGCCGTAACCGACGGGAAATTCACAATTACCGAGGTCTACGGTATAGACCCGGCTACCCGTACGGTTTATTTCCAGGCGAGAGGCAGGGAAAATACAGCCAGGTTTGATTTGTACCGCGCCGGCCTGGACGGGAAAAACCTGAAGCGGCTTAGTTTCGGAGAATACAGCCACCGCCAGATTAACCCGTCGCCCGATCTAGGTTATTTTATTACGACCTACTCCAATTTGAATACACCCGCAAAAACTACCGTGATCGACAACAACGGAAAGATGATAAAGGAGCTGGGCGACATGAAAGGTAAAAATTTCGGGCATTACAAACGTGCTGAAACCCGACTTGTCCGCATCAAAAGCGATGACGGCCAGTATGAGCTTCCTATGGTTATCACCTACCCCGTCAATTATTCAGCCGGCACCAGATACCCGGTATTGGTCAGCATTTATGGCGGCCCGGATGCCGGTACTGTCTACGATCAGTGGAACTGGACGCCCGAACGGCAATGGCTGGCCGAAGAAGGCCTTGTCCAGGTTGCATTCGACCACCGGGCCAGCGGGCATTTCGGAAAGGAAGGCCTCAATTACCTTCACCGCAACCTGGGAGAATGGGAAATAAGGGACTACTCTACGATGGCGCGATACCTCATCAATGAGGGAATTGCGGACCCGGAACGGATCGGGATTACGGGCTTCAGCTACGGCGGATACATCAGTTGCCTGGCCCTTACAAAGGGAGCCGACGTCTTTACCCACGGTATGGCAGGTGGAAGCGTGACCGACTGGAAATACTACGACACCGCCTACACCGAACGGTTCATGGATACGCCGCAGGAAAACCCTGAAGGCTATAAGTCCGCCAGCGTGCTGACTTACGTAAACCGCTATAAAGGCATGTTGCAGATTACCCACGGAGCAATGGACGACAATGTTCATTTGCAAAACACCCTCCAACTGGTAAGTGACCTGGAGGATGCTAAAAAAGATTTCGAAATGATGATCTATCCCGAAGAGCGGCACGGGTATGGAGGCAATAAAGGAGCTCACTTCCAGAACCTGAAGAACAGGTTCATTTACAGGTATCTGCTAAGGAAAGAGATGCCGAAGGGATTGACGAAATAAAGAGGAGCGGCACAAATCACCTGTCCACCTCCCCCATCACGATATCTATCGACCCTATTATCGCCACAAGGTCGGCGAGCAGGCCGCCTTTCGACAGCTCCGGCAGGACAGACAGGTTGTTAAAGGAGCAGGCCCTGGCCTTACAGCGCACCGGCTTGTCCGACTTACCGTCGGTACGAAAGAAAAACCCCAGCTCGCCTTTAGAGTTTTCGGCCCGGACATAGAAATCCATTGCTTTCGGACGGATTTTTTTCGGAACGGCCGATTGAGGATCGAAATCAGGTGTTCTCCTCAGATCGCCCGTCAGTCGTACCAGGCATTGCTCAATAATTTTAATCGACTCCCTGCATTCAGCAACGCGTACCCAGTTCCTGTCCCAGCAATCGCCGTTCTTTCCCATCGCGCCGGTCCCGACCGGTATTTCAAAGTCCAGCTCAGGATACACCGAATAGCCATCGATTCTCCTCAGGTCGTACATCAGGCCCGAACCACGGAGTACCGGCCCGCTGCAGCCGTAGTTAATAGCTACCGGCAGGGGCAATACCCCTACATTTGCTGTTCTTTGTACAAAAATTTTATTTTCTACCACCAGCTTCTCCAATTCCGCCAATTTCGGTTTCAGGTAGCTTATAAATTCGCCGCACCGCTCCTCGAAGCCAACCGGCAGATCATAAAAAAGCCCGCCGATCCAGATGTAATTATAAAGCATCCTTGCCCCGCTCACCCATTCAAGCAACCTGAGGATCTGTTCCCGGTCACGCATCATCCATAAAAAGGGGGTGTAGGCGCCGATGTCCAGCGCATAAGTACCGATAGCTACAAAGTGCGAAGCCAGGCGGTTCAACTCTGCTACCAGTACACGGATGTACTCTACCCGCATCGGGATATCGTTTTCGATGCCCAGCATACGCTCCACTCCCATTACATAGGCATGCTCCGAATTCATCGCCGCTACGTAATCCATCCTGTCCACATAGGGAATGATCTGGTTGAAAGGCAGCGCCTCGGCGTGCTTCTCAAAGCACCGGTGCAGGTATCCCAGATGCGGTACCACGTCTACGATCAGTTCCCCGTCGGTAACGACCTCCAGCCTCAGCACACCGTGGGTAGAAGGGTGCTGCGGCCCGACGTTAAGGATCATTTCACTAGAGCTTAGCTGCGTATGATCGTATTTGTTGGGAGCCGACCTGACAAGGTGCTCCTCGCTGTATTTATATTGTATGGTATCCGACATCACCCGGTAAAGCAAATTAAGTCAGGTAAAAATAGGCAGAAATAGCGTAATACACATACACACACTGATCCGATAAAAAATTACATGTATATACAACTAATTTGAATCTTTCTGTGTTATGCTATTAAACAACCTGATTTTAAACAGCAAACACATGTCGACCATTCAATGGAACCTGGATCCCACTCACAGTGAGCTGCGGTTCAAAGTAAAACACCTGGGCATTTCAACAGTAAGCGGAAGTTTCGAAGTAATAAACGGTACCGTCACTTCAACTGACGATGCTTTTACAAGTGCCGATATCAGCTTTACTGCTGATGCTTCCACTATTAACACCAACAATACCGATCGGGACAACCATCTCAAAAGCGCCGATTTTTTCGAGGCGGAAAAATATCCGTCCCTTATTTTTGAAGCGAAAGGCGTAGACCTGAACCAGGACGAAGTCGAAGGAACCCTTACCATCAAAGGTATTTCTCTACCCGTAAAACTGGAAGTAGAACTTGAAGGCATTGCCAAAGATCCCTGGGGAAATCAGAAAGCAGGTTTTTCAGTTTCCGGCAAAATCAAACGCTCAGCCTGGGGTCTGACCTGGAATGCCGCTCTCGAAACCGGCGGCGTACTGGTAAGTGACGAAGTGAAGATCTCTGCCGAAGTACAATTTGTAAAAGGCGCCTGAGAAGCACCTGGTCTTCCTGAAAGCATTATTCAACAAACGAAGTCTGCTTAGTTTCAGAGGCTGCCCGGTTAAAAGTGGGCAGCCTCTCTCATTAGAAAACCCAATTAACAGATATTACAAATATTCCTTCCAACCATTCGTTATCATCCGGCATCTTCTGTTAAATCGATTAGCCATGAAAAATCGCCAGATTTTGTCCTTCGTTTCCCTGTTCTGTATAGTCATTCTGTCAACCTGCAACGATTTTATATCCCGTGATGAAGTCGTTTGCACGGAGGAGTTCCGCTATATCACCATTAAAGTTTCGGGCGAACCACTGACCGAATATTATACGGTCCGGTTGTCGGATTCCGACACCATTCGTCCGAACCCGGCCGATGCTGTCTTTGACAAAATCTATATCGTATTGAGCGATAACTACCAGAAAAAGCTCGAAAACAAGAAAGACACCTTCCGGTTCATTGGAAAACGGGAAAGCGGCATCGTCCGGGAGAACTTTGTGATCAGTGCGGATCATTGCCACATCAGCAAGATCAGCGGCAAATCTGAAATCTGAAGAATGATTCCTAAGATCCTTTCTGTGAAGACTTCCTGATCATCAGCTCCGGCTTGAGTACCCTGGTCTCGAAAAGGATCGGGGGCTTTTTGCTTTCTATCATATCGAGCAGCAGCACGGCCGCCTGCCGGCCCATTTCGAAAGTAGGCTGAACCATCGTACTCAGAGGCGGATCGAGAAGCGACGATATCGCCAGGTCTGAAAAGCCCATTAAAGCGACATCGGCGGGCATACGGTAGCCCAGTTGGCGTAGGGCCGAATGCGCTCCGATCGCAATCCGGTCGCTGGCTGCAAAAATTGCGTCAGGCCGCTGCCTGAGGGCCATCAACTGGTAAGTCGCCTCCATACCCACTTCATGTTTAAATTCTCCTGTTACAATCCACTCATCCTTCACTTCCAGTGAATGCCTGATAAGGGCATCCTTGTACCCTTGCGCGCGGTTCCGGCTGATAGCCAGGTTCATAGGCCCTGCTATATGGGCTATTTTACGACACCCTTCCCGGATCAGGTGCTCGGTGGCCTGGAACGCCCCCCCGTAATCATCCACCAGTACTTTATGGGTCTGAATCTCTTCCGCTGCCCTGTCGAAAAATACGATCGGGACCGAGTTCTCCGCCAATTCCCTGAAATGCTCATACTCTTTGGTTTCACTGGCAATAGAAATCAGCAACCCGTCGACCCGGCGCGAGGCGATATGCCGGGTACTGGAAACCTCCCGCTCATATGCATCATGGCTCTGGTAGATCATGACTTGGTACCCGCGCTGGTAGGCTACATCTTCGATGCCCCCGATGACGGGCGAGAAAAAAGGATTGGCAATTTCGGGTACGATCACACCGATGCTGTACGTCCTCTGGTTGAGCAGGCTCAGGGCAAACGGGTTGGGTGAATAATGACGCGCCCGCGCCAGCTCGAGTACCCTCCGCTTGGTTTCCTCCCCTATTTCAGAGCTGTCGCGGAGCGCCCTCGATACGGTCGATTTGGATATACCCAGCTCTTTGGCCAGCTCCTTTATGGTAACCGTTTGCTTAGACATTTCGGATATATAAAAATAATACAAATACAAAACACCAAATATCCCTTCGCTTCTGCTCAGAACTCCTGTTCATAATGACGACAAAATCCGGTTTTTCCCGTAACAGGTGCAAATTGCAACCGTTCCCGGGAACGGTTGCGTAAAAATAAAGTATTTTTTTAATGGATATTCCTTGGATATACCAATAGTTGTCCCTAAACTCAATAGGCAATCAAACTGGCAGGGCTATGCCAATCCGATACCGGTTCTTGTTTTTTTCCTATAACATATTTTCACTGATCAATGGTCGTCGAGCAGGTCTTAGCAGGGACTCAAACTACTAATTTCCGGAAGTCGGAAAAAATGGAAAGTTTATTGACAGACATAGTTTACAACGGCAGCTACAAGTCGTTTTCCGAGCTTTTCAGGCGTTACTACAGTCCCCTCTGTTCCTATGCCATGCGTGTGGTGACGTACCGGGAAATCGCCGAAGAGGTAGTTTCCGATGTCTACATGAAATTATGGAAAAACAGGGAACAGATATCCGTACACACTTCCTTTGAAGCCTATCTCTACCGCTCGATCAGGAACCAGGCCCTCGACTATCTCAAGCTGAAAACCTACCGGCCACAGAAGAACGATACACTCGAATCTGTTGACCGCATCAGCAGTTACGCCGATTATCACACTCCTTCTGATGAGCTTTGTTTTAACGAGCTTTACCTTGAAATAGAGGGCTTTGTAAATGCATTGCCCAAGCAATGCCAGCTTATTTTCCGCCTTAACCGCGAAAATGGCCTGCGGTACCGCGAAATAGCCGATCATCTCCAGATTTCGATCAAAACGGTCGAAACCCAGATGGGAAGAGCATTGAAGCTGCTGAGAAAACGGTTGTCAGATCATCGCCTGGTTGCGTAACCTTATTTATTCTCCTTACTTTTACTTCGAAAATAAGTATCATATCAGTATCAGATCTTAACTATGGCATTAGAACAAACATGGCGATGGTTCGGCCCTAACGATCCTGTGTCGCTGCAGGACATCAGGCAGGCAGGCGCTACAGGCATCGTGTCGGCGCTGCACCATATCCCGAACGGCCAGGTATGGAGCCGTGAAGAAATCCTGAAAAGAAAAGCTGAAATAGAATCTGCAGGCCTGACCTGGTCTGTCGTGGAAAGCATTCCCGTGCATGAAGCGATCAAGACCCAATCGGGGGACTACAAAGCATATATAGAAAATTACAAGGAATCCATTCATAATCTCGGACAGGAAGGGATCGATACCGTTTGCTACAACTTCATGCCGGTCCTTGACTGGACCAGGACAGACCTCGACGCTCCTATGCACGATGGCTCGACCGGCCTGAGGTTTGATGCTTTGGAATTTGCAGCATTCGACCTTTTTATCCTCAACCGGAAAGGCAGTATCCAGGATTACAGCGAACAGCTCCGGAACGAAGCCTTCCTCTGGCATGAAAAAGCCAGTCCCGAAGCGCTCAGGAAGCTCGAAAAGAATATCATTGCCGGTCTGCCGGGGAGCGAGGAAAGTTTTACCATTGCAGAATTTGCCGATGTGCTCGATACCTATAAATATATAGGAGACCTGGAGCTACGGAACCATCTTTACCAGTTCATAAGGGAGATAGCCCCGGTTGCCGCAGAAGCAGGTGTGAGGCTTTCTATCCACCCCGATGACCCTCCCTACCCTATTCTCGGGCTTCCGCGGGTCGTCAGTACCGAAACCGACGCGAAAATGCTCCTTGAAGCTGCAGACATCGAAGCCAACGGCATCTGTTTCTGTACCGGATCATACGGTGTGCGCCCCGACAACGACCTGCCAGGGATGGTGCGAAGGCTTGGCAGCAGGATCCATTTCGTTCACCTGAGGGCTACAAAAAGAGAGCCGGACGGCAGTTTCTACGAGGCCGATCACCTCGACGGGGACGTAGACATGTACCAGGTAATGTACGAGCTGCTCACGGAACAGAAACGGCGGAAGGATGAAGGCCGTACCGACCTCAGGATCCCCTTCAGGCCCGACCACGGGCACCGTATGCTGGATGACCTTAACAGCGGCAAACGAACTAACCCGGGATATACCGCTATCGGCCGGTTGAGAGGCCTGGCGGAATTAAGAGGTCTGGCTTACGGCATAGAGCGAAGCTGGAGCTGATTTCAATCATCTTCGGCAGTTTTAATCAAGGAACCCTTTTTAGATGGTTCCTTTTCTTATTTTTGTGGCTTGGTTCTAACAATCAGCATTAATTACGGGGTAAGCCCTCTTCATGGTTAGTATATATGGGAAAATTCGTATCCTTTGGCGAGGTTTTGATGAGGCTCAGCACACCTGGGGCCGGTCGCTTCGAACAAGCCCGGCAGTTCAACATTACTTATGCCGGCGGCGAAGCCAATGTTTCCAGTGCCCTGGCTTATTGGGGGCATAAAACAGTGCATGTTACCAAATTCCCGGACAGCCCGATAGGGCGGGCCGCGGCGCAATACCTCCAGTTCCACGGAGTGGATATATCCGAAATCAGGTACGGGGGCGAACGCATCGCCGTTTATTATCTTGAAACGGGAGCTGCCCTGCGCCCCAGCCAGATCGTTTACGATCGCTATCACTCTTCCTTCGCAGAGGCCGATCCGGCGGAATACGACTGGGAAGAAATTCTGAAGGACGCCTCCTGGTTCCACTGGGCCGGTATCACTCCCGCACTGTCGCAGAAGGCCGCTGATGCGCTCCTTGAAGGGATCAGGGTTGCGAACAGACTTAATATTACCGTTTCGGGGGATATCTTCTACCGCTCGAATCTCTGGAAATACGGCAAAAAACCATCCGATATACTGCCCGCCCTTACCGAGGGTACCAACCTGGTTATTGCGAATCCGATTAACCTGAAAGATATATACGGGATAGAATCATCCTCGTTCGTAGACGGCTGCGAAAAGTTCAGGGAAGCTTTTCCGTCCATCACCCATGTCGTCGATACCTACCGTACTTCCGTCAGCGCGTCTCACAACCTGCTCCGGGCCTATCTCTGGAACGGGAAGGAAGTGCTTGAGACCAGTGATATCGATATTAACCCGATCGTCGACCGCGTGGGAGGCGGAGATGCGTTTATTGCCGGGCTTATCCACGGCCTTATCACGTTCAACGACGAACAGCGTGCGCTGGAATTCGGCGTGGCGGCTTCTGCATTGAAACATACAATAGAGGGCGACGCGCTCATCAGCACCGAAGCTGAAGTAGAAGCCATACGCCAGGGAGACACAACAGGAAGGATTAAAAGATAAGCCGTTCATGCCAGTATTAAACCAACTGACTGCCATATCACCCGTCGACGGACGGTACTATCAGCAGGTCGCGGTACTTTCCGATTACTTCTCGGAATACGCGCTCATCCGATACAGGGTCCATATTGAAATAGAGTATTTTATAGCAATTTGCCAGGCCGGGCTGCCTCAGCTTAGCCAGGTAGACCATAACCTTTTCCCGAAGCTCCGGAAGGTCGTTACCGATTTTTCAGAAGCCGATGCCGTATGGATCAAGGAGAAGGAAAAAGAAACCAACCACGACGTAAAGGCGGTAGAATACTTTGTGAAGGACAAATTCGAACAATTCGGTCTCTCCGGGTTTTCCGAATTTATCCATTTCGGGCTTACTTCACAGGATATCAACAATACGTCCATTCCTCTTTCGCTTAAGGACGCGCTTGAGAAAACGGTTTTGCCCCTGTTTCGACAGGTCCTGTTTATTTTAAGAAGAACTGCCATCGAATGGCAGAGCGTCCCCATGCTTGCCTTTACACACGGGCAACCTGCGTCCCCGACAAGGGTCGGCAAAGAGTTCCAGGTATTTGTCGAAAGGCTGAACCGGCAACTGGACCTTCTTTCGCAGATCCCGTCGTCAGGAAAATTCGGCGGTGCTACCGGTAATTTTAACGCCCACCATGTAGCCTATCCCGACATCGACTGGATGGCTTTCGGAAACCGTTTTGTCGAATCTCTGGGCCTTGTCCGCAGCAAACACACTACACAGATAGAGCATTACGATAACCTTGCCGCTACGTCCGACGCGCTCAAGCGCCTGAATACGATCCTTATCGATCTGTCCAGGGATATCTGGTCTTATATCTCGCTGGGATATTTCAGGCAGAAGATCAAGGAAGGAGAAGTTGGCTCGTCGGCCATGCCGCATAAAGTGAATCCTATCGATTTCGAAAATGCCGAGGGCAACCTGGGCGTTGCCAATGCGCTGCTCGAGCATTTTGCCGCCAAGCTGCCGATTTCCAGATTGCAGCGCGACCTGACCGACTCCACTGTACTTCGCAATATAGGCGTTCCCATTGCGCACCAGGTAATTGCGCTCAACTCGCTGCTGAAGGGTCTGGGGAAACTCGAACTTCATGAGGCCGCGCTCAAGAAAGACCTGGAAGACAACTGGGCAGTTGTAGCCGAAGCCATACAGACCATCTTGCGCCGTGAAGGATATCCCAAACCCTACGAAGCACTGAAAGCACTGACGAGGACTAAGGAAAAAATCGACGAAAATACCATCAGGCAGTTTATAGAAGGGTTGAATGTAAGCGATTCCGTTAAAGAGGAACTTCGGAAAATCAGCCCGTTCAATTACCTGGGAACAGTCGAGATATAGAGAAAACAAGTATTACACAGAGGACCACAGAGGTATTTTAGAGAGCCACGGAGAAAAAGAGAGCTACAGCGCTCTTCTCTCTGTGGCTCTCTTCCTTTATTCTCTGTGGTCCTCTGTGTCTTCTCAAACAGGCCTTGTAGCAGCGCTAAGCCTGCCTGTCGCTGTGTCCCAGGCTTTTTTCCGGTGCTGCTATGTCCCGTACCTTCTGTTTCAGGATTTTGACATCCGGGAACCCGCCGTCCTCTTTCCTGTCCCAGATCGTGTCAGTCCCTATACGGACAGAAAACTGACCGGACGTCTCAGAGGGTGCAAGTGTAACGCCTGACAGTTCTTCCGTAAAGGTGGTGAGAAGCTCCTGGGCCATCCATGCCGCCCTCAGAAGCCAGCCGCATTTCGGGCAATAGATAATGGTAACAACCGGTTTCATAAATTAAAAATCAGGGTTTATTCCGGGAAAGAGGTTTCTATTTCCTTCTCAGAAAATCCGTAACCAGCTTTTCTGCGTTTAATAAAGCCGTTTCAAGATCATCATTGACCAATACCTGGTCGAACTGATCCTGGAAGGTCAGCTCATAACGTACCTTCGCCATACGCCGCTCCATCGACTCCTCAGTTTCAGTCCCTCTCGCATTCAGGCGGCGATAGATTTCCTCCTCGTCAGAGACTTTTACAAATACCGACAAGGCCCTATCACCATACACCTCCTTCAGCTTAAGCCCGCCCCGCACATCGACATCGAATACCACATCTCTGCCGCTTTCCCATAAACGTTCAATTTCGGAGCGTAAAGTGCCGTAAAAATTATCGGCGTAGACTTCTTCCCATTCGGCAAACTCCCCTTTTTCTATTTTTTGCCGGAATTCTGCGGGGGAAAGGAAGTAATAATCCCTGCCATCCACTTCATGCAGCCGCGGCGCTCTTGTGCAGGCAGAAATTGAGAATGCCAGCTTGTCATGAAATACCTGCAGAAGGTGCCGGACTATGGTTGTCTTTCCGGAGCCTGAAGGAGCCGAGAAAATAACTAATTTACCTAAAGACGACACAAGGAGAACAGAACAGGAATGAACAATAGCGGAATTCTAAAACAGGTCGAGTTTGAGTTTGATCGTATTGATCAGGTTTTCAGGGCAGGTTTTTCGCTCCAGCTTGTTGCAAAGAGACTCCTTTATACATTTAACCAGGTGAAACTCGTTGATGCATGGCATACAGACATCCATATTATCCCTGAAATGATCCTTCTCTTCCTCAGTCGCTTCCCCATCCAGGATGGCCTGGATCATTTTCATGCACTTTTCGTGATTCTCGCATGATGTTTTTACCCCTGCCTTATTCCCTGCATCAACCGAACTGTTGGACATCATATCCATCTATAACACTGTTTACAAAACTGAAAATCTATACTCACGCTGATAGATAAAACCTGATACCCTTTTAAAAAGTTTCATTATCAGGCATCATATCCCATCGAAGTCGCATAATTTTTCAGTTTCTCCTTCAGCAGGTTACGTGCACGGTGCAACCGCGAGCGTACGGTACCGATCGGTATATCGAGAATCTTGGCCATTTCCTCGTATGTAAACCCTTCGATATCGCAGATGATAATAACCGTTCTGAAGTCTACCGGGAGGGAATTCAGGGCATTAGCTACCTCATCGCCGATCATATCCTGGACGGTATGCGCCCTCAGGTCGACAGTTTGCTGCACCTCGCCTCCCTCTTCGGAATTATAGGTAGTTTCAATCTCCTGGTAATCTACTTTGGCTGGCTCCTTGCTCCGCTTACGGTAGTCGTTAATGAAGCTGTTCTTCAATATACGGAACAACCAAGCCTTGGCATTCGTCCCCTGCTCAAACGAAGAGATAAACCTGAATGCCTTTAAGTAGGTATCCTGTACAAGATCGTGCGCATCGTCTTCGTCCATCGTCAACCGAAACGCAAAGTTGTACATGGAGTCAATATGCGGCAGAAACTCCTTATTGAATATATGATAACGTTGGTCGTCCGTTGATTCCTCTTTCACTATTTTTGACATGGCTACTGGCATAATCCTTCTCTGTTTTAGTTATACCGGCTAACAGGCTGGTATTCACCTTCTAAAACCTAAAACGTCGAAACCGTCCAATCAATTGTCTCTTGCAAGTTTCGGTCAGGACGCTAAGCTAATAAATGTCTCTGAAAAATCCGAGCCAGCGTTTTTTTTCAGACAATTTGTCAGGGGAGTTCACTGTCCTTTACCATTACCGCAGACAACCGCCACAATCCACTTTCTGCGTCGCCTGTACAAAATATACCCACAAGTACGGTCCGAAGAAGAGCCCGCTATATCGGGGCTGCCCTGGATATCGACTCCGGACAGTCGGGCACCAGTATTACAACAGAATTACCCTACTGATAGTGGGACATTGGATTATTTTTCTAACTTCACCACCTGAAATCAATATATACTATACTTTACTTTCTTTATGGCTATACCCAAGCCCCGCCGACAACATGATATGCTCCTGAAAGGGGCCTTCGAAGAGTGGTTCGCTGATTTTCTCCGATTTATGTATCCCAATGCCGATGCGATCTTCGACTTCTCCAGAAAGTTCATTTTTATGGATAAGGAACTATACGCGATTCTCCGTCTGCGCGACCGCAGAAAGGGCGCACGCGTGGCTGACCTGCTAGTCAAAGTGTACATGAAAAATGGCGGTGAAAAATTCTTTTTGATCCATACTGAAATCGAGGGTAGTAGTGATCCTCATTTTCCATTTCGCCTGATCCAATCTCATTATCGAATTTTCGACAAGGAGAAAACCCCTGTCGAAACCATTGTGGTATATACGGGCGATAAAAGCCAGCCCCGGCCTAACGAATACCGCTATGACGGGATCGGAACATCCCTGCATTTTAAATACCTATCGTACCATATTCTGGATCATACCGAAGAGGAGCTGCTGGCGATGAACAACCCGTTTGCCCTGGTGATTCTGGCCTGTCAGAAGGCGCTCCTGGAGGGGAAGGTACCCGATGAAGAACTCGGGGAAGGTCGGCTAACGATTGCCAAAGCGCTGCTGCGACACCGCTATCCGCACGACAAGGTCCTGAGTTTTATGAATTTTTTGAAAAATATTCTCTATATTGACAATCAGGAAATAAACCGTAAATTTGATATTGCTATTAAAGATCTAACTGAAAATAAGATAGTTATGGGTGGCATAATGGAAGCAATCAAACAAATTGCCAAAGAGGAAGCAAGAGAAGAAGTCTGGGAAGAAGTCCGGAAAGAAGCCTTCGAAGAAGCCCGGAAAGAAGTCCGGAAAGAAGCCTTCGAAGAAGCCCGGAAAGAAGTCTGGGAAGAAGCCTTCGAAGAAGCCCGGAAAGAAGTCTGGGAAGAAGCGTTCGAAGAAGCCCGGAAAGAAGTCTGGGAAGAAGCGTTCGAAGAAGCCCGGAAAGAAGTCTGGGGAGAAGCCTGGAAGGAGGCAAAGGCCCAAGGAATTGAAAAATCCGTGCGCAATTTGATCAAGGCATCCTTGCTTACCGATGAACAGATCGCTTCGGCACTGGAGGTAACGATGGAATATGTGGCCGGTATCCGGCAGAAATTGGAGGGAGTTGGGAGCGAGTAGAGCAGGTCGATCAATTCTCCCACGGTATATACACCGGCACCAGTACATTTCTGTCGGTAAAGCTATTAATGCCCAACTGGCCGAATATTTTATTCCACCCACATGCCCATAGCGTGTTATCGCTTTTCAGAACCACGGTATGATTTATTCCGGCACTTACTGCTTTTACATTATCACTGACTTTAACAAGTGTATTTGGGCTAGTGAAACTACCAATGCCCAACGCACCTTCCAAATTATAGCCACATGCCCACAGCGTGTTGTCGTTCTTTAGCACTGCAGTAATATCTCCTCCGCCACTTACCGATTTTACGTCATCGGCGATTTTAAGAAGGTTTTCCCGGCTGGTCGTGGTACCGTTACCCAACTGACCATTATCATTAGCTCCGCATACCCACAGCGTATTATCGTTTTTTAAGACTAAAGTATGCCTCAAGCCGGCACTTATAGCTTTTACATTATCCGTAACTCTGACAAACTCCTTCCGGTGAATAGTACTACCATCGCCCAGCTCGCCAAAAAAATTATGCCCACATGCCCACAGCGTATTGTCGCTTTTTAGAACTAACGTATGCCACCCTTTCGCGCTTACTGCTTTTACACTATCGGCAACCTTGATAAGGTAGCCCCGATCAGTTGTGGTACCATCGCCCAACTGACCATTTAAGTTCAACCCACACGTCCAAAGAGTATTGTCGTTTTTCAAGACTAAAGAATGGTCTAACCCGGCACTTACCATCTTTACATTATCGGTGATCGGGATGAGGTCTGTTCGGCGGGTAGTGGTGCCGTCGCCCAACTGACCACGTACATTATTCCCACAGGCCCAAAGGCTGTTATCGCTTTTGATAATCAACGTATGATAGTGGGCACTTACCGCTTTTACCTCATCAGATATTTTTACAAGGACTCTCCGGCTTGTCGTGGTACCATCACCCAACTGGCTGTATTCATTACCTCCACATGCCCATAGCGTGTTATCTCCTTTCAGGATATAGGTACTATTAGCCCCGGCTTCTATCTGAAGGATGTCAACAGACCTGACGGGCTCTATCCTGTCTTTATTGCCAAATCTATCGCAACCAGTAAGGCAGACTACTGTCAGCAGCACAAAGAGTAATATCCTGTATTTCATAGTTTTACAATACGTTCATCCAATAAATCCCGACAATTACTGACAACTTTACCGACTTAGTCGGAGGAGCAGGCCTTGGGGAAACATTTTAAAAAAATTCTCCGGCTAAAGCAAGATGCTATTTATAAAAATAGGAAGCTATTCGTCTCCTACTCTTTTACAAACGACTGCCATAACAGGATTCCGAGCATGGTGTAAACGCTGCTTGCGGCTATACGTATAAGCGTATGGACGATCAGGTTGAAGGAGTTGACTTCTATGAGAAATAACGCGGCCGAATGTATGAATACCAGGGGAAAGAAAATTGAAATAAACTGAACCAGCCCCAGACGCCGGAGCGTGAGCGTTACCAGTTCGTCTCCCGTCTGCTTCATGTGGCGCTCCAGCAGGAAACTCCGCAGATAAGCCACCAGCACCGTAGCCGCCGCGTGAAGCCCCAGCGTATTGGTAAATACATCGAGGAGCAGGCCGCAGCAGAAGGCAATGAGCAGGTAGAGCGACTTGTCCAGTTCAGGGGGCAGGACCAGGATCGCGCCTACATATAAAAAACAGAAAGCATAGTTGAAAAAAATCAGGTTTCTCAACAGCAAGACCTGTATCGCCAGACAGAACAACAGTCCGAAAACATAAAAAAGTATATTTCTCAGGCTCATGCTTATCGGTCAGAATTTTCTATCAGGTTTTCTATATCAGGAAGCAGGTGATTTTTGATCACATAGACATAGCCGAGCGTATGAAAATCGGTCGACAACCGAAGGCCGATATCATAGGTCGTTTCACTTTCCGGCGAGCTGATTTCCTGAATCGTACCGATCATAATACCCGGCGGGAACACAGGGTTATAACCGGAAGTAAAGGCCGTATCTCCTTTCTCTACCTTTTTAAAGCGTGAAATATCCAGGAGCCTTACCTCATCGGCATTTTTCCCGGCCCAAACCACAGTCCCGATCTCCCCGCTTTTCGGCAGCTCAGTCGAAACCATGAACCGGCTGTGAAGGATCGATGTCACGACCGACATCCTGTCAGAGCAATACTGTACCTTCCCGACTACGCCTGTGGCTGAAATCACCCCCATTCCCGGGGCGATCCCATCCAGGGTCCCCTTGTCTATGGTCAGATAGTTGTTGGTCATCTGGGTCTGCACATCTATTACTTTCGCCAGTGCATACTGGTATCTCGAAGCAAATGTAGAATCGGGCAGATAGCCCGCGGGAGCTTTGGGCGGATCCTCCTGCAGGAGCCTGGTAAGCCGGGCGTTAAGGCGCAGGTTCTCTTCAGCAAGCTGCCTGTTCACCTCTCTCAGACCTATATATTCTTTAAAGGAATTTGCCAGCCCCAGGATAGAGCCGGCATACCAGTTCGACGTGTTGAAATACCGCACACCCCAGGAAGAGCTGCTTCCCACAAGCATACGAAAGCACAGCACCTCCAGTAAAACAAAAAGAATAAAGCTCCGGTGTTTCGAGATAAACTCAAATAACTGTGACATGGAACGGCTGGCCCCGGGACCGTCGTCAGGTCATAAGAACCGGTTTATACAATTCTAGGTTCTTCAAAACTTCGCCTGTTCCCCTTACCACAGCTTTCAGCGGCTCGTCGGCCACATGCACGGGTAGCTTGGTTTTGGCTGCGATCCGCTTCGACAAGCCGTGTATCAGCGCCCCCCCGCCGGTAAGGTAGATCCCGTTCTTATAAATATCGGCCGAAAGCTCGGGCGGTGAGATTTCCAAAGCTTTCATGATGGCTTCTTCTATCTTCGAAATAGACTTATCCAGAGAATAGGCTATTTCGCTGTATCCTACCTTTATTTCCTTGGGAATCCCGGTCATAAGATCCCTTCCGCGGATTTCATAATCAGCCGGAGGGTTCTCGAGCTCAGGCAGGGCAGATCCGATAGACATCTTGATCATCTCGGCAGACCTTTCCCCGATCAGCAGGTTATGCTCCCGCCTCATGTAATCCACTATATCACGGGTAAAAACGTCTCCTGCAATACGCGCCGACTGCTCACAGACTATGCCTGAAAGGGCTATCACCGCAATTTCGGTAGTACCTCCGCCGATATCGACGATCATTACCCCATTGGGCTGCGTAATATCGATCCCGATCCCGATAGCAGCCGCGATAGGCTCATGGACCATGTAGACTTCTTTCGCGCCCGCATGATCACAGGAATCTTTTACCGCACGCTTCTCCACCTCCGTAATGCCGGAAGGAATACAGACTACCATACGGTGCGAAGGCGAGAAAAAGCGGCTTCCCGAACCGATCATCTTGATCATCCCGCGGATCATCATCTCGGCAGCCGTAAAGTCGGCGATCACTCCGTCACGCAAAGGCCTTATCGTCTTGATATTCTCATTGGTTTTCTCATGCATCTGCATGGCTTTATGACCAATAGCCAATATCTTGCCGCTCATTTTGTCAATAGCTATAATCGACGGCTCATCAACAACTATTTCGTCTTTATGTATAATCAGGGTATTGGCGGTACCCAAATCTATGGCAATATCACTCGTCAAAAAATCAAATAGCCCCATCCTTAAATCCTATTGTGCTTTTCTTTTTCAGTTATGGTTTGCAAAAATAAAGATAAATACCTACAATCAAAGGGTATTTTTTGAATTCGGACAATCTTTAATACTTTTTTAAGAAGCCGGGGTTTTAGGCCGATTTGCCAAATAGTATTTAACTTTGCAACATGGGTATCAGATCTAGTTTAAGTATTCCTTTAGCGCAGTTTATCGCCAACCGCGAAAAGATATGGATGGCCGACCCGGTAAGCTACCAGGAAAAATGGCTGCGTAAGCTCGTAAAATCGGCTGCAAACACACAATTCGGCATCGACCACCGGTTCAGGGATATACGTAACTACGAGGACTTCAGGCAGGCAGTCCCGGTAAGGGATTATGAGGGATTGAAGCCTTATATCGAACGTATAAAGAACGGCGGGGAGAACGTTTTATGGCCGGGTAAGCCATTGTATTTTGCCAAGACATCCGGGACTACATCCGGAACCAAATACATCCCTATTTCCGGCGACTCCATCAGCAATCATATCGATTCGGCGCGAAATGCCATTTTGTCCTATATCCACCAGACAGGAAAGGCTTCCTTCCTTGACAGGGGGCTGATCTTTTTGTCGGGAAGCCCGGTACTGAGTGAAACCGCAGGGATCAAAACCGGCAGGCTCTCGGGCATTTCCAATCATCACGTTCCGGCGTATCTCAGGACTAACCAGTTGCCGTCCTACGAGACGAATTGTATAGAAGACTGGGAAACCAAACTCGAAAAAATTATAGACGAGACCATCTCTCAGCGGATGGGCCTGATCTCGGGCATCCCGCCGTGGGTGCAGATGTATTTCGACCGGATCATCCAACGTACCGGCAAGCCCGTAAAGGATGTTTTTCCCGACTTCTCCCTCCTGATTTACGGCGGGGTTAATTTTGATCCTTACCGGGCGCGCCTTTTCGAATCTATCGGGAAGCCCGTCGATTCTATTGAGACCTATCCCGCGTCGGAGGGTTTTATTGCCTACCAGGACAGCCAGGAAGACGAAGGGTTGCTGCTGCTGCTAAATACCGGGATATTTTTCGAATTCATCCCACTCGAGTCTTACTTCAGCCCCAACCCCGAAAGAATAAGCCTGCAGGATGTTGAGCTGGGTAAAAGCTACGCCCTGGTCATTAACAACAATGCCGGGTTATGGGGATACTCTATAGGGGACACTGTGAAGTTTGTCTCAAAAAAACCCTACCGTATCGTAGTTTCCGGCAGGATCAAGCACTTTATTTCCGCTTTCGGGGAGCACGTCATCGGGGAAGAGGTCGAAAAAGCCATGAGACATGCCATGGAGCTCCACCCGGAAACCGTATTGACTGAATTTACAGTGGCACCGATGGTTTCTCCCGGCGAAGGGCTCCCCTACCATGAATGGCTGATCGAATTTGCTCATCCCCCGCATGACCCTGAAAAATTCCGGGCGGATCTCGACGCCAGGATGACCGCCCTCAATATCTATTACGACGACCTGATAAAAGGCAGCATTCTGCAAAAACTGGTGATTTCCCCGCTGCGGCCCGGAGCTTTTGTGGAATACATGCGAAGTGAAGGAAAGCTCGGGGGACAGAACAAAGTCCCCCGCCTGGCCAACGACCGCCAGATTGCCGACAAGCTTTCCGGGTGGAAAATCAATCTTTTATGAACGAAATAAAACGCATTGCCATACTGGGCTCTACCGGCTCGATCGGGACCCAGGCCCTTGAAGTCGTTCAACAGCATCCGGGCCGCTTTTCGGTAGAGCTGCTGACTGCCCAGCACAACGCGGATCTTCTGATCAAACAGGCTGCCGCTTTCAGACCGCGGGAGGTAGTGATCGGGAACAGGCAGCTCAGTCCGAAAGTAACTGATGCACTTTCCCCGCTGGGAATAAAGGTTTACAGTGGTGAGGAATCCATTGTGCAGGCTGTCGGCCAGAGCGAAGCCGACACCGTACTGACCGCATTGGTTGGATACTCCGGCCTGCTTCCAACACTGGAAGCTATCGGGGCAGGAAAACAGATTGCCCTTGCCAACAAAGAAACTATGGTAGTGGCCGGAGAGCTGGTTTCCGATCTGGCGGCACAGAAAAAAGTCTCCATCTATCCTGTCGACTCCGAACACTCCGCAATTTTCCAATGCCTGACCGGTGAAGAAGGAAATCCTGTAGAAAAAATCATCCTCACGGCGTCCGGAGGCCCGTTCAGAGGCAGGAAATCCGATTTTCTCGCTACGGTTACAAAAGCCCAGGCCCTGAAACATCCGAACTGGTCGATGGGCGCCAAGATAACGATCGATTCGGCAACCCTTATGAACAAGGGGCTCGAAGTGATCGAAGCCAAATGGCTGTTCGGCGTCACAACAGAGCAGATCGACGTAGTAGTACACCCCCAGAGCATTATTCATTCAATGGTACAGTTCAGGGACGGGAGCATCAAGGCCCAGCTCGGGCTGCCCGATATGAGGCTGCCAATCCAGTATGCGCTCAGCTTCCCCGAGCGTCTCGAATCGGCGTTCCCGAGGTTCGATTTTACCAACTTCCCATCGTTTACCTTCGAAAAGCCTGATATGGAGACGTTTCAGTGCCTGTCGCTCGCATACCAGGCCCTGGAAAAGGGGGGGAATGTACCCTGTATAGTCAATGCTGCCAACGAAATAGCCGTAGATGCATTTCTACGCGAAAAGATAGGTTTTCCCGACATCGCCAGGTTCATAGAAAAATCTATGGCACAGATTGCCTTTGTCGAGAACCCAACGCTAGGAGATTATGTTGATACCGACAGGGAGACCAGGGCATATACATCAGAACTGGTAACCAACGGGATATGCTGGACGTAAATTTATTGGGGAAATATCTTACTGTCGCGCTGGCCAGCACATTGAAGTACCTGGGCGGTACTTTTACCGGTTTTGCGCTGGGTCTTCACTGGATGGAGACCGCTTTATGCTCGACCATCGGTATGATGTTCACCATATTGCTTATCAACTATGCCGGGACCCCGATCCGTAATATGATCTCGAGGATCAGCAAAAACAGGCCGAAAAAATTCACCCGGTTTAACCGGCTGGCTGTAAAAGTATGGCGCATTTTCGGCACCAAAGGAATTGCATTCCTGACCCCGGCCCTGTTTACCCCGCCGCTCGGGGCTGCATTGCTCGTCGCATTCAGAGCTCCGCGTGCCGGCGGCTTTTTCTGGATGCTCGTGAGCGGGCT
>CAZLTN010000040.1:0-43580 GCA_964562455.1 uncultured Cytophagales bacterium
AGAAGATTAAAATCCCTGATTTTTTAAGTCATAAAAAACGTCTTGGACACGTGTGCAGCAATCTATTCAATTAAAGAGTTGACTGAGCTGATTCCCTTATTGCCGGCAAGAAATATTGACTCGTTTATTCATCTAGGATCTGATCAGGTTACTTAAATATTTTTTTATCTAAACTTTTACAATTATGCCATTATCAAGCTTTAGTACTTTTTCTCTAACAAGGTTGGCGATGAAGAATGTTATTGGAGGTACTTGCAGAATTCTTTATGACATAGATAACTGCGCAACTCAATATGCAGTATGGTATCCCGGAGATATGTCGGCCTCCAAAAATCAAGCAAATAATAAAATGGGTCATTATATTCCAGGTGTAGGTACGGTAACAGGGTGGCAAATCACCGAGTGCGCTTAAATTAAGCACATGCATAACATCTAACGAAAATGGATCTCTAAAAATTATCAACAACCAACTACTCTAATCTCACAATTTCCATCTTAAATAAGTGATGATAGAAGCTTCTAAATTAACTGTAGTTTTTGTTCTATTTTTTAGAGATTCCATTTCTATCATATATAAATATCAACAAAATGAAATTTATTTTATTAACCCTATGGATCTTAGTTTTTTCAATTAAGTCATCCGCTCAGTCAGATATAAAGGCGCCATATTATACTGATTTTTTCTTGTTAAGTTCAAATGACATCGTGGGAGCTCTCGAGGCTCCAATTTATCTTTACAAATCAGATTCGCTAAAAAATGAGTTTCGCCTTGTTGTAACAGAGGAAGGAGGGAGAGTTTATCATTTTATTGATGTTGTAACCGATAGATGGGATTATTTCTTTGCATTTAAAAGCGATACCATTTATATCGAGAGAATATCCGATAATAATTTAAGGATAAAAAACTTGATAAAAGAAGAAATATCGCTAATAGAAGAGCTGAAGACGAATAATATAAATTTAATTCTGACAGTTGATTCGATAGGCTCTACTAGCGGCAGTTTCCTTAAAGAATCATATTTAAAATCTATAAAAATATATGATAAAAGGAATAATATCATAAGAAAATATAAGCCATCTGTTAGAGAGAGCTATTTTAATTTAATGGTTCAGTTAAGCGACATAATCAGATTGAGATCAATTTTAGGCCCCTTTGATATATGCAGAACACCTCCCGAATTTAAAACAAATGAGTTTAAAAAAATATATTTTAAAGAGATTGAGAATTTTATTGAAAAATTAAATGCAACAGACACACGCTATATCCCGATTCTTTCTTTATGGCTAAAGCCAATTATGCATTTATATTCAGAATATATTGCATATAAAACAGATGAAGCAGATATATTTGAATGTAAATTCAATGCCTATCTTGACTTTATTGGCGATATGAGAGATATTTACTTAACACAATTAATGCTTAGAGAAGGGCAAAATGAAACTATAAGAGATAAATATTTAAAAAAATATCTGTATATCTGTACAAATGATTTTTTAAAAAATAAAGTTTTAGAATCTTCTAATTTAAAAGAAAAAATTAATTCTAATGACACTCTTAGTTTAAGCACTTTGAAAAGCTTATCCGGGGAATCAATTCTTTGGAAAGAGTTGATTCAAAACAATATTGGAAAGGTAATTTATTTTGATTTTTGGGCTAGCTGGTGTGCAGCTTGTAAAAATAATATTACAGACATTCTGAGTATTCGTGAGAAATATCAAGACGTCTCAATTATTCTAGTTTCAAAAGATAAGTCGCGGGATCTCTGGCATAAAAGTATTGATTCATGGAATATAAGTAACTTAGGTGAACATTTCTGGGTAGCTCCAGAAAGCGATCTTGCTATCCTTTTGACAGGAAATGGCATCCCCCGCGGTCTCGTGGTTGACAAAAAAGGTAAGATTATTACCATAGATGCTCCCGCGCCTGGCACAAAAGAGTTAGATGAGTTATTAGAATCATTAATGTAAAAATTTCACGCTTAAGTATTTTTCGACGTCTTTCTATTAGCAGAATATTCATTATGAAACTGTACTATTGGAGGGGAAAAAACGGATTAGAAAATTTTGGCGACAAATTAAACAAACTCATTTGGGACTACTTTCTACCGGGTGTATGTGAAGGAAACCCTAAGCATCTGTTTATTGGAATAGGAACACTCCTAAATAATAAACTACCCCACGCTGAAAAAGTAACGATATTAGGAACTGGGGTAGGATATGGCATTTTACCAGTAAGTTATTCTAATTGGGAGATATTATGCGTAAGAGGGCCTTTGTCAGCTCAGTCTCTGAAACTAGATACTTCTTTTTCTATTACAGATCCTGCTATCCTAGTTCGAAATATCTATCTGAGAAGACGAGAAGCAAAATATGAATATTCCTTTATGCCTCATTGGCAAAATGACACTTCATTTTTTAAGAAAATATGCAATAAACTTGATATAAGATACATTTCTCCTTTACAAAATACAGATTATATTATAGAAGAAATATTAAAAACCAGGCATTTGATAACTGAAGCCATGCATGGGGCTATCGTGGCAGATTCTCTTAGAGTTCCCTGGATTTGTATCCAAGACCCCCTTAATCCCGATTATCTTCCCTTTAAGTGGATAGACTGGACAATGTCTATGAACCTGGAATATTCACCTAATCTAATACCAAACGAGCAATTTAATACTATTGCCGGAAACTCATATTTCGCTTTGCTATATAGAGAACACACTATTAGCAGGTTTTTAAAGCATTTAAAAAAAGACGGTATGTTTATTTTAAGTGACGAGGATATACTGGAATCTAAGTGCATGCAACTGGAGAAAATAATTGGAAATTTTAAGAAAAAATACGGTATTGTTAATTTAATATAGATAGTTGACAATTGAGTTTCATCATGAGTAAATTAAGTGACTTTTCGATCCTATGAACAGCCTTGCTGTAACATTTGGTCGTTCTCTTGAAACGAGCCAGGCAGTGTCGGATCCTGCTATTGTAGCCTTCTACTGTAAAGGTCTCCTATTTGGTTTGAATATGCTGGTAGTAGGGAATAAATTCCGCATAGCTAGCCTAATAGGCTGTACAATAAGCGTTTGCGCCTTTTACTTTTCCCAAAGTTTGATTCCGGTTTCTGTGGATCGGTCCCCAACGACAAAAGCGAGGTGCCATTTGCCAAATCGATCAACAGCAATCCATATCCAACAGTAGTTTTTTTTGACTTGACATAGCTATGCATTTCATCAAGTTCCACTACGGCAGCTCCTTGAGGGTTTTGAGGAAGACTCACCTGTTCTCCCCATTTCTTAACCCATTGATACACCGTGCCGTAGCTTATGTCAAGTATCCGTCCGATGGCCCGGAACCCGACCCCTTCCAGGTACATGGAAAGCGCAAGTCTCTTGGTATCAACCGGTTTAACATCCGACTTTTGTTCGACCGTGTAACGATAGCCACACGATTTACATTGATAGCGCTGACGGTCGCCTACCACACCATCTTTGCAGTAATTCGATTCTTTACACCTTGGACAGTTCATTTTGATCTCTTTTTGTCCAAAGATATAAAATCTATATTAATTTAACAATTCCAAAAATATTATGAAATATATATTTCGAAAAATATGGCACAATGAGACTAACAAATTATCAAGTTTTTTTAAAAAAAATATAAAATCTGAATATGATGACCAAAATATTATATTTAATGAAATTGATACCTTAATAAGGAGTTTTCAAGACGACGTTCCTTCAGTTAGTATTGTTACACCTTCAGTAGGAAGTCCTTTCTTGGAAAAGAATATCGAATCAGTTTTAGCTCAGTCATATCGAAATTTTGAACATATCATCGTAATTGATGGAAATCAATATAAAGATCAGATAAATGCTATTATCTCCTCTTTTCCGGATCGTCGTATTAAATTAATAGAGTTGCCTCATAATACGGGAAGAAAAGGTCTGAATGGTCATAGAGTATATGTCGCGATACCCTTTTTGCTTAATTCACAATATATACTTTTCCTAGACGAGGATAATTGGCTTGAAACTGATCATGTTTTTTCCGTAGTTGAGGCGATGCAAGCTGGTTCCTTAGAATGGGTTTATAGCTTTAGAAATATTTATACTGAAAGTGGTCAGTTTGTGTGCAAAGACCTTTGCGAGAGTATCGGTGAATATACGCCATACTCGAACATGAACCCATTGGTAGATACTTCATGCTATGCATTCAGAAGAAGCGCAATAGTGAAGTTTTCCAGGTATTGGTATCATCATAAAGATACGGACAGGTACTTTTTCTATCACCTTAAACAAGTTTCCCCCCGGTTTATGTCAACAGGAAAGTATACTGTGAACTACCGTCTCACCGACGCTCGTCCGCCTCATCCGGAGTTTTTCCTGAGTGGTAATCGCTATATGATGCAGAAATATGGTGGTAAGCTACCTTGGCTGACATGAGCAACACTTTCCCCCACTACCGCCAGCTCGACCAGATGGATTGCGGTCCTACCTGTCTGCGTATGATCGCCAAGTACTACGGGCGGCACTACACCGCGCAGAAGTTACGAGAAAAAGCACAACTCAGTCGGGAGGGTGTGTCGCTTCTTGGTATCGCGGAGGCTGCCGAAACCATCGGGTTCCGTACGGTGGGGATCAAAGTTCCGCTTGACAAGCTGATAAAGGAAGCTCCCCTACCCTGTATCCTGCATTGGGGTCAGAATCACTTTGTAGTATTGTACAAAATAAGCAGCCCTTCGTCTGTTCTGAACCGTAACTTTTTAAGAAGCATCTGGGGCGGCCGGCGTTCCGGCGATTTGCGCTCAGTTAGTCAGCACTACCTCGACAATGATTATTTAACAGAGACCAATCTTTCGACTAACCCGGATGCTATTCCGGGAAGTCCCCCCTCCTCTCAAAGGAGAACGCTCCGGCTATCCGGGGAACAGCGCGGCGAGGTCTTCCACATCGCCGATCCTGGTCGCGGCCTTGTCTCTTATCCCCGCTCCGAATTCGAGCAGCACTGGCTAAGCAAAGCCACCGGAATCGGGGAAGAAGGTGTAGCGCTACTGCTTGAACCTACTACAGGTTTCTATGAAGAAGAAGGAGAGCAGGCACCCGGGCTCCGGATAGGTCAACTGATGAGCTACCTGTGGCGTTATAAGTCGCTCCTGGTACAGCTCGGATTGGGAATGCTGCTGGGCAGCGGACTGCAGCTCCTGTTTCCATTCCTAACGCAATCAATAGTAGATGTCGGTATCAACACTCAGAACCTGCCATTTATTTACCTCGTGCTGGCCGCCCAACTGTCGCTCATGCTCGGACAGGCCGCGACAGGCTTTATCCGCAGTTGGATCCTGCTGCATATCAGTGTCCGGCTCAACCTGACTATTTTGTCCGAATTCCTTTCCAAGCTGATGCGCCTGCCACTATCGTTTTTCGATGTAAAGCAGTTTGGCGACATTATGCAACGTATCGGGGACCATCGAAGGATAGAATCGTTCCTGACCGGACAGACGCTGAGCGTGGCATTTTCACTATTTAACCTGGTAGTATTCGGAGCGGTGCTGGCGTGGTATCACCTTACCATTTTCGTTGTGGCGCTGGCTGCTTCGGTCGCGTATGGGCTATGGGTGACGGTTTTCCTGAAGCAAAGGAGAAAACTGGATACCAGGCGGTTCGGTATCTCCGCACGTAATCAAAGTATGATCGTGCAGCTCATCCAGGGAATGCAGGACATCAAGCTGGCAGGCGCAGAAAGACTTAAAAGATGGGAGTGGGAAAGGATACAGGCCAGGCTCTTCAAATGGAGTGTCAGGAGTTTGTCACTTTCGCAATTCCAGGAGGCAGGCGCTTTGCTGATCAACGAAGGAAAAAATATTTTTATTACGTTCCTGGCGGCCAAAGCGGTGCTCGACGGGCAGTTGACCCTCGGCGCCATGCTTTCTGTACAGTATATTCTTGGACAGTTCAATGCCCCTGTCGGTCAGTTGATCGGTTTTCTCAGGGGCTGGCAGGATGCACAGATCAGTCTTGAGCGACTCAACGAAGTACATGCACTGGAAGACGAGGAACCAGTCGAAAAGCCCATGAGAAAAGAATGGCCTTCCGGTCAGGACATTTATATTGAAAAGCTCTCATACACCTATCCCGGCGCCGGAAATGAGCCCGTCCTCAAGGATATCAGCCTGACGATTCCGTATGGAAAGACGACAGCTATCGTGGGGACAAGCGGTAGCGGGAAAACAACATTGCTGAAGCTCTTGCTTAGATTCTATGAACCTCAAAAAGGCTCTATTTCCCTTCAGGCCGACATAGCGGATGATACTTCCCCTGCTTTCCTTCGACAAGCTCAGGAAGCGGCTAAGGGTGCCTGGGGAGTGAGATCTCTAGACATGAAATCCATCTCCCACTCGGCCTGGCGCCGACAATGCGGAGTCGTGATGCAGGAAGGTTTTATTTTTTCCGATACCATCGCCCGTAACATCGCAGTGTGCGATGAAGTGATCGATTCCGAACGTCTCTACCGGGCAGCCCGTCTGGCGAATATTCATGCCTTCATTGACTCCCTTCCTCTTGGATATTATACAATGATCGGCGCCGAAGGTAATGGCATCAGCCAAGGACAAAAGCAACGGATACTGATTGCAAGAGCGGTCTACAAAGATCCGCAGTTGCTGCTTTTCGATGAAGCCACCAACGCCCTCGATGCGAATAACGAGGCCGTCATACTAAAAAATCTACAGGAGTTTTCCCAGGGGCGTACCGTGGTAGTGGTGGCGCATCGTCTAAGTACGGTGAAGCATGCCGACCAGATCGCAGTTATGGAAAAAGGTGAAATAGTAGAGCGGGGAACTCATACAGAGCTCGTACGCTTGAAGAAAAAATATTTTGAGTTGATCAGCAATCAACTGGAGCTGGCTTAAGGATAATTTAAGATGGAAAAGATTGAAGCCAATATCCCCCTTCCGGAACGAAGTACAGACATCGTACCTTTTCCCGAACTTCATAGCGAAGAGATCCAGGAAATCGTTAGCCGGCCGCCGCATTGGCTACTGAGTTGGGGCATAGCCTTGTGTTTTTGCGTAATCTCTCTACTGCTTGCGGCAACCTGGTGGATCCGTTATCCGGATATCGTAACAGTACCGTTTTTCCTAACGGCAAGCGATGCTCCTAGGGAAGCAGTGACAAAGACAGACGGTATGCTGATCCGGCTTCTGGCAATAGACGGGGTTGCTGTTGAGGCGGGAGATGCTTTAGCCCATATCGAAAGCACTACCGATCATGAAGAGGCGTTACTACTGGAACGATTATTGGAAAATTTACGAGTATACATCGGTGAGCTGAAGTGGGAAAAAGTCCGCGACTTCGACCTCCGGGGATTCAAGCAGCTTGGAGAATTGCAGAACGGATTTCAGACTTTCTTTCATCAACATATACAGTTAAGAGCATACCTGCAAGAGGGGATGATCGTGAAAAAGAGGGAACTCCTGTTGGAGGATTTACACGATCTGACAGATATGCTTGCTGTCCTGGAGAGCCAAAAAGTGGTGCAGCAAAGAGACTTTGAAATAGCCAGGGAAGAGTTTTTGGTCCACGAACAGCTCTATCGTGAAAAAGTAATCCCGATTCTGGAATACAAAAGAGAGGAAGCTAAACTCCTGGCCCGGGAAGCTCCTTTAAAACAAATGGAAGCGTCACTTATCCAGAATCGTTCATCCCAAACTGCGAAGCAAAAGGAGCTATTAGAACTGGATAACACGGTTAGTGAACAAAAAGCAACGTTTATTCATGCATTGCTGACATTGGAAAGCAACCTGGTCGCCTGGAAACAGCGACATGTCCTGACGGCACCTGTGTCTGGACGTGTGTCTTACCGCTTTCCCTGGCAGGAACACCAGCACGTTAAGGCAGGGGAGCCACTGATGACGATCGAGCCGGAGGGTGGGGAATTCCGTGGACTGATCCATATACCGCATACCAATCTTGGTAAGTTAAGGAATGGTCAGCCGGTATTGGTAAAGCTGGACGGCTACCCTTACAGGGAATTCGGGCTGCTTAACGGGAGTTTATCTAACGTATCAATTACACCCGGCCGGGACTCAGTCTACTGGGCAACGGTACTCTTGCCCTCAGGCTTACGGACAAGATATGGGTATGATCTTACTTATAAAAACGGAATGAAGGGTACCGCAGACATTGTCACCACTGACAGACGGCTTCTGGAACGGTTATTTTCAGCTTTAAGTAGTGGAGGCGCAAATCAATAGATGATACCTTTCCCTCATACCTCTCCCCTTTGCCTCACAGCCTCATACAAAATAATCGCGGCAGCAGCCGAGACATTCAGCGATTCAACTTCTCCCATAAGCGGTATAGCTACTCTTGCCTGGGCCAGGTTAAGCAATTCCTGGGAAATCCCGTCCTCTTCAGAACCCATTATGACTACCGTTGGTACTGTAAAGTCCGACTGGTAGAGCGGAGCTGTAGACTTTTCGGTACACGCAATACACTGCAATCCACTATCAAGCAGGTACCTGACCGCCTCTACCAGGTTCTCTTCCCTGCAGACAGGCATATAGTTAAGCGCTCCCGAAGAAGTTTTCATAGCGTCTGCGTTGATCATAGCTCCTCCTTTGGAAGGAACGATCACCGCCTGTACGCCCGCGCACTCGGCTGTCCGTACAATAGCTCCGAAATTCCTGACATCCGTTACCCTGTCCAGTAAAAGGAACAAAGGCACCTTGCCTTCCTCGTACACCTGAGTAAGCACATTGTGTACCGGGGCATACCTGATAGGTGAAAGAAAACAAACCACTCCCTGGTGGTTTTTCCGGGTAAGCCTGTTCAGCTTTTCGAGAGGTACGCGGTGGATGGCGATCTGCCTGCTTTCTGCAAGCTTAACGATTTCGTTCATCCCCATTTCCCGCTGGATAAACAGCCTCTCTACCTCTTTACCTGATTTTAATGTTTCGAGCACCGGTTGCACACCAAATGCCATATCACCCTGGGGAGGGCGTTTTTTCATAGGTTTTCTTACCTGAAACTGCCGGTTCTCCATGCTTCTACTATCGGATACCAAATGGGCTGATATTCGACATAGCGAACCAGTTCATAGTGGTTATCAACGAATTGATTGTTCCTTTTGTTAAAAGTAAAATTGATATTATTAGCTCCCCCGCGCTGGTTGTATACCCATACTTCGCGGTCCTTGCTGCGCTGCACTTTATCCGGGTTGCCCAGGATAATGAAGATCATCCCTTTATCCGTTTTCCAGCCTTCCTTATAGGTTGTAAAGAGGCGGTTGGCATCCTCTACGCGGGCATAATAGTTTTTGATCACATTCCTCGCCAGATCCTGGTGGCCGTTCATGAGAGAAAGCCAGTAGCGGTCCAGCGCCTTTTTCGGATCGTCTGCGCCCTGCATGATCTTGATCTCCGCATTCGTGCTCATGTACTGTACCGGGCCCGTAAGCTGCTCCGGGTAGGTCATCTTAGGATACCGGTCATTGGTGACCAGCACCCCTAACCCTTCATGCTTAGACGTATCGGTCGTAAAATAATAGAGCCCCCGACTGGCTAAAGATATTGCCTGTCCTGCATTTGCCTGGAACGTACTATCGACATTAAGGGTTTTGGATGCGGTGCGCGGAGCGGTATTCATAGGAGATCCGGCAGGTTCGAACACGTGGTTGTAATATGCTCCCTGCAACAATGCATCTTCGCCGCCAAGCGTCTTTATCACTATTTTTTCGCCGCTATGGATATAGTTCCTGTTCACCAGGCTCCCGGTGGCAGAATCAAAAACCCCGTAACGGTCGGAAATTTTTAAATTTGCAAACCTGACCGGGAGATCGTTCAATGACTTTTTCATCGTGCCCGCCTCGCTTATTTCGCTCAGCACTACCCCGCTTTCTTTACCTGAAGGCTTTTTTATATCAAACTGTACCAGTATCTGGTCTCCCGACTTCACGACAGAACGTTCGTCCAACGGCACATTCCCGTAGCCCAGCCTGTCGCGGCTGCCGTAGTCTCCGTATATGACGTAGTTAAGATTAAAGCCCTTCCTGAATTCATCAGTAGTGATCGGTCTCCGTCCTTTATTGATAGTAACGAACAGGTACACACGAGTACTCTGAGCGTCATGATCCAGGAACTTCGACTCTATTGCAGGAAGTGAATACTCTTCGCCGCCGGCAGCGGAATTTTTGGAAGCTACCGCAGTTTCTCCCGGCTTCGCAATTCCTTTCAGCGCCGATTCCGCCTTTTTACCGGAAGAGCAGGCGCTCATCGCCGCGATAATGATAATCCCGAAAAGTCCGCCAAAGTACTTTTTCATACCATACAAATCCTTTTGTCTGTAAAGAACGAAGTAAACCGTCTTTTTTGCTAAAAAAGCCGTTAAAATTTTCATTTTAATAACGGAGATCAAGCTATCTGCCATTAGCAGGTTTTTCTAATCATTAGGTCTCCATTCGGATTAGTCCCGCAGGGACGGCAGGTGACTAACCGCCGGTTTCACCGGCGGACGCGGAACCAGTACTCAGGAGTGGCACCACAGGGCGCCGGTGTGCCGCCCCTGCGGGGCTTACCTACCGGAGAGAAGGCTCTGCAGCCGTGGGTTACGCGGTGCTTCACACACGGATATGAATCGTTCCGCCCCTGTGGGGCTGCCTTATCCAAGTTAAGTCCTGCAGGGACAGCATTGCAGAACCCCTATGTACCGTCCCCCTGCGGGACTTACCTCCCGCTGGAAGGCTGCTCTACCAAATCCGATAAGAAAGAAAGATTCCGGATCGACGTTTTATCGGAACCGCGGCCGAATAGTCCCTGGTAATACTTCGTGGCGAAAGATTTTGCCGCATCGTCGTCTGCATGCGACAGTTGAAAAATATTTCTGAAGATATCTTTCAAAGTAGGGTTAAAAGCCCCCCAAACCGGGTAACCCCCATCGGCTATGGATATACTCAGCCCATAGGGCGGATATCCCGCAAACCGCCTTCCTGTCTCGTTTGCCGCATAGGCTACCCTGTACCAGCCGTTATCCCCGCTCCAGAAATTAGTAAATAACGGGTATTTTATATCGCCGTTCCATATTTTCTCCACTACCTGGTTGGCGAAGGCCTGGCGGAGCGCTACCGGGTCAAAAGCAGGATTATCATAACCCCAGAGCGCTTTTATATTTTTCCCGTTTCTGGCAAAAGTTTCAAGCGCCGGGACAAGCCTCCTCGAATGACTGATATCCCACCCGGCATCGGGCGCAATATAAGTACTGTCCCACTTCACCAATGTTTTCATTTCCCATTTGCCGTTACCGGTTTCTTCCCAGCCGACCGGGCTTAACTCGCCCTTATAACCGGCATACCTGTTGTCAGAATAATGCCTCCAGAACCCTTTGTCCAGATCGGCCCTTGCCCCGCTGGACGAAGTTATAAGGACCGTCCTGGCCACAAACAGATCAAATGCTTTTTGTATGCCTTCCTTTTTAAGCCGCAACTCTTCAAACGCTCTCTTACCGTCTTCCCCTGCCGGATGTATCCCGTACTTGTACAGCTCCGACAAATCGGAAAGAGCCGTCAGATACCAAAGATCTCTGTCAGTAAAAAAATCGCGGGAGCTGCCGTCTTTAATATCAGCGGCTGTTGTATGAAGCCTCCTGTCGACTGAAGCGATATAACCGGCAGTAAACCAACGGTTCAGATGGATGGCCATGGTATTGAAAGCGTCGGAAAGAAAAGCCTTCTGCACCGCTGTTCGTTGGCGGGTCGGGATATTTTCGGATATACTGGTGGCAAGCGCGCCTATTAAGCCCAGGAATTGTGAGCTGCAAAGCGGTACTTCCTTACCAATAAAGTTATAGGCTGTGCATATATTCCCTCCGGTACAGATCCAACCTGTACTTCTGTCGGTATCGGAGATAGGCTTTAACACTGAAAAAACTGGGTTTAGCAGATCGGTAAGCTCTGCTATCTGCCGGGTATCCTTACATCTGCGGGTCATTTCTACAAACGACTGCAATCCACCGATCTGAACGTCGTATAAGACATACACATCGCCGTCCTGGAATAGCCTTCTCTTAATTTCCCCGGCAAAATAATCACGATAGTGGGTGTCCCACAAATGGATCACCTGGCTGTGAACTTCTCCTTTTTTTGAAAAATCGGGCTTAACCTGCGATGAAACAGGTGGAATAAATACGAACAAAAGCGCTATGAGAGCGAGAGGAAAATTTGCCGTTTTTTTCATTTTCTGTATTTTATTTTCTCCGATATACCGGATCAGTCATTCACAGAATCTCTTTATACAGTGGATTATACTGTGTATGATATTAGCTAATTATAAGCATAAAATAACTAAAATTACGGGCATAACGATCAAGACTACCTGCAATCGAGATGAGGGATCCGACCGAATTGCTGCCAGAACTGACTTTTTACACTTCGAGAAGCGGTGGAAAAGGAGGGCAGAATGTGAATAAAGTGGAAAGTAAAGTGGAACTTCGGTTTGACATCCGGGCTTCGAAGGTCCTTACAGAGGACGAAAAATTGCGATTACGGGAAAAGCTGTACAACCGGATCAACCAGGAAGGCATCCTGGTACTTTATCATCAAACGGAGCGCTCACAACTGGCAAACAAGGAGCTGGTCACAGAGAAATTCTACCGGCTGGTACAAGCTGCTCTGGTGAAAGAAACACCACGCAAAGCGACCAGGCCGACACTTGCTTCAATCCTTGAAAAACGACAATCCAAAACAAAACGGGCAGCTCTGAAGGCCAGCCGCCGTAAACCCGGCATCGATTAGCCGGAGCCCGGTTTTATTTTTTCTCCAGGTGGACCACCACGTTGTTCTTCCCTTTCTCAAGATTCAGCCGCAATAAAACAACCTGGTCCTCAACAGGCCCCACATAAGTCGCTCCTTCCACATTCTTAATTCTATACCGGTCGAAATCATACCAGAAAGCGACTCCATAGGGCATCTCCTCCTTCGAACTGATCTCTATCGGAACTTCCAGAAATTCGATATCCTTCCAGGGGATCTGCAGCTTCACTTCGGGTTCGTAAGCCGCCTGGTAGTAGTTCCGGTCGTCTACTGCCCGGTTATGGATATAGTCGCGGCTCATCCTCGGTTTAAGCTGTCCTTCGATAAAGGCCAACTGGCATTCCTTATCATAATACAGCAAAGTTTTCGGCCAGGGACCTGTAGCCCTGTTTTCCCGGCCATACCAGAACACCGGCCGGCTTACCGGCACATCGTCAAACAGCATGACCGAAGGTGCCGTTTCCTGAAAAGCGTCATTATAAAGCTGAACCGCCTGGGGAATCGTCCTGAGCTCCACCAGATCACCGTACGATTTTACGTAAGTGAAAAACGCGTCCAGTATTTTTTCCACCTCATCGATTTCTTCAGGCGAATACGCTTTACATACATCGCCGTATTCCATCTCGTGCGCTTCCTGGTGCTGTTGGAAAAACACGTACTGATTGGAAGCGATATTCCGGATATAGTTATCGAACATGCCTTTCCAGTACCCGATATCAGTTCCGGTACAAAGTTCGGAACGTCCTACGTCATTGGGATCGCTTGAATAAGTCGTGGGCGCTCCTGTATGAAGCGATTTGGAAAGGTCGCGCGAGGTCCATTCCACCGACACCAAACCTTTCCCTTTTAAGGACGGGATCTTGTAGTTATCTTCCGACACATAATACAATCCCCACGGCGCTCCGCGGTCGGTAATCCGATCAACACCGACCTGCTCCCAGCACGACCCCCATACCGAGTTCAGATTCAATCCCTTAGCCTCCTTCAGCATTTCGTTGCTGCGGTGAGAAGCGGCAAGAGGCTTCACGTCCGACCACGGGAAAAGCTTCTTGAGCGAGTCCAGCTCCGCTTTCATTTTTGCTGCATGGACGGGATCTCCCGGCTCACTTTCTATATAAAGCGCGATATCGTCGCCGTAAGCGTTGTGCCACTCATCGATTTTATCTTTCATGGCAGACCCCGTCCCTGTGTCAATCAGCCAGGTCACAGGAATGCCGTGCTTATGCGCTATTCCGGCCATCCTTTCCATTCCTACCAACGGCTTTCCCTTTCCCCATTTGGCGTCGACCGTATAAGCCAGCGATGCAAAAGTATATACCAGCTTTCCCCGGCTCTCGTTAGCGGCGAGCCTGGATTTCAGACCGGGCAGGAATTCATCCGGCTTTTCCGCCGCCCCTGTTTTTTCCGTAGCTCCCGTACAGGAGCCCAGCATCCAGGCTGTCAGTCCAAGGAACAATATATGTCGAATACGCATTTACTTCTTTTTTGTGATCTTAAATAAATTTAGATAAACGGTAAGCTGCTCCTTCCCGTCTTCTACTTCTCTTTGGGGTCCACTTCCCAGCTATCTGTTCTGAACGGCGCCACAGGCAGCCCGGCTTTACTGAAAATATTCCCGATACCGGTATCGCTGAAAGAGAACCGTACCGCTACCGGGTTTTTGACCTGTTTGCTGGAGACGATCACATGGTCGCCTTCGATTTTCACCTCGGCAGGCAAAAAGCTACGGTCTTCGCCGGCGATGTAAAACTCGGAGGCCCTGGCGTTTTTATCGTCGTCTTTAACCACCAGGCCGTCGGATGCATGGTCAAAATAAACAATTGCCCTATCCTTCTTTATCTCCAGGTTCCGGTATTGAGGACTTTTATAGCCGGTTACCGGCTTGTGATAGGTTTCTGCAAGCGCCAGGCCTGCCAGGCGTTCGCCTACCCCTTTTTTCTGCCGCGGATGAATATCTTTTACATTCTCCGTAAGGTCCGATACGACTACCATTCCCGTTTTAGGAAAGCCCAGTGTCTTTGTCTGCGCTTCCCTTAAAAGTGCGGCATTTTTATTTCCGTATTTGTAAGGCGCTATCTGTACGTAGTAAAACGGAAGCTCCTTATTCCAGGCTTTACGCCAACTGCTGATCATCGTCCGCATCAGCATGTCATAGCTTAAGGCGGTACCCACATTGCTTTCGCCCTGGTACCAGATCGCGCCTGCCACGGTGTAGCGGGTAAAGGGGGCGATCATAGCGTTGTAGGTCGAACCCGCGAGGTGTGGGCGCCCGGTGCTGGGCGACTGTTTATCCGCAGCTGCCCTGAGTTCGGAAGAAGCGGAAATCTCATCAACCGGCGTCCATACTTCCGCGGGAGTACCACCCCAACTGCTATTGATCAGACCTATGGGCACGTTCAGCTCGCCTTCCAGTTTACTCCCGAAAAAATAGGCTACGGCGCTAAAACCTTTCGCTGTCTCAGGTGTACATTCCTTCCAGCTCACCGGTACGTCGTCCTGCGGGTATTCCGAAGTAATATGGGGTACCTGCAAAAAACGGATATTGGAATTGCCAGCGTTTGCCACCAATGCCGAATCGGCCTTCACCAGCCCGTTCAGATTGCTCCATTGCATATTGGACTGGCCGGAACAAACCCACACTTCTCCTATCATCACATTGTTAAAAGTAACGGTATTGCCGCCCTTTATGCTGAACGTATAGGGGCCGCCTGCCGCCGGGGTATTGACTGTCAGTGTCCAACGTGAGCCGCCATCGGCCCGGGTGGAGTCGGTAGTGTTATTCCACGAATTGGTGACGTATATCTTTTGCCCGGGCGCCGACCAGCCCCAGATCGTGACGGCAGTTTCCCGTTGTAAAACCATGTTGTCCGAAAAAATCGACGGCAGGCGGACCTGCGCTCCCGCAGCGTGAATGGTGATAGCCGCAACCAGGAAGAATAATGTACGCAATACTACTATTTTCATGTTCAATCTATTTATCCTTATAGATACGTCATTTTACTCTCTTAAGGCTATTGAGACACCCGATCCGCTTTTCTCCCGCGAGGTTTTACGTTGATTTCTTATTCTGCGTGAGTATGTGATAAGTTCTGTACCGAAAATGCAGACTGTTATCGGGCACGTTTTCCCGCTATCCGGCGCTGTTACTTTAATCATTAAACCAGTTCTTTGGAATATTCAGGCTCCAGACCTGGCTATCCAGCAGGTGATTGTCTCCCGTAGCGCCTCCTGCCACCCATATTTTATCCCTGAACACAAATGCAGCATGTTCATGCCTTTTACTCCAGATCACATCCGATTTAAGTTCCGTCCAGTTTTTACCGTCTTTAGAGTACCATACATCACTACAATTCCCTTCTTTTTCCGACGACCAGCCACCGATTACCCACATACGATCGCGATATACCAATGTCGAAAACCATAACCGGGGCCTCCATGGGGCCGAACCGGTTACCTGTTCCCAGTTCACTCCGTCGGACGAGCACCATACGTCGTTGGTCGGAATAGCTTTCGGCGCCCGGTGGCCACCCCCCATCATCCATATTTTACCGTCGAATACGACAGCCTGTCCGTGAGCACGTTTCGACCAGGGTGCATTGTCTGTTTCGAGCCTCCAGTTGACTCCGTCAGCAGACGACCACACATCGTTCATCAAAGTAGAATCATTGTTCTGATAAAAATTTTCGGTGCCTCCCATTATCCACATCCGGTTTTTGAACACGACGGAAGAAGCGCCGAGCCTTTTTCGCCAGGGTGCTGAAGCATTGACGAGCCGCCAGTCAGCGCCGTCTTTCGTAGACCACACTTCATTGCTGCAAGCGGTACCGGGCACCTTGCGCCCGCCGAGCATCCACATCTGTTTTTTGAAAACCAGGGAGCCGGGCAGATCGCTGTATTCCCAGGGGGCAACCTCAGTTACACGTGTCCAGTTTTTTCCATCGGGTGATTTCCAGACATCCCTCGGATTAGGGTCTTTGGCCGTAAACCATCCACCCATTACCCAAAGATGATCTTTATACACAAACTCTCCCTGCGAATCCCTGGCCTGCCACTGCGCCTGCGTAGTCTCCTGCTTCCAGTTAAGCTTTTCCTGCTGTGCAAGGCAAACAGAACTGGTCAGGATCCCGGCTATTACAAATATTTTTCCCAGGCAGTTTCTTCTTCCAACCGGCGCCCGGTTTATTGTGTAGTCCATATTAAGATCTGATTTATCACCTACTCTTTCTTTACAATATAACCTATTAATACCCTGATACTCACCTCCTCAGGTCTTCAACAAAAAATGTATCCACGGATACTTCATGAGGCCCGGGGTAACGCAGAAAGGGGAAAGTCGTCATTTCCAGGCTACCGTTGTCATTCTTCCTGAAAGGCACCGGCTCACGTGTAAAAAGCTGCGTTTCCCCTTGCTTCACACTAACTGAATCGACCCTGAACGCCGTCGTGTGCCCGTCTGCATGTTTAATGATTGCCGTTTGTCCGGGCTTCACTTCCATTTCCCCACCTACTACCAGGCGGTCGCTTCCAGAACTTTTCAGGTCAGCCGTCAATCTGACGGTACTCAACTGATTACGTCCCTCCCGGGAAGTTTTCACCAGGCTTATCTTCCCTTTTAACCTGATTTTTTGCCCGTCAATCACTACAAATTCCTCGCTGTCATCATACCGGTAAACCATGTAATCCGTTCCGGAACGATGCAGGATTTTCAATACCAGGGTCCCTTCTCCACGAGAAACATCGCGTACCTCAGTAATACCCGGATTTTGCTTAAAAGGCACATGTACCGCGACAAAACGGCTTCTGTTTCCCTCCGAACGGACGAGCAGGCCCGTCCGCAGATAATTATCCAGGATGCCCTGGTCTTCATTAGCGCCCCTGACATTCCAGGATTTTAGAGTGTAAACCGAATGCTCTCTTTTTAGCGGAAGCCAGGTCTGGTGACCTAATTCCGGGTCTGATACATAACGGAAAGTGGCTTTCAAAGATCGGGCTGTTTTTCCGGCTTGTATATCCTTAAAATGACCATAGGCCCAGTAGTCCTTCCAGATCAGTTCATACCCACCCTGTTCCTGCAGTTCTTCAAAGGCAGTACCTTCCGGAAGAAGCGACTTCCGGGGTGCCAAAGACAGCTTCTTCCCTTCAGCATCGGTCAGTTTCAACTCCTGCGCTTCATCTGCGCTCCCGTGGAGGATCCAGTCGTGGCGCTGCCCGCCAGATACCTGGAACAGATCTACTATATAGTTGGTTTCGGCGTCAGCCTGAACCGTCACCAGGGTCCTTCTGTAATCCTCCGCCTTACCCGGGTAAACGTCATCGGCCCTGACTTCCACGGCCTGGAACCGGGGATCTCCGGTACTGTGCAGCAAGAGGTCGCCCAATCCTGCACGAGGTGAAGACTTCCTGTTTCGCTGGCTTACACCGTCTATGACCACCGTATTGTGGGCGGCAGTCGTCATCGTCCAGGTCCTGGCCCGGGTATGGGTATAACCGATATCGCTGATCATCTCCCTTCCGTGTGCGAACAATAGCAGACCAAGGCTGCCATAGTGGTTATGCCCGTGCCAGCCCGAATACCCCAGGTGTGCCTGGAACTGCTTTTCCCCGGCTCCCATACCTAACACTACGTGCCCTGCTGCAGGCATCAGTGCAGGTTCCGAACGGCTTATGGGATCGGCTTGTCTGTCGGTCCAGTGGGCGTCATTGGTAGCTGCATACCGGCCATCGGGAAAGCGGTAAGCTTCATTGGCCCGCAGCGCACGCTGTAGTGCAGGGTAGCTGCTCCGGATTTTTTCCATAAGCTGCTTTTTTTCCAATTCCGGGAAAACCCATTGCAAAACCGAAACCAGGCCGCCGGCAGTCTGGTCATGATACGATACTGTTGCCTCCATATACATACCATCGTAGGTAAACTGCTCTTTCAATAGCCTTTCCACTCCGGCAATAGCCATATTGACCAGATCCTGACGATTAAGCACATTTCCGGCTATCGCCTTCTGCACCCACATCGTAGGATGCATATTAGTAAGCGGGACCTGCTCAAACGGGATTGTAAACGCTATCATATCCTCAAACATCTTTTTGATGGAAGGGATGTCGGCTTCAGGCAGAATATCGGTCCCCCGCAGTTGGTCATACGCCAGCATCAGGCTGGTAGACATATCGTAATACCCCCATGAAGCCCATCTGGTAAGCACAATGAAGTGATGATCTATTTTCAGGGCCGCTTTTCTGTGGGCTGCTTCGTCAAGAAATACCTTTTCTTCTCCGGGCCACTCATACTTGATAATATAGTCGGGGTGCACCTGGGCAAAACGTTTCATGATAAGCGCCGATCTCCGTCCGCATTCCCGGTAAGCCACGGGGTTGGATGCAAAAAGCCTGGCAAGGTCATAAGCAGCCCGTTCCATAAAGCTCCTTTGATCATGCCAGCGCCGGGCTTCAAACCAGTACTTTTTGCCCCCGGGTGTTTCGTGGTAGTGAAAACGCTGTATTTTCCCGGTAGGGGTCGGCACGTCAATATAGCCATTTTCAGGATATTGCCCGTTGGGCAGGAGAATACCGGTATAGATGCATTTGATTTTGCCGCCGAGCGACAGATCCCAGGCAAGGTTGTTTTCCTGGGCTCCCTGGGTGGTTGCCGGACTCCCGCTGTAACGAAATCCCCCCTGCGGCGGAACAAGTTTCAGCAGATCTTCATCGGTCATCTTCAGCAAGGGTTCGCATTGAAGACGCAGCTTTGCCGTGTCGGCTACCGGCTGCGCATATACCGGCCCTGCCAAACGCTCCTTTTCGCATTTAACGCTATCGGGAGCGGTAAAACAGAACGGGAGTATGGCAGCCGATAAGCAGGAAATAACAAGAGAGGATCCGTGCATAGGGAAATAATCTGGGCACTACCTGGTCAGGCTTTGAATTTCTGCAGTCTCCAACGCTCTTTTGTAAAGACGCACATCCCGCAGCTTCCCGTTGAAGTAGTCATTGGCCCCAAACCCTATCCTCAGCGGGGCCTCCGTGCCCAGGTCAAACTTCATCGAGGCAGGGATCGCTTTCTCTCCTACCAGGTTTCCATTGACATAAAGCTTAAGCGCAGTTCCCGTTTTAACTGCCGCTACATGCTGCCAGCCCGGCTGAAGGCTTTCAGTCGCTGAAATTGATTTCCCCGATTCATAAGAAAAGATCTTTCCCGAAGGAAGTGTGCTGCAGAACACCTTACCGCCGTGCTCGGACATCGTCCATGCCCGGCGGTATTTTACGTCAGGCGTGCGGTCCAGTTGATCCATACGGGTCCAGAGTGTGTCCCCTTTGTAGGCATACACCTCGGCCAGGGGAAGCGTTCCTCCCAGCATCTGCCCGTTGTAAGTCATCATCGCCATTACTTCAAGCTCACTGCCCAACCGGCCCACATCCGTCCATTTGTTGAGACCGTCAAAACGGAACACTCTTCCGCTGGGCCAGGTAGCGGAATACAGGTTGCCTTCGTAAACATTAAAAGCATAATTCTGGGTGTTGTCACCTACCGGACCGCAATCTTCCCATCCCTTTTCATTATACCTGTATACATGACCGTGGTCCCAACTGGTTGCGTACAGGTAGCCGTTGTAAGCGGCCATGTTCACCACCCGGATCTTGTCGGGGTTAACCAGTTTGGTCCATTTGTTATCGCCGTCATACCGGAAAAAACCGCTTGGTGCATACATCGAGCTTGCGTAGAGCTTCCCGTTATAAACTGCCAGCCCCCCCGATACAGACTACGCCCGGAAGCTGCCCGATTTCCGTCCAGCGGCCCGGTGCGTCGTAGCGGAATACCTTTCCCCCCGGCGTTGTATTTTCCGATTCGGCAAGGGAGGAACCCGCTACCCGGTAGTGACCGGTAGCCGCATATAACTCGCCGTCCATTACTGCCAGCGCCGTAACGCTGTTGGAACGGTCGGGCGCTCCGCAATCGATCCACTTATCCTTCCCGGCGTATTTGAAAACCTTCCCGGTTTCGTTAACACCCGGCTGGCAGACGCCTGCATAGAGCTCACCTTTATGCTCGGCCATTGCAAAAGCCATCAATGCAGTACCCGGCCTGCCTTCGTCTGTCCATGCCCCGGATTTGCCATCATCGACGCCGAAAGTAAGCTGGCGGTAGCTGGACTGGCTGGTTGGCGATGCGTTACTTTTCAGGCTCAGGTGGAAGCCCTTCCGGGTTTTCAGATCGTACTGGCTGATAATATCACCGGGAAAATCATCCATGGCAGCTTCAGTATGGATCCAGGCGGCAACACTGAAGTCCCCGCTGCCGGGACTGCCCTTCTTACCAGCAGAGACTTCCAGCCATGAGCTACGCCCGTCGAATACCCCGGCTTTGTCGCCCGACCCGTCATATGATAAAGAACCGTGAACTTTGGTCCCCAGTTTGTTTTTGGAATGATCGCGGGCATCGCCGGAAATTTTCCAGTAGCCCGATAATCCATTGTCAAACGATTGCTTCTGCGAGAAACAGGAGGAAAAGCCAGACATAGCCAGGCTGAAGGCAGCTATGATAAAAGGTTTGGAAAATAATTTCATTGATACGAGACGTTATAAAAGGCAGAGTTGGCAAAATCAGTTTTATATCCTGATACAAAGAATACAAGAAAGAAATCAAAAAATACTCCTCGGGATACTTACCGGGCAATTAATAAAAACTTCGTCTTTTATAATAATCCTTAGTTCTAATAGCACTGCATAGTACATTATCGTTACATTTGGCAATTAAACCGGTTCTTCACTCTGTCCTCACAGGGCAACAAAGAATCAGAAGGAAATGGGTACTTCAGACATCGGCAAAGAGAATGAACCGGAGCTGTCCCGCATCGACAGTTTCGATCAAACCTATGCGAGGTTCCACCAGGCTATATACGCTAACGTTTTCAAAATCGTCCGGAACCACTCCGCCGCCGAAGATCTTCTCCAGGATGTCTTCATTGCTTTCTGGGAAAATATGAGAAGCCTCGAACCCGAACGCATTCCCAACTGGCTGTTTGTAGTCAGTTTCAATAAATCTATCTCCTATATTAAAAAAGCAGGGAAAATAAATACAGGTCCGTATCCGATGCAATCGGATACGCCTGAGCATATGCCAGAAACCGATGAAGCCGAATTTGAAGAAAAACTGCTACAGGTATACGAAGCTATTGAGTTGCTTCCTGAAAAAAAGAAACAGATCTTCAAACAGCACCGGATAGAAGGAAAAAGACTGGAGCAGATTGCCTCAGAGATGGAGCTATCCATTCATACTGTAAAGGATCACCTCAAGATAGCCGGCAAGCTGGTCCGGAAAAGCGTCCTGCAAAACAGTTCTCTCAGAACCGAAATGGAGCTGGCACTTCTTTTCGTGCTGTCTATATACTAATTAAAAGAAAAAATTTTCTTTTTCCACCCATCCAAAATCGTCGTTCCGTGTATTTATGGAAAACGACGAGCAAATGGACCCCATCGAAGCATTATTGCAAAAGCTGTCAGAAGGCAAACTTACCGCTGTGGAAAAGTCTTACCTCTTCGACTGGATACGCAATAACCGTCAGAAATGGGCTCTTTCGCTCTATGACGAATATCGTCAGATGGTCGAAAACGAGGAAACGGTCCTCAGTGAAGAAAAGTCAAAGCAAATTCTCCGGGATATTCACCTGGAGTTGACAAAAGACGGCAATCTTCATAAATACACCAGTAGCGGGAATACCCGGAGCAAAACCCGTTGGTTTCGGCCCTATGCAGCCGCTGCGGCTGCTGTCCTGGTCGCCCTCACTGCTACCTGGTTTTACAGGTTGAAGGACATCACGGTGAAAAGCAGCACCGGCTCATCGCAGGTAGCTGCCGCGCCCGGTCATCTGAATGTAGTTCATAATACAGGCAAACAGGTTATTCCGGTCGCGCTGCCCGACGGCAGCAATATCCTTCTTCACCCTTCCAGCAGGATATCCTACCCTGACTCATTCGGGGTAAAACGAGAAGTAATGCTATCGGGTAAGGCTTTTTTCGAAATAGTCAAACAACCCGACGCCCCATTTTACGTCTATGCCAACGAGATGGTCACCCGGGTGCTGGGTACAAGCTTCCTGATCGAGGCTTTTGAAAATGATCCACATTTCTCTGTCGAAGTAAAAACCGGTGAAGTGTCTGTGTCTGCTTCTGAAAAAATTACCGAAACCACCCATCAGCTTCCCGCTGTCAAATTAAAGGCCAGCGAAAAGATCATGCTCGACAGGAGTATCCGGAAATTCGTATCGCTCACTCCGGATATCCCGGCCGACTTGAAGCACCCGGATGTCCCGCAAACACTGGAAACTTACCGTTTCCACGATACGCCGGTTGCCGAAATACTGAACACACTGAGCAAAGACTACGAAGTGGTGATCAGATTGACCGGGAAGTCGCTGTCCGACTGCTCGCTGACCACGACGCTCAAAGACAAAACATTGTATGAAAAGCTGAAAATCATTTGCGAGGGAATCGGTCCCGGAACAAGCTTCACCATCAGTGACGGACAAGTTATCATTCACTCACCAGGTTGTAATCAATGATTAACTCTTAAACCCTTGATTTTTATGACAAAACCTTAACGAAACCTCACAGATAAAAAAGGGCTGATAGTGTTTGCGCCACTACCAACCCTCGTCCCCCGGACCATACCAATGATCTCTGCCAAAACAGAGAGGGGAGTTTTATTGTTTAAAAAAACTTTTAAATCTATGAATAAAAAAATTACAACCATAACCTTTTGGTTGGAAGCTATGCGAATAACAGGGACTCAGATTTTGCTGGCCATTGTGTTGAGCGGCGTAGTTCTCGCAAAAGGCAAGGCACAGGAAGCGCTTCGTAACAAGGTCACCGTTTCCTTCAACGGAACGCCGCTGAACAAAGCCATAGAACTGGTCGGTGAACGTGCGGGTATCGATATTACCTATAATTCTTCGGTACTTCCGAAAGATTCAAAGGTAAACGCAGCCTTTTCCGATCAGACCATCGACAAGGTGCTGACAGATCTGCTCGATCCGTTTGGAATCACCTACTTGGTGGTGGAAGACCAGGTAGTGCTGCGAAAAAAGCCGGAGGTTCTGCCGGTACTGAACAATATCCGGTCGCCGGAAATCCAGGTCCCCGATGACATACGGGTGACCGGGATCGTGACGGACGAAAACAGTGAGCCGCTTCCGGGTGTGAGTATTCTCGTAAAAGGTACTCAAAGAGGGACCACCACCGGTAGTGATGGTAAATTTGCCATCGAGATTCCCAACTCCGCCGCCGTGCTGATCTTCTCTTTCGTAGGCTACCTCACACAGGAAATTCCGCCTCTTAACAGGTCAAACATGACGGTTGTGATGCAGGTAGACCAGAAAACGCTCGAAGAAGTGGTGGTGGTAGGGTACGGGACAGTCAACAGGAAAGACCTGACCGGGTCAGTGGCCTCCGTCAGCGGAAAAGATCTGAAAGACATTCCCGTTACTTCGGCCGCTCAGGCCATAGTCGGGAGGCTTCCCGGTGTGCAGGTCACCAAAACAGAGGGGTCTCCCGACGCCGACATTAAAATACGTATCCGCGGAGGAGGTTCCATTACGCAAGACAACTCGCCGCTATTTCTCGTCGACGGCTTCCCGGTCAGTAACATCAACGACATCGCGCCGACCGACATCCTGACCATCGATGTATTGAAGGACGCTTCTTCCACAGCCATTTACGGCGCCAGGGGAGCCAACGGGGTGGTGATCATTACCACGAAAGGCGGCCAGGAAGGTAAGGGGAAAGTAAGCTACAATATGTTTTACGGCCAGAAGCAGATCACCAAATACTACGAGGTGCTGGATCCGTACGAATATGCGTACTGGCAATATGAACTCATCAATAACGCCACCACCTACTCAGGCTGGTTCGGTGATTTCAAGGATATCAATCTTTATAAGGAATTGTCCGGTACGAACTGGCAGCACCAGCTTTTCGGACAAATCGGCAACAGCTTGTCCAACAACCTTTCGATATCCGGCGGGAACAAAGTCACCAAATACAACATCAGCCTTACCCGTAACGATGAAAATGAGGTCATGATCGGGTCGGGCTTCGGCAGGACGAACCTTACCATCCGGACCAACAACCAGATCAACAAGTGGCTGAGCCTCGACCTCAATACGCGTTTCTCGGACATGCGTCTGAAGGGCGCCGGAACGTCTTCCAACGCCCGGCTGGCCCATGGCGTCCAATACCGCCCGACGGAAGGTTTCGCCGAATTCGCCGACAACGAGATGTCGGAAGACGAATACGAGATTGTAAGCGCTATTACCATCAACCCGCTGAAACAAACGCTCGACGACTATCGCCGCCAGAAGCAGGTAACCCTTAACCTGAACGGGGCATTCAACATCAGGCTACCGCTGAACCTGAGCTACCGGCTTGAATTCGGCAAGCAGTATGGCTTCAGAACAAACAACCGCTTCTACGGGATCCATACCTCCAATGCGATCAATACGGGCACGCAGCCGCTGGCCAGCATCGACACGCGGAACGAGGATAGCTACCGGCTCGCCAATGTGCTCACCTATTCGAAAAGTGACTTCCTGCCCGGGAGCCACCTGAACGTGATGGTCGGCCAGGAGCTGAACTACGATAAATCAGACAATATTATTTCGTCGGTCAGGTATCTTCCCAAATACATCGACCCAGTCAGCGCCCTCAGCATGATGCAGCTAGGCATGGCCGATCCTATTACGACTTCCGACAATGCTGCCGTCAAACTGTCTTCTTTTTTCGGCCGCATCAACTACGACTTTAAAGGACGCTACCTGTTTTCTACCACCTTCCGGGCGGACGGATCGAGCAAATTTGCTCCCGGGAACCAGTGGGGCTATTTCCCTTCGGCGGCTGTGGCGTGGAGGATTTCTGACGAGGGTTTTATGTCGGGCGCAAAATCTTTCCTGGACGACCTGAAGCTGAGATTAAGCCTCGGAGCGGCGGGGAATAACCGTATCGCCGACAACGCCTGGCGTAAAACACTTTCGGTACAGACAGGGCGATTGTTTATCGAAGGCTCTGAAGCATCGCCCACACCTTTTTTAAGGCCGAACAGCATCCTGGCCAACCCGCTGCTCAGGTGGGAAACCACTATTACCCGGAATATCGGGCTTGATTTCGCCGCTTTCAAACGACGGGTTACCGGTACGCTGGAATTGTATAAAAACACTACCAAAGACCTGCTGATCTCGGCTACTGTTCCTTCGAGCACGGGGTATACCAACCAATTCCAGAACATCGGGCAGACATCGAACCGCGGGCTTGAAATTTCACTCAGCGCCGTACTGGTCGAGACCAGGGATTTTAATTTTTCGACCACTTTCAATATCGGCTTTAACCGCAACCGGATAGACAAGCTCGGAGAGGCCAAAAGCTGGGAGCAGTCGACAGGCTGGGCCGGCGCCGACGGTCCTACCGGTGACTACCTGATCGAAGAGGGGGGAAGAGTAGGCCTGATGTATGGCTACGAGACCCACCCCGACAGGATGTACACTTTCGACGATTTTAACTATTCAAACGGCGCCTATACTCTAAAAGATGGTGTCCCCAACAATTCCCAGCTGATCCTTACAAAATGGTTCCGCCCCGGCGCGCTTAAATTTGTGGATCAGAACGGCGACAACTTAGTAGATGCCAGCGACGACAAAGTAATCATTGGCGACGCTAACCCGAAGCATACAGGCGGGATCAATTTCGCGACCCAATACAAAAACCTGGATCTTTCCATATTCTTCAACTGGGTATACGGAAACAATATTTACAATGCCAATAAGCTGAATTTTACGAATTACTGGGGCGGCCGGTTGTATAAGAACATCCTCGCCGAAATGAATTCCACCAACCGCTTCACCTACATCAGCAAGGAAACCGGGCTGGTTGTCAATGACCCGGCGGAGCTGGCCGAGATGAACAAGGATGCTAAATACTGGTCGGCATCCATGTCGCGGGCTCCGCTGCATTCCTGGGTAATAGAAGACGGCTCGTTCCTGAGGCTCAATAACCTCACGCTGGGCTACTCACTGCCGCAAAAGCTGTTTACCAGGTTCAAAATAAGCCAGCTGCGTGTTTATGCCAGCGGGTTCAACCTATGGACCTGGACCAAATACACGGGTTATGATCCGGAAGTCGATTCCATTCGTTCTACCGCCCTCACACCGGGTGTGGACTATAACGCCTACCCCAGAAGCCGCTCCTACAACGTCGGTCTCAACCTAACTTTCTAAAATTCTCATCATGAAAAGATATAGCAGACTATTCGTTTTACTGGTACTGATACTCGGTCCGGCAACCTCCTGCAACGACTACCTGAAGTCCGAATCCAACTCCATCTTTACCGAGGAAATGTCGTTCGCCAACCTCGATTTTGCGCAAAAAGCAGTTTACGGTATTTACGCCAATCTTACTGAAAATAACCTCTACGAATACGTTATGGGGCTGTTTTTCAAATGCGATACCGACATCGAATTGCAGTTCAGCGCAAACGACGGCGCCAGAAGATCCATTACGCACTATGCCGCCAATGAGGGGAATTCTGCGCTGATTACTCCCTGGAACCTCCTTTACCAGACTATCGAGAGGGCCAATATCTGTATCGACAACCTGCCCCGCAGCCCCATCTGGGAGGGGGAATACGCCGCTCAGGCCCGCCAACTCTACGCTGAAGCGATCACGCTGCGGGCGCAATGTTACTACGAACTGGTGCAGTTGTGGGGAGATGTTCCGTTTGTCACCAGCCCTGTCAGGTCGGGAGACAATTTCTATCTCCCTAAAACCGATCGTGACGAGATATACGAATACCTGGTGAAGGATCTTAAGGACGTGGAAGAATACCTGCCCTGGCTACGTGGGGTCGGAACCGCCGAAAGAGTGACCCGGAGTTTTTCGAAGGGACTCCGCGCCAGGATCGCGATAACCTATGCAGGATATTCGCTCCGGAACAAGACTCTTGAAACCCGCAGGGGCCGTAACTGGCAAGAGTATTACCGGATTGCCAACCAGGAGTGCAGGGAGATTATGGAAAGCGGGCAGCACCAGCTGAACCCGAATTACGAGAATATTTTCAGGGGTATTCATGCCTACACCCAGGATCTGGCCTACGGGGAAGTTCTCTTTGAAATCGCCTTCGGAAGGCTGATCAGCGGCAGGGTCGCGCAAAGCATCGGGATGGCATTCGTCACAAATCCGGAGGACCCCAAGTACGGGCGCGCCGCCTCCGAAATACAGAGCACTCCTTATTACTTTTACTCTTTTGATACAAAAGATCTCAGAAGGAACGTCAACTCCGAACTCTTCAACTACGGAAATGCCACCTATCTCGGCCAGCAGCGGCTGATCGGCCATACCGGTTTCCGCCCCTGCAAGTGGAGAAGATCGTGGATTACACCCTCTATGGGCGGCGATCTGAAGGCCGTACAGGCTACCGGTGTAAACTGGCCTATCATGCGATATTCCGATGTGGTCCTGATGTTTGCCGAATCGGAAAACGAGCTCAATGGTCCTAACGATGCGGCAAAGGAAGCGCTGGCAAGCGTTCGCAGGCGGGCTTTCCCTACAGAACTTTGGACTGAAAAGGTAACCGCTTACGTCAATTCGGCTGCCGCCGGTAAGGAAAGTTTCTTCAACGCTATTGTAGATGAAAGGGGCTGGGAGTTCGGCGGCGAAATGATCCGGAAGTACGATCTGGTCAGATGGAACCTTTTGTATACTAAAATCCAGAAGATGAAAGAGGAGTGTATCAAAATCGTGACCAATCACCAGGACTATCATTGGATACCCGACTACCTTTTCTGGAAGTACAAAGACGATAACGAAACGATCGAAATCCTTAATTCCGACTACAGGCTGCCCTCAACAGCCATACCCGGCTATACGCGCCAAACCTGGCTGCCAAGAACCTCAGAAAGTAATGTTGCTTCGTTCAGGACTCAGCTCGATGCTGTAGCCAACGGACTGGATCCCGTCAAAAACAACCACCTGCTGCCCATTGCGGCCACTATTATCACTGCAAGCAATGGAACACTGACGAACGATCAGATCCCCTAAACAGGTAGTTTCCAATTGGATTAACATGAAATAGAAATGAAAAAGACAATAATACCGATAAAAAACACGGTTGTTTTAACCGGACTTCTGGGGATCGCGCTTGTTTCCTGCCTGAAAGAACCCGGCGCCGAAGTGGCAAGGCCCTCCCAGTTATTCCGCCCGATCCAGTTCGCCGGGAATGTCAATGTAGTGAACATCTCCTTCAGTTGGGCTCCCATCAAAGATGCGAGCTACCTCCTCGAGGTCAGCCGTGACAGTTTTCAATTTCAACGCGAACTCGTATCGATTCCTATCGACGGGCGCCGCGAATATGAGCTGGAAGAGCTCCGCAGCCAGTCACGCTACTCCGCCAGGATAAAGGCGGTCAGCAAAGATCCCGGAGTCAGGGATTCGGAATACCAGGCGATCACTTTTACAACCGGCGTGGAAAACCTTTTTTACCAGCCGGCTGCCGCAGATATCACCGCTAATAGCGTCGAACTCTCATGGGAGCCGGGCAAGACAGTCTCGCGTATCGAAATCCTGTCGGAAGGGGTGGTTGTCGGCAGCATAATGCTGACGGTAGAGCAAATCGCCGAAGGCCGAGCCCTTGCAAAAGAACTCGACCCGGAGAAACAGTATACCTTCCGGATCTACAACGGAGATATCTTGCGTGGTACTATCAACGCACAGACGCTCGCTAAATAAGCTCCGTCGGATTTCATGAACCAACATTCCTGCACCTGTGAAAACTTTTAGACTATTTATATCTTTGCTTTTCGGATGGGCGCTGATCTTCACAACACCGCCTTCCTTTTCCCAACGCCTCGAAAATATTGACAGGGGGATCGTGGCAACGACTATCAGCGGTAGAGAAGCCTATATCGGGTGGCGCCTTCTTAAAGAAGACCCTGCCGGCGTGACCTTCAATGTATACCGGAAAGAGATAGGCGTTTCTGATTTTGTTAAAATCAACGCCGCCCCGATCAGCGAATCGACCAATTACGTAGATAAGACTGTGAAGCCCGGCCTTGCCTATCGTTACCGGATCCGGTCGGTAAGCGGGAACCGGGAGACGGAAAGTCCCGGGGAAGCCTACCTGTATGTGATCAGCGATAACCGTCCGTATTACAGTATCAAGCTAAACGACGAGGTAACCCTTAAAGCGGTAGGCATTGCGGATCTCGACGGCGACGGCGCCTACGATTTTGTAGTCCAGCATCCCGCCTTCAACACCGACCCGTACCATGAGCCGGGGTATTGGAAGCGCAGCCTGGATACCTACAAGCTCGATGCCTACACCAGCAAAGGGAAGCAGCTCTGGCGATACGATATGGGGTGGGCTATCGAAGCCGGCACCTGGTATGCGCCCTTCCTTGTATACGACGTCGACGGGGACGGGAAGGCCGAGGTTTATACAAAAGCCGGAGAAGGAGATCCCCGGGAGATCGATGGCCGCGTCATGGAAGGGCCCGAGTACCTGGTTAAGATTGACCCCGCTTCAGGAAAAATTGTGAAGAAAATCAACTGGCTTTCCAGGGACAAGCACGGTTCTTACAATTACTGGAGCCGAAACTTCCTGGATCTTGCCTACCTCGACGGGAAGTCACCCTCCCTGATCATGCAGAGGGGTACTTATACGACCATCAAAACCGAGGCGCTCGATAAGGACCTGAAGAGGATATGGTATTGGGAAAGCACCGGGGAATACGAAAAGTACAAAGGACAGGGCCAGCACAGTATCCTGACGGCCGATATTGACGGCGACGGGAAAGATGAGGTCATTCCCGGCACCTTTGCCCTCGACGACAACGGAAAGCCTCTCTGGTATACCGGCCTGAAGCACAACGACGTCGGCTATATCGCCGATATCGACCCCTCCCGTCCCGGATTGGAGATATTTTACGGGATAGAATCGCGTTCACCCAAAAACGGGGTCTGCCTGGTAGACGCCAGAACCGGTGAAATCATCTGGGGATACCCCGAAAAGACCTTCCATGTTCATGGCCAGGGAATGATCGGCGATATAGACCCCGACCATCCCGGAATTGAGTGCTACGCGGGAGAGGCAAAAGGCGGAACCGAGTTCTTCCTGTACAGCGCGGCGGGTGAACGGCTTTCCGACAGCAAAGACATCATGGGCGGCAACCTGAGTCCCCGGGCGCTCTGGTGGGATGCCGACGACCTGAAAGAAATCTGCAGTCAGCAGAAAATATTCAAGTTTAAAGGCGACACGCTCCAGAAAGTGGAAGGAAGGATTATCCTGGTGGCCGATATCATCGGCGACTGGCGCGAGGAAATTATCGTAAGCCTGCCCGGCGAACTCAGGATATACAGTACCAACATCCCGGCTTCCAGCCGGAAGGTCTGTCTCATGCAGGATCGCCAGTACCGCATGAGTGTGGCCGACGGTACCTCAGGCTACTACTATCCTGCCCAACTGGGCCTGCAACCCAAACCCTGACCAACACCCGATATCTTATGAATTCCAGACAATCAATCCAGACTACAAGCCGCCGGCATCCAAAAAGAATGCCGGCGGCACTCGCCGTTTTTACCGGCTTGCTGCTTTTTTTCTTCACTTTACCATCCAATGCGCAGGAAACCGCATTCCCCGAAGCAGCAGGCTGGGCTGCGTCAACACCCGGAGGCCGCGGGGGTAAGGTCATCCGCGTTACTACACTTGAAGCTGAGGGGAAAGGCTCGTTTCTTGAGGCGATCAGAACTAAAGGAAAAAGGATTATCGTATTTGAAGTAGGCGGGCTCATCGATTTGAAAGGAAAATCGGCAGTGGTCGCCGAGCCGTTTGTTACGCTAGCGGGACAGACAGCGCCTTCCCCCGGGATCACTTTTATCGATGGTGGCATGGTGATCAAAACCCACGATGTGATCCTGCAGCACATACGTATACGCCCAGGCGCTTCACGTCACGAAAAAGGCTGGGAGCCCGACGGACTCACCACGGCAGGAGCAAGCAACGTGCTCATCGATCACTGTACCTTTACATGGTCTGTGGATGAAAATTGTTCGGCGTCGGGTCCGAGATTTGACGGAAAAAACGTGGAAGAATGGCGGAAAAACACGTCGAACAACATCACGATCAGCAACAACATCATCGCCGAATGCCTCAGTAAGTCGACACATGCGAAGGGTGAGCACTCCAAGGGAACGCTCATTCACGACAATGCCACGAATATTCTCATTATCGGGAATCTCTATGCCAGCAATGTCGAAAGAAATGCGCTTTTCAAAGGCGGAGCGCACGGTATCCAGGCCAACAACTACATCTATAACCCGGCGAAACGCGCCATACATTACGGCCTGGTGCCCAGCGAATGGGAAGGGCATCCTCATGAAACCGGCCGGCTGTCGATTGTCGGCAATTTCCTTCAGCATGGTTCTGATTCCGGCGATATCCCGCTGGTTTATATCGGCAACGGTCCCTGCGAGGTATATATGGAGGACAATATTGCACTTGACAAACAGGGTAACCAGGCTAAGCTCTATGTCGGTGAACCTGAAAAGCTCGTATCTTCCAAACCCGTCTGGTTCGAAGGGCTCAGGCTTCTTCCTGCCAATGAAGTAAAAGATGCTGTTCTCAAAAATGCGGGCGCCAGGCCCTGGGACAGGGATTTCCACGACGACCGTATCATCCGGTCGGTCAAAGACGGTTCGTCGAAGATCATTCATTCCGAAAAGGAAGTAGGGGGCTACCCTGAGGTATCGCCTACCAGGCAGAAATTCGACAAAAAGGCGTGGAACCTGGCCACCATGACCCGGAAATAAGTATGTGGCAAATACTCCTCCTGGCAGCCCTCTCTTCGGGCGGGCCATTCACTCAGAGTCCGGACAAACGGGTTCCTGAAGGCTTCGTGCCCGTTCCCGAAACCGTTATAAGAGAGAAAAAAGATACTATCCGGATAGCTGCGTTCGAAATCCTCGATCATGCCGTTACCAACAACGAATATGCCCTGTTTATCAAAGCGACCGGTCATGCTGCTCCCTATCACTGGGAAGGAGGGAAAATTCCCGAAGGTTTCGGAGAGCATCCGGTGATCTATATTACCAGGGAAGACGCCGACCGGTATACCAAATGGCTGTCCGCACAGGATAACCGGGTATATACCCTGCCGACGCCTCATCAGTTTGAAGTTGCGGCCCGCGCAGGCAAAAGGACGGGAAAATACTACTGGGGCGATGCCGAAACTCCACTACAGGACGGCCTGGTGAACTTCGATGCTACAGGCAGCAGGCCCTACGACCGGTGGAAAGAATTTCTGAAACCTTCGAAATGGGGGCTGAAAAACGACCGGGGGCTGTATGGCATGGCGGGTAATATCTGGCAGCTGGCGCAGCAGGCCCAGGATCCGCAGACCAGCACCTTCAAGTATCGCATTGAAACAAGCTATGATCTCGAACGCACACTGACGGGCGGTTCCTGGGCGCGGGGCAAAGAATATCTTGCCTGCGGGATGACCGTTTCCCAATCGCCTGCCCTGCGTGCTCCCGACGTCGGCATCAGGCTTGTCAGGGCACCGGCCGGTGTCGATTGGACACCAGTCCACCGTAAACTGGTCGGAGTTCCGACCAGAGACGGCCACATCGCGCTCAGTTGGGCGGTGCTTGCATCAGATAAAACCGGCGGAGGGTTTGATATCTACCGGATTGAATCCAACTACAGGGCTTCGGATGGTCTCAGGATCAACCCGACGCCGTTGAAAGCAGGTTCCTCGTTTGTCGATAAGGGAAGATTTTCCCCTGGGAAGCGGTACCAGTACCGGATCGTCCGCGTAGACAACAACGGTAGGGAAATTAACCGCTCCGAATGGGCCGGGGTAACCTTCGACCCGGAAAAACATGCGGAAGTAGTCACTTTTGCCCCCATTTATCATGCTCCGGGCTTCGTGCCGGTATTCGGCGACCTGGATGGAGACGGCTCCCCCGACTGCGTGATCAGGCTCAATAACGGGAACACCGAAACGTCCCAGGATCCGGGCAAGCCGGTCCAGGTCGAAGCATTCACCTCCTATGGGAGATCCTTGTGGCGTAAAGACATTGCCTGGCACGGGAATATCTTCGGAAGCGCCAGCAATTGCCCGTTCAACGTCTGGGACATGGATGGAGACGGCAAAGCAGAAGTGATCACACTTTTACAGGTAGAAGACCGAAACTATGTCGCTATCCTCGACGGGATGTCGGGGAAAGTAAAATACAGGCATCCCTGGCCCGAAATGGTATCGGATTTTTCAAAATCTTCCACCAGGATACAGATGTCGATTGGCTACCTTGACGGTAAAAATCCCGCAGTTATCACCCAGACCGGGATCTACGAGAACGAGGTCATCACAGCCTTCGACGCCAGGCTCAATCACCTCTGGACCTTCAACAGCTTCGGGCCTACCAACGGCAGCGGCGGCCACAAAGTGGAAATAGCAGATGTCGACGGGGACGGCAGGCACGAAGTAGTGTACGGCACGACCTGCCTCAACTGGGACGGCATCATGCGCTGGTCGATCTACCGGCAGCACCCCGATATCATTTCGGTACAGGACTACCTCCCGGACAATCCCGGGCTGGAAGTATTCTACCTCGTAGAGTCATCTATTCATGCCGGAGCTTACCTGGTAGATGCTGATTCGGGGAAAATTATCTGGAAAAATAACCGTGAAGACGACGCCAGGTGGTCGCACGGACATGCCGGCTGGACAGCCGATATCTGGGACGGCTCTCCCGGGATGGAATGTGTGGTAAACCGGCAAGGACACAACGATCGAAACTTCGTGGTCTTTTCTGCCAAAGGTAAAATTCTGCAGGAACCCTTCCCGCCCGGCTGCTTCCCTATAGAATGGGACGGCGATGACACGAGAGAGCTCATCTGGAAGAACGGAGCTGCTATCGGCAACTGGAACGGCAAAGAAATCATCGAGGATAAAAACACCAGTCCCAACCCGATCGCCAATAGTACGTTAATCTATACGGCAGATCTTTATGGCGACTTCCGGGATGAACTGGTGCTGCTGACCAAAACAGCCGACGGCGGCAGTCGTATAACGGTAGTAACTGCGCCGACCGCTATCGGCAAAAGCTTTATCGCTCCGTCCGAAGACCTGTATTACAGGCTTTGGCTCGCTCGCAATATGGGCGGCGGATACAAGTCGATTTACGATACCCCCTACCGCAATTAACCAAAATTTTTACCGTGATGAAACAAATTCTTATTCTGGCCTTTCTCTCCCTTTCCTTATTTGAGGTATCCGCCCAGGAGTTGGCTTTTCCTGAAGCAAAAGGCTGGGCAGCTACCACTCCGGGAGGACGAGGTGGGAAAATTATCAGGGTAACCACGCTGGAAGCGGAAGGAAAGGGCTCCTTTCTTGAAGCAGTCAAAACGAAAGGAAAGAGAATCATTGTATTCGAGGTAGGCGGAGTCATAGACCTGAAAGGCCGGATTATCGCGATCAATGAGCCTTTTGTCACGATAGCCGGCCAAACCGCGCCTTCACCCGGCATTACTTTTATAGACGGCGGCATGGTGATCAAAACCCATGACGTCGTCCTTCGGCATATCCGGATAAGAACGGGAGCTTCGCGGCACGATAAAGACTGGGAGCCCGACGGCCTGACGACTTCAAGCGCCGTCAACGTGATCATCGATCATTGTACTTTTACCTGGGCAGTCGACGAAAACTGCTCCGCATCGGGGCCAAGATTCGAGGGAAATACGCCGGACGAATGGCGACAAAACACCTCCCGCAATATCACCATCAGCCACAATATTATCGCCGAAGGACTTAGTCACGCTACCCATTCCAAAGGAGAGCATTCCAAAGGGACGCTGATCCATGACAACGCGACCAATATCCTGATCACAGGTAACCTGTATGCCAGTAACGTGGAAAGGAATGTTCGTTTTAAAGGCGGAACCCGCAGTATAAAAGCCAATAATTACATCTACAACCCGTCAAAAGCGGCAAGTGTTTACGGGCTCAACGCCAATGAATGGGAAGGGCGGGCCTACCAGACCGGACACCTGACGGTAATAGGCAACGTACTCCAGATGGGCCCCAACTCAGCCGATCTCGCTTTGTTAAATATAGGCAACGGCCCCAGCGAGATATACATGCACGACAACATTGCCAGAAACCGGGAGGGAGGTCCCGCAAAACTCATTAAGGGAGATAAAACCAAACTGGTCGACTATCGCCCTATCTGGATAGAAGGACTTGAGATTATCCCGGCAAGCGATGTAAAGGACGCGGTACTGGCCAATGCCGGCGCCAGGCCCTGGGACAGGGATTTTCACGATAACAGGATTATAGAGTCGGTGAGGAACGGCTCCGGGAAAATCATTGATTCGGAAAATGATGTCGGCGGCTACCCCGACGTTGTCCCTACCCGGCAGAAATTTGACGAAAAAGCGTGGAACCTGGCAACCATGACCCGAAAATAAGCTACGCGGCAGATACCCGTTCTCCTCCTGTTAGCCCTACTAACGGTGAAAGAGTGAATGCGTGGTCTCCGACGCGATCTTCGAGCTCCGGTAAGAGACCGGGTGTCCCTTAAGGCATATCTTACTATAATATCCAATGTAGGCCAAATCGACTCTCTCAATCTTCTCAATTACGGCTCTGTTCCAGGCCGGCGATCCATTTTTGCCCTATCACCTGAACGAGGGTTATCGACCTGCATAGTCTCTTTTGGAACAATTGGAGTATTAGCCGTACCACCCGTATAGAATGCCCCGCTCCCCCTGGCGGTCAAACTTGACGGGATTATAAAAAAATACCTCTAAGAGGTCTGTTGTCAAATTGTTAAACAAAATATTGTAAAAATAACAGGCAATTTACTTTTAAAAGAGGATTTCGCTTTGCTTTGTGATCAATTAAACTTAAATTCTGTTAATCTAATGCACAAACTTGTATTTAACTTACTGTCGGTCATTTTCATGGCAGCGATGTACACTTTGGTGTCATCTTGCGATGATAATAATGACAGCCCGACGTTTCCGTTCCATGCGGAGATTTACAGCACCATTTCCGGAAGCCAGGTGGCTTTTCAGGGACTTACCCACAGTGCCGTAGGTTGGTCGTGGGATTTTGGCGATGGCAAAACCAGTACCGAACAAAACCCTGTCCATGTGTATGAGCAAGGAGGTTACTACGTGGCCACGCTCACGGCCAAGGACAGCAAAGGAGCAACCATTACCAAAACCGTTGACCTTGCCGTGAATTTAAGACCTTACGATTTCCTTGTCGGAGACCACACTGCAGAAGGTTATAAAGGTAAAACATGGAAACTGACAAAAGCCCATTCCGGTGCAGGCGACTACCTTGCCAATGCAGATGCAGCTTTAACAAGTGCTACTCCCTACAAGCCTATTCCGGATGGAATTTTTGCCAGCAGCACATTTGGTATGGGACCTGTTTATGACGACACCTATACCTTTTTCTATGACGGTAGCTATGCGCATGATGTGAAAGAAGATGGCGGTGCATTTGGAGGCTTTGTTTATCAATATGTGGGCATTGCCGGCGGTAATGACAAAACGTTGTTAGGCAACCTGGTAAAACCAAGCGCTACCGAGATTCAAACCTATTTAGGAAAGGGAGGTACGCTCGGCAAACTTATCGAAGATATTTACGGGCTTTGCATAGCCAGGTACACCCCCGAAAGCGGAGCCAAATTTACCCTTGCCGAAGGTGTGGATATTACCGTGCCTTCCGTTTATGGCGGTGTTTCTTTCAAAAATACCATGACGCTTGATTTCACAGGTACTGAGTTTATCGGCTTCCGCGATTTTCAACGCAAGGTAATTGTGAGATCCATCAATAACACGCGCATGCAGGTCGTCATGTTCATGGCGGCAGCCACAAGTCCTGCGCAAGCTATTGGTGTAAACACCCATGCGCTTATCCTGACTTTCGAAGCCGTAACAGAATAACCCAAGCCAAATAAATTTTTATTATGAAACAATATTGTCAAAACATGATGAAGCCGGTTTTGGTTATCCTTTTCCTGACGTTGTTCGTGAGCGCACAAGCACAGGTGCGCACCGTGTCAGGAAGAGTGACCGATGAGAACAATGCGGTTATTCCCGGCACAAGCGTTCTTAAAAAAGGAACCACCATCGGGACAAGTACCGATGCCGATGGAAGATATACAATTTCCGTTGGCGCCAACGATGTGCTTACCTTTTCATTCATTGGTTATAAATCGCAAGAGATAACCGTAGGCACACGAACTACCCTCGATGTAGTTTTGGAAACAGATATAAGTGAACTAAACGAGGTGGTAGTAACAGCCCTGGGTATTCAACGCGAGGAAAAATCGCTTGGTTATGCCATTGGCAGGGTGCAAGGCGCTGAATTTACCAAAGTGGCACGCGAAAACTTTTTAACTTCCATGCAAGGTAAAGTGGCCGGCGTAACCATCAACGAAACCGGTGGTGCAGGCTCTACCGTTAGTGTTATTATCCGTGGCGCAAAATCATTGAGCAACGATAACCAACCCTTATATGTGGTCGACGGCGTACCCATGTTCAACAGTGCGAGCAACGTGGGCGGTTTCGGCGCCGGCAACAGCACGGTGGATTATGGAAATGCCATTTCGGATATCGACCCTGAAAGTATTGAAAATGTATCGGTGTTGAAAGGTGCAAGCGCCACGGCGCTTTACGGTTCGCGTGCCTCCAATGGCGTGATCCTCATCACCACCAAGAAAGCAAAAGAAGGCTCGGGAATGAAGGTGAGCCTGACTACCAATAACAGTTTTGACTTGCCGCAACGCTTTTTGGGAGTGCAAAAGCAATACGGGGGTTATGTTGTCACCACACCTGAGCAAAACGGGGGCAGTCACATCATGCCTGCATTGATATCGCCATACGGTGTGGGCGCCGAATTGAACAGAGGTTATTATGCCGTGCAATGGAACTCGCCTCTGGATGCCAACGGAAACCCCATTCCAATTGAATTGAAGTCGTATCCCGACAATGTAAAAAACTTTCTTAACGATTACGGCTTCACCACTACCAACTCGGTACAGGTAACCAACGGTGGAAAGATGGTGAACACCCGTATAGGTTTGACCAGTATGAAAAACAAAGGGTTGATCCCCAACACGGATCTTAACCGAAACAATTTGTCATTGTCGCTTTCGTCGAAGCTTACCGAAAAGCTTACCGTCAGCACCGACATCAACTATGTAAACAGCTTCGCTAAAAACAGGGCTGCCGGCGACCGCGGCACAAACCCTTTGCAATGGGCTTACTTTACTCCCGCCTATGTCAATATCATGGATTTGAAAGACTACAACATCGGCCAGGGAAATACCATTAAAAATGTGTTGCCGCGCGAAAGCAACAACCCCTGGATGCTGGCTAACGATGTCAACAACAGTTTTAACCGCAATCAGGTTTTCGGCAACATCATGGCCACGTATAACTTTACCCCGAAGCTTTCGCTTATGGCCCGTATGACCATAGATAAAATGGACGAAGTGCGTGAATCAAAAATCGGTCAGGGCTTTTCACAAGAGTTGAAAAACGGAGCTTACGGTATCAGCAACAGCACCCATTTTGAACGCAACAATGACGTCTTGCTTTCGTACAAAGACAATTTTGGCGATTTCTCGGTGAATGTTTCGGCGGGCGGTAATGTGCGTTACAGCAAATCGTTCAACGTCAGCAACTCATCAAAACCAGGCGCGGGCCTGACCTTGCCCAATTTGTTCACATTAAGCAACATTTCAAACATAGCATTGAATTACAGTTCGGCCCGCTATGAAAAACAGGTGAACAGCGTTTACGGCACAGCCAACCTGGGATGGAAAGAAGCGGTTTTCATCGATTTGACTGCCCGTAACGACTGGAGCAGTACATTGCCTGCGGCCAACCGCTCGTTCTTCTATCCGTCTGCTTCACTAAGCGTACTGATTAATGAATTTGTACCGATGAACAACGTCGACCTGCTGAAAGTAAGGGGAAGCCTGGCGCGTACAGGTTATGACACCGACCCGTACAGATTATTGCAGGTTTATGCCAACGGGGGCAACTGGGGCGAGGCACTTATGTTGAACAAGCAAACGAACTTGCTTAACCCTAATTTGAAGCCTGAGCAAATTACTTCGCAGGAATACGGTGTCGAAGCCAAGTTGTATGGCGGCCGTGTCCGCTTTGACGGAACCTATTACATTATGGACGACCGGAATCAGATTTTCCCCGTTCCGATTGCACCATCGTCCGGCTTTACGAGCATTAACATCAATGCAGGCCTGCTGCAAAGCAAAGGTTTTGAACTTGTGCTGGGAGGCACGCCGTTGAAAACCAATGACTGGACCTGGGATCTGAACCTGAACTTTACCCAAAACCAGACCAGGGTGTTGGAGCTTGCCGATGGTGTCAGCTATGTTGAACCGTGGAGTCAGGCCGGTGTGGCGAACAGGGGCTATGTAAAAGGTGCCACCTTGCCCGATGGCTCTAAAGCCGATGGGTTATTAGGTAATTTATATACACGCAAAACATTGCGCGTAACCGATAAGTCGTCACCTTACTATATGTATCCGATTATTCCCGGAAACCCGACAACCGGAAGCGTTAATGATGACCCCGAATTGACCAACTCCAACATTTATTCCAAAACCGGAAATTACAACCCTAAATTTATCATGGGTTTGCAGAGCTCCCTGACCTGGAAAAACTTTACACTTGCCATGACCTTCGATTGGCGCCATGGCGGGCAGTTTGTATCGCAAACTTTCCGGTACATGAACGATGATATGCTTACCGAATACTGGGCAGGCAAAACCGTTACTCCGGGTGTAAAAGGCGGCCCCAGCGAAGAACTCCGCAACTGGGTAGTTAAAAATGCCGACAAGCTGGTTACAGCCGATCTTGTTTATCCGATCGGCGGCCCTACGCCCGAGACAGGCGGTTTCCCGGAAAGTTCCAGTATGCCTTTCCCCGGTAATATGGATGGCGTTTTCTATCCTGGCGTGTTTGGCGAAATGTCGGCAGACGGGCGTTTTACACTGTATCAGGAAAATCTTGGAAACCCCGGAACCATATTTGAACCGTGGGGCGCAAGCAACCTTTGGTCGGTCGGTTCCTACGCGGTGTTCGATGCCGACTACCTCAAACTTCGCGAAATTTCGTTGAGCTACAACCTCCCCAGGGCATGGGCGAAAAAAGCGAGGCTGGACAATGCTTACATTTCAGTTTACAGCCGCAACATTATGCTGTGGACAAAGAAAGGATTTGGTGTCGACCCCGAACGTGCCTATCAACCAACGAACGGAGGTCTATTGTGGCAGGGTGTTGAACGCTATAACGTTACGCCGTGGATTGTGCCCGTTGGTTTCAAAGTTGGTTTTACATTCTAAAAATCAAAAAGAGAAATGAGAAAATTTAATCATAAGTTCATAACCATGTCTCTGAGCTTGCTATTGGCGCTGGGCTCATGTAAGGATCTGGACGAATTGAACGTTAACCCCAATTCACCCGCTCCGGAAACAACCGACCTCAATTTGTTGTTGCCTACCGCTATTACCATGCTGGGCAACCGGGTAGTTGACCTTGGTTTTGGAGACCTTGCCGGAGTAGTGCAGCATATGCAGAAAACAGGTTGGCAAGGAGGTTTCAACGCTTACGATTGGAGTTCACCCGGCCAGGAGTGGACAAGCTATTATGCCGTTTTGCGGAATGCCGACGAGTTTTATAAAAAAGCCGTGAAAGACGGATATAAACACCACGAAGGCGTAGGGCTGATTATCAAAGCCTATACCTTTGGCCTGATTGCCGACCTTTGGGGTGATGCTCCTTACACAGAGGCGCTACGTGCAGAAGAAGGTTCAGCGTATTTTAAACCCGTATTTGATAAGCAGCAGGATATTTACCACGGTATCCTGGCCGACCTTGAAACTGCCAACACACTTTTGGCGCAGGAAGCCAACCAACCCATTAACGCAACTCAGGACGTACTTTATGCGGGCAATGCGACCAAATGGAGAAAGTTTGCCAACTCCCTGGCGCTGCGCTATTATATGCGCTTGCAGGCCAAAGAACCCGATTATGCCAAAGCGGGTGTTGCTAAAATTGCTTCCGACCCGGCGAAGTATCCGTTGATTACCTCAGCCGAAGACGATGCCAATGTCGGCTACCCGGGAATAGCCTCTGCGGCATGGCCAACCAACATGGTGTTCAATACTGCCCCTGACGGCGAATATATGCGCAGAAAACCGTGCTCCACATTAGTAGAGGTACTTAAAAGTCTGGATGACCCGCGCATCGCCGTCTGGTTCGATAAAGTACCGCAGCCGCTCGTGCTTGTAGCGGGCACAAAGGTCAGCAGAGCCAGTGCCGATGGCAAAACATGGGAGATTTCGGCTGATATAGCCCAGGATTATGAAACAACCTATGCCACGCCCGTCAATTACAGCACCGATTACATTGGCCTTCCTCCGGCAATAGGAGGAGCCATGTTCTATAATCTTCAAATGGAAGGTGCACCAGCAGGACAAGGCCGCTACAACCCGCACATATCGCAATTAAACAGCATGTACAAAAATGCCACAGGCGATTTGTTGAAGATGCGCCTGATATCGGCAGCGGAGGTAAATTTCATTTTGGCCGAAGCGGCATCCTACTCATGGATTACCGGAGCAGAAACGTATTATAAAAACGGCATTCGCGAATCGTTGAAGGCATGGGGCGTGGGTGCAGGCTATGACAAGTACATTACCGGTGCGCCTTACGATGGCCTGAAAAGCATCATCCAGCAAAAATGGATAGCCAGTTGGAGCGCAGCATCCGAAGCATGGTTCGACTGGCGCAGAACAGGCTTGCCCGCATTGAAGGCCGGCCCTTCGGCCTCAAGGCCCGCTTTGCCGCTCCGTTTTTACTATAGCCTTAACGATGACCTGAACACCAACACCGATAATGCCAATGCAGCCATAGAGAACCTGGTGCGCACGTCACACGCGGGAAGCGACCCCACCAACAACAGCGCATGGTCAAAAACATGGCTGATCGAGGGAACAGGATTTCCGTATTGACAAGACACAAACCTCTATCCCCGAACCTGAGGCGGTCTCATAAATGAGGCTGTCTCAGGTTTTCTCTCTTAAAAAAACCTTCCCTATGACCGTCAGACAACTCCTGAATCCCGTTTCCCTGACCTGCGTTTTTTTTATCTTTTTTTCCGGTCAATTATTCCGTTGTTATTCACAAATCGGAAGGCGCCTCCCATCAGAAAAAAGAGTAGTCCGCGACCCCGTCACAGGAGCCGAACTCACTTTTCTCACCAGTAAACCCGGAGTAAAAGACAGCAAAATCTACCAGACGCACAACCAGTGGACCGCCGACGGGAAATGGCTGCTTTTCCGTTCCGACCGGTTGGGAAAGGAGGCAATAGCAGTTAACGAAGAGACCGGGGACATGGTCCAGGCGACGGAAGGGGGGTATGCCGGAGGGTACCTGATTGTTTCCAGGAAAACGATGACGCTTTATGTCATGAGACAGGCAGCAGAAGGCAAGGATATGAACCTCGTAAAGGTAGATCTCGGCAGGCTTTTTGAAGACAGCAGGAGCGGAAAGCTGAAGCCTGAAAGTCACTACCAGAAAATCTGCGGCACCATACCGGCCGACTACGACGCTCATGGCGATATGGCGCTTGATGCCGACGAAAGCTGGATCTACTTCAGAGTCGGTAAGGAAAAAGCAGCTAAGCACCTCCCTCCCG